>NZ_JAUTBF010000001.1:3067635-3735270 GCF_030818955.1 Microbacterium trichothecenolyticum | reverse complement strand
CGCGCCGACCTGTTCGGCGCCATCCGCAAGAACGACGTGCTCGTGCACCACCCGTACGAGTCGTTCGCCACGAGCGTGCAGGCCTTCCTCGAGCAGGCCGCGCGCGACCCGCACGTGCTCGCGATCAAGCAGACCCTCTACCGCACCTCCGGCGACAGCCCCATCGTGCAGGCGCTCATCGACGCCGCCGAGGCCGGTAAGCAGGTGCTCGCCCTCGTCGAGGTCAAGGCCCGGTTCGACGAGGCCAACAACATCGTCTGGGCGCGCAAGCTCGAAAAAGCCGGCGTGCACGTGGTCTACGGTCTCGTGGGGCTGAAGACCCACTGCAAGCTCGCCCTCGTCATCCGTGAAGAAGAGGGGCGCCTGCGCCACTACAGCCACGTCGGCACGGGCAACTACAACCCGAAGACGAGCCGTATCTACGAAGACTTCGGCCTCTTCACGGTCGACGACCAGGTGGGCCGCGACCTCACCCGCCTGTTCAACGAGCTCAGCGGCTACGCGATCGAGAAGAAGTTCAAGCGACTGCTCGTGGCCCCGCTGCACCTGCGCAAGGGGCTGCTGCGGCACATCGACAAGGAGCGTCGTAACGCCCTCGAGGGCAAGCCCTCGGGCGTACGCATCAAGGTCAACTCGATGGTCGACGAGCAGATCATCGACGCCCTGTACCGCGCCAGTCAGGCCGGTGTTCCGGTGGAGGTGTGGGTGCGCGGCATCTGCTCGATCAAGCCGGGCGTTCCCGGTATGAGCGAGAACATCACGGTGCGCTCGATCCTCGGTCGCTACCTCGAGCACTCGCGGATCTTCTCGTTCGCCAACGACGGCGACCCGCAGGTGTTCATCGGCAGCGCCGACATGATGCACCGCAACCTGGACCGTCGGGTCGAGGCGCTCGTGCGCGTCGTGGACCCGGGCCAGGTGAACGAGCTCACCGCGCTGTTCGATCTGGCGATGGACGACGGCACCAGTTCGTGGCACCTGGGCTCGGACGGAGAATGGACCCGTCACAGCGTCGACGCCGCCGGCGCGCCCCTCATCGACCTGCAGGAGCACACGATGGCCCTCGTTCAGCGCAAGCGCCGCGCCCGGGCGGCGCGGTGACGGAGACCGCGGTCTATGCCGCCGGCGGCGTCGTATGGCGCATCGTCGAGGGCAAGCTGCGCGTCCTGCTCATCCACCGCACCAAGTATCGCGACCTGACGCTGCCCAAGGGCAAGGTCGAACCCGGCGAGACCCTCGCCGAGACCGCCGTGCGCGAGATCCGCGAAGAGACCGGCATCCGGGTCTCGCTGGGTGTGCCCGTGGGGGTCTCGCGATACAAGATGCCCAGTTCACGCACGAAGATCGTGCACTATTGGGCGGCCGAGGCGACCGACGCGGCCGTGCGCACCTCATCGTTCGTGCCCAACAAAGAAGTGGCCGCGATCGAGTGGATGAGCGTGAAGAAGGCGCGCAAGAACCTCAGCTACCCGGTCGACATCGAGATCCTCGACGAGTTCTCACGGCTCATCGACGAGCGCGCGCTGCCGACGTTCCCGCTCATCGCGCTCCGGCACGGCAAGGCCCGCCCCCGCGACGAGTGGGAGGGCGCCGACACCGACCGTCCGCTGACCACCCGTGGACGTCGCCAGGCCGAAGCCATCGTCGGTCCGCTGCTGGCGTACGGTGTGCGCCGCATCGTGTCGAGCCCGGCGGAGCGGTGCGTCCGCACCGTCACGCCGCTCTCGCACGCGCTGGGGCAGCGTATTCAGATGAGCGGGGCGATCAGCCAGGACGCCTGGGAGCAAGGCCGCTCGGATGCCCGGTCCGTCATCGGCGAACGGGTCCGTGCGCGTAAGCCCGTCGTGCTCGCCAGTCACGGTCCGGTGCTGCCCGACATCCTGCAAGAGGTGGCGCTCGCGACCGGCACCATGCGCGGGGCGTACCTGGGGAGCTCGTCGTCGCTCGAACCCGGCGGCTTCTCTGTCATCCACATCCCGGTGGCGCACCCCGGCGCCGGCATCGTCGCGATCGAGACGCACGAGCCGCCCGTGTGAACGGGGCCGGTGGAGTGCGTGTCGCCTGGCGCATCGTCTCCGCCGGGGCAGACCGCCGCGAGGTGTCGCGTTCGCTGCTGACCGAGCTCCTGCCCGGAGCTCGCCTGTCGTCGAGATGCTCGCGGTGCGGCGGCGACCACGGTCGCGTCCGCGTGTCGGGGGCGGAGGTCACGGCATCCGTCTCCTACGCGAGCGGATGGGCGATCGTCGCCGTCCGTGACGGCGACCAGCGGGTGGGAATCGACGCCGTGGCCGCCGATGCGACGGGCCTCGACCGTGTGCTGCCGGGCGCGGACGCGCGCACATGGGCGCGGGTCGAGGCGGTGCTGAAGGCCGACGGACGCGGGCTCGCGGTCGATCCCGCGCGAGTGCGGATCGTCGAGCGCGCTGACGGCGAGTGGAGCTCGACGATCGACGGCGCGGCGGCGGGCGTCGGATTCGACGTCGAGGCACCGCCCGGCGTCGTCGTGGCGGTCGCGGTGGCTTCCGCAAGCTGACCGGCGCAGGAGCGACCCGGGAGCATCGTCACCCTCGCGCGATTCGCACCGTCACGGCCGCGCCGGCAGCGCGGTGCGGTCGATCCACTCCGACAGCACCGCGGCGGCATCCGCTCCCCCGGCCCGGCTGACGGCCGCGCGGAAATCGTCGGTCGTCGCGAGCGCGTGGCGGTGCTGCGCGGACCACGAGCGCAGCAACGCGAAGAACCCGTCGTCGCCCAGCGCACGCCGCACGGCGTGCAGGGCCAGGGCCCCGCGCTTGTAGACGCGGTCGTCGAACATGTCGTCGGGTCCCGGGTCGACCAGCAGCAGATCGCGGGGTTTGGCCGCGAGGCGCGCGTAGTGGTCGGCGACGCAAGACGCCACCGAGGGCCCGCCCGACGCCTGCGACCACAACCACTCGGCGTAGCACGCGAAGCCCTCGTTCAACCAGATGTCGCTCCAGCGACCGATGCCCACGCTGTTGCCGAACCACTGGTGGGCCAGCTCGTGAGCGACGAGCCGCTGGGCGGCGGGAACGAGGTGGTTCATCCCGAACACCGCGAGTCCCTGCGCCTCGAGCGGGATCTCCAGCTCGTCGGCGGTGACGACCAGCGTGCACGCCTCCTGCGGGTACGGCCCGAACGCGCGGTCGAAGACGCGAAGCATCTCGGGTACGGCGGCGAAGGCGCGATCGACCGCCGCGGTCAGTCCGGGCGGGGCGGCGATGCCGACCGGCGGAACGACCCCGACGCCGCTCCCCGCCAGCGAGCGAGTGCGGTACCGGCCCACGTGCACCGCCGCCAGATAGGTCGCGGTCGGTACGGCGGAGGTGAAGACGGTGGTCACCCGCCCGCCGCGACGGGTGCTCGGCCCCGCCACCCCGGTCGCGGCGACGGTGTAGCCGTCGTCGACCGTGACCTCCAGACGCATGGACGCGCGGTTGTCGGGGCGATCGTTGCAGGGGAACCACGTGGGAGCGCCGATCGGCTGACCGGCGACGAGGGCGCCGTCGGTGAGCTCCTCCCACCCGACCGTGCCCCACCGGGAACGGCGCGGAGCGGGGGCACCGGCGTACGCCACCTCGACCTCGAACCGCTCCCCGGCCGCGATAGCGCGAGGGGCGGTGACGCGGAGCACGCGCGGGCCGGCCGCGAAGCGGACCGACGCACCGTCGACCCGCACCCGCGAGGTTCGCAGCCCCACGAGGTCGAGGGCGAACGAGGTCAGCGGCTCCCGCGCGACGGCGGTGATGGTCGCCGTGCCCTCGAGCCGGTTCGTACGCACGCGGTAGCCGAGCACGAGGTCGTACGCTCGCACGTCGTACGAGGCGTCACCGCTGTGCGGGGCGTAGGGATCGGTGCCGCTCACGTCGTCGACTGGTACGCGCGAACCTTCACCGCGCGCCAGGGGCCGATGGGGTTGCCGCTCCACCGCGAGCCCACCGGCACGGTCTCGCCGCGCATGACCAGCGAGGCGGGACCCACGGTCGCGTGAGCACCGAGGGTGGAGGCCGGAAGGACCACGCTGTGCGGGCCGAGGGTGGCCCCGGGTTCCAGCTCGACGGTATCCATGCTCATGATTCGATCATGGAACAAGTGCGTCTGCACGACGCACCCGCGGTTGACCGTCGAAGCCGCCCCCAACGTCACCAGATCGGGCTCGGGCAGCCAGTAGCTCTCGCACCATACGCCGGTACCGATGCGGGCCCCGAGGCTGCGCAACCACACCGCCAGCGCGGGCGTCCCGGCGGCCGCGCGGGCGAACCACGGAGCCGCCACCATCTCGGTGAACGTGTCGGACACCTCGGTGCGCCACACGAAACTCGACCACAGGGGCTGCTCGCCGGCACGGATCACCCCGACGATCGCCCACTTCGCCGCGGTCGAGATCGCCGCCGCGACCGCTCCCGCGGCCAAGAGCACGACGCCCGACAGAAGCAGCGTCCAGACCGGCCCGACAGCCTCCCACAAGCCGGCGAGCGCGAACAGCACCCCCGAGCCGATGCCGCAGGTGACGACGACGGGCACGAAACGACAGAGCTCCCAGAGCGTCCGCGCCAGGCGTAGCGCCGCCGTCGGGCGGTACGTGCGCGACTCGTCGCCCTCGGCCGACAGGCGCCGCAGGCGCACCGCGGGCGAGCCGAGCCACGACGACCCGGCCTTGGCCTTGACCGGCGCGGCCGACAGCACGGCGACGAGTCCGTCGCGGGGCACACGGTGCCCGGGCGCGGCCATTCCGGAGTTGCCGAGGAAGGCGCGCTTGCCGATGCGCACCGGCCCGATGCGCATCCACCCGGCGCGCAGTTCGTAGGAGGCCACCATGGTGTCGTCGGCGAGGAACGCGCCGTCTTCGATGCGCGTCATCGAGGGAATGAGCAGCACGGTTGATGCCTCGACGTCACGGCCCACCTCGGCACCGAGCAATCGCAGCCAGACGGGGGTGAACAGCGACGAGTACAGCGGGAAGAGGATGGTGCGGGCGGCATCCAGAAGCCTCTCGATGCTCCACGCCTGCCACGCGACACGGCTGCGCACCGGGTGGGTCCCCTCCCTCAGCCCGAGTGAGAGCACGCGCACGAGAAGGACCACGGATGCCGCGAACACGAGGCCCGTGACCGCGACGGCCGGGACGAGCCAGGCGAAGGCCCACCCCGCGGCTTCGGCGAGCGATCCCGCCCCGCGGATGCCCTGGGCGATGACCAGCCCGCCCACGGTGAACGCGGCCAGCGGCAGCAGGGCGAGCACGACGGCCGAGGCCGCGTAGGCCCACAACCAGCGGGTGGGCGCGGGCGGACGCTCCATCGGCCACCCCTTCGCCGTGCCTCCGACGCGGACGGCGGGCGACCCGGCCCACGATTGGTCGGCCTTCACCCGGCCGAACACCGCGGAGCCGGGGGCGATCTCGGCGCGGCGCCCGATGCGGGTTCCCGGCGCCAGGGTCGAGCGCGCCCCGACGGTGGCATCGGCCCCGATGCGCACCTCGCCGATGCGCACGAGGTCACCGTCGATCCAGTACCCCGTCAGATCGACCTCGGGCTCGATCGAGGCGCCGTCGCCGACGACGAGCATGCCCGTGACAGGCGGCAGGGCGTGCAGGTCGACGTTGCGACCGATGCGCGCACCGAGCGCCCGGGCGTAGTACGACACCCACGGCGCTCCGGCCAGGCCCACGGCATCCACCTGGTCGGCGATCTGCTCGGCCAGCCAGAGCCGGACGTGCACCCAACCCCCGCGCGGGTAGTCGCCCGGCCGCACGCCCGCGAGAAGGAGACGAGCGGATGCCACGGCGATCGCCATGCGTCCGAACGGCGTCGCGAACAGCAGCAGCCCGACCACCAGCACCGGCCACGGGACAGACGGCAGCACCTCGAAACCCGGCAGGAGCCGCAGGATCGCCGAGGCGGTGAGCAGGTACAGCAGCCATCGCACACCCGCGAGCACGAAGAGCGGGGCACCGAGAAGCGTCTGCGCCCACTGGGTCGTGCGCGGCGTCGGGGCAGGGCGGTGGAACTGCGCGGGCGTCTCGTCGGCCAGCTGGGGACCGAGCGCCTTGGCCATCGCTCCCAGGCGCGGGACGTCGTAGATGTCGGCGACCGAGAACTCGGGCACGCGTGCGCGGATGCGCGAGACGAGCTGCGCGGCGGCGAGGGAGCCGCCGCCGAGGTCGAAGAAGTCGGCCTTGCGCTCGGTGACGGGAAGGCCCAGTACGGCCTGCCACTGCGCGGCCAACCAGGCCTCGTCGGCCGAGAAGTCGGTCGCGGCCGGCATATCGGCACCCGGCAGCGGCCACGGCAGTGCGGCACGGTCGACCTTGCCCGACGTGCGCACCGGCAGAGCATCGACGACGCCGAGCAACGGGATGGTCGCCGCCGGGAGGCGTTGCGCGAGGGCGGTGCGCGCCGCGGCACGGTCGAGCTCGACGCCTTCGTCCATCACGAGGTAGCCCACGAGCACGGGAACCCCTGCCCCGGTGGTGCGCACCGCGACGGTCGCCGCGCTCACCCCGGCCAGGTCTTGCAGGGCGGACTCGACCTCGCCCAGCTCGATGCGCCGACCACCCACCTTGACCTGGTCGTCGGCGCGCCCCTGGAACACCAGGCCCTCGGGCTCGAAGCGCACGAGGTCGCCGGAACGGTAGGCGCGTTCCCAACCGAGAGTCGGCATGGGCGCGTACTTCTCGGCATCCTTCGCGGGGTCGAGATACCGCGCCAGTCCGACGCCGCCGATGATGAGCTCGCCCACTTCGCCCTCGGCGACGGGCCGGCCCTCGGCATCCACGACCGCCAGGGCCCAGCCGTCCAAGGGCAGGCCGATGCGCACCGGCAGTGTGCCATCGAGCGGGGCGGCGCACGCGACGACGGTGGCCTCGGTGGGTCCGTAGGTGTTCCAGACCTCGCGCCCGTCGGCCACCAGACGAGCGGCCAGTTCGGGCGGGCACGCCTCGCCACCGAAGATGAGCAGGCGCACGTTCTCGATCGAGTCGGCGGGCCACATCGCCGCGAGCGTGGGCACGGTCGACACGACCGTGATGCCCTGGCGAAGGAGCCAGGGCGCGAGGTCCTCGCCCGAGCGTACGAGCGAGCGGGGCGCGGGCACGAGGCATGCGCCGTGCCCCCACGCCAGCCACATCTCCTCGCACGAGGCGTCGAACGCCACCGAGAGACCGGCGAGCACGCGGTCGCCGGGGCCCAGCGGCTCGTCCCGCAGGAAGATGCGCGCCTCCGCCTCCACGAACGCCGCGGCGCAGCGGTGCGTGACCGCCACCCCCTTCGGCACGCCCGTCGAGCCCGAGGTGAAGATGATCCAGGCGTCGTCCTCGACCGTGGGCGGTGCCACCACGGGTACCGCGTTCGTACTCGGGTGCGGAGCGTCGCCGTCGTAGAGACGGACGAGGCAATCGTCCGCGGCGATGAACTCGCCGTCGCCCGCGACGATGCCCTTCACCGCCGCCTCTGCGAACACCAGCCGTGCGCGCTCGTCGGGGTCGTCGGCATCCACCGGCACGTACGCGGCGCCGGCGGCCATGACCGCCAGGATCGACACGTACAGCTCTTTCGAGCCCGACGGCATCCGCACACCCACACGGTCGCCGCGACGAACACCCGCCTCGTGCAGGGCCGCAGCCGTGCGCCACACGCGAGCGAGCAGCTCGCGGTAGCTGAGGGCTCCCGAGCCGTCGTCGATCGCGGAGGCTTCCGGATGCCGTGCGGCGACGTCGGCGAGCAGATCGATGAGCGTGCGCGCGGGCGCCGCGGCAGCACGTCGGTCGAGCGGAGCCTGTGCAGCGGGGGCAGGAGTCGTCACGGGGGTGAACAGTACAACGCCCAGGAAAACACCCCGGACAGGCCACCCCGGTTCACCTGCCGTTCACCCACGCAGCGCAGTCTCTTAAGAGTCGCTGTTTACCGTTCACGACGAACCCTGCACCGGGTTCCTGTTCCCGACATGCGAAGGATTCACCTCGTGAAGATCTCCCGACTCGCCCAGCTGGGCACCGTGGCCGCCGTGGCCTCCCTGACCCTCGCCGGCTGCGCCGGCCCCTCGGGCTCCGGTGGTGCCGCCGGCACCTCGGCCTCCCCCACGTCCGCCGATGTGGCGTTCACGATCGACCCCAACCTCTCGGGCACGATCACCGCCGGAGGCTCGAGCGCCCAGTCCAACGCGCAGGCCGCGTGGACCAGCGCCTACAACGCCCAGGCGAAGGGCGTCACGATCAACTACGACAAGTCGCAGGGCTCCGGCGGCGGTGTCACCAACTTCCTGAGCGGCGCGTACGACTTCGCCGGCTCCGACTCGCCGCTGAACGCCGACCAGACCTCGCAGTCGAAGGCGCTGTGCACCGAGGGCGGCGTCAACATCCCCGTCTACCTCGACGGCGTCGCGATCATCTTCAACATCCCCGGTGTCAGCTCGCTGAAGCTCTCGGGTGAGACGATCGCCAAGATCTTCGCGCTGCAGATCACCGACTGGTCCGACCCGGCCATCACCGCCGACAACGGCACCGCGCTCCCCGCCGGCGCCATCACGACCGTCGCCCGCTCGGACGGCTCGGGCACCACGCAGAACTTCACCAACTACCTCGCGGCGACGCAGTCGTCGGTCTGGTCCTTCCCCGCGGGCAAGGACTGGCCGGTCGAGGGCAACGTCTCGAAGCAGAAGGGCGGCTCCGGCGTCGTCGAGGCCGTCAAGGCCGGCTCCGGCACCATCGGCTACGCCGACCACTCGGCCATCGGCGACCTGAAGTCGGTCGCGGTCATCCAGGACGGCACCGCGCTGCCCTACAGCGCCGAGGCCGTGTCGAAGACGTTCGAGCTCGCCGCCGTCGATGCCAGCAACGGCGTTCCGGGCGACCTGTCGAAGAAGTTCGACTACTCCAAGCTCACCGCCGAGACCTACCCGATCCCGCTGGTGTCGTACGCCATCACCTGCTCGACGTTCAAGGACACCAAGCAGTCCGAGCTGGTGAAGTCGTACCTCGGCTTCGTCACGAGCACCCTCGGTCAGCAGGTCGCGGCGAAGAACGCCGGTTCGGCCCCGCTGCCCGACTCGGTCCTCTCGGCTGCCGCCAAGACCCTCTCGGCCATCAAGTAAACATCTGTCGGACTCGGCCCGGCTCGCACGCTCCGTGCGGGCCGGGCCGGGCTGATCGGAGCGATCGATCACGATCGGGCGTTCCGCTGAGCCGAATCCTCACAGAACACCCGACCGAGGAGCACCCCATGACCCGTGCCGAGCGTGAGGTCCCACGTGACTGACACCGTCGCTGACACAGAGACCGCCCCGTCGTCCCCGCCGGCGCCCCGATCGAGCATCGTCGGCACGCGCCGCGTCGGCGACACCGTCTTCCTCGGCCTGTCGACCACGGCGGCCGTGTCGATCATGCTCATCCTGGCCGGCGTCGCGATCTTCCTGATCCTGCGAGGCCTGCCGGCCATCACGGCCAACTGGAGCGAGGGCGACCTCGCCGGTTACCAGAACGGGGCGTGGACGAACTTCTGGGATTACGTCGGACCGCTGCTGTTCGGCAGCATCTGGGCCGCCCTGATCGCCATGGTCATCGGTGCCCCCGTCGCCATCGGCATCGCCCTGTTCATCTCGCACTACGCTCCGCGCAAGGTCGCGGGAGCCCTCGGCTACATCGTCGACCTGCTGGCCGCGGTCCCCTCGATCGTGTTCGGCCTCTGGGGCATCATCGTGATGCGCCCCCTGCTGCTGCCCGTGAGCGACTTCCTCAACGAATACCTCGGCTGGATCCCGCTGTTCCAGGGCCCGGTGTCGACGACCGGTTCGACGATGTTCACCGGTGGTGTGGTGCTCGCTGTCATGATCCTGCCGATCGTGACGTCGATCACCCGCGAGATCTTCCTGCAGACCCCGCGCCTGCACGAGGAAGCCGCTCTCGCCCTCGGCGCCACGCGGTGGGAGATGATCCGCCTGGCCGTCTTCCCCTACGCCCGCAGCGGCATGGTGTCGGCGACGCTCCTGGGCCTGGGGCGCGCGCTCGGTGAGACGATGGCGATCGCGCTCATCATCTCGCCCAGCCTCATCTACTCGGTGCTGCTGCTGACCGACGGGTACAACTCCCAGACGATCGCCGCCAATATCGCGCTGAACTTCCCCATCGCCACCGACCTGCAGCGTTCCGCCCTGATCGGTACGGGCCTGATGCTGTTCGTCGTCTCGCTCGCGGTCAACATGTTCGCGCGCTACATCATCGCCGCGACGGGCCCGGGCGCCAAGGGCCGCAAGAAGGGAAAGCGCTCGTGACCGCCTCCGCTCCCTCCGCTCCGCTCGCGCTGACGAGCGGCCGACTCCCGCGGTTCATCGAGCCCGCGCTGCTCGCCGGCGTCGCCGTCGTGATCGCCGCGCTGCAACTGATCATGGGCGAGTTCAACGTCGCCACCTGGCTGATCTTCTCGGCCCTGGTGTACCTGATCGCGATCGGCATCGGCTCCTCGATCGTCGAGAACCGTCGCAAGGCCGTCGACCGGGTCGTGCGCGGCCTCGTCACCGTCGCCTTCCTGCTCGCCGTCGCACCCCTCGTGTCGACCCTGTACACGGTCGTGTCCAAGGGCCTCGCGGTGGTCAACTGGCAATTCATCACGCAGGTGGGGGGCACCTCGTTCGATCCGAACACCCTCGAGGTCGTCGCCACCGCCGGCGCGTGGCAGGCGATCGCGGGAACGCTCATCATCACGGGCATCGCCGCGCTCATCTCGGTGCCGATCGGCATCCTGGCAGCCGTCTACCTCGTCGAGTACGCCCAGCCGAGCAATCCGCTGCGGCGTGCGATCACCTTCCTCGTCGACGTGATGACGGGTATCCCCTCGATCGTTGCCGGTCTGTTCGCGTTCTCGCTGTTCAGCCTGATCGTCGGACCCAAGGCGTTCAGCGGGTTCTCGGCATCCATCGCCCTGTGCGTGCTGATGATCCCTATCGTCATCCGCTCCACCGAGGAGATGCTGCGCCTGGTTCCGGCCGACCTCCGCGAGGCCTCTCTCGCGCTCGGCGTGCCCCGGTCGGCGACGATCGTCAAGGTCGTGCTGCGCACCGCGGCTTCGGGCATCATCACCGGCGTGGTCCTCGCGGTGGCTCGCGTGGTCGGTGAGACGGCGCCGATCTTCATCGCCGCGAGCTTCACCGACAATTTCAACGCCAATCCGTTCGAGGGCCCGATGCAGACCCTCCCCGTCATGGCCTACACCGCGTACAGCTTCCCCGGCCAGGACATCGACGCCTCTCAGGCCCAGGCCTGGGGTGCGGCATTCCTGCTGGTCGTCCTCGTCGTCATCTTCAACCTGATCGCCCGGGTCGTCGCGGCCGTGTTCGCGCCGAAGTCCCGCTGAGCGAGGAAAGGCACTCCCGTGTCCAAGAGCATCGAGGTCCAGGACCTCAACGTCTACTACAGCGACTTCCTCGCGGTCGAGGGCGTCTCCATCGACATCGAGCCCCGCTCGGTCACCGCCTTCATCGGTCCGTCGGGCTGCGGCAAGTCCACGTTCCTGCGCACCCTCAACCGCATGCACGAGGTGATCCCCGGCGGCCGGGTCGAGGGGCGCGTGCTCATCGACGGCGACGACCTCTACGGACCGGGCGTCGACCCGGTGCTGGTGCGTCGCCACGTCGGCATGGTCTTCCAGCGCCCGAACCCGTTCCCCACGATGTCGATCCGCGAGAACGTGCTGGCCGGCGCGAAGCTCAACGACAAGCGCATGGCCAAGAGCGACGCCGACGCCCTCGTCGAGAAGTCGCTGCAGGGCGCGAACCTCTGGAACGAGGTCAAGGACCGTCTCGACAAGCCCGGCGGCGGCCTGTCCGGTGGTCAGCAGCAGCGTCTGTGCATCGCCCGCGCGATCGCCGTCTCTCCCGACGTGCTGCTGATGGACGAGCCCTGCTCGGCGCTCGACCCCATCTCGACCTTCGCGATCGAGGAGCTCATCTCGGAGCTGAAGAACGACTACACGATCGTGATCGTGACCCACAACATGCAGCAGGCCTCGCGCGTCAGCGACAAGACGGCGTTCTTCAACATCGCCGGCACCGGCAAGCCCGGCAAGCTCATCGAGTACAACGACACCTCGGCGATCTTCACCGCACCGTCGGTGCAGGCCACCGAGGACTACGTCTCCGGCCGCTTCGGATAAGCCGCTCCCCCACGAAGGCCCCGCCCCGGCGGGGCCTTCGTGGTTCCCGCGTCAGTCGCGGGGAGCGAGCAAGTAGGCGTTGATCTCGGCGGTGAGCGCCCGGTCGATGCTCTTGTCGCGGCCGTCGACGCTCGCGATCGGGGCCGCCAGCCGCACGCTCGACAGGAGCCACGCGGCATCCGCGGTCTCGAGGTCGGCGATCGGCACGTTCTCGTATGCGGTATCGAAACCGCGGGTCTCGAGGTGGGCGAACAGGCTCAGCTGCGTCGTGCCGTGCAGGATGCCGGCCTGCGGCGCCGGCGTCACGAAGCGGTCACCGACACGCAAGACCACGGATGCCGTGGGCGCCTCGAGCACGAAACCATCACTGGTCGCGAAGACGGCGTCGTCGGCACCGCGGCGGTGCGCCTCGCGGATGGCGGCCATGTTCGTGGCGTACGACAGGGTCTTGGCCCCCAGCAGCAGCCACGGAGCGCGCGCGGGAACGTCGAGGGTGTATCCCCGGTCCAGGGTGACGACGCGCACGCCGTCGCGACGAGCGCGCGCGCTGTCGGGCGCCGTGGCCAGGGTGACCCACGCGGTGGGGGCGGGCCCCTGGTCGAGACCGCGACTGAGGATGAGCTTGATGACGTTCTCGCCGGGGCCGGCCTCGACGGCGATCCGCTCGATGGCGGCCCGCCACTGGGCGAGGTTCGGTGCCGGCAAGTCGCAGAGGCCGGCGGAATGCGCGAGACGCGCGAGGTGCGGGCCCACCTCTTGCACGTGCCCGTCGACGACGCCCAGCGACTCGAAGATGCCGTCGCCGCGCTGCGCGCTCAGATCTCCGATGAGGACCGCGGGCGCCCCGGGGTCGATCATCGTGATCGTGTCGGCGAAGTCCGTCCTCCGATCGTCGGATGCCACGGGGTCGATCGAGACAGCGGAGCGCCAAGCCATGCAGCGAGCCTACGCCGAGGCACCGACACGCCCGGGCCGTGTCAACGGGGGACGCGGAGGGAATGTGTCGCGGGGTCGCTTGTTACACTCTTCTAGCCGGGCCGCAGTAACCCCGGGCTCCATCTTCTGCCGCTATGAGCGGCCTTGCGCCGAGAGGCGTTCTGCGGTCCGGCGCTTTTCTTTTCGCAGGTCGTCTGTGCGCCGCCCTCACGCGGGCGCCCACCACGGGGAGTCAGCGGCAGTTCTGCCGACGCAGCGTCCCGCGGGTCGATCGCCGCCCGGGAAGCGCCTCAGGACAGTGCGTCTCGGCGCCACAACGATGCCGCGGCCGCGAGGTCGTCGGCGTACGTCGACAGGCGCAGCGCCCGCGTGGTCAATGCCGTCGCCCGCTCCGACTCGGTGTTCTCGTAGTCGTCGGCGAGGTGGGTGGAGCCGGCCGCCTGAACGCGGCAGAACGCCGCGGCACGATCGAGGGCGACGGCGAAATCGCCCTCGAAGAGCCCCCGGAGGATCGTGTCGATCAGCTGCACCAGTTCTTCCGGTCCGGCGGGGGCCGGCGCCCCGGCCACCACGGGATCGACCGTCGTCATCTCGACGCGTCCACGCTCGTACAGCAGGGCCGCGGTCGCTGCGTCGTCGTGGATCATCAGCTGCAGCAGGTACAGCCGCCACAGCGCGCCCGGGAGTGAGCGAGCCGGCGAACGCGACCACAGCTCGGCGATGTCGTCGATGCCGTGATCGTCGGTGAAAGCGACCAGGCGTTCGACGACGTCGACCGTCGGGTCTGCACGTACCCGCGAGAGCAGGGCCTGCGCGGTGCTGTGCGCCACGCGCGACACCTCGGCCGGGTCTTCGGCCGAGAACAGACGGTCGAACAGCTCGGCAGGTCGCCGCACCGGCTTGTGGAACTCGCGCGGGGAATCGCTCATCGTCCCAGGCTAGGGCGTCGGCCCTCGCCGAGGGCCGAGCCCCGGCGGCTCAGGCCGTCGCGACCGCGACCACCGGCTCCGTGCTGGGGGTACCGTCTGGCGAGCCTCCCGCGGGCTCGATCGTGACGGCGATGACATCGCCGGCGTGCATCTCGCCGTCGAGAACCGCGACGGCCTTGCCGTCGGCATCCGGTTCGAAGGTGCCCGCGGCGATCGGCGTCTCTCCGCGAACGAACCAGAGTTCGTAGGTCGTTCCCGACGCGAGGGCGGGCATGCCGTCGGTGACCAGCACGCTCTGCCCCGTCGATGGTGACCAGTGCGCCGTCGCGACCGTGCCATCGGCCATGGTGGTCGACGCCGAGCGGGCATCGGGCGCCTGCTCGATCTGCTCCAGCGCGACGACGGCGGCCGGAGGAGCCATCAGCTGCCCCACCGTGACGGCGCCGAAGCCCAGCACGAGGACGGCTGCGACCGAGGCGGCCAACGTGAACCATCGGCGCCGGCCCCACCCGAAGGACGCCGCGGGACGCGGGACGTCGGCCTCGGGATCGACCGGTGCGGGGCCTGCGGCGGCGAAGTCTTCGGCATCGGACTCGAGGGGATCGGCTGCGAAGGCAGGCTGCTCCTGCGGCAGCTCCGAGATCCGGGCGAACAGCGAGGCGCGAACGGACGCCGGCGGCTCGACGGGCTCGATGGTGTCGCTGATGGCGGCTACCGCGTCGGCGGCACGGCGGACATGGAGCTCCCACTGCGGATGTCCCGCCAGAGCCTCCTGGTACGCGCGTTCATCTGCGTCCGACAGCGCGTTGAGCGCGTGACCGGCAGCGAGGTCGGCGAAATCCCTCTCGTTCACTTGTCCACCCCCATCTCCATCCTCAAGCGTGACAATCCGTCGCGCATCCTCGTCTTGATCGTTCCGAGGGGCGCCCCGACGAGGGCAGCGATCTCGCTCTGGCTGTATCCACCGAAGTAGGCCAGGGTGAGTGCTTCTTTCTGCGCGTCGGGGAGCGCCGCCAATGCATCGACGACGCGTCGTCCCTCGATCCTCATCTCGACTTTCTCCGAAACGTCGTCATAGGCGACGTCCATATCGCGCAATCCCGCGCGCACGTCACGATCGACACTCGACTGCGACGACCGCACGCGGTCGACGGCCCGTCGGTGGGCGATCGTGAGAACCCACGATCTTCCTTGCCCTTTGTTCGGAGTGAAACGCGCAGCGGATTGCCAGATCTCCACGAAGACCTCCTGCAGCACCTCTTCGCTCTGCGAACGATCGACGAGCACGCGCAGGATGAGGCCGAAGGCGCGGGCCGGACAGAACGTCGTACAACTCGGTGAACGCGGCGCGATCTCCCGTGGCGGTGCGCTGCAGCAGTTCCCCGACATGGTCGACGTGCTCCGCCCCGTCGTCGGGCAGATCAAAACCGTCGATCACCATGGCATCCATCATTGCCTACCCGTACAAAGACTCACGTATGCGCGCGCGAGCCGATGGTGCGCGTAGGGCGCATCGGGCTGACGGAGCGACCGGGCGAGCGTGATGAAGAAATATTCCGGAGAATATTTATCCTGCGCTGATCTGGGAATTTATGACGCTCGAACCATGCATTCGGCGCCGATCCGCAACATTTCGCAATCCGATCCCCGGGGAGTCCCGAAGACCCTGTGTAAGCCGCTCCACGGCGAACCGCCCCTCGCACCGGGGTGTCCCTGACGGATCGTGAACGCGATCCGAACGATTTCGGAGGAATGTCATGCTCACCAACAAGAAGCCTGTCGTCGCTGGTCTCGCCCTCGTTCTGGGCTCGGCCTTCGCACTCACCGCATGTTCGGGTGGCACCACCTCGGGCGGCTCCACGGCCGAAGAGAGCACCGCGCCCTCCATGGCCGCATCCCCCTCGGCCTCGTCGTCGGCGATGGACCCCGCCGCCAACCTCGTCGGCCCCGGTTGCGCCGACTACGCCGCAGCCGTTCCTTCGGGTGCCGGCTCGGTCGCGGGCATGGCTGCCGACCCGGTCGCCGTCGCCGCATCGAACAACCCGCTGCTCACCACGCTCACCGCGGCTGTCAGCGGCCAGCTGAACCCCGACGTGAACCTCGTCGACACGCTCAACGGCGGCGAGTTCACCGTCTTCGCCCCCGTCGACGACGCGTTCGCCAAGATCGACGCCTCCACCATCGAGGGCCTGAAGACCGACTCCGCCACGCTGACCAAGATCCTCACCTACCACGTGGTCCCCGGCCAGATCGCGCCCGACGAGATCGACGGCACGCACGCCACGGTCGAGGGCCAGGACGTCACCGTCGCCGGCTCGGGCGACTCGATCACGGTCAACGGCACCGCCAACGTCGTCTGCGGTGGCGTCCAGACCGCCAACGCCACGGTGTACCTCATCGACTCGGTGCTGATGCCCCCGATGTAATCCTTCGGATGCGTGAGCTCACGCACCCGACCGATCGATGATCGATCGGAGCAGACGGCGAGCGCCGGACCCCAGGCGAGGGGGTCCGGCGCTCGCTCTGCATGTCGTGTCTTCGCGTCAGTTCGAATCGCCCGCACCGCCGACCAATGGCTGCACGGCAGCCTCGCGGCCACCTCGTTCGCCGACGTCGCCCTGCTGCTCGTCTCGATCGGCATCCTGGGTCTCGTCCTCGCCGTGATCTATCGCGACTTCCGCGCCCTCGAACTCGACGACGAAACCGCCCGCTCCCTCGGCGTGCGCACCGCACGCGTGCGCCTCGCGCTCGTCATCGTCGCGGCGCTGCTGACCGGAACCGCCACCGCCGTCTCGGGACCCATCGGCTTCACCGCCCTCGCCGCGCCGCAGCTGGCCCGCCGCGCGATGGGCACCAGCGGAGTGCCCGTCATCGGCTCGGCCGTGACCGGCGCCACCGTGCTCGTCGTCGCCGACGTGATCGCCCAGCGCGCCCTCGCACCCCTACAGCTCCCGTGGGCCTGCTCACCGCCGCGATCGGCGGCCCCCACCTGTTCTGGATCGTCGCACGAACGCGCCCCGATGAACACGTGCGCCCCGTCAGGGCCGGTAGGGTGGATGCCGAGGGCCTCTAGCTCAGTCGGTAGAGCATCGGACTTTTAATCCGCGGGTCGTGGGTTCGAGCCCCACGGGGCCCACCACGTCAGCGTTACTCGAAATATCGCCGAGAGCGATGTTTACGAGACTCGCTGCCTCGGCAGATACGTCCCCGCCCCTGTTCTCAGGGGCGGTTTTCGTTGGGCTCTCGTACAATTCCCCCGCCGCCATCAGCATGTCGAACGGCTCGTTGAACTCGACGTCCGTGATCTCATCCGCGTATACGTAGATGCGCGAGAAGACCGCCTGATTCAGCATGCGCCGCTGCTCATCCGTTGCATTTGCGTACAACTCGCCCGGGCGCTCGAGAAGCGACAGCGCCGCGTCCAGGTAGTCCACGACGACTGCCAACTTCTGCTCCGTCTTCTCAAGGCGCGCGCTCATCGCGGCTCGGTTTCGCAGGATGGCGTTCATCCGCTTCTGAATCGTCTCGCGTGGAAGCGTGCCATCGGCGGCCAGGTCCAACAGGTTCTCTTCCCGCTGATCGAGCTTCCGCAGATTCTCCGTCAGCTGCGTGTGCAGCGAGCGTGCCGCCGCCGCGTTTGAGCTGTACGCGACGGGCGCGTATAGCATCCCAGCGCTCGCAGATGAGCTTTACCTTCGCGGGCTGAAGACGCGGGCCTCGGCGCGCTGGCCGTCCAAGCAGCTCTCCGACAATCAGCTACTTCGACTCCTCCAGGACCCGTACTATCTGGGCTTCACGCGGTTCAAGGGCAACATCTACCCCGGCCGTCATGACCCGCTCGTTGATGGAGATCTTTTTGGCCGTGTCCAGGAGGTCATCTCTGTTCGTGCCACGGGCGAGCGGCGGCGCATTCATCACCACTACTTGAAGAGCACGCTCTATTGCGGCAACTGCCACTCAACAGATGATGCGCACGGACGGATCATTGTGGCTCACGTGAACGGGCGCGGCGGAACGTACGACTACTTCTTCTGTCGTCGCAGTCAGGACAAGCTTTGCGACGCACCATACATGCAGATGGCCCGCGTCGAAGACGCCGTTGAACGGTACTGGGACCAGCTGCGGGTGAGCCCCGGATTCATTGCTGCGGCTCGTGTGGGGCTCCGCAAGACTGTCGAGAAGGGATGCCCTGCGACGTCAGTACCAGAGAAGCCCGCGTCGACGTACTCATCGACGATCTGGAGCCCCATCTGCTCAGCCTTCTTCTCGCAGGCGAGGCGTTGGGCAGGGAGCGAGATTCCTTCTGGGTCGTAGTCAGTGTCGACTTGCTTCTTGCTACTCACGCGGAGATAGATGACGGCGCGAGTCCCCCTGTCGTCGGGGTTGCCGTCATAGGCCGGATCAGTAGCTTGTCGACCGCGACGCACCTGTGGCGTACGAGCGAACTGCTCGATACGTTCCGCTTGCCAGCGAGGGGCCCACGACGCTGAGTGTCGTTCAGCACTACCGCCCGACGCTCACCGCGCCCGTCGGTGAGCACGTGTACACACTGCCCGGCGACTGCGTGACACCGACGCCCGAGCCGACTCCCACGCCCACCCCCACTCCCACGCCGGAACCGACGCCCACGCCGGATCCGACTCCCACGCCGACCCCGGTGCCGACATCGACGCCGACGCCGACAGAGACGCCGCTCACCTCGCCGACTGCCTCAGCTCCGTCGATCGCGGCCTCGGTGTCGACAAGCACGGTCGCCCGCGGCAACCAGGTCACAGTGAAAGCCAGTGGCTTTGCACCCGGCGAGGCGGTTGAGATCTGGCTGCACTCCACGCCGATCAAGCTGCTCTCGACCACGGCCAGCGCCGACGGCACCGTATCCGCGACGATCACCATTCCGTCCGGAACTGACTTCGGAGCCCGCAAGATCGAGGTACGTGGCGCGACCAGCGGCTCGGTCTACGCATCCCTCATCGTGACCGACGGGCTGGCATTGACGGGTTATGACAGCACCGGCACGACAGCTGCAGGAATTGGGGCGAGCGCGCTCATCCTCGGCGGGATCGCCTTCATGATGGTCGCTCGCCGCCGCGCGAAGGCGCGCGCTTGAAAGAGAGGCAGAGGTAAGCACCGGATCGGCCCGTCGCTTCACAAAGAGCGACGGGCCGATCTGTCCCTTGCGAAACGAGCGAAGACCCATTCGGAGTTCAAGAAGTCACTTGGCGAATCACCGTGACCGTCGTGAGCACGAATGTCGGGGCAATGGGATATGTCCGACTGTGCAGATTTACGAGTATGGCTACTCGACACGTTGCTCAGCTCATCGACGACCTCGACGGAACCCCGCTCGAGGAAGGTGAAGGAAAGCAGATTACCTTCTCCATCGAGGGCCGCGTCTACGAGATCGACCTTTCCGACAAGAACGCCGACACGTTCTTCCAGGCACTTGCCCCGTTTGTGAACGCCGCCCGCCCCACAGGATCCGCCGCCACCCCGCGCGCCGGTAGCCGCGCCACGAGGGCGAAGAGCGACGTGAATCTTGCGGCGGTCCGGAAGTGGGCGCGGGAGAACGGGCACACTGTCAGCGACCGCGGCCGGGTGCCCGCGACCATCGTCGAGGCGTACAAGGCCGCAGCCGCCGAGCCCGTCCTGATACCCCCCCTCACACTCGTGTCCCCACGCGAGTACGACGCCTCCGCACTCTTGCCGGAGGCGTCGTTGGTTGAGCGACCCTGTCTTCTGGGCGAGGCGCGCAGTTGCCGCGGCGGATCGATCACCTCACCTTGAGGCGCGCCGTCTCCGCCCTCGCGACCTCGGAAGCGGGATCCACCTGCCGCGGCCTTCGCCCGAGTTCTCGCAGTCGCGGGCGGCCTTCTCTCGGCTCGATGTTCTGGTGCTGCCACCGCCGACGAATGTCGATAACCGCCACCGAATTGGGTGGCGCGCCTGCCCCGCGCAGGCAGAACACCGGCAGCGTACTGTCCAGGTTGAGCGTGGCCGCCTCACCGGACGAGTCTTCCGCTTTGCCGGTCATAAGCACGATGCCTGAGGCCGGAATGAGCGGACTGAGAGCGAGCCGCCATGGTCCCGATGTAAGGGCGAGGGCGTGCTGTGTGTCGGCGTGTCCGGGCAGCGGCTTGAGCGCTATCCACACGATGCCGTCATACCGAGCGGGCCATCGATGGGCGTGATGGAGCCGGGCAACGCCTGCGCCTCATCCCACGGATCCCATAGAGCCCCGTACAGTGACCGGATCGCAAGCGACACCCACCCACCCGCGCAGTACACCTGATCCAGGTGGTCGGGATAGGCGAGCTAGGGTCGCGACGTCCCAGCCTCGTAGCGCTGAAGCTGCGACCGGGACAGAACCACGCCCGCTGGGCCCGCCAACTGCTGGGTCTCCGGCGCCCGCAGGCTGACCGCTCGCAGCTGCCGCAGCCCCACGCCAAACTTTGCCCACGTCGACGGAATCGACGCCAGCGGGTTCGTACCATCGCTCACGGGTGTCTCACCTTGTCCCAGCCTGACCCAGAAGACCGATCATCCCGCACGATGACGAAACCCGAGAGCCTCGACGGCAATCCCGCGCAGCTCTTCGCCGACGACTTCGTCGTCGCGATCGAAGAAGCCAAGCCACGTACCTCTACGTTGGGCCGTTCGAAGATGGGCACCGATTCTTCGCCGTTACCTTCGACAGTGCGCAGCGACTCAAAGCGACGATCTCTGCCGTTCTGGAGGCTGCGAAGTAGGTAGCTTCAGGCTGAGACTGCCGTGTGCTCAGAGGCGCATCCGTACGCGCATGCGCACTGTAGGTGTCTGTTGAGGCTCGCTCCACCCACGAACACAACTCTTTACTTCCAAACTGCTCTCACGCGCACCCTGGAGCATGGATACGACCCATCTCCCCGACGCAGCGCTTCAGGAACAGATCGTTTTGTTGGACGCAGACTCGTGTCCATGCGCGCACAGGCTGCAGGTTTGTCGTCCAAGCCCGACTTCGCGAAAAACCTTCACGTCCCTCGATCCCCTGGCCGGTAGCTACCGACGACCCTTGTCTAGTCGGCGCCTGCCGGCAACAGGGACAACACGTCTCCGGGCTGGGGGTACGGCCAGACGTGATTGAACTGGAAGACGGTCACGTAGTCGACGCAGAATCGCTCGCCGATCGAGTCCCCCGCGTCTCCGGCCGCGACAGTGTAGGACTTGATTCGTCCGTCTGCGGTACGTTCGACCGCTCCCGCCGCCAATGCTGACGGGCCCATATCGACGAGCGTCTGCGCACCCTGCAAGGCGCCGGTCTTGGTCATGACCGAGTTCTGTCGGCAGTCTCCGGCGAAGCGCGATGGGTGGTTCACCATCACGGGGAAGGGATCCTCCGCCCGGGCTTCGGCGAGCTGTTCGTCTGTCCACCCGGAGTAGTCTGTGAGCTCGCCGTTGAAGGCGGGCAAAGACCCTGCAGGCTGTGGGGAACCTGTTTCGACGACCGACGCCGCCGTTCGTGCACGTTCAATTGTGTCACCCACAAACGCGACGGCCGGCGTGGCAAGCGCAATGAGGCCCGCCATCACGACTCCGCATGTGACGCCGACCACGAGTTTCGACTTGGAGGCCATGCCTGAACCCTATCTCTGAGTAGTGTCCCCGGGGTCTGATCGACTCGTCGCCTACGAGATGCTCGTGTTGTCCCAGCGCATCTGTGCGCTCCACCAGTTGTAGACTTCGATTCCGTTGCTTCTGCGAACGGACGCGCGAATCTGGAAGCGCACAGCCAGGTTAGGGACGACAGCGATCGTTTTGTAGTTCGCAGCCTGCCCCCATGTTTTGGTTATGGAAGTGTCGCCATGGACTCTGCCCGAGCGGTCGATCACACAGATGAAATACACGGCCGAGTACCAGCGCTCACCGTTTGCGATCGCGACGTCAGTCAACCGCATCTGCAAGTTCCCGCGCACTTGGCGATACTTCCAGTAGTTGATTACATCGCTACCTTGCTCTGCGTTCGTGCTGTCGTAGGTCCACGCCATTGGCGGATCCTTCCAGGTGTACACGCGAGCCGTTAGCGTTCGCGTTGGAGTGTGTGAGACCGCCATCGGTGGCGGAGGATTTTGGTTTTACCGTCGTCTTAACGAAGGCGGCGTTTCAACTTATGCGCAGACAGCATCCCGCAGTGGGCCGAAGTCACCAGACCTCGCCGCGCCGACTTGCGTTCGCACAAACTCATTCCCGCGGTCAATGAGCACAAGACGTCGGAAGTCCGAGTTGTAGCCCGCTTCAAGCGTGTCGAGTAAGGCCTGCGCGCGGATGAACTCGCCGCGATCTTGCGCCTCGCTGGCGGCGACGACCGTAGCGGTCTCCCAGTACATGTACGCCTCGGCGACGCCGCTACCCTTCTGCCAGACGACTCTGCGCCTAACCGCGTCGGATGTTGGAGCGTCGTCGTTCAGACTCGATTCGGGTGGGAACTGCTGACCATCTGGCAGAGGAAATGGGAACGACGCAACGGCTTCGCGATACTCCTGGTGAATCCCCGCGAGATCCGTGAAGCCGCTTCCCACCGTCTTCTCAACGTATTCGGGCACCTCCGACGGGTCAATCGGCAGCTCTTCGGCATTTGCCACCACCGGCGAGAAAGCCCAGGCTGAGATACCACCAAAGATCGCTACCGCGAAAAGACTACTCCTATCTATCGGCGCGCTCGAAAAATAACTCACACTTCCCCCAATTGAGCTATACGTAACGCACAGCTAACGCGAATTTTGACACTTCAGCGTCGTTGTACCGCGTAAAGTTGCACCCCTCTGCGCTTAGTGGCCACCCTCGCATCGTTCCCCTCCTATGTCAAACGGACAACACATCGGTGGGTCGGTGGCTGTGGAGAGTCTCGGCCCATAAACCTGGTTGTCCACCATTTGGTGGACAGACGGAGGTGTCGATGTCCAGGTAGCCTGCAGGAAAGCCAACACGACGGCCGGTTGCGTCAGATGCCCTGAGGGAATTCCTCAGCGGCCCCTTGTACAGCTGTAATTACCGTCTTTCTGGTTTAGGAGTGGATCAGTCGTGAGAGGTTGGCGGGGCGAGCGTTACATAGGCTTTCTCATCGGAGCCGCCTTGTGTAGCGCAGCACTTTTCGGGTCGTGGTTTTGGCTCGCGGCCGTAACTGACACGGCCCTGAAGGACGTCGGGCAGGGCGGCGCCGAAATCACCAGCGCGAACGTGCTTTATCTTGGAACAATTCCAACCTTCACGGTCCAGGTGATTGCCCCGCTGGTCTTAATCGCCTTGGGAGTGCGGGCTCGGCGAGTTTGGTGGTCCGGGATCTTGATTGCGCTAGCGCTCAGTGCCGCGGCATCACTGTCAGGTGCAGTTCTAGCACAAGTGTTTTTTGCACCTGTTAATACCGTCCCTTGATAGCGAGGCCAAGCGGCTGCGCGTCAAGTTTTCTCGTGCTCGTTCTGACGCTGATCGGTTTCAAATGCATTTTTCTCGTCGCGCTGTTCTGAAAAGTCTGGTGGTTACAGCAGGGGTAGCTGTCTCAATCGACGTCGGAGCGTCTTCCGCGTCCGCGAACTCGGCCACGACCGCAAGACGTCAGGTTCTTCCAACCGTCGATTTGGGCAGATCGTCGACAGTCGTTGCGACGACATATGAGTCAACGTGGGGTCAGAGATTCGACACCCCATTCCCCCGGGACATTGCCTTGACCTCTGGGGACGCCAGCACGCTCACTGTCACTTGGGATGCTCGTGTTTTCGAGATCACGGGAACTGCGTTGCTGACGGTGAGGGGGCAGATCACGTCTGTCACGTTCGCAGATCGCGCCGACGGTATTGCGACCCTGCGGCTTCCTCTGGGTGCCGAACGCGTCTATCTTCCCAGCCGTACAGTCAACCTGTACCCGAGTGAGAACATCGGAAAGCCCCGCGCTAGCGTCATCAGCATCGGTGACACGAATGGTGCAGAAGTACAAAAGGTCGAACTTCCGGTAGCCAGCGAGGACGTCTCCGCGTGGGGCGTGGAACTCGCGGTCGATTGGATATCACTGAGCGAGGAAATTACGCCCAGCAGAGCGACCATCAAGAGCGTCGGACCATCGCCTATCGAGGTCGGCGTGGCCTTTGTCTTCTCCTTCCCAGCGTCGGCCGGCGAAGTCAGCGAGGCTGCGCTCGATGAGTCGGAAGAACGCTATCTCTCGATCACCACCCAAGTGTCCGATGGTGTCACGACGGCGACCATTGTGACGACAGAGGCGATCCCCGCGGAAACGTCGACGTATCTCGTCTTCGCAGCAAGTGTGTCGGACTCTGAGCCCACAATGATCGTGCCCATTGTTCCCAGGTTGGCGCTGCAAACGGAAACGGCCTCGAACGGCATGCGCCAAACAAACATGATGTCTTGCTTCCCCCTTACGAACGTTGGCTCTCATCTCAGTACATACGTAGTTGAGACCGCCAACTGACCAGTGCCATACGGAGAAATTTCATGACCGACCCCTGGGTTGAAAACACGCAGAAGTGGTTCAATAAGACATACGGGCGGAGCTTGGGTACCGCCCTTCTGGATGAAGATGGAGTGCCCGGTTGGGCCACAATATTCGCGCTGACTCGAGCCCTCGCAAAAGAACTCAACCAGATCACCTTGTCGGACAATTTTACCGATAACCTTTACGCGGCCGTTTCGAAATATGGCCCTCTCACGACATCTAACCCTGCGCCAAGCGCGAGCGGGTCAAATATAGTGAGGATTGCTCAAGGCGCTCTATACTGCAAGGGGTACAACGCTGATAATGGCGCACTGAGCGGTCTCTGGAACTCAACGACGCAGTCGGCTATCAGGTCACTTCGAACCGACATGGGCCTGAGTTCTGGTACTGGTGAGTTGGAAGCGAAAGTCTTCAAGGCGCTTTTGAACATGAGTGCAACCAAGTTGCTAGCGGGGGGTGACTCGGTTATCCGGTCAGCGCAGATGGCTATGAACAGACGCTATCTTTCGCGACGAGACTTCTATGCGGTACCGACCGATGGAATCTTCCTCCGCGATACACACCAAGCGCTCCTCTATTCGATTCAGTACGAGGTAGGTCTGGGGGATGGCATCGCGAATGGATACTTCGGGCCCACCACCAAGCAGAGGCTGTCGGAGCAGGGGAACCTGAAGATTGGATCGACGGACAGCACCAAGTATTTCTGCCGCTGGTTCAACCTAGCGCTCCGCGTGAATGGCTACGCCACATCCTTCGTCGGGAGTTTCACGACGACAACGTCCAACTTCGTGAAATCGTTTCAGTCGTTTGCGAAGCTGCCAGTCACCGGAACCGCCAACATTCAGACTTGGGCCAGTTTGCTCGTCAGTACGGGCGACCCAGATCGCGTCGGAACGGGCGCTGACTGCGTTACAACACTAACCGCCGCTAAGCTCGCCACGCTGCGCAACGCGGGGTACACTCATTTCGGTCGATATCTCACCAATTCACCCGACCAGTCTCTAGATAAGTGTATCAAGTCTGGCGAGTTGCAACGGATTTATGCATCAGGGGGGCGTGTCTTCCCGCTTTTTCAGACCGGCGGTGGCAGCCTTTCTCATTTCACGCCTCGGCGCGGGCTTGAGTGTGGCGAAGAGGCGGCCAACGCTGCATGGGCGTACGGTCTTCCGAATGACACAACAATCTACTTCTCTGTCGACTTCGACGCGCTTCCATATCAAGTCGAAGACTCAGTGATTCCCTACTTTCGAGCGCTTCCTGAGCGTATGAGCCGGACTGGACGGCGCTACAAAGTGGGCGTATACGGGCCTAGAGATGTCTGTCGCACCATCATGGAAGCAGGCTTGGCATCGAGCGCGTTCGTGTCGGACATGTCGACCGGCTACGCCGGAAACATTGGAAAGCCGCTTCCGAAGAACTGGGCGTACGACCAGGTGCAGACCCTCACGCTCGGGTCGGGGTCAAGTG
The DNA here is from genome assembly GCF_030818955.1 of Microbacterium trichothecenolyticum. NCBI lineage: Bacteria > Bacillati > Actinomycetota > Actinomycetes > Micrococcales > Microbacteriaceae > Microbacterium > Microbacterium trichothecenolyticum. Next base: position 3,709,303 of record NZ_JAUTBF010000001.1, on the reverse strand, counting down.
CCATCGAATTCGACAAGAATATCGTGTCGGGTTTTGAGCCCGGCATCAACTCGATTTCGACGACGATTCTCACGCGGCCTGATCCTCTGATTCCCCAGGACAAACTGAAGGGCATGCAGGAGGATTGGTTCACCGAATGCATTGAACACGAAGATACTCTAGCCCAGAAAGTCTTGATGCCGGAGAATCAGACAATCATTGCTGTGAGGGTGCAAACGAGAGACACATTCATTACAAAGCTCGCGACGGAACTGAACTGCCCAAAAGCACTCATCATGACTCCGCTCATTTGGGAAGGAATGGTAATTCGTGTCGATGACGACGCAGCCGACCTTCTCGTCATTGCTCACTACGAGGCAATCGAACGGGGCGCCACTCCTCCTAGCTGGTCGAACGATGATAGCTCAACGGGATGCTGCCAAGTGTTCGCTCGGACCGCGATCCGAGCCAACAATTGGCTCATCGAGAAGAAGCTCATTACCGGTACGAAGTATGACGCGGCCAACTGGCGGGACCGCTGGGCGGTGTGGAAGATGTTGAAAGGCGACGAGGAGCAGTGCATTCGCTTCGCTGCGTACACAATGATTATGGAAGCGCTAACCAGTCCCGTGGCGCCGGCATCGGACCAGTTGCGAACAATGACTCCAAGCCAGATCATGGCGATGTGCACTGGGTACAACAATTCGTGGACCGATGACGGCGGCCTCACTGACAGTTCAATGATCTACGGAAGGAATCGGCTGCAACTCTATTTGGCCCTGCAACGCTGGCATCAGTCGTTTAGCTGAGTCGCGCTCGCCATCGGTCTGCGGACTATGCGTGCCGGGCCGAGGGCAGCGCTTTCAACACGAAGAGCTTTCGTGTAGCCCGAAAAGCATCACCGGTCCGGGGTCTGCTGCACGGATGGGTGACAGGGGTTAGTCAGGCCGCGAGGGCCAGGGTTTTGGTCATCATGGTCTCGAACTCGACCGGGGTCAAACGGCCGAGGCGGTCTTGTCGGCGGCGTCGGTGGTAGGTTCGCTCGATCCAGGTGACGATCGCGATGCGCAGCTGTTCGCGGGTGGTCCAGGAGCGTCGGTTGAGGACGTTCTTCTGCAGGAGCGAGAAGAACGACTCCATGGCGGCGTTGTCGCCCGCGGCACCGACTCTGCCCATCGATCCGACCATGCGGTGACGGGCCAGGTCGCGAATCGCTCTCCGGGAGCGAAACTGCGATCCGCGGTCGGAATGTACGACGCAGCCGGCGACGTTTCCGCGCAGCGCGGCGACGTTGTCGATCGCGTTCACCACGAGGCGGGATTTCATCCGCGCGTCGATCGAGTAGCCGACGATCTTGTTGCTGAAGACGTCCTTGATCGCGCAGAGGTAGAGCTTGCCCTCGCTGGTTCGATGCTCGGTGATGTCGGTCAGCCAGAGCCGGTTCGGAGCGTCGGCGGTGAACTCCCGCTGCACGAGATCGTCGTGAACGGGCGGGCCGGTCTTGCGGCCCTTGCCGCGTGCCTTCTTCTTGCCGAATGCGGACCACCAGCCGTTCTCGGACGCGATTTTCCACGCAGTCCGGTCCGACATCGCCTCCCCGACATCCCGGGCCTCGTCAGCGAGGAGGCGATGCCCGAACTCGGGGTCGTCGCGATGCGCGTCGAACAGCGCGTTCGCGCGATAGGCCTCCACCAGTTCCGACTCGGTGATGGGCTGTTTGAGCCAGCGATAGTAGGGCTGGCGGGCGAGCGTAAGGACCCGGCACGTCACCGCGACGGGGATCCCGTCACAGGCGAGCTCTTTCACGAGCGGGTAGAGCCTTTTCCCGGCAGATGCGCCTGTGACAGATACGCCGTCGCCCGGCGCAGCACCTCGACCTCCTGCTCGAGCAGCCGGTTGCGCTGGCGCAACTCGCGAAGCTCGGCGTCGCAGTCGCTGGGCGACGGCGAGCCCGTCTCGGAGGCGATCTTCTCGGCACGCGATCGGGCGAGCCACTTCATGAGGGTCATCGGGTGAACACCGAAATCGGCGGCGATCCGCTCGATCGTCATGCCGGGCTCACGGTTCTCCGCAACGCGCACCACGTCGTCACGGAACTCCTTCGGATAAGGCTTGGGCACGATGGCATCCTTCCAGGCCCACCCCTCGGAGCAAGCCAGATCAGATGTCACCTATCCGTGCAGCAGACCCCTGGCCGCATCCTCGATCACCATGCCCAGCCGGCCGAGACACCGTAGGCACTGGCAGCGGCTCTCCCCGGCGAGGCCGCGTCACTCGGAGGGTGAGGCTGCACCGGCCGGTGGCTCCACCCGCAGCACGCGGCCGAGCCGGGCGAGTGTCTCCCGACGGTGCGAGGCGACGACGACGGTCGCGTCGACCTCGGCGAGCACCTGCGAGATCGCCTTCTCGGTCGTCGGGTCCAGGCTCGCGGTGATCTCATCGACGATCAGGATCCGCGGCTCGCGACAGAGCGCGCGGGCGAGGGCGAGCCGGGCGCGCTGGCCTCCCGAGAGACGGACGCCGTGCTCGCCGAGCTCGTCGTCGAGGCTGATCCAGTCGCGGGCGCCGACGCGGTCCAGGATGCCGACGAGGTCCGCGTCCGTTCGACCGGCCGTGCCCCGCAGGAGGTTGTCACGCACCGTGCCGTGGAACAGACGCGCGTCCTGCTCGACGACGGCCACGGCGGCACGGAGATCCTCCTCCGCCACCTCACGCAGTGGCATCCCCCGTCCGTTGCTGTCGACGAGCGCGATCTCGCCGCCGTCGGGGTCCCAGAGCCGCGCGGCCAGGGCGATCACGGTGCTCTTGCCCGCACCGGACGGCCCTGCGATCCCGACGTGCTCGCCCGGGTGCACCTCGGCCGACCAGCGCCGCAGCACCCGCGTGCGATCGTCGTAGGAGAACTCGACATCGTGGAAGCGGATGCCGAGCGGTCCGGCCGGCACGGGACGAGCGTCGACGACCGGAGCGACGACGGGCGACCGACGCAGTCCTTCGTCGACGCGGGCTGCGCTGGCCACCAGAGGGTGCAGCTCCGAGAGAGTGTGCGCCGCATCGGCGATCGCCGCGACCCCGGCGACGGCGAGGGCGAGGACCGCCGGAGCCAGCGCCGCCGACCGGGGGTCACCGACGCCTCCGACGAACAGGGCCGAGGCGACGACACCGATGAGGACACCGGTGAGGATCAGTTCGCGCGACCCGTCGATGACGCCCGCGAGGAACTCGCGGCGACGAGCGGTTCGGACCGAGCGCCGCGTGGCCGCGACGGCGTCGGCGACGACACGGTCCTGCAGCCCGTACGCGAGCACCTCGCGCAACGCCCCCAGGGCGTCGACCAGCCGCTCCGACAGGCGCTCGCGCTCCCCCTGCTCCTCTTCGCCGACGCGCCGCGTCGCCCCGGCGCCCACCCATGCCGTCAGGGCGACGAGGGCGGCACCGAGCACCATGACGACGGCCGCGGCCGGCATCAGAACCGCCGCGACCCCGAGCGCCGCCACGAAGAGCGTCACCGAGGCGCCGAGCTGGGCGAGGGTGTGCGCGTAGAAGAACTCGAGCTTCTCGATGTCGGTCATCGCCACCGATGCGGCCCTCCCGGAGTGCTCGCGGCGGCGGGCCGGGACACTGCGGGCGTAGGCGTCGAACAGGGCGACTCGCAAGCGGGCGAGCACCCGGTACGCGAGGGCGTGCGAGACGTCCATCTCCCGCCAGGTGAGAAGGGTCCGAAGCAGCACGAGCGCGACCAGGGCGACCCACCAGGCCGCGGACGGCCACTGACCGTGCACGACGGCGCCGCCGACGCTCAGGGCGGCGAGCACGCCGATCGCCGCGAGGGCGAGCAGGCTCGTGGTCGCGAGGACGTAGCTGCCGACGATGCGCCGCCACTCGGGCCGCAGCGGCGGGATCAGGCGGGCCAGGACCGAGGCCGTCCCGCCGCTCACGACGCCGCCTCCACGAGAGCGCCACCCTCGAGCACGTGCACGTGAGCGACGCGGCGGAGCGCCTCGGGACGGTGGCTGATCATCAGGACGATGCGATCGGCGGCGACCCGCTCCAGGGTCTGTGCGACCAGCTCCGCGTTGGCGTCGTCGAGGGCGCTCGTCGGCTCGTCGACCAGCAGCACGGGGCGGCGGGCCAGGAGGGCACGGGCGAGGGCGAGCCTTTGCCGTTGGCCCCCGGAGAGGCTCGCCCCGGCCTCGGCGACGGGCGCGTCGAAGCCTCCGGGCAGGGCGAGGATCTCGTCGAGCACCCCGGCATCCGCGCAGGCGCGCTCGAGCTCGCCCTGCGGCGATCCGAACAGGTCGATGTTCTCGCGCACGGTCGCCGCGAACAGGACGGGACGCTGAGAGACCACCGCGACGTCGTCGGCGCGCAGAGGTCGACCGTCGAGCTCGACGCTCCCCCGGTCGGCGCGGAGGAAGCCGAGCACGAGATCGAACAGGGTCGACTTGCCCGCTCCCGACGGGCCGATGATGGCGTGGACCGCACCACGCTCGGCGCGCAGGGACACGCCGTCCAGCACGGGCGACTCGGCCCCGGGATAGCGGTAGGACAGGCCGGTGATCACGAGCTCCGCCCCCGCTCCCTTCGCCGGAGGGAGGGATGCCGGGTGTCGGCGATCCGCGGAGTCGGCGTCGGAGAAGGCACCCAGTGCGCGCAGCCCGGGCACCGCGGTGAGGCCGAGGAACCCCGCGTGCCAATGACGCGAGAGCTCGCGTACCGGACGGAACGCCTCGGACGACAGCAGCAACAGCACGTACACCTCCGTCGCCGGCGCCTGCCCGGTGAGCACGGCGACGATCGCGACTCCCGCGGCGAGTACGGCTCCGGCTTGGATCGCGAAATCCGTGATCGCCGTCTCGGCGAGCGACGAGCGCATCACCCGTTCGGTCGCCTGACGCAACGCCTCCGAGCGTGCCTGGAGGCGCGCGCGCGTCGCGGGGACGTCGCCCAGCGCGCGCAGCGTCGACATGCCACGGAGCGCCTCGAGCAGGTCGCCGCTGAGCGCCTCGTACGTATCCCAGTGCGTGAATCCTCGGCGCGCGAGCATCTTCTTCCATGCCATCGGCCCGAGCACCGCGAGCATCAGGGCGAGGCCGATCCCCGCGGCGAGCCCCGGAGAGAGCGTCGCGAGGGCGACGACGACGCCGATGCCGCCGACGCCCAGCTGCACGACCGCCGGGATGTACTTCGACACGTAGGCCTCGGTGCCGTCGATGCCGTCGCCGAGCGTGAGGCGGGTGGAGCCGTCGCGCAACGACACGTCGTGGAGCCGTTCCGGGGTGAGCACGGCCGAGACGGCCCGCGCTCGCAGCTCTTCGCGCACGCGGCCGCCGAGCCGCACGGCGGCGTCGCGCTGAGCGAGGCCCAGCAGCAGGCGCGCGACGCCGGTTCCCGAGGATGGCACCGATGCCGAGGAGCGCACCTCCCGCATCGCCGTGCACGAGCGCCGCCAGGGCGACCGCGAGAGCGACGGCCTGCGCGACGTGCGTCGCGAACACGAGGAGTTGGAGCAGGACGCTCGCGGCGAGGAGGCGTGGGGCGCGCCACGCCTCCCGCCACAGTGCGGGGACGATCATCATGGGCAATCTCCCGGAGGGTCGAGGAAGGCGAGGGCGTGGAAGATCCACCGGTCCCCCTGGGCGGCGAGACCGGAGACGGGGCGGGAGTCCGCGCCGCGCAACGCCCCGGCGTACGCGAGGCGGGCGGCGGCGAGATGACCGGTCCACACCGCCCGGGCGAGCTGAGCGGGCGAGGACGGGATCCGAACCGACCACGAGCGGACCGCCGCCGCCCCGCGGACCCATGCCTGACCGGAGGCGCGGGCGACATCCTCGAGGCACGGCGTCGGGCGACGCGACGCGGCGCGCGCGAGGAAGAGGTCGAGGCTCGGCGAACGTCGTTGCGCGAGGGTCTGGACGGCGTCGCCGATCAGCTCGGGACGCGAGGGCACGTCGACGGCGACGAGCGGGATCTCCGGGGCGAGCCCGAGACCTGTCCACGAGGGCGTCTGCGCCGCACGAGGGACGGCGAGCACCGTGCGAAGAGACGCGGAAGGACCGTATCGCACGGAGGCCGGGAGGCGTCCGAGGACGAACTCCAAGGCCGCGAGCGCGTAGGCCGCGTCGGCGATCCACAGCGGCCATGCGCGGTGCCGGTACCGGCCGAACGATCGTCCCGGCTGCACGGTGAAGACGAGCGTCGCGGTGTCGGATGCCGTGACGTCGCCGCCGGGCCACCCCGCGGCGCGCTCGATGGCGGGATCCCTGCGGCGGGCGACACCGTGGTCGTGGTCGTAGACCCAGCGCGCGCCGTCGACGACGAGGTGCGTCTGCACGGGGTAGCACGCCCCCGCCGACGGCACCGGACGGCGCGGGATTGCGGTCTCGGTGCCGTTCGAGGCGCGATGCGGTTCCCCCGGATGCCACAGCGCCTCGACGAGGGCGATCAGCGCCGCCCCGGGACTCCCCGCCACCGCACCGGCACGGTGCCAGGCGTTGACGCGCGGTCCCGGAGGCAACGGCTCCCCCGGAGGGTCCGTCGTGAGCACGCGCGCGAGAGGGCCGTCGAGAAGGCCGACGGAGTGCGGCAGAACGGCCGGTCGCGGATCGATCACGTCGTCCGCCTCACATGTGGGGCGCGGGCAGGAGCGTGAAATCCTCGGGTCCGCCGCTCCAGGCCGCGCGCCACCCTCGCTCGTGCGCCGCGTCGCGCAGTCGCGGCATCCCGAGGTACGAGAAGGCCGCCGGAGCATTGGGCACGAGCCCCGTGACGAATGTGCGCACGACCCGCAGCGGGGTGCGGCGCACATCCGCGGTGGTGAGGTCGCGCGTGAGCACGCGATGGCCCCGCCGACGCAGTCGGTCGTGAACCTCGGCCATCGTGACCGCGGGCACGGCGCTGAGCGGTCGCACCCCGAGCGCGGGATCGGTGAACCGCCGCGCCTCGCCGTGAACGGCGGGATCGAGCCAGACCTGGACATGGGCTCCGAGATCGATCACCCGCTCGAACTGCGGGCCGGCCGCGGTGAGGTAGTCGGCGTCGGGGCGGAAGTCCAGCATCAGCCCCTTCGCCATGACCCCGGCCTGCACGGCGCGGAAGACCCACCCGTCGGCATCCGTGCAGCCCTGGGTGTAGATCCACGTGTGGACCGCTTCGAGCACGGCCTTGCGTGCCGCCTTCGCGGGGTCGAGCGCGACGGAGAAGCCCGCGGCGTACAGCCCGCGATCCGCGTCGTGTACGAGGGCCGCGATCGCGGGAGCGAACTCCGACGGCATCGCCACCAGCCAGACCCTCAAGCTGCTGCCCCGCAGGTCGTCCACCAGGCCGGGAACACTCGCGGGATCGATGCCGAACGTCGGCCCGTCGAGATGCCACCACACCTCGAGCGCGTCGCGTTCGACGACCTCGAGCATCCCGCGGTCGCGCGCGTCGTCGACACTCGTTCCGGTGGCGATACCGGCGTAGTTGAGGTGGTGCGTGCGGGGAAGGTGCCGGAAGCGCGACTGCCTCCAGTTGAGGTGCACGAGGGCGTCGGGCAGCCAGATCGGCCTGCCCTCGGCATCCCGGCACCGTGCCCAGAGCGCGGGGGTCGCGGCATCCAGTTCCCGGTAGGCGAAGCCCTCCCGGGCGAGCTGCCAATCGGCGAACCGGGGCAGGTCGTCGAGCGCGATCACCGGGTGCCCGTCCGCCCGCAGCTCGTCGGCGGTGGCGACGCGCAGGTCGTCGTGCGGCAAGGTCTCGGGGAGCCAATTGCCGCAGTACCGCTCGACGCCCTCGCCGATCGCCGCGATCCGGGCCTGGGCGGGGTCGCCGAACGACGTGCCGAGCGAGACCCGATCGGCCGGCCACTCGCCCAGGGCTCGGGCGTCGGAGACGGATGCCGTGAGCGCGAGGTAGCGGTGCGGAGCCCCCGCCGGGTGCGCAACCGCGCGGATCGACCGGATGACACCGGTCTCGGCGTCCACCAGGGTCTCGACGGGAAGAGGCGGGAGGGACGAGATGCTGTCGCGGGTCATGCTGTCCTTTCGTGATGCCAGCGACCGGAGCGCGGCTCGAAGGCGGACCGCGATCGTCGGCCCACCGGCACGACATGGCGAGTGCCGGCGACTCCCGAGGGCAGGCCGGTACGTGCGAGCCACGCATCGAGCACACCGCCGATCCCGCCCGAGTCCCGGAGGCGAGCACGCACATCCTCATCGTGGATGTCGGCTCCGAGGCGATGGCCCCACGGCCCGTCGACGACGTGCACGTCGGCTCCCCACGCGGCGGCCAGTCGCCCGGCATCGGCGTAGAAGAAGTCGTCGTCGCCGCGGATGAGCAGAAGCGGGGCGTCGATCGCCCCGTACGCGCGGTCCAGGTCGACGGGCGGAGTCGTCCACAGTCTCCGCCACCCCGCGAGCACGGCCGGCGCCCATTCCCAGTCCCGAGCCGCCCGTTCCACGCCCCGCCGCTCAGCGCTCGCAACCCGCGCGTGCAGCTCGCCCTCCGTCAACGCGGGGAACGAGCGGGGACCGCGTCCGTGCTGATGCCACCACCCGATGCGGTCGAAGAGCTGGGGGCGACCCTCCGCGTCCCAGGCGGTCTCGGCGAGTCCGAGGGCGGGCACCATGAGCACGAGCGCGTCGACGTCGACGTCGCGGGCGCATTCCAGCGCCGCGTGGGCGTCGTACGACCCTCCCGAGAGCACGACGGGGAGGTGCGGATCCTGGGCGCGGAGCGCGGCGACGACGGATGCGCCGTCACGACGCTCGTGGAGGTAGGGGTTCCACTCGCCCCCGGAGTCGTGGCGGCCGCGCACGTCCTGCACGAGGCAGCGGTACCCGCGCCGCACCCAGGAGCGGGCGGTGTCCCCGTGACGCCAGACGCCGTAGGGCGTGCGCACCACGACGATGCCCCGCGGGGTCTCGGGCTCCCAGATCCAGCCGTGCAGAGCGACGCCGTCGTCGGTGCGCCAGACGTGCGGGCGGGCGTCCCGCGGCGGGATCACCGGCCCGCTCCCGGGTACGGCGTCGGGTAGGGCAGCACCGGGTGCTCGGTCACTCGGCCGAGCGCGGGCACCAGTTTCCAGAGTGTGGTGCGCAGTCGGGGCAGCGCCTCGTCGTCCTGCGCCCACGCGAGAGTCATCGTGAGCACGCGCGCCGTCACGAGGCTGACGGTCGCCGAGTCCACGGGCTGATCCGCCACAGGTCCGTGGCGCTGCCACGCGCCGAGAGCGTCCGGCACGGTGCTGGCGGCGATCCGACGCCGCGCGACCTGCGCGGCCGTGATGTCGGTGACATCGACCGCGAGCGGATCGACGAGAACGCACTCCCCTTCCCGGTACACGCGCAACCGAGCGGTGCCGGTGGCGAGGAGGTCGTCGAGCACGGCGTGATCGCGGCGCTCCGACGCCCCGTCTGACACCGAGATGACCAGCGCGACGGAATCTCGCGCCTCCGCGGCGGAGATGCCCCTCCCCACCCGAGCGCCCCACGCCCCCAGTGCACGCGCGATCTCGTCGGACAGCACGCCGGTGCCCACCACGCCGATGCGGCGGCGGGCCGAAGGCCAGCGGCGTTCGTCGTCGGCGCGCTCGCGCTCCTGGACCTCGCCGACCAGCCGATCCCGATACGCGGATGCGGCGGCACCCGGGGCAGGCGAGTCGAGGACGCCGTGCAGTTCCGACGGCGGGGAGCCGATCGCGGCGTGGTCTCCGGTGCGAAGTCGCAGCAGCGGCGCGTCCTCGTCGACAGCGACGACATGGGCACCGGTTGCGGGCACGGGGGTGATTCGGGGGTGGTGAGGCATGGATGTCTTTCCGAAAGCCCGGCCGGGCGCGAGGCGCCCGGCCGGGGGTCGCGTCAGCGTGACGCGACCTCGAGGATCACTCGAAGGGGTTCTCGACGAGCGCGTTCGAGTGGGTCGCCGACAGGTGCGCCAGCTGCTCGGTCTCTTCGATCTCGGACAGGATCTGCTTGTCCATTTCCTTCTCCTTCTCTCGTTACGTCCACTCCGCGGGTGCGAAGCGGCGTTCACCGTCGTGAACGTCATCGACCCTAAATGAGAATGATTCTCAATATCTAGTAGCATCGCCGTCATGCTCTCAGGGACTGCTCTTCTCGCCGCCGATCACCGGGCAGGAACCGTTTTCTCCCTCGACGGGGACTCTCGGCATGTCGTCGCCTCGGACGCCCTGCTCGCCGAGCACGCCGGTTTCCTCGTGCTCCCTCCCGAGGCGCGAGACTCCTGGGCGTTCGCGGACGACCGCGGCGGTGCTCTCGTCGTCTGCGGTCCGGATGGCATCCGTCGCATCCCGATCGCGATCCCCGCCGAGCACCTCGCCGCCTCGGCGGACGGATCCCAGGTCGTCGTCACCCCCGGGCTCGGCGCGAACGACGACGCGTGGAACGATGTCGTGACGGTCGTCGATCTCGCTCGCGACTCCTCCGTGCGGTTCCGAACCCGCACCGGTGAGCCCGGCGTCGTGATAGCGCCGGACCGGGCGACCGGGCGGCCGACGATCGTGCTGCGCCACCGCGATCCCGGCGCGATCGAGGCGATACCGCTCGCGAGCGCTCTCGACCTCGGTGCGCACGTGCCCGTACTGCGTGGCAGCGTGTGCGATGACCTCGCCGACGACGGGCACGGCGACGTGGTCGACCACGAGACGGGTGTCGTCGGCGTCGCCACGGGGCGCGGTCTGGAGAGGTTCGCGATCGACGACGGCGCCCCGCACGCCCTTGGCGTGATCCCCTGGCCCGCGGACGGACGCGCCTACTACCTGCGCCGCGCGAGTGACACCGGGAACGCGACGGGCGTGCTCCGCGGCGGCCCGACGAACCCGTCGCGCTGGACGGAGTGGACCAACGTCTTCGCCGAGATCGACCTTCACTCGGGTGCCGCACGCACCGTGCCGCTGCCGAACGGCCTCGTCTTCCGCTTCGCACTGGCCCAGGGGATCGCCGCCACCACCGTGATCCATCCCGACGGCGACGCCCTCGTCGTGATCGACCGCGTGAGGGGGCGCATCGCCCGAGTGGTTCCCCTCCCCCCGCTCGGCTCACCGCCGCACCCGGGCCGCATGCCGTGGGACGGCGTCGACGGGCGCCCCGCGCACAGGCGAGCGGTCGCGATCGATCCCCGCTCCGGCATCATCGCCGTGACAGCGGGCGGCGACGGCGTCATCCATCTCGTCGACGACGAGGGCGGCCTCACCACGATCGACATGCCCGACTCCCTCGACGAGGGCGGGCACCTGTTGTGGCCCGCCCCTCCCGGGCGCTTCACCGACCCGGTGGGCCGATGACCGCGCTCCGCGACGCGCTCGACGAGGCGCTCACCGCGCACGAGCGCCACCCCCGCCCGGGGCTGCCCGTTCGCGGATTCGTCCTCGACCGCGCGGCGGGCACTCCCCGACCCGCTCTCCGGCATGCCGACGGCCGCACCGTGATCGCCCCGGACGGGCACATCCATCGCATGAGCCCGTCCCCCGACCGCCGGCACATCGCGATCGAATGGGCCGCGGACGCGAGCGAGGACGCCGTGCTCGGCATCGTCGACGTGGCATCCGGCGCCCTCCGCCTGCATCCGGAGATCCGGCTGCGCTACGACACCGTGCTGTGGAGCGACGACTCGCGCTGCCTCGAGGTCGTCGCCAGTCGTGACGACGCACTCGTCACCCTCGACGTCGACTCCGGCGCGTGGACGTCCACGCCCCTGGAACCCGCTCATCGCAGCCGCCTGTTCCCCGGCGGCACGCGCGGGCTGCTCGCCCGCACGACGCGCGGCCAGGGCACGAGCCTGTTCGATCGCGCCACGGGACGACAGCTCGGGCGATGGAACGCGTTGCACGGCGCCTTCCCGCTCACCGACGGCGTGCTCGTCTGGCACGCGGACGGGGTGGACGCTCTCGCTTGCTCCGGCACGACCCGCTGGACGCGTCGCGACGACTCGCTGCGGATCACCGATGTCACCGTCGCCGACGACCGCATCGTCATCCTGGGGGTCCGCGACGGTCGGACCGTCGTCTCGGGCGTCGACGCCACGGGCGCACGGGAGGCGACCATCGCCGCGGTGGGCGAGTCGACGACCACCGGGGTGCGCATCGACGACGGCATCCTGTATCTCGCCGTCGAGGGCCCGCTCACGCCGCCGCGGATCGTCACCGAGACGGATGCCGCGCCCGAGGCGCCGACGGGCCAGACGCGCCGCCTCGATGTCCCGGCGCGAGACGGCGAGACCCTCACCGCCCACCTCACCGCACCCGCCGAGGGTTCCGGGCCGAGGCCGCTCCTCCTCGCCTGCTACGGGGGCTTCGGGGTTCCGCATCTCCCCGTCTTCGAGCCCACCGTCCCCGCCTGGGTCGCGCACGGCGGCGCCTACGTGACAGCCCAGATCCGCGGCGGCGGCGAGCGCGGTGGTTCGTGGCGCGCGGCCGGCAGCGGTGCGCGTAAGCAGCAGGCGGTCGACGACCTCGCCGACATCGCGCGTGCCCTCATCGACCGGGGGATCACACGACCCGATCTCCTCGTGCTCGTCGGCGCGTCGCTGGGGGGAGTCGTCGCCGCGAGCTGCGCGTTCCAGCATCCCGGTCTCTGCGCGGGCGTCGTGACGACGGCCGCGCCCCTCGACCTCCTCTCGCTCGCGGAGCACCCGCTCGGGGCGGGCTGGCGATCGGAGTTCGGCGACGACGGCAGTGCCGCATCCCGCAACCGGCTCCGCCGTCTCTCCCCGCTCGCTCTGGTCGAGGAGCGGACGGATGCCGAGGGCCTCCCCGCCTTCCTCGGGATCACCCTGGGCCGCGACACCCGCGTCCGGGCCATCGACACGCGCCGCACGGTCGACGCCCTGCAGCGACTGGGCGCGCCCGCGCGGATGTGGACCGCTCCATCGGCGGGGCACGGAGCCAACGCGCTCGACGACCTGCACGCACTGGGTCTCACGGTGCTCGAGTTCGCCGCCGACGTGACGAGCGGAGGCATCCGATGACCGCGACGACGCAGCGCACCGCGCGCTGGCGGACAGTCCCGCGCGCCGCGCGGCAGGGAGGAAGGGTCGTGCCGCTCGGGGTGACAGTGACGGTCAGCGCCGTCCTGCTCGTGGTGACGGTCGTGCTCTCCGGCGCGATCGGCCCCGTGCCCGTGCCGCCGATCGACGCCGCGAAGCTCGTGATCGGGCACCTGGTGCCGGGGATGCCGTGGATGACGGACGGCTCTCTCACCCCGCTGCAGGATCAGGCGGTGTGGCAGTTCCGTCTGCCGCGGGCGCTGCTCGCGGGACTCGCCGGGGCGGGGCTGGCCCTTGCGGGCACGATGATGCAGGCCGTGGTGCGCAATCCTCTCGCCGAGCCCTACATCCTCGGGGTGTCCTCGGGCGCGAGCGTGGGTGCCGTGCTCGTGATCGTCTCGGGCGGCGCCGCGTTCCTCGGCGTGACGATGAGCGGGGCGGCTTTCGCCGGAGCCGTCGGGTCCTGCGTGCTCGTCGCGCTCCTGGCGCGGACGCGCGGAGAGCTGTCACCGACCCGCATGATCCTCGCGGGGGTCGCTCTCGGTTCCCTGCTGAGCGCCGTCACGAGCTACCTGACGTTGACGACGGACGCGCAGAACGTCGTCAGCGTGATGTTCTTCCTCCTCGGCAGCGTGTCCGCCGCCACCATGTCGTCGCTGACGATCCCCGCGATCGCGCTCGCGATCGCTCTGATCGCCGCTTTCGGACTCTCGCGATCGATGAACGCCCTGCTAGCCGGCGACGAGTCCGCTCTCGCGGTCGGGGTGCGCACCACCAGGGTGCGCGCAATCCTCCTCGTGATCGCCTCCCTGCTCACGGGGGTGATCGTCGCGGTGAGCGGCGGCATCGGATTCGTGGGGCTCGTGGTCCCGCACGTCGCGCGTCTGCTGGTGGGCTCGGACCATCGCCGGATGGTCCCGGTCGCGGTGCTCGGGGGTGCGCTCTTCCTCATGGTGGCCGATCTCCTCGCGCGGACCGTTGCCACACCGACCGAGATCCCCCTCGGCATCCTCACCGCGTTCGTCGGGGCGCCGTTCTTCCTGTGGCTCATGCGACGCGGCGGCGAGAGGGCGGGGTTCGACCGATGACGGTGTCCTTCGAGTCCGTGAGCGTGGAGCTCGGCGGACGGCGCGTTCTGCACGACGTCGAGCTGGAGGTCGGCCGCGGCCGGATCCTCGGCCTGCTCGGGCCCAACGGCAGCGGCAAGTCGACCCTGCTGCGCACCCTGTTCACGGGCCGCCGGCCGCACGCCGGCCGCGTACGCATCGACGGCGTCGACGTCTCGACGCTGCCGCCGCGCACCCTCGCCCGCCGGGTCGCGGTCATGCTGCAGGACGCCCCCTCGGAGTTCGACCTGACGGTGCGCGAGACCGTGATGGTCGGGCGCGCTCCGCATCACGCGCCCTTCAGCCGCGACACCGACGACGACCGCCGGATCGTCACGGAGGCGCTGCGCACCGCCGACGTGCTCGATCTGGAGGACCGCCTCGTGCGCCGGCTCTCCGGAGGCCAGCGGCAGCGCGTGATGCTCGCGCGCGCCCTGGCACAGGACGGCGAGATCCTCGTGCTCGACGAACCGACCAACCATCTCGACATCGCTCACCAGCTCGACCTCATGCGGGTCGTCAGCGGCCTCGGAACGACCGTGATCGCCGCCCTCCACGACCTCAACATCGCCGCGGCGTTCTGCGACGAGGTCGCGGTCCTCGATGAGGGTCACCTCGTCGCGGTCGGGCAGCCGGATGCCGTTCTCACCCCCGACCTGGTCGGCGGCGTCTTCCGCGTCACGGCGCGCGTGGCGACGGAGATCGACACGGGCGCGCGCGTCATGGCCTTTCACCCCCGTCCGCTTCGCGGTCCCTCCCCATCCGATACCCCGACAGAGAGAAACGAATGACACAGCACTCCCTTCGACCCGCCCGCCTGATGATGGCGATCGCCGGCGGCCTCGGCGCACTCGCGCTCACCGCCTGCGGCTCCGCCGTCGCGCCCCAAGGTGCGGCCACCCCCACCGGGGACGCCCTCGTCATCGAGAACTGCGGCGCACCGGTCACGATCACCCACGTCCCCACCGCCGCGGTCGGCCTGCACCCCTCGCAGACCGAGCTCCTGCTGCGCCTGGGACTCGCCGACCACCTCGTCGGCCAAGCCCAGGCGACCGTGCAGGAGCTCCCGGCAGACGTGGCGCCCCTCGCGGCAGACGTACCCGTCATCGGAGGCGAAACGCCCCCGAGCCGAGAGGACCTCCTCGCCGTCCACCCCGACTTCGTCTACTCCCCCACGACCTACGAGTTCACGGCCGAGCAGGGCTTCGCGAGCATCGAGCAGCTCGCCGAGGCGGGAGTCGCGGCGTACACCGCGACGGGGGGATGCTTCTCGCGCCGGATGGACGGCACGGTCGACGACCTGTTCGTCGATCTGAACAACCTCGGCGAGATCTTCGACGTGCACGACGAAGCTGCGGCGCTGATCGCCGACGCGAAAGCGCAGCTGGCCTCCGTCGACACGGCGATCCAGGGCCGTACCAAGCCCCGCGTCGCGCAGATCTACGTCGACGGCACCACGCTCAGCGCGATCGGCGCGGGGGTCGAGTACGACATCCTCCGTCACGCGGGCGCCGACACGATCTACACGCCCGACGACCCCCAGTTCGCCGACTTCTTCGCCGCGGAGATCACCCCCGAGTCCCTCGCCGCCCAGGCACCGGACGCGCTCGTGTTCGCGGTCACCGATCCCGCCCACGAGCAAGCCGTACGCGCGTACCTCACCGCGACGTTCCCCGACATGCCGGCGGTGCGAAACGGTCGCCTGATCGCGGTCTCGAGCTCCGACATGTTCCCGGGCACCCTCGGAAACGTCTCGGTCGTGCGCCAGATCGCCGAAGCGCTCTACCCCGACGCCTCGTTCGGCTGAGAGAGCCCGCCGGGCTCCGCGTGAACCGCGCGGAGCCCGGCAGCGGGCGGGACGGGTGACGATGAGTCCGGGGCCGTTCCGGCCCGATCCTCGTCGATCGAGCCCGGCTCCGACGATGATGCCGACGATCGCGGGGGCCCTCGCTCCGCGGCGAGCGCGGCGTCCTACACGGCGGAGTGAGACCTGCCCGCGTCCTTCATCTGACCGGGCGGCATCGCTCGGCTCGTCGTCCGGGCCGTCGCCGTGGGCGTGATGCGACCCACCGGGATCACGACGGTTTCCACACGAGCCACTTCCTCTCGACCTCCGCGGTGAGGTCGACATCGAAGCGGCGTGCGATCAGGAGCACCTGAGCGAGGACATCGGCCAGCTCCGACCGGAAGTCGGTCTCGAGTTCGTCCCGGGTGCGCCCTTTGTCGCGAGCCTGACCCTCCCGCGCCAGATACGCCTGCGTGAGTTCGCCGACTTCCTCGTTGAGCTTGAGGACGAACCAGTCACCGGTGCGGTCGATGTCGTGACGCTCGGCATAGAACGCCGACACCGCTTCGACGTGTTCGCTCAGATCGTTGATGTGCACGCGGGCAGTGTCGCATCCTCACGATCAGTCGGCGCAATCGCATTGCGGACATCGCGCGTCACCACTCGACAGCGCCGAATCCCACGTCGGCGTCGGTTCCTCACGGCTGACGAGAACAACGGCTACGGCACGACCCGCACCCCGAGGTGTCCGATTGTTTCGCGACGATTCCTTGCGTGTCATCGAAGTCGAATCGGCCGCCCTCCGTGGGGTGTACTGGCTCTCCCACACCAGGGACCCGAACCACGAGAGGAACAACTGTGTCCGACCAGAACCCGCCTTCTTCCGGACCGAGCGACCTGCGCAGCGCCGTCGCAGCCGGCAGCAAGAAGCGCCGCACCATCATCCTGACCACGTCCGCCGTGGTCGCCGTCGCCCTGATCGTCGGGGTGGTCGCGATCGTCTCCAACCTCGGCGGAACCGCCTCCAGCGCTGCCGGCACCCCGGCAGCCGGTGAGCGTCGTAGCGTCAAGATCGCCACGGCCGAAGACAGCCAATTCCAGGATGCCATCGCAGCCGTCGCCTCGGAGAAGGGCTTGGACGTCACGTGGGTGAACGTCGACGACTGGGTGCTGCCGAACACGGAACTCGTCGCCGGGTCGGTGGACGCCAATGCCTTCCAGCACATTCTCTACCTGAGCGCCTTCAACGCGCAGAACAACGCGGATCTGACGCCGGTGTTCTCAACGGTCATCACGCAGTGGGGCATCTTCTCGTCCACGCTGAAGAACGTGTCCGAGATTCCCTCGGGCGGCCGCGTCGCGATCCCGGACGACCCGTCGAACGGGGGCCGTGCGCTCAACATCCTCGCCTCGGCCGGGTTGATCGAGCTCGCCGCCGACGCGGGGGATTTCCCCACGGTCGAGAACGTCACGTCCAACCCCAAGAACCTGCAGTTCGTGGCGCTTCCGGCCCGTGACATCCCGCTGCAGTTCAATGACCCCAGCCTCTCGGCCGTCGTCGTCGGCACGTCCTACTTCGACCCCGCACAGAACGTGTCGAAGGATGACGCGCTCTTTCTCGACGACTCCCTCGACGAGAAGAACCTGCCGTACGTCAACGTGGTCGCCACGCGGGCGGACAACGCCGACGACCCCGCGTGGGCGACCCTCAAAGAGGCTTACGCCGACCCTCGTGTCGCGGACGCGTTGGAGAAGGAGCAGTTCGGTAACAGCGTGCTGGTCGACGTGGACGTGAACACGCTCCGCGACAAGCTCGCCGAGTTGCAGAAGTCCGCGTCGAAGAAGTGACCACGGCCACGGTGGGGCCGGGATGAGTCCCGGCCCCACCGTGCTGAAAGAGGGAACGCATGAGTGCTGCCATCGTCTTCGAGAACGTATCGAAGTCGTTCGATATCGAAGGGCGTCGAGTCGAAGCTCTCCACGGAGTGGATCTCGCCATCGAAAGCGGGGAGATCTTCGGGATCGTCGGGTACTCGGGTGCGGGCAAGTCCACGCTGCTGCGAACCGTCAACGCCTTGGAACGCCCCACCTCGGGCCGCGTCGTCGTGGACGGCAAAGTGATCTCCGACCTCACGGGCCGGGATCTGTACGCCGCTCGCCAAGGGATCGGGATGATCTTCCAGCAGTTCAACCTGCTGCGCTCACGGAACGTGTACAAGAACATCGCCTACCCGATGCGCCTTGCCGGCTGGTCGCAGGACCGCATCCTCGACCGTGTCGAAGAGCTGCTGGACTTCGTCGGACTCGCGGACAAGGCACTCGCCTATCCGTCGCAACTCTCGGGCGGTCAGAAGCAGCGAGTGGGGATCGCTCGCGCACTGGCGACAGATCCCGGCATCCTGATCTCCGACGAGGCGACGAGTGCACTCGATCCCGAGACCACCGGGGAAGTCCTCGAATTGCTGCGCCGGACCAATCGCGAACGCGGGGTCACCATCGCTCTCGTCACGCACGAGATCGACGTCGTGCGCGAGATCGCCCACCGCGTCGCCGTGATGGACAGCGGGCGCGTGGTCGAGACCGGCAGCGTGTACGACGTCTTCTCCGCGCCGCAGAACCCCACTTCGCAGCGCTTCGTGGCCTCGGTGCTTCGACACCTCCCGACGCCGGAGGTCCTCGAACGCATCCGGGCCCTGCACCCGGGCCGCCTGCTGCACGTTCGTGTGACCGAGCACGGCGACGCCTTCCTCTCGCGCATCTCGCGGGTCCGCAATGTCGACGTGAATGTCGTCTTCGGCGGCGTCGACGAGCTCCAAGGCCGCGCGTTCGGAACTCTCACCGTCGAACTCGTCGGCGCTGACGCCGACGTGGCCGCCGCGGTCGCCGATCTGAAGGCGATCACCTCCGTCACCGAAATCCCGTCCGCCCCCACCCCGGAGGCAATCCATGCGTGAATTCAGCTTCGACGCTTTCCTCCCCCGCTTCCTCACGGCATTGGCAGAGACGGGGCTGATGGTCTCGGTCGCGTTCCTCGCCGCCTCCGTGCTCGGGGTTCTCCTCGGGCTCCTGCTCTATGCCAGCCGCCCCGGCAATCTGCTGGAGAATCGCGTGGTGTTCGCCGTCCTGAACGGTGCGATCAACATCATCCGCCCCATTCCGTTCCTCATCGTCGCGATCTCGCTCATTCCCCTGACACGGTTCGTCTTCGGTACGGGAATCGGCCCCCTCCCGGCGACGCTGCCGCTGGTTCTCGTGGCGAGCGTGGCGATCGCACGGGTCGCCGAGTCGAATCTCGTGTCCGTCGATCCCGGGGCCATCGAAGCGGGGGCAGCGATGGGCGCCAGTCCGGCCAGGGTGCTGTTCACGATCGTGATCCCGGAGGCGCTCGGCCCGTTGACGCTCGGCTTGACCTACATCCTGGTCGCGCTGGTGGACGCCACCGCCGTCGCGGGTGTCGTGGGCGGCGGGGGTCTGGGCGATCTCGCCCTGAAGTTCGGCTACGCGCGGTTCGATTGGATCACGGTTCTGCTGGTCGTGATCACCCTCATCGTGCTGGTTCAGCTCGCTCAGTTCATCGGTAACCGCATCGCGCGACGGGTGCTGCATTGAGTGCTGCCTCCCCCACCGCCACGCACCCCTCGCGCCTCTTCGACGACGTCGCGTTCGACGCCTTCCTCCGGGAAGCCGCAGACGGTGCCGTCGAACGAGAACGCGACCGTCGGCTGCTGCACGACGAGATCGCACACCTGCACGACCTGTCGTTCGGCGCGCTGCGCGTCCCTGCCTCACGGGGAGGTGTCGACATGCCTCTCGATGCGGTCTTCGACCGTCTGATCCGCCTGGCTGCCGCCGACGCGAGCCTGGCGCATGTGTGGCGTGGACACCTCGCCTTCGTCGAAGACCTGCGGATGCAAGGGGCCGACGCGTCCGAAGACTGGTGGAGGCGGGTTGGTCGAGGGGATCTCATCGGCAACGCGCAGTCGGAACGTCAGACGACGGCTCGCCTGGAGTCGCGCATCGAACGAGACGGCGACAAGGTTCTGCTGAGTGGGAGGAAGTTCTACACGACGGGCAGCATCTACGCCGATTGGATCCATCTCGCCGCCCTCGACGGTGATGAGCGGGTCGCGCTCACCGTGTCGGCCCGTCACCCCGGCGTGCGCAGCGTCGATGACTGGGACGGCTTCGGGCAAACCCTCACCGGGAGCGGAACGACGACGTTCGACCGCGTGCCGGTGGACCCCGCCGACATCGTCGCCGCAACCGACGACGAACGGCGTGGGCCCGCGCTCGCAAGCGTGTTCCAGCTGTCTCTCCTGGCGGTCATCGCGGGCATCGCCCAGCGAGCGCTCGAGGATACGGTGGCGTACGTGCTCCCGCGCCGTCGGACGTACGGCTTCGCGGGAGAATCCGTCCCCGCGGACGATCCGCTCGTGCAGATCGTCGTGGGCGAAGTCGGGGCCGTCGCCTCCGCGGCGCGCCGACTCGTCCTGTCGACGGCAGCAGAGCTCGGCGCGGCTCTCGACGGACACGAAGCCGTCGCTCGGCTGCGCGAGATCCAGTTCGAGGTCTATCGACTGCAGGAGATCGTTCCGCGGCTCGTGCTGGATGCCGCGACGCGGCTGTTCGAGGTGGGAGGGGCCTCGGCCGTCGGGGCGGGACCCGCGCTCGATCGTCACTGGCGCAACGTGCGCACCATCGCCTCCCACAACCCGGTGGCCCAGCGCACACGCGCACTGGGCCAGTGGGCTCTTCACGGCACGCTCCCTCCGTGGCAGGCGCCGGGCGCATGAGCCACACCGCGGACCTCATCCAGCGCTTCGCTCCCGTCTTCGACGAGGTCGGTGCCGATGCCATCGCGCGAGAGAAAGAGCGACGACTGCCGTACGCCGAGATCGAGACGTTGCGCGCGTCCGGTTTCACCCGCGTCACGTTGCCCGTCGAACTGGGCGGCGATGGAGCGGACCACCTCGCGTTGTTCGAACTGCTCGCGGAGCTCGCCCGGCGCGATCCGAATCTCGCACAGCTCTTCCGTTCTCACTTCTCCGTCATCGACCGCGCGCTTCACGCACCGCGGTCGGAGTTCTCGAGCGCCCTGCTCCGCCGCCTGTCCGAGGGAGCCATACACGGCAACGCAAGCTTCGAGCGGGGCTCTGCTCGGGTGGGCTCGTACTCCACCGTCCTGACACGTGACGACTGCGGGCTGCGGCTCGACGGCCGCAAGTTCTACAGCACCGGCACACTCTTCGCCGACATCGTGTCGGTGCTCGCCGCTCCCGATGCGCGGTCGGGAGTGCCCGGCGAAACGGTCGGGGTCCTCGTCTCGACGAACGCACCCGGACTCACCCGCATCGACGACTGGGATGGATTCGGCCAGCGCCTGACCGGCAGCGGCTCGACGGTGTTCGAGGGTGTCCGTGTGAACGAGAGCGACCTCGTCTCCCGCTCCCCCGAACCGAGTCACGCCGGCGCGTTCGTACAGCTGGTCCTTCTCGCGACCCTGACCGGCATCGGTCGAGCAGTCGTCGACGATGCGACGCGGTACGTGGGCGAGCGCACGCGCTCCTACAGCCACGCGAGCGCCGCGCGCCCGAAAGACGATCCCCTCGTCCAGGAGGTGATCGGCGATCTCTCGGCGGCTTCGTTCTGCGCGGATGCCGCCTTGGCGGCGGCGGTAACGGTTCTCGACCGCGTCGCCGCTCCACTCCGGGAGACAGACGGGGGTCGGCCTACCGCCCCCGACCACGACCCCGCCGCAGCGCACCTCGCCACGGCGAGGGCGCAACTGGTGATCATCCCCGCGATTCTGCGTGCCACGACCGAGTTGTTCGAGGTGGGCGGAGCCACCGCCGTGGGCGCCGACCTCGCCTGGGACCGCCACTGGCGCAACGCCCGCACGATCGCCTCCCACAACCCGGCTCGATACAAGGCGCGCAGCGTCGGCGATCACCTCGTCAACGGCACCCCCGTCGTGTCCTGGTGGACCAGCGGCGAGGCATGAGCACGAGAAGGACACGTCATGACCTCGGATTCCGAGAAGAAGCCCCTCATTCTCAATCTCTTCGAGATGAGCACCGTCAGCCACATCTCCCACGGTCTGTGGTCGCTGCCGGAGAACAACCGTCACCGGTTCGGTGAGATCGGCTTCTGGACGGAGCTCGCGCAGCTCCTCGAAGAGGGAGACTTCGACGGCGTCTTCCTGGCCGACGTGGTCGGCGCCTACGACACCTTCCGCGGAGGCCCCGAGACAGCCGTGCGCGAGGGACTCCAGATCCCCTCCCACGATCCCCTCCTCGTGATCCCTTCGATGGCGTCCGCCACCACGCATCTGGGATTCGGCGTCACCTTCTCGACGAGCTACGAGCCGCCGTTCTCGTTCGCTCGACGCATGTCAACGCTCGACCACCTCACCGGCGGACGCGTCGGGTGGAACATCGTCACCTCGTATCTCCCCAACGCCGCCCGCAACTTCGGACTGGCCGAGGAGATTCCCCACGACACGCGCTACGAGATCGCCGACGAGTTCCTCGAGGTCGTCTACAAACTGTGGGAAGGATCGTGGGACGACGACGCCGTTCTCGCCGACCGAGACCGGGGCGTGTACACGGACCCCGCGAAAGTGCGTTACATCGACCACGCCGGGGAGCATTTCCGCGTCGCCGGCCCCCACCTGGTCGAGCCGTCGCCGCAACGCACGCCCGTGCTGTACCAGGCCACACAGTCTGAGGCCGGGATCGCGTTCGCGGGTCGGCACGCCGAGCTGGTCTTCACCGGCGGCCGGACCGCCGACGACTTCCGACGTCACGCTGGCGCGATGCGCGCCGCGGCCGTCGCCAACGGCCGCGGCGCGGACGATCTGCGATTCATCGTCCAAGCGGGTGTGATCACCGGACGAACCGAGAAGGAAGCGGCGGACAAGTGGCAGCGATACCGTGAGCGGCGCAGCCTCGATGCCATCCTGGCGCATGCGAGCGCCCCGCTCGATCTGCCCAACCTGCCCCGGGAGCAGACCATCCGCGCGGCGCTGGCGGACGCAGGGCTGTCCGCGAAGGCGATGGGTCCGATCGATCCCGAGACGACGGTCGGTGCGACGCTCGACCGGTTCGCGCAGCAGCGCGAGGGGCGCTTCTTCGTGGCCGGAACACCGACGGTCGTGGCTGACGAGATCGAGCGCTGGCTGGACGAAGACGGGGTGGACGGCATCAATCTGCGGCAATACCACTCCTTCGACACGGCCCGGGATTTCGTCGAGCTCGTCGTTCCCGAGCTCCGCCGGCGTGGCCGCATCCGAGAACGTCCGGCGTCGGCCCAGACGCTTCGGGAGCGCCTTTTCGGTAACGGGCCCCGACTGAGCGCACCGCACCCGGTAGACAGCTACCGAGGTGCCCGGGGTGTGCGGCTGCATCGACCTCCGCTGCGCTTCGGCGCGCGATGAAGCATCGCCGCCCCAAATCGGATTCGTGTATACGGCCTCGCGATAACTCCCGCTCTCGAGACGCCCAGCTCGCGGCGCCGAAACCGGCCCAATCAGACTTCTCCCATCTTCTCGGCGTCTGAAGAAAAGGTCTCGTGCGAGAGATGTTCGGTTTCCATCGAGAGAATATGAATCCCAAGATATCGCCGCCATACAACGCTGACACGCAAGTCCAAAAGTGCCCCGTGTGGCTACGATTAATGATGTGGCAAGTGGGGTTCGTGTGGCAGTGGTGGAAGACCAGCCGCTTTACCGCCAAATGCTCACCGGCCTTCTGCATGCCGCTCCGGGAGTGAGAGTGCGGGCGTCGGTGTCCTCGGCTTGCGAGGGTCGGGCGCTTCCCGTCCACGATATCGACGTCGTGCTCGTGGACCTCGACCTCGGGGACGGCGACGGTATCGATCTCGCTCGAGAACTGAGGGCGGAAGCACCGACGCTGCACGTGGTACTCCTGTCGGCAGCCGATGCGAGTCATCGCATCCGGGCACTTCCCTCGTCGGAACGGAGCGCGTGGAGCTATCTCTCAAAGACGTCGGCGCTGTCGGCGGCATCCCTGCTCCAGGCATTGATGAGCGCGGCGGAAGGGCGCCCCGTCATCGATCGTGGACTCGCCGAGCGTCGCGTCGTCCTCCCCGACAGCCCGCTCGACGCCCTGAGCGGTCGACAGCTGGAGGTACTGAAGCTGCTGGCCGCGGGCCTCACGAACGCCGCCATCGCCGCGGAGCTCGGAATCGCCGTGCGATCCGTCGACAACCACGTCAACGCCGTCTATCTCGCCCTCGGCGTCACGGCGACGGCGCAGACGAACGCGCGCGTCACGGCCGCCTCTCTGTTCCTGGATCACACGCGCTGATGATGCGTCCCCCCGCGCCGCCGTCGGACACGACATCCACGCAGATCGAGGACGCACGCGCCGAGCGTCGAGTCTTCGAGGCGGCCGTCGCGGTGGTGGGAACGTTCTTCGCGGTAGCGACGACCACGCAATCGGTGATGGCGCTCGGCATCTTCTCCGTCCAGATGCGCGCTGTCGCGGCGAGTCCCGCCGCGGAGCTCGTCGCACGGGGGCTCATCAATCTGGGCACCGTCGCGGTGATGCTCGGCATGGCGGTACTGGTCGACCTCGCTCGCCAGCGACCAGTCCTGCGGATCGCACTCGCCGTCCTGATCGCGCTTGCGGCAGCCGTGATGCGCGCCATAGCGCAAGTGGCTTCCGGCCTCTACCCGTGCACAGACGTGCCCGTCGTCGTCACAGAGATCGCGACGACCACCTGCGCGGCACTCCTCACGCTCGGGATCGGTCTCGCCGTCGCCCTCCTGTGGCGTCGGCAGCGTTCGGAGCAACGCCAGCGAGAACGTAACCACGCCCTCGCCCTGGCCGCCCACGACGAACTCCGAGCCGAGGAGATCCGCATCCGACGCGAGGTCGCCCAAGAACTCCACGGCACCGTGCAGGGAGCACTCGTCATCGCGGAAGCCCACGTGCATCACCTGGCCGCGAACGCGGATGGCGCCTCCCCCGTCGACTCGGCCGAGCTCGCGGCGGTCGCCGAGTCGCTCCGGGTGATCCGCGACGAACAGCTGCGCCGTCTCACGTCGAGGTTGTTTCCGGCCGACCTGGATCGAGGCGTCGAGGCGGCGCTCGACGCCCTGGTCGCACGATTGCCCGCCTCGATCGCCGTCGAAGACGGCTACCGGGCGGGGGCGCGTGCCCTGGACGCGCGGGCCACGGATGAGCGGCCGCCGGACGGCGATGCACTCGCGCTGCTGCTGGTACACATCGCAGAAGAAGGCGTCACCAACGCCGTGAAGCACGGCGCCATCTCCCGCATCCGGATCGGGATTCACGAGGCGGAGCAACGGTGGGTCGAGGTAACCGTCGCCGACGATGGTGTGGGGATCGAGGCCACTGCCGTGCACTCCGGGCTCGCCCGTCTGTCCCGGCAAGCACTCCTGCGCGGGGGCGCGCTGGTCGTGAATCCCGGCGGGATCGGCGAGCGCGGCAGCACCCTGCGGGCGCGCCTGCCTCTCGACTGATCGTCGCGGGATCGCCGTCGACTAGGTGGTTTCGCCTAACGCGACGGGGACCGGCCCCGGTATCCGCCATGATGCAGCCATGGGGAACCACCGGGCCGTCCTACCGTTCATCGTGTCTGCTGTGCTGTGCGCCGCCGTGCTCGCACCCGGCACCGCAGCCGCCGCCGCAGGGGCCTCGACCTCGACCGCGATCGCCCGCACCGCCGAAGCGACACAGGGCTGTCGCAGCATCCCGGTCGAGGCCGACGGACCCCTCCGCTCCGGACTGGCTCGCGAGACCTTCGGTGTCGACGGCAGCGGTGTGACCGTCGGCATCGTCTCCGACTCCTGGGCGCGGGCGACCACGATCACGACCCCGGAAGACGACGTGCGTGCCGGGGTGTTGCCCGGCCCCGGTAACCCCTGCGGCTACACCACCCCCGTCGACGTGCTGCGCGAGGGCGTATCCGGCGCAGACGAGGGCCGCGCGATGGCCCAGCTCGTGCATGGCGTCGCCCCGGGCGCTCGGATTCTGTTCGCCGCCGACGGCGGCGAGGTCGCGACTGCCGCCGAGGCCGTGCGAATGCTCGCCGACGCCGGCGCCACGATCATCGTCGACGACGTGTCACCGGCCGGGGAACTCGCTTTCCAACGCAGCGAGCTGTCGCAGACGATCGAAGAAGTGAAGGCCGAGGGCGTCCTCTATCTCACCTCCGCGGGCAACGAGACCGTCGTGGGAGACGAAGGCTGGCCGAGCGCCGGTCGCCCCATCGGCGGGTGGCAGACGGCCGCCTACCGTCCCATGGCGTGCCCCGAGTGGGTACACAGCGCCGAGGGGAAGGTCCTGGACTGCCTCGACTTCGACCCGGGTACGGGTGAGGACCCGACCAACACCATCGACACCGACGAGGGCGCGGCGCCGACGTTCATTCTGCAGTGGGCCGAGCCCGTCTATGGCGTCTCGTCCGATTTCGAGCTCCAGCTGTATTCGGTGGATGCCGGCACTCGCACTCCCATCGGTGAGGCGATCCGCGTGAGCGACGACGAGCCGATCGTCACCCTCTCGATCGACAAGCCCGTCGAGGACCGCTCCTACGAACTCGTCGTGATGCGAACGTCGGCCGCCGACGATGGCTCGCTTCCCGCCATGTGGATCGGGCAGACATCGAACACCCGCGTCATCCTGTCTCAGGAGTACGACCGCAGTTCCGGTGCAGACGTGGTGGGCCCCAGCACCTACGGGCATCAGTCCGACGGCACCGCTCTATCGGTGGGCACGGTGGACCTGTCGGCGCCCGATGTCGTCCGCGAGACCCAGTCCATCGGGCCGGGCACGCTGCGATTCGAACCGGTCGATGTGACGTCGGGCAAGCCGTCGGCGGCGCTTGCTGCACCCGTGACGGTGAACGCCCCCAACCTCGTCGGGGTCGACGACGTCCGCACCTCGTTCTTCGGCTGGCAATCCGTCGAGGACGGCGAGAAGGTCTACCGCTTCGAAGGCACCTCCGCGGCCGCGCCGAACGCCGCGGGCGTACTCGCACTCGCCGCACAATACGCTCCGAAAGCCGGAGCCGAGGCCCTCACGCGCGCAGCGCTCGAGACCGCAGCACCCGTGCAGAACCCCTACGCGCAATTCGGGTTCGCCGACGAGAACGTCACCGGCGCAGGCCGCATCGACGCCTACGCCCTGCTGGACAGCTTCCACCGCGTCGTGCGCGACAGCGGCCGGGTGATCGTGTACTACCAGAAGCAGTTCGTCGACGGCTCGACGGGCCCCTTCATCTCACCGCTGCCGCTCGTCACCGAGAACACCGGCGTCGACGTCGTCAATCTCGCCGCCGTGCACATGAACCGCGACGAGCTCAAGCTGAACGACCTCCTGCCGGATGATCCGTCGTTCGACCGCATGTGGGAAGAGCTGGCCGAGATCCAAGCCGCGGGTGTGCCGGTCGTCGGCATGATCGGCGGCGCGCAGAACGCGACCTGGGAGAGCCTGACAGACGACTACGACGTGCAGTACCAACGACTTCACGACTTCGTCACAAGGTATTCGCTCGACGGCATCGACCTCGATGTGGAGACCGAGACCGACATCTCCGTCGTCGAAAGAGTGATCGCCGACCTCGACGCCGACTTCGGCCCGTCGTTCCTCATCACCCTGTCGCCCGTCACCGACGCGCTCGTCGGCGAAGGGAACCTCTCCGGCTTCGACTACGACGACCTCTACGCGAGCTCCGGGCAATCGATCGACTGGTTCAACACGCAGTTCTACTGCGGGTGGGGAGAGCCGACGGCGGCCGAGTACCGCAGGATCGTCGAGTACCAGGACACCGAGGGTGCCGGCATCCCCGCGAGCAAGATCGTGATGGCGGCACTCACCAACCCGAAAAACTGCGGCAGCGGGTGGATCCCGCTCGAGGAGCTGACAGCGGAAATCCAGCAGATCAAGGTCGACTCCCCCACCTTCGGCGGAGTGGCGGGCTGGGAGTACTTCAATTCGCTCCCCGGTGGCCCCGAGGCGCCGTGGAAGTGGGCGGCCGTGATGCGCGCCGCGATCGATCAGCCCGCGCCGACACCGACGCCCACCCCGACACCCACCCCGACGCCGACACCCACTCTCAGCCCCACCCCCACGACGACACCGACATCTGCCCCGACTCCGTCGTCGGCCGCCAGCGCGGGGCGGCTCGCGAAGACGGGTCAGGACACTGATGGTCTCGCCGTGGGCGGGCTGATCGGCATCCTCGCCGTGGTGCTCGGCGCCGGGGCTGCCACGATGGCCGCCGTTCGGCGGCGTGCCCTTCGCTGAGAGGTTGCGCGCGCACCTCGCGCACCTCGAAGGGCACCGCGGGGTGCCGAAGCCTCCAGAACGACTTCTGGACTCACCCCCGCCCGAGCGGTCCGGTGATCAGGACGGGGTGTGGGTCCTCCCGATCACCTGCTCCGGGCACGTTCCCGACACGCAGTGGAAGTCGCCCTGGGCACCCTCGTACATGCGCAGCCAGTACTGCCCTCCGCTCGAGTTCGTGAAGAGCCCATAGGCCTCGTGCGCGGGAACGGGGTGGCGGGACCCGTTGATCTGCATGGTCCCGCTCTTCCAGATGTTCACGTAGACGTTCGCGCGGATGGCACCGTACTGGCAGAAGGGGTTTCCCACCTGCTGCTGGATCCGCACCTTGTAGAGGGTGGCCCCCACGGATCGCTCGCTGAACGTGATGCCCGCCGTGGAAGCGGTGCGCGTCTCCTTCACACCACCCGAGCTGTTGTACAGATACGTCGTCCCGACGTTCTTCTGTTCGATGACAGCGGCTGATCCGAAGTCGATCTTCACGCGCGCACCCGTGCGCAACGAGCCGCTGGCCCAGGGGTCCTCGCCGACGAGCGGGGTGCGGAACGAGCGGTTGTCGCCACCGTACTGATCCCCCGGAACACCCGCGCATTGGCCGCCCACAGCCTTGTAGATGTCCCACGCGACCTTGTCCTGCTGAATGAAGGTGTTGTAGACGAACCATGAGGCTTCGCGCGGGACGGCCAGCGTCTGCACGGGCGAACGCGACGACTGCGCGATCCGACTCGCGTCCGAGGGAAGCGTGTGCGCCTGGAAGATCGTCTCGGTCCCTGCCGTGGATCCGTCGGCCGCGCGAGCGACGTATACGTAATCCCGGTCGGATTCGAGCCCGGCGTCGGCGAAGGAGTGACGGTCCGTCTTCGTGACGAACTGCCCGTCACGGTAGATCTCGTAGGAGGTCGCACCGTCCGCGGCCCACGCTGCAGAGAAGCTGCTGCTTCCTGTCGCCGTCGACACGAGCACGTCCAAGGAAGACTCGTCCAACGCCGCGATGTCGTCGAAGGCGAGCTCTTGCGTCGAGGTCTGGGCACGCCCATCGACGAAGTAGTTCTCACCCTCCACCCACCCGTCGAGACCGGGCTCCCTCGCTTCCTGCAGCTGCGACGGCGACTGGAGAGAAGACGGGTCCTTGTCCCCGTGCAAGCTCTTCAAGAGGACGGCTTCGTCGTCTTCGGTGAGCGCAACGGCCGAACGGTCGGCCGACCCTCGACCTTCCTCGGAAACAACCCGAAGCCGTTCGCCTCGGGCGTCGACGACGTCGGAGAACTCCTCGACCGGCGCGTCGAGCTCGACGGCCGGAGCGGCGCTGCCCCTCTCGCCCGACGCCTTCGTCATCGCGTGTGCCGGCGCGGCAGCGATGACGAGACCCCAGATTCCGATGCATGCGAGTCCGGAAGAAAGAATTCGGGATGGTTTACTTTTCGATATCAGTTTCACACAAATCAGCCTCGCAGGCACTTCGCTTCATGTCACCCTTGAATTACATCACCTCGCGTGATATCGAAAGCTCACCCGTGACAGGCCGGCGATAATCACATAGGGTGTGATAATGCATCACTCGGCGAAAAAGATAGCCGGCGCCGCCATTATCGCATTCACAGTGCTTTTGACGAGCTGTTCATCGCCCCAGGGTGTCACGGTGCCGCCGGTCCCGGACAGGTTCGACAGATGCGAGGCGAGGAGCATGTCGGTGGCCTCTCTCGACGGCGCTGGCGCTCCCGAATGCGACCTGGCGGGCTCGACTCTCGCCCTCCCTGACGGTGCGAGCGTGACCGTTCCCTCCGTCGGTGGGGTCATCGTCAGTCAAGGGTCGAACACGCCCGCCCGTTCGTATCATCTCGTGAATTGGGGGGTGGCGGGCCTGGGCGTCGCGCTCGTGGAAGAGCGGCAAGCCACGGGAATTTGGGCCTCCACTCCTGAGGCAAGAGATCTCCAAAAAGATCAACTAAAGGTGGAGGATGTCGACATCTCTCGCCTTCAGGAGTGAATTCATACGACCCATCGAAATCATCCGATCAGACGATATTCGCTCTGGCGTGATGAATTTCACAAGACGACCCCGGCGAGGTCAGGAGCGATGAACTCCGCCGGATCCCTCCCCCAGCACCTCCACCCCGAACTCCGCCACCACCTCGCGCACCTCGGCGAGATACCGCTGTGCCTGTTCGGTGAGGGGGATGGCGGTTCGGCCGATCCAGCCGATCTCGATGCGCTCGTCGACGTCGAGGGGCACGGCGACGATCTCGGGGTCGAGGTCGTCGCTGATGATGCCGGTGGAGATCGTGTAGCCGCCCAGACCGATCATGAGGTTGAAGATGGTCGCACGGTCGGACACGCGGATCTCCTGCGCACTCGACAGGGTCGAGAGGATCTCCTCCGCGAAGTAGAACGAGTTGTTCGCTCCCTGGTCGAACGTGAGGCGGGGGAGGTCGACGAGGTCGTCGAGCGTCGCCCGGGAACGGGATGCCAGCGGGTTACGACGCGAGACGAAGATGTGGGGCTCCGCGACGAAGAGGGGGTGAAAGGCGAGCCCCGAGTCCCGCAGCAGCTTTTCGAGCACGTTGCGGTTGAAGTCGTTGCGGAACAGGATGCCGACTTCGCTGCGGAGTGTGCGGACGTCTTCGATGATGTCGAACGTGCGCGTCTCCCGCAGCGAGAACTCGTACTCGGCGGCATCCGTCGCCTTCACCATGCGCACGAACGCGTCGACCACGAACGAATAGTGCTGGGCGGAGACGCCGAGCAAGCGTCGTGACGGCGGCCGTCCGAGATAGCGCTGCTCGAGCAGCTCGGCCTGCTCGACCACCTGCCGCGCGTAGCCGAGGAACTCCACGCCGTCGATGGTGAGCGTGACCCCGCGGGCCGAACGGTTCAGCAGCGATCGCCCCACGCGGCCCTCGAGGTCCTTCATCGCGGCCGACAACGTCGGCTGCGCGACGTACAGCAGATCCGCCGCCGCGGAGATCGACCCCTCCGCCGCCACTTCGATGAAGTACTGCAGCTGCTGGAGCGTGATCCCACTCGACGGCCGAGGCATAGCGCCAGGCTATATGACGTCATAGAACGACCGAATTACCCGATGACCGATGTCCCGGCGCACCATGAAGACACCGACTCCCGCGCGACCGACCCGGCCCCGCCCGTCTCCGATTGGCATCCCATGGCGAACGACATCACGTTCAGCATCACCACGACCCGTTTCGACGAGGACTACGCCCCGGCCGAGAACTCGCGCGTGACGACCAACTTCGCCAACCTCGCCCGCGGCGAGGGGCGTCAGCAGAACCTGCGCAACGCCCTGTCGATGATCGATCGCCGTTTCAACGATCTCGCGGCCACCGACAACCCGCGCGGCGACCGCTACCGGATAGAGCTCGACATCGTGTCGGTGCAGCTGCGTTTCGGTGACGGTGCCGACGACGAGCAGTTCCCCGTCATCGAGGTGCTCGATGTGCACATCGTCGACACGCTCACGGGAGAGCGGCACCAGGGCATCGTCGGCAACAACTTCTCGTCGTACCTGCGCGACTACGACTTCAGCGTCGTGCTTCCCGCCGCCAACGCGGGGGCGACCGGTTTCACCGTGCCCGACGACTTCGGCGACCTGCACGGCAAGCTCTTCCAGCACTTCCTCGCCTCCGACGCCTACCGCGAGCGCTTCCCGCAGTCGCCGGTCATCTGCATCAGCGTCTCGACGAGCCGCACGTACCGTCGTACCGGCACGGTCCACCCCGTGCTCGGCGTCGAGTACGAACAGGACGCCTTCTCGCTGACCGACGAGTACTTCGGCAAGATGGGCCTGCAGGTGCGCTACTTCATGCCCCGCGGCAGCGTCGCGCCCCTCGCCTTCTATTTCCGTGGCGACCTCACGACCGACTACTCGGACCTGCAGCTGATCGGCTTGATCTCCACCATGGAGACCTTCCAGAAGATCTACCGGCCCGAGGTCTACAACGCCGTCAGCGCGGCGGGTGCGGTGTATCGCCCCACGCTCGACGAGCCGGACTTCGTGCGCACCGACATCGACTACGACCGCGAGGAACGCAGCCAACTCGCCGTCGTCCAGGGCCGCTACGCCGAGGAGCACTTCGTGAAACCCCACCGGCGCATCCTCGACCAATGGGCCGCCGACTACGCGGCGCCCGTCCGATGACCACCGAAGGATCCGCCACCGTGCCCACGCTCGTTCCCACCGCCATCGTCGGCAGCCTTCCCAAGCCCGCCTGGCTCGCGAAGCCCGAGGTGCTCTGGTCGCCCTGGGAGCTCGACGGCGACACGCTGGTCGAGGGCAAGCACGATGCCTTGCGCTCCGCCGTGCAGGAGCAGGAGCGACGCGGTCTCGACATCGTCAGCGACGGCGAACAGACCCGCCAGCACTTCGTCACGACCTTCATCGAGCATCTCGACGGGGTCGACTTCGAGAACCGCGAGACCGTACGCATCCGCAACCGCTACGACGCGAGCGTTCCCACCGTGGTCGGCGCGGTCAGCCGGCGAGCCCCCGTCTTCGTCGACGACGCCGCGTTCCTCCGCCGGCAGACCGACCGGCCGATCAAGTGGGCACTGCCCGGTCCGATGACGATGATCGACACTCTGTCCGATCGCTACTACGGCAGCCGCGAGAAGCTGGCGTGGGAGTTCGCGACGATCCTCAACCAGGAGGCGCGCGAGCTGGAAGCGGCCGGTGTCGACGTCATCCAGTTCGACGAGCCCGCGTTCAACGTCTTCTTCGATGAGATGAAGGACTGGGGCGTCGCCGCTCTCGAGCGGGCCGCCGAGGGCCTGAAAGCCGAGACCGTGGTGCACATCTGCTATGGCTACGGCATCAAGGCGAACAACGACTGGAAGGCCACCCTCGGTTCGGAGTGGCGCCAGTACGAGGAGTCGTTCCCGCTGCTGCAGCGCTCCCGCATCGACGTCGTGTCGCTGGAGAGCCACCACTCGAACGTTCCTGTCGAGCTCATCGAGCTGATCCGCGGCAAGAAGGTCATGCTCGGTGCCCTCGACGTGGCCAGCGAGCGCGTCGAGACGCCCGAAGAGGTCGCCGAGACGCTGCGGCGGGCACTGGAGTACGTGGATGCCGACAAGCTCATCGCGAGTTCGAATTGCGGCATGGCGCCCCTTCCGCGCCAGGTCGCCTTCGACAAGCTGAGCGCCCTGTCGGCGGGAGCGCGCCTGCTGCGCGAGGAGCTCGTCGGCGCGACCGTCTGAGTTCTCCTTCACCCACATCGGCGCCGGATGCGCAACCGCCCTGGCATCCGGCATCCCCTCGCGTTGAGTGGAGACCTCACGACGCGAGAACGAGGAGGCGCCATGGGTGTCGGACGATGGATCGGAACGGGAGCGGTCGGACTTGCGGGAGCGGTGCTCGCGCGCACCGCGATCGGGCGGGCGGTAGCCGCCGGCACGGTCGCCTACCGGGTCTGGAAGGACCCGAAGGTGCAGAAGGTGCGCCGCAAGGTACAGGCCAAGGTGCTGAAGCAGCGCACCAGTCGCTGACCGACGTCAGCGCCAGGGCATCACGCCCAGCACGAGGCACGCGACGCCGGCGACGCCGAGCACGGCGGCGTACACCCACCGGTGATCCATGTCGATCACTCGGGTGTACACGCGGTTCACCCGGGCGGCCGTGGTCGGAAAGTGCACCCACGCGGTGGCGAGCAGCACGAAGGGCGCGGCCAGCGCCACGAGGAACACGGCGTACGCCAGCCAGCGCAGCAGCGGGTGGTCACTGACGCCGTCGGCGACCCTGCCGGTCATGTACATGATCGGCAGGGTGGTGAAACCGATGACCGAACAGCTGATCCCCAGCACGTAGTAGCTCCAGGAGCGGGAGCGCGATTTCGCGGGTGTGCGCGCACGCGGCCGGATCGGCACCCTCACTTTCCACCACGCCATGGCGGCCGCGCCGACCAGGAACAGCGCTCCGGCGGTGAGATCGACCCGTCGGTCCAAGACCGCCTCGGCGGTGCGCCGTTGGGCGACGGCGACGAACTCGGCGGGATCGAAGCTCTGCAACAGCACGTACAGCAGGGTCGCTCCGCTCGCGAGGCCGCCGATCATCCACGCCATGCGGGCGGCGATGCGCGTGTTCTGCGCGAGCATCTCGGCCGTCGCTCCGTACAGCGCCGGGTTGAGTCCGAGGGTGAGCCCGAGACCGATCATCGTCATCAGGGCCGCAGCCCACCGGGCGATGTCGTCCACGTGGCGGCGTCCTCTCGTCCGAGTGATCCCGGATGCCATGACCGCGGGCTGGTCACATCGTAGCGACGCACGACGGTCGACTCCGGCGCGGCGAGCGCCGCGCGCGCTCAGCGGGCGTCGAGGGGCAGGGGCGAGACAGGCTTGGTCACGCCGAAGGCGAAGGTGGTGTCGATGGACGCGATCGAGGGGATCCCCCGCAGATGCTCGCGCAACAGCCGCTCGTACGCGTCGAAGCTCGGCACCACGATGCGCACGAGGTAGTCCCAGTCACCGGCGAGCAGGTGCGCCTCGACGATGTGCGGGATGCTGCGCAGGCGCTCCTCCACGGCATCGACGGTCGCGCCTTCGTGAGAAGCGAGTCGGAGGCGCACGAAGGCGGTGATGGGCAGCGCCACGGCCTTCGGCGACACGACAGCGCGGTAGCCCTCGATCACCCCCGTCTGCTCGAGGTGCCGCACGCGGCGCAGACACGGTGAGGGCGAGAGGCCGACGCGGTCGGCGAGCTCCTGGTTGGTGAGACGCCCGTCGTGCTGCAACTCGCGCAGAATCAGGAGGTCGATGCTATCGAGATCGTGCATGTAGCAGATTCTGCCAATGTGAACGTATTCTCAGCAATATTCGCAATCGACTGCGGGGCGGAAGTCTTTAGCGTCGACTCGTGACCACCTTCGCCCTCGCCCGCCGCCCGAGCCTCTCGCCGCGCCTGTTCGTCGGGGGTGCGGCTCTCGCCGCGGTCGTGACGCTCTGGGCGGCCTTCGCGCTGTCGACGCGCGCGCTCGAGACCGCCGGTCTCACGACGGTCGACGCCGCCCTCGCCCGTTTCGCCGTGCCCGCGCTGCTGCTCTCACCCTTCCTCCCGCGCACGGTGCGGGCACTGCGCACGGAACGCCCCCTCGTGATCGCCCTGGTCCTGCTCGCGGGCCTCCCCCATTTCCTGCTGTTCGCCGAGGGGGCCCACCTCACCTCGGCCGCACTCACCGGGCTCCTCGTTCCGGGGACGGTGCCCCTGTTCGTCGCCATCCTGCTGTTCCTGCGCGAGGGCACGGTGATCCGCGGCCGACGCCTGCTGGCGTTGCTCGCGGTCGTCGCGGGGGTCGCCGCGAGCGCTCTGCTCACCGGCGGCACCGCCGACATCGGCGGTATCTGCGTCCTCGTCACGGCGGGTCTGGTGTGGGCCCTGTACACGCTGGGCCTCGCCCGCACGCGCCTGGACCCCATCGGAGTCATCCTGATCGTCTCGGTCACCTCGACGATCGCCGCGCTCGCACTGGCGACGACCGGCTTCCTACCGTCGCGCATTCTGGCGGGAACCGCCGATCTGTCCGGGTTCGGCTGGTACGCGCTCGTGCAGGGCGTCGGCACCGGCCTGCTGTCGACGGCGTGCTACGTGATCGCGGTGAAGAACCTCGGCAGCAGCATCACCGCGACGGCGGGAGCGCTCAGCCCCGTCCTGACCGCGGCGGTCGCCGTCCCCCTGCTGCACGAACCCCTCACCTCGGGGCTCGCGATCGCAATGGCGCTCATCGCCGCGGGCGTCGCCGTGTTCACGCTGTCGCCCGCCACGGCATCCGATCGCCCCGCCGCTCCGAAGAGAGAGTGAGGCGATCCGCGCGTGCGCGGCGAGCAGGAACGAGGGATGCCATGACGACCGACACCGCGGCCACGAACGACACCCGGGCGAAGACGCGCACCCCCCGCGCATGGCCGTGGGCCGCGTTCGCCGGGATCGTGTCGGCGGCCGCCCTGCTCGCCGTGGCGGAACTGTTCGCGGCGCTGTTCGCCCGCTCGGCGAGCCCGGTGCTGGCGGTCGGATCTTTCATCGTCGATATCGTGCCGCGTCCCCTCAAGGAACTCGCGATCACGCTGTTCGGCGAGACCGACAAGATCGCCCTTCTGGTGGGAGTCGGGCTCGGGGCCGCGGTCGCCGCGGCCGTCGCCGGCGTCCTGCAGTACCGCTTCCGGCCCACGGGCGCGGTGCTCATCGGCATCGGCGGCGTGCTCGCGACCGTCGCGATCATCACGCGCGCCGGCGCCGGCGCGCTCGCCTGGCTGCCCCCGGTGCTGGGCACGATCGCCGGCGTGGTCGTGATCGTCTTCTCGGTCGCCCGCTTGCGGCGCTGGATGACCGCCGCGAAAACCGACGACGCCGACGCCCGCGCCACCGATCGTCGCAGCTTTCTGCTCTTCACCGGGCTCACCGCCATCGGCGCCGTCGTGGTCGGAGTCGGCGCCCGTGTGCTGAACGCCACGGCCGGCTCCGTCGCCGCCGCGCGCGAGGCACTGCGCCTTCCGTCGGCTCGCACCACCGTGACCGTGCCCGAGGGCGCGAGCTGGAACATCCCTGGGCTGAGCCCGATCATCACGCCCAACGCCGACTTCTACCGCGTCGACACCGCCCTCACGGTGCCGAACGTCGACCCCACGACGTGGCGCCTGTCGATCGAGGGAATGGTCGACACCCCGGTCGAGCTGAGCTTCGACGACCTGGTGAGCATGGGACTCGACGAGTATGGAGTGACGCTCACGTGCGTCTCGAACGAGGTCGGCGGCAACCTCGTCGGCAACGCCATCTGGACCGGCGTCCCCATCCGCGACGTGCTGCGCATGGCCGGCGTGCAGGCCGACGCCGACATGGTGCTCTCCGAGAGCGTCGACGGGTACACGGCATCCACTCCCCTGTCGTCGCTGACCGACGACAACCTGGATGCCATCTTCGCCGTCGCCATGAACGGCGAGCCGTTGCCGTTCGAGCACGGCTTTCCCGTGCGCATGGTCGTACCCGGACTGTACGGCTACGTGTCGGCGACGAAGTGGGTGACCAAGCTCACCGTGACCCGCTTCGACAGGGACGAGGCGTACTGGACCCCGCGCGGATACTCCGCCGAGGCGCCCATCAAGATGTCGTCGCGCGTGGACACGCCCAAGATCGGATCCCCCGTTCCGGCGGGCGCCGTGACCGTCGCCGGGATGGCCTGGGCACAGCCGATCGGCGTGCAGAAGGTCGAAGTGCGCATCGACAACGGCGACTGGCAGCAGACGCAGCTCTCGACGCCCATCAACGACCAGTCGTGGGTGCAGTGGAAGTTCGACTGGACCGCCGAGGCGGGTACGCACTACATCGCCGTGCGAGCGACCGACAAGCAGGGCAACGTGCAGATCGAGCAATCCGCCCCGATCGCACCCGACGGATCCAGTGGCTGGCAGCGCACGCTCGTGACGGTGTCCTGAGCCGATGGGGAGCGAGACGGTCTTGTCAATCACTGTCGCCGGGGACGGGTTGGCGGGCATCATCGGACGGTGCCTTCAGCAAGCACCCCGATCCGTTCGCGCGTGCATTCCTGAGCACCGCCGAGAGCGAGACACTCGTGATCCCATCTCCCGCCGCCGACGCGGCTGAGCCGCGACCCGTTGCCCTGCGTCGTTCCATGCCGACCGACTGGGACCACCAGGTCGACCTCTTCGCCATCGTCAAGATCGACAGCGGCGGGTTCGTGCGCGGGTGGAACCTCGGTGCGCAGCTCATCAAGGGCTACACCGAGGCCGAGATCGTCGGATCCCACTTCTCGCGCTTCTACCGCGAAGAGGATCGTCGCCGAGGCGTTCCCGACCGGTTGCTCGCGTCAGCGCAGCGCGACGGGCACGTCGAAGACACCGGCTGGCGGGTGCGCCAGGACGGCAGCGAGTTCTGGGCGCGCGTGACGATCTCGGCGATCCGCAGCGATCAGGGCCAGGTGCTGGGCTTCGTGAAGATCGTGCGCGACCTCACGAGCGAGAAGCGGGATGCCGACCAGCGCGCCGCCCTGCAGCGCACCTTCGCGCACGACCTGCTGTCGCCGGCGACGGCCCTGCGCGGATACCTCGACCTGATCGCCGAAGAGCTGCCCGGCCACCGTCTCGTGGGCCTGGCCGGCGAGGCGAGCGACCACCTCGTCGCGATGGCTCAGGCGCTTCTCGCCGAGGTCACCGCGACCCCCGACCGCGGGCAGCGGCGCACGACACTCGAACGCATCACGCGCGAGGCGGTCTCCCTCGTTCTGCCGGGCGAAGGGATCACGCGCGTCGTCTTCGCGCACATCGACGCCGTCCCCGTCGTCGGCGACGTGCTGGGGCTGCGCCGCGCGGTCGCCAACGTGCTCGAGAACGCGGCGAAGTACTCCGACGACCTCATCGAGATCGACCTGTTCGAGACCGACGAAGGCGCCGTCGTGCGCGTACGCGATCACGGTCGTGGCATCCATCCCGACGACCTGTCGACGATCACCGCCGAAGGGCAACGCGGGCGCTACGCCGACAACAACGACGGCGGGAGCGGGCTCGGACTCGCCAGCGTGGGGCAAGTGGTCTCCGCCCACGGCGGGGCACTGCGGATCGCGAGCGAGCCGGGCGCGGGGACCACCGTCACGATCACGATCCCGCGCGCCGACGACGTCATCGCGGAGAGTGCGTGAGCTGCGCACCGGCCTCGGCCACCTCGGCCAGGGCCGCGGCGCTCGAGGCGGGATGGACGCCGGCGATCAGGTCGGTGAGCACGCGCACGCCCCTGCCCGCGGCGAGCGCGTCGAGACTCGAGGCGCGCACGCAGTAGTCGGTGGCGATACCGACGAGGTCGATGTCGCGGATGCCGTACCGGTCGAGGATCGTCGCGGCCGTCTCACCGTCGTCTGACACGCCCTCGAACAGCGAGTAGGCGGGTCGCCCCTGACCCTTCTTGAGGTGGTGCGTCACACGCGTGGTGTCGAAGACGTCGTCGTACGCGGCGCCGGGCGTCCCGGCGACGCAGTGCACCGGCCAGGTGTCGACGAAATCCGGTGTGGCCGAGAAATGGCCCCCGTTGTCGTCGTCGGCGTTGTGCCAGTCGCGCGAGGCGACGACGACCGCGTAGTCGTCGGCGTGAGCGTCCAGGTAGCGCGAGATGCGTTCCGCCACCGCATCTCCCCCCTCGACGCCCAGCGCACCGTGCTCGGTGAAGTCGTTCTGTACGTCGACGATGAACAGCGCCCGGGTCATGCTCCGAGCCTACGCGCGTCGGCATCCGTGCGGCCGAGCGTCGACGGCCACCAGATCCGGCGCCCCAGGTCGTACGCGAGCGCCGGCACCAGCAGTGACCGCACGACGAAGGTGTCCAGCAGCACACCGAAGGCGACGATGAACGCGATCTGCGCGAGGAACAGGATCGGGATGACGCCGAGCGCGGCAAAGGTCGCGGCCAACACGAGACCGGCGGAGGTGATGACCCCGCCCGTGGCCACGAGTCCCCGCAGGATGCCGGCGCGCGTGCCGTGGACGAGGGATTCCTCGCGCACGCGCGACATGAGGAAGATGTTGTAGTCGACGCCCAGGGCGACGAGGAACACGAACCCGTACAGCGGAACGGAGGGGTCGGCGCCGGGGAAGTCGAAGACGCCGTCGAACACCACTGCGCTCACCCCCAGCGCCGCCCCAAACGACACGATCACGGTGCCGATCAGGATCAGCGGCGCGACGATCGAGCGCAGCAGCGCCATGAGGATCAGCAGGATGACGACGAGCACGAGCGGGATGATGAGGGTGCGGTCGCGGATCGACGTGTCGATCGAGTCGATGTCGGTCGCCGTCACCCCGCCCACCAGGGCCGTGCCCTCGCCGAGGGCGGTGCTCAGATCGGCGCGTAGGGCGCGGACGGTGTCGTCGGCGGCCGGCGAATCAACGGTGTCAGCGAGAGTGGCGGCGAGCAGCACGTCGCCGTCGGAGACGGTCGGAGCCGGCGCCGGGGTTCCGGGCGCGCCGACCGCCGTGGTCTGCAGGCGACCGTCGGTGACGGCGACGGGCGCCTGCCCGCCGGGGGCCTCGGTGGAGAGCACGGCGACGCTGTCGATGCCCGCGGCCGCGTCGAGCACGGCGACGGCCTCGGCCGCGCGGTCCTCCGGCACCAGCACGTACGCCGGGCTGCCGGATCCGCCCGGGAAGTGCTCGGCCAGGGCGGCTTGGCCCTCGCGCGCCTCGGACGCACCGAGCACGAGGTCGCTCGCCGGCACGCCGTCGGCGCGCAGCTGCGTGACGCCGACGCACGCGGTCAACAGCACCAGGGTGCACACGATCCACACCGGTCGTGAGCGACGGGCGACGAAGCGGGCCTGGCGTGCCCACACGCCCGTCACGGGGGCGGTGAGGTCGGCCGGGATCGTCGCGGCGCCGGGTCGAGGCGCGAACGGCCAGAACGCGGCGCGCCCGACGAGCGCGAGCAGAGCCGGCAGGAAGGTGAGGGCCGCCAGCACCGCGAAGGCGATGCCGATCGATGCGATGGGTCCCAGCGCCCGGTTGGTCGCGAGATCCGACAGCAACAGGCAGAGCAGGCCCGCGATCACTGTGCCCCCCGATGCGAGGATCGGCTCGACCGCTCCCTTCCACGCCCGGATCGTGGCATCCCACCGGCCCTCGCCCTCTCCGATCGCCTCGCGGAAGCGGGCGACGTAGAGCAGCGCGTAGTCGGTGGCGGCTCCGATGACCAGGATGAACAGAATGCCCTGCACCTGCCCGTTCAGCACCACGACCCCCGCGTACGCGAGCCACCACACCGTCAGCAGCGCCACGCACAGCGCGAAGACCGAGGTCAGCAGAACGAGCAGCGGCAGCAGCGGCGAGCGGTAGACCACGACGAGGATGACGAACACGGCGACGAGGGCCACGACCAGCAGCAGGCCGTCGATACCGAGGAAGCCCTTGACCAGGTCGGCGGTGAAACCGGCCGGTCCGGTGACCCAGGCCTCGACGCCGGAGGGAAGATCGGCGCCGACCCGCTCGCGAATCTGCTCGACGACCTCTCGCACCTCACTCCCGCTGTCGATGGGCACGAAGATCTGCGCCGCCTGCCCGTCGGCGGACACGACAGGGGGCGACGCCTGACCCGTCACCCCGTCGGTCGAGGCGACGTCGGTGGCGAGCGTCTGCAGCGCGGTCCGCTGGGCGTCGGTGAGGCTGCTGCCGTCATCGGTGGCGGCCACGACGAGGGCGGGGATCGTGTCGCTACCGGTGAAGTCGGTGAGCCGCTCGCTGACCTTCGTGGCATCTGCCGACTGCGGCAGGAACGATGACTGGTCGTTCGTGGCGACCTGGTCGACTCTGCCGAAGAACGGCCCGCCGATGGATCCGCCCACCACCCACAGCAGCACGAGCACGCTCGGGATGCCGATGCGCAGCCACCGCGAGACCCTCGGGGCCGCGCGGCGACGGCGGTCGCCGCGGGGCGCGGAATGTGTCGAGGAAGGACGGTTCGAGGCAGGCTCCACAGGCATATAGCTAGCTTATCTAGCGATATGCCCGTGGCGTCAACCCCTCACCCCCG
Organism: Microbacterium trichothecenolyticum; assembly: GCF_030818955.1. NCBI lineage: Bacteria > Bacillati > Actinomycetota > Actinomycetes > Micrococcales > Microbacteriaceae > Microbacterium > Microbacterium trichothecenolyticum. Next base: position 3,667,588 of record NZ_JAUTBF010000001.1, on the reverse strand, counting down.
CACGAAGAGCACCACGATCGACGCGATGAACGACACCGCACCCAGAGCGAGCACGCCCGCCGACAACAGCGAGACGAACCGTACCGTCGGCGACGACCGCGTCAACCGCATACGATTCGGCGTCCCCCGACGGAAGAAGATGTCGGCCATATCGTCGTCACCCACGCGCGCGTCGTCGTGCGGCGACAGCGGAGCCTCGTTCACTCCCCCGCCCTCGTCGAACCAGCGCACGACGCGACGGCCGTCGACGACCTCGACCACGGCTCGGGCGGACACCCACGTGCCGTCGGCCAACAGCAGCACCACCGCGATGAACGCCAGCAGGATGCCGCCACCCAACCCCACCCACGTGAAGATCTCGATGAGGGCGTCGAGTGCGTTCGACACGGAGACTCCTGTGGTCGTCGAGCGAGGGGCGCCGGGCCACAGAACGGGACGAGGCGGGTCTCAGCCTATCGGGCGGTCACCGTCGTCTTCGAGAACGACCGCTCCAGCCGTCGCGTCCAGACCAGGGCGAGCACGAGCGGAACGGCGGCGACGACGCCGAACGACATGTCGATCACCTGCCAGCCGAACGGAAGGCCCCGGAAACTCCCCGCGATGAGGGCGAGCGGGACGATACCGGCACAGGCGATGACGCCCCACGCCGTCACCCACACGTTGCGGACCGGGTCGCGCAGCGGCCCGAGGAAGGCGACCGCGATGAGCAGATGCGCGAACGCCAACCAGTCGGTGCCGTAGGCGATGAACGGGTACGCCGCGGCCGTGGCATCCAACCCTTCCGACACACGATCGACCCACCCGACCGCCTCGGGCGCCAACGAGGCGGCCCCTACGCGTGCGAGCACACCGCTCGCGAACGAGAGCTCCTCGCGAAGCGGAAAAGCGGTGACCCCACTGACCAGCAGGCCCGCGACGACGACCCCCAGGCAGATCCGGATCTCACGGAGCAGCCGCCGGCGCTCTCCAGCGCCGACACCCGCCGGTCTCGCCGTCGTCACACCGGACATGCGCGCCCCTTCCCGAGACCGACGGCCCCCGGCCCCCGGCCCCCGGCCCCCGGCCCCCGGCCCGAGGCTAGAGCCTCACCGCGAACGCGCCCCGCCGAATATCTCGCCGGTGAACCAAAAGGCCCCCACCCGCGCTGCGGATGAGGGCCTGCTGGAGCCGCCTAAGGGAATCGAACCCTTGACCTATTCATTACGAGTGAATCGCTCTGCCGTCTGAGCTAAGGCGGCATGTGCGCGCTGTCGCGTGCACGATCATCGATCTTACATGCTCCAGCGGGGTCCGGCGTACGCGGGACGGCTCAGTAGTCGCCGGCCGCCGTGCGATCGGCGAGGATGTCACGGCTCGACGACAGCCCGAGGCGGGTCGCCCCGGCCGCGATCATCTGCTCGGCCGCAGCGCGGGTGCGCACTCCCCCGGATGCCTTGACCTCGGCGCGGTCGCCGACGGTGCGCTTCATCAGCTCCACGGCGTGGACGCTCGCGCCGCCGGCGGGGTGGAAGCCGGTCGAGGTCTTCACGAAATCGGCGCCGGCCGACACCGCGGCCTCGCAGACGGCGACGATGGCCTCGTCGGCGAGCGCAGCGGACTCGATGATGACCTTCAGCACCGTGGGGGCCGGCGCGGCCAGGCGCACGGCGCGGATCTCGGCCTCGACGATGTCGTAACGCCCCTCGATCGCGGCGCCCACGTCGATCACCATGTCGATCTCATCGGCACCCTGCGCGACGGCCAGCGCTGCCTCTGCCGCCTTGACCTCGGCGTGGTGCTTGCCGCTGGGGAAACCGCAGACCACGGCGAGCTTGAGCCCCTCGGGGATCTCGACGGGGAGGAACGACGGCGACAGGCACACGCTGTACGTGCCCAGCTCCGCCCCCTCGGCGATGACGCGTTCGACATCGGCGCGGGTGGCCTCGGGCTTGAGCAGGGTGTGGTCGATGTACGACGCCAGGTCGGCGATCGGCGCGGTCATAGGGATCTCCTCAGGGTGTGACGGATCCAGCCTAGGTGCGAGCGGTGCTGAGGCGCGCGGCGTCACTCGCAGCGCAGCCCGTCGGTGGGAACGGTGCCGTCGATCAGGTAGTCGTCGACGGCGTCGTTCACGCAGACGTTGCCCTTGTTGTAGGCCAGATGCCCCTCACCGACGTAGGTGACCAGAACACCCTGCGACAGCTGCTCGGCCAGACTCTGCGCCTCGGTGTAGGGCGTCGCCGGGTCGCCGGTGGTACCGAGCACGACGATCGGCGGTGAGCCGGGGGCGGTGATGACGTGCGGTGCGCCCGTGGCGGGTGCCGACCAGACATCGCAGGGGTCGGGGCCCACCCAGTACGGTGCCACGATCGGCGCCTGCTGTTCCAGCTGCGCCAGGAGGCTGTCGTCGTCGCCCTGAGCCGGGTAGTCGATGCAGTTGTAGGCGCGCAGCGCCTCCATCGTGTTGTCGGTGTACGCCCCGTCGACGCGACCGTTGTAGAAGTCGGCGAGTTGGAACGCGACGGTCGGGTCGCCGTTCTGCACGCCGGCGAGAGCTGTGCGCAGGTAGGGCCAGCTCTGATCGCTGTACAGCGCCGCGATGATCGCGGTCATCAATGAGTCTGCTCCGAGCCGCCGACCGTCGCCAGCGGTGAGCGGCCGTGCGTCGGCGCGCTTGAGCATCGATGACAGATCGGCCATGGCGTCGTCCACCGAACCCGAGAACGCACACTCCGACGTGGTGAGGCAATCGGCCATGAAGGCACGCAGAGCGTTCTCGAACCCGACCGCCTGAGCGACGCCGCTGGCCTCCGCCGGCAGGCTGGGGTCGATCCCGCCGTCGAGGACCATACGCCCCACGCGCTCGGGAAACAGATCGGCATAGGTCGTGCCCAGCAGCGATCCGTACGAGAATCCGAGGTAGTTGAGTTTCGGATCGCCCAGGACGGCGCGCAGCACATCCATGTCGCGCGCCGCGTTCTCGGTGGAGACGTAGGGCAGAATGCCGTCGCTGTTGTCTTGGCACGCCTTCGCAAAGTCGGCCTGTCGCTTCTCGAGGGCCGCCGTGCGTTCTTCGCTGCCCCGCTCCCCCGGCGGGATGTCGTAGAGGTACGCGTCCATGCCGGCCGCGTCGAAACAGGTGACGGGCGAGGACTGCCCGACACCGCGCGGGTCGAACCCGATGATGTCGTAGGAGCTGGTGAGCTTGTCGTCGGCGACGAGCGAGAGCGAGTCGCGAACGGTGTCGACGCCGCTGACCCCCGGTCCGCCGGGATTGGTCAGCAGGGAGCCGAGAGGCGCACCCGATGTCGCACGATGGCGGATGACCGCGAGCCGGAGGTCGCCCGCCGAAGGGTCGGCATAATCGCGCGGCGCGGTGACGGAGGTGCAGTCGAAGCCGGCACCACAGGGTTCCCACGTGAGGGTCTGGCCGTAATAGGGCAGAAGCGAGGCGTCGATGCCCTCGGTCTGCGGCGCGAGGGAGGGGCCGTCGTCGGGCGCCAGGGGCGGGATCTGGGCGTACAGGCACCCGGACAGCGCCAGAGCGACGCCGATGGCTCCGGCGACCACGGCGGTGAGCCGGCGACGCGCGCTCACGGGGCGGAACCGTTCGCGACGGTGATCATGAGACTCTCCAGCGCGAGCAGGGGGGCGGCGTTCTGCTCGAGGTTGCGGCGGGTATCGGAGATGCGCTCGAGCACACCGAGGGTACGGGCAGGCGTCCACTCCCCCGCGAGCGCGCGCAGGTCCTCGAGACGCTCCTCGTTCACCAGATCGCCCTCGCGGCCGTACTGGATCATCACGACGTCGCGGAACAACGACTGAAGATCGGTCAGCACCCGGTCGATGCCGTCACGCAGGCTGCGCGTGGCGCGACGCTTCTGATCGTCTTCGAGGGCGTTCACCTGGCCCCGCACCGATGGCGGGACCGCCGCACCTTCGGCGACCCCGAGCGTGCGCAGCAGCGCACGCCGTTCCTCGTCGTCGCGCGTGGCGGTGAGCGCCTTGGCGTCGTCGGTGGCCAGCCGCACGATGCGCCCGGCGACCTCGACGGCGTCGCCGATACCGCGCACCGCGAGAACCGCCGAGAGGCTCTCGGCACGGCGGGCCCGGGCGTCGTCGTCGGTGGCCAGCCGCTGTGCCATGCCGATGTGCCGCTGGGCATGCCGGGCCGACTCCTCGGCGACCTCGGGCGAGACGCCGGTGCGCTCGACGATGAGGGCTGCGACGTCGGCGACGGAGGGCTCTGTCAGGCGCAGCAGGCGCACGCGCGAACGGATCGTGGGCAGCAGATCGGCGTCGCTGGGGGCGCACAGCACCCAGACGGTCTTCTCGGGCGGCTCCTCCAGGGCCTTCAACAGCACGTTCGAGGTGCGCTCGGCCATGCGATCGGCGTCTTCGACGACGATCACCCGGTACCGCCCGAGCGAGGGGGCGAAGGACGCCCGCTCGACGAGTCGACGCGCTTCGTCGATGCGGATGACGACCTGCTCGGTGCGCAGGGCCGTGAGATCGGGATGCGTTCGGGCGAGGACCTGGTGCTGGGCGCGCTCGTCGCCCGGTTCGGCGATGAGCGCCGCGGCGAAGGCGTACGCCAGAGTGGACCGCCCGGATCCGGGGGGCCCGGTGATGAGCCACGCGTGCGCAAGCGCGGAAGGGTCGGACGCGGCGGCGCGCAATGTGTGGACAGCGTCGTCTTGCCCCCAGACGGCGTTCCACGGGAACGGCGCCGCACCGGTCGTGGCGGCGTGCGGGTCGAGGGCGGTGGACATGGGTTTCAGCCTAACCTCGGGGTCCGACACTCCCACTGGGGGTCAGCCGAGTCGCGCCACGACGGCCTCGCGGACGCGGTCGGCGAGCGCGGCGGGCTGATGGGTCGCGTCGAGCACGAGGAAGCGCTCCGGCTCGGCGCGCGCGAGGTCGAGGAAACCCGCCCGCACGCGCGCGTGGAATTCGCCCTTCTCGGCCTCGAGACGGTCGAAGGGCTTGTCGTCGGCGTCGAGGCGGGCCCGAGCGGCGGCGGGGTCGAGATCGAGCAGCACGGTGAGATCGGGAAGCAGGCCGTCGGTGGCCCACAGCGACAGCGCGCGCACGTCGTCAGCGTCGAGCACACGACCCGCGCCCTGGTATGCGACAGAGGAGTCGAGGTAGCGGTCCTGGATGACGACGGCGCCCCGCGCGATGGCGGGCTGCACGACGGTCTCGATGTGGTGGGCCCGGTCGGCGGCGTAGAGCAGCGCTTCGGCGCGCGCGGCGATGTGACCCCGATGGTGAAGAACGATGTCGCGGATGCGCACACCGACTTCGGTTCCGCCGGGTTCGCGCGTGCGCACGACCTCGCGTCCCTGGCGACGCAGCCACTCCTCGAGAAGCGTCGCCTGGGTCGTCTTCCCTGCCCCGTCGCCCCCTTCGAGCGTGATGAACAGGCCAGGGCCCTCGGCCGTCGCCCCACGCGGGGCGTGCAACGGCCGGGTCCGATCGGTGGTCACGACTTCTTCGCCGGCGCCTTGCGCGTGGTCGTGGTCTTGCGCGTCGTGGTCTTCTTGGGCGCGGGGCCCTTGGCACGTTTGTCGGCGATGAGCTCGACGGCGCGCTCGAAGGTGATCTCCATCGCGTTCTCGCCGCGCGGCACTGTCGCGTTCGTCTCGCCGTCGGTGACGTACGGGCCGAAGCGGCCGTCCTTCAGCTTGATCGGCTTGCCGCTGACCGGGTCGGCGTCGAACTCTTTCAGCGCACTCGACGCGCGGCGAGCCCCGTACTTGGGCTCGGCGTACTTGGCGATCGCCTCGTCGAGGGTGATGTCGAAGATCTGCTGCTCGTTGTCGAGCGAGCGCGAGTCGGTGCCCTTCTTCAGGTACGGGCCGAACCGGCCGTTCTGGGCCGTGATCTCGACGCCCGTCTCGGGGTCCGTGCCGACCACGCGCGGGAGCGACAGCAGCTGCAGCGCCGTGTCGAGGTCGATCGTGTCGACCGACATCGACCGGAACAGCGACGCCGTGCGGGGCTTGGGGGCGGCATCCTTCTTCGTCGCGCGCTTCTTCGGCTGCTCGACGACCTCGCCCGTGGCCTGGTCGACCTCCTCGGGCTCCTCGGCGTCGACCTCTTGCACGTACGGACCGAACCGGCCGTCCTTCACGACGACCAGCTTGCCGTTCTCGGGGTTCTCCCCCAGCACGCGGTCACCCGCGACGGGGGCATCGATGAGCTCCTGCGCCTTCTCGGGGGTGAGTTCGTCGGGGGCGAGGTCTTCGGGGATGTTGACGATGCGAGGCTTGGCCTCGGGGTCGGCCGCGGGGTCGGTGACCTCGAGGTAGGGACCGTACTTGCCGAAGCGGAGGGTCGCGGTGTCGGTGATGCGCGTGGAGTTGAGTTCGCGCGCGTCGATCTCGCCGAGGTTGTCGACGATGTGACGCAGACCCACCTGCTTGTCGGAGCCGAAGTAGAAGGCCTTCAGCCACTCGGTGCGGCGCTGCTCGCCGCGGGCGATCGCGTCGAGGTCGTCTTCGAGGGCCGCCGTGAAGTCGTAATCGACCAGGTCGGCGAAGTGCTCCTCGAGCAGACGAACGACACTGAAGGCCAGCCAGCTGGGAACCAGCGCCTGGCCGCGCTTGGACACGTAGCCACGGTCGAGGATCACGCCGATGATGCTGGCGAAGGTCGAGGGGCGTCCGATCCCCTTCTCCTCGAGAGCTTTCACCAGGCTCGCCTCGGTGTAGCGGGGCTTCGGCGAGGTGCTGTGGCCCTTCGGCTCCACCTCGCTGACGCTGAGCTCGTGGCCCTCGGCGACGGCGGGCAGCGACTGGTCGTCGTCGTCATCTCGACCGTTGCGCTTCTCGTCGGCGCCCTCTTCGTACGCCTCGAGGAAGCCCTTGAAGGTGTAAACCGTTCCGGATGCCGTGAACTCGGCGACCTGTCCGCCCGCCTGCACCGTGAGGGTGACGGTCGTGGTCTCGTACTTGGCGTCGGACATCTGGCTGGCGATCGTGCGCTTCCAGATGAGGTCGTACAGCTTCTGCTCGTCGCGGTCGAGCGAGGAGGCAACAGACGACGGCGTACGGAAGGTCTCGCCGGAGGGGCGGATCGCCTCGTGCGCCTCTTGTGCGTTCTTCGACTTGCTCTTGTAGACGCGCGGGTTGGCGGGCACCGCCTTGTCGCCGTACAGCGCGACCGCCTGCGCGCGCGCGGCCGAGATCGCCTGACCCGAGAGGGCGACGGAGTCGGTACGCATGTAGGTGATGAAGCCCTTCTCGTAGAGCCGCTGTGCGACGCCCATGGCGTGCTTGGCGCTCATCGAGAGCTTGCGACCCGCCTCCTGCTGCATGGTGGAGGTCGTGAAGGGGGCACGGGGGCTGCGCGTGCCCGGTTTGGCCTCGACCTTGGCGACCGTGGCGCGGCCCGCGGCGGTGACGGCCTCTGCAAGGGCACGAGCCTGCGCCTCGTCGAGGGCCACGACGGCCTTCTTCAGCTTTCCGTTGTCGTCGTAGTCGCCGCCTCGGGCGATGGGCGCACCGTCGAGACGTGCCAAGCGGGTGGTGAACGACGATCCCGCTTGGGAGGCGAGCGCCTCGACATCCCAGTACGACGCGGACACGAACGCCATGCGCTCGCGTTCGCGCTCGACGACCATACGGGTGGCGGCGGACTGCACCCGACCGGCGCTGAGGGCGGTGCCCTCGCGGCCGGAGCCGACCTTGCGCCACAGCACCGGCGAGACGTCCCAGCCGTAGAGGCGGTCGAGCACGCGGCGGGTCTCTTGCGCGTCGACGAGCGACACGTCGAGGTCGCGCGTGTGCTCGGCGGCGTCGCGGATGGCGTCTTTGGTGATCTCGTGGAAGATCATGCGGCGCACGGGGACCTTGGGCTTCAGCACCTCGAGCAGGTGCCACGCGATGGCCTCGCCCTCGCGGTCGCCATCGGTGGCGAGCAGGACTTCGTCGGCGCCTTTGAGAGCCCGCTTGAGCTCGGCCACCGTCTTCGTCTTGCGGTCGTTGACCACGTAGAAGGGGTCGAAGTCGTTCTCGACGTCGATGGAGTACTTGCCGTACGCCGCCTTCTTGTCGGCCGGGATCTCTTTCTTCGACGCCAGGTCGCGGATGTGACCGACCGAGCTGAGCACTTCGTAGTCGTCGCCGAGGTATCCCTGGATCGACTTCATCTTCGTCGGGGACTCGACGATGACGAGCTTCTTGCCGTTTGCCACTGGGGTCCTTTCGTCGATGCACACCATACACACGCCTCCCTATCCGGGTTCCGGGAGGTCTGACGGGCTCAAGACGTCGGGGGGCCGGCCCGCGAGCGCACATCGAATGGAACTCCACCGTACGCCCCCGCGACGGTGATGGTCGCGACGAGGCCGTCGACGTCGCACTCCTGGACCCTCGCGCCCGCCGCCGCGGCGACCGCAGATGCGGCGTCGCAGGGGATGCCGGAGACCGCCCCGCTCGCCGTGTCGGCGGCGGCGAGCGCGGCAGCGTCCGCCGTGTCGGCGAGTCGCTGTACGTGCAGCACGGCGCCGAGGACCAGCCCGAACGCGGCGCCGGTCGCGACCACGACGACCGTCACGCCGACCGTCGCCACCGTGCCCGCCATCAGCGGCCGCCGTCGAGGGCGCAGGCACGTGCCGTGACGGGAGGAAGGGGAAGTGCGGCCGCCACGGGAGCGGATGCCGTGACGCACACGAGGCCACCGGCGTGCTCGACGACGGCCGCCACGCCCCCGCCCTCGACCGCTGCGAGCCCGTCGCCGTCACCGCGACCGAGCAGGCGCGCCGCTTCGGCCGCGCCGTGCTGCAGGCGAACCGCGGTGGCCACGGAGCCGAGCGCTCCGACCGCCAGTGCCAGCACGACGACCACGGCGGGAAGCGCCACGGCGAATTCAGCGGCGACGGATCCCCGATCATCGAGTCGTCGACGCCATCGCGTGACGTGCACGCTCAGCCCGCGTCTCACTGCACCGTCAACGCGCGACGCACCAGCTCCGTGAGAATTCCGCGCACCTCGTCGCTGCGCATGATGATGACCAGCAGCCCGGCGAAGGCGACGGCCGCCATCGTCGCAGTTTTTCGACAGGTCTACCGCGCGCAGTCTCGCTTAGTCATCGCCCATCATGGCGCGGATCACTAGTTGGACCGATTCAGCTCTCTCTGTCGGCGGAAGAGATTCGATCAACCGCTCGGCGCCGAGCAGACGGGAGAACTCGACAGGCTGAGAGAAGAACTCACGCAGCTGAGCGGACGACTCGGTGTGAAGCTTGATGAAGGTTGCACCGAGGTAGCCGGACAGGGCCGCTCCAACCGCCCCGAGGACGCCGATAGTTATCGAGGTGGCCAGGTTTCCAGCAGCGAAAATGGCCACAACCGCAAGGGTCAGCAGCAGGCCCAGCCCCAGGTAACTGGTGATGGCCCCGTTGCGGAAGCTCACCTCAGATTGAGTGGTCACAATCTGGTGGTAATACTCGATGCGTTCCTGCGTCACGGACCAGAGTGCGGCGAGGCTCAGTGGCTCTCCGGACTGGGCGAGATCCCGCTCTCGTTCCTGGAGTTGGCCAGCCATGCCCATCGCGACAAGCGCCTGAAATACTCTCCGTCGGCGCGCCCTGTCCCAGAACACGTAAAGTCCGGCGGCGTATGCAACTACGACGGCAAGGCCAGCTAGCACTCCGACCATGGGGCCACTGATCACCTCACTTGGGATCAACAACGCGGAGGCGATTGCACCAAGGAAGAGGAGTACTGCTAGTCCCACAATCCATGTGTGACGAGTGACCATCGACTTGTAGCTGGGGTCTGCCTGCCAGCGCGCGTCCAGAAGCGCCCGCCCCAACTTGATCGGAAGCAACTCGTCCGCGGGGCCGGGTGGGCGGTCTGACAGCGGCGTGGGGGCGTCTCTAGCTGGTGTTTCAGAGCGTTGACTCACTCTACGTTCAGCGCGCCCCGTCAGTCGGTCGAAGAGATTCCCCATGGCGCAGATCCTGCCACGCCGTCAGCACGACTTGATGCGGCACTTGCTCGGCCCGCGTCAAGACGTCTTCATAGTGCGCCATCCCAGTCGAGCATGTAGAAGGCGTCGCCACCCTCACGGATGATGTTGTGCACACGGTTGAGATTTCGCAGCGTGAGGCGCACGTAAGCCGGGACCTGGCGCAGAAGATCGTCCAGCTCCGCTCGCCATGGCACGCCTTGGCCACCGAGGCGTGGCGGATAGATGAGCAGCTCGTCGCCGGTCACGACCAGCCGTTGCATCACAGTGACGTGAATAGGGCACGCCCGCAGATCGTTAAGAATGGGGAGCCACGAACGCGCTTCGGACTCGGAATAGTGCTCGGACTTGTACGTCAGCGCGAATCGCAAGTCCTTCTCTACCTGAGGGTCCCCGATCCGGTCCAGTTTGAGACCGTAGCCGTTCGTACCCGTGCTGACGTGATCTTGGACGACTTGCACGGGCGTGATGTTCCGATGCTTGTTAGCGTTCGAGAAGTTGCGGATGAAGAGGGCCGAGATGTTGCCGGGTATGTCACGCATCGTGTAATCGGGCTGGGCCGCCTCGATGACCTCGACAAAACGCTCGTCCATGCGAGCCAGGAACGCCTGCAAGCGTTCGCTCTTGCGCTTCTCCTCGAAGTTGTCCTCCAGTGGGAACTGGACCGTCAACGTCCCCTTCCTGCCGAAGCTCCGATCGATGCCGTACTCCTTCCAGATCTGCTCTATCGCCATATCGAGGCAGGAGCGGGCGTCCGTGACGATGTTGCCCAGCCGGAAGTTCACCTCTTCGGCGGGGTGGGCTAGCTCAGTCACGCTCACCGAGAACTCGAAGTAGCCCTTGCGCACGGTTTCCTCGTGAAGATGACCTTCTAGCCGTGCATAGCGGGGCATCTCATCCCAAGGCTGGGTTAGGGATTGCACGCGATCCACCTGTGCCTCTACCCATGCAAGGCGGCGCCACGAGTCTCGAAAGATCTCTGACTGGTCTTCCCGCTCTTCGCGTTCGTCGTCCACGGCTCCATCATGTCGACGGCGACGGAACCGTGCCGCCTGTGGACGAAACTGGGGAGAACCCTGGGGATAAGACTAGTGCGTAACGCGCACTAAATACCTGGTGAGAGCATACATCTCAGAATGCGTGTACTGTCGGCGACATCCGCCCGTGGGCAAAGAGAAAGCCGCCCCCGACGTACCAAGGTCAGTGGCGGCTTACGGAGATGTTCTCTTGTGACGATCGTAGACGATCACCCATACCCGCGCACTCCTCGGCGTGTGCCCTTCGACTACCGCACCGACGACCCTCTCCGTTTGGTTAGTGCGTCACGTGCAAAATATGAGCGCCCGCCGTCGCTCCGTTTTCTCGTGGTCAAAGAGAGTGCTCAGAATGCATCCCAGGATGAGTGGAACAGGGCGCTGGTAGACGACAACACCGTGCGCCTCTGCCGTCGTGGGCACGAGTGCGACAGCACCCTCCGGTGCGTCACGTGCTCCGTCTACCGCATGGCCGAGCGTCAAGCCACCCTTGCGGCAGCCCTGCGCGTAGCGCCCGCCGCCGTCATGGTGTCGCTGACGTTCCGCCACGACACGAAGCCGTTGGCCGAGGAGTGGTCGGACCTCGATGCGATCCTCGTTCGGTTCACGAAGAGGGGGGACTGGTCTCATTTCAAGAAACAGCACGGCATTACCGGGTACGCCGTCACTGAGGAGCTGACGAAGACCTCAGACGGCTGGAACGTGCACTCCCACGTCATCCTCACCTTCGACCAGAACTCCTCTCCAGCAGGCCGTCGGCGCCTTCAGCAGGCCGTAACCGCCCGGTGGGTACGTGCCGCTCGTCACCTGGGCCATGACGCCGCAGAACACCTACAGACGTTCTCCTGGATGCGGGACGATCTCAGCGCCGACGACATGGCCGAGTACGTCACCAAGCAGACGCTCCTGAAGCGCGCCCCGGAAACAAAGCTGGGTCGGTACCCCGGTGATCTTCTCGCTGGAGCACACGCGGGCGATGCAGACGACCTCCTCGCATACCGGGAGTATCTCGACGCAGCACGACACCGCGGTCTTGTACGCCAGTACGGCACCCTCTCCCGCAACGCCGACACCGCCCACGTCCGCCTGGATCCCCCCACCTCTGAATCTCCAATCGACTTCGACAAATGGTTGGCCTCGGGCAGGGGCTGAGCATCCCGACACGCGCGGGATACGCGATTCGATGCACGATCGCAGCGCGTGGGTCGACATCTTGAGGTGAGGGAGAGTCGACATGAACGCACTAGCAGCAGCCCCCGCCCGTCGTGGGCGTCGCTGTGAGTGCTGTTCTCTCGATCCCGTTCGTCGATCGCGGCTGGAGCAGGCCCTCCTCGCCGGTCACAGCATTGCGCGCATTTCGCGCAATCACGAGATGCCCAGCCGTGACTCCATCCGGCGCCACGTGCAGGGCGGTCACCTTCCGGCAGCGATCGCTGAGGAGGTCGCACGAGCGCACGGTCTCGACGCGACCTCGATCGCGGCTCGCGTCGTCGACATCGCTCGACGTGCAAGGGAGACCGCCCTGGAGGCGCAGGAGGCCCGGGACCGCCGTGGCGTCCTCGCGGCCGGTGACAGCGAGCTACGCGCCCTCCAGGCACTCGGCGGGGCAGGGATCGACACCGAGGCCGACGTGTTCCTCCAGCAGGGCGTGGCCGTGCTCGCCCGGAGTGCGCTCACCGTCGCCCAGCAGCACCCCGAGCTGGCCGCACTCCTTGCCGCCGATCTTCACCGTCGAGACCGAGACGACCTCGCCGACGACCTTCTCGACAGCACTCGCACCGACGCCCCGGAGGCATCCGCATGACCGACTCGACTCTCACCCCCGCCCAGGAACGCCTGGCCGCCCTGCGCGCCGAGGCCGCAGAACTTGCGGAGCGCAAGGCCGCCGCCACCGCGGACCCCGCCGCCCCCGACGACGGCCCCCGTGTGGCCCAGGTCGGTGAGACCGTCCACTTCGTGCGGTCCGGCTTCTCGGTGCCGCAGTCCCTGGATCACGAACTCTTCGGCGGCCCCGGCAACCGCCCGATGACCCGCGGCGATGAGCTGGTGATCACCGAGCGTCACCGCGAGGCGGCACGGAACCGCCTCGGTCAGCCGGGATGGTTGGCCCTCGTCCACGACCCGTCGGAGCAGATGCGGCGCTGGGGTCACGTCGTTATCGTTCCCGGTCCCCGCCCCGTGGGGATGGAACCCTGGGTAAGAGGCGACCGCGACTGGAGCGAGGCTCGCGAGCGCGCCATGCTGGCCGCCGCTGCCCTGGGAGACCCGCACGAGCGCGCCGACGCGATCGCCGCAGTGAACGCCCGATTCGGGGGGCCGCCCGCGTCCAACAGCTCCTCGACGGTCTACCGCGGCGACGACGGCGACCTCCCTCGGGGCCGATGATGAGCGCCGCCATCGGCAACGTGAACCGCGCCATGCACAGAGGTGTCGTGCAGCTCGTGAGCACCTTCCTGGAGGACGCCGGACTTCCCGCCACCCCGAAGCCGTTCCTAGCCCGTGGGTCCAAGATCAGCGACGCGCTCGCCGCCGGTCTGGAGAACGGCCTTGACGGCGACGTTCGCGGCCTCGACGGCATCTACGTGAACGTCACGAGCAGGCAGGATTTCCGGCCCTGGGACGACCTGGACCGCGCCCGCGTCGGCGCCGACATCACCGGCAAGCCTGTGGCGGCCTTCTGCCAGTGGCGCAGCGGCCGATCGGTTGGTGACTCGCTCGTCGTCCTGTCCCTCACGGACTTCGCGAAGCTCCTGCGCAGCAGCTCGACCCCCTAAGCCCCTGCCCCTTCTCGGAGTCCGGACATCGCCGAGCAGGGGCAGGCCACAACTCAACACAAGCTCCGTCGCATCTCGCTGGGCATGGCGATCTGCGGCGGCGACCCGGGAGTCAGGACCCGGCGTCACGCCCCGCTCGCTGGAGGGTCTCCCGGCGAGCGGGGCACCCCTCGACGGCCGGGCGCCTGGCTCAACCTTTCCCGGGCGCCCAGCTCCCCTCCCACCACGACAGGACGACCATGCGCGACATCAGCTCCAAGCTCGCCCAGGGCGCGCCCGACGCCTACGCGCTCGACAGCCTCGTCGTGGGCGACCAGCAGCTCGTGCACCCCACGATCCTGGGCGACGCGCAGGGGCCGTTCGTCTTCCTCGGCGGGCACCAGCACCGGCTCCCCGGCGGCATCGGCATCGCCTTCGGACGGTCCCGGGGGATCGACCACTGCTACGTGCTCGACACCCGTCGCGGCAGCTCCCAGGACCACAGCCGTCTCCACGTTCTCGTCGGCACCCGCGGCGGTGTGCGCGAGCTGACAGGCGTCCCTGCCGACGTCCTCGTGCGCCTCCGCCGCACGTTGTTTCCCACCAACTCGTAGGAGTCCGCCATGACCAACCTCACCCCCCTCCGCCTTCCGGCGAACATCACGGGTGCTCAGCCGACCGGCAAGCCGGACGACCTCCGTATGGTGCGTCCGACGTTCCTCGCGCCCGCTCCGACTGATCCAAAGGCGACCGCGCATGCCGTCGGTGCCCACGTCATCCGCTTGCCCCGCAGCTTCGAGGCGCGGGCGACGAAGATCGATGGCGCGCCCGTGCTCCTCGCCCGCGCTGGCAAGGCGGTGCACGTCCTCGTCGATAGCGTGGGCGGCGTCGTCGAGGTCATCGGCTGGAGCGCCGAGCAGGTCGACGCGATCCGCGAATGGCTCGATGTCGCCGCCGTGACCCCCGAGAACCAGACGGAGCTGGAAAAGCTCCTGGCCAAGATCGGCGAGCGCACCGGCGGGCGACCGATCGAGGGGAAGGACGTCACCGCAGCCGAGGCGGCCCGCCTGGATAAGCTCCTCAGCCTGTCGGCCTCCACCGCTCCGATGATCGACAACAGCTACGTGGCAGCCAGGGCGACCACCGGCGACGCTCGCGAGGTCGACCGACTCGTCGCGTTGGCGGCCACCATGGACGACGGCGCCACCAGCGGCGACAGCGAGGTCGACCGCCTCGTGCGATTGGCCGACGGCCTCTCGGACGGCTGAGCCGCGCCTTGGGCGAAGACCGCCGACGCCCCGACCGTGGCGCAGGCGTTCGCCGCGCTCCAGGTGGCCCTGCGCACGACGTCGCCAGCGTGCCATGGCGACAGCCGCTTCACGAGCGATGAGAGCGACCCCGCGGCGTTGAAGCTGGTGTGTCGTGGGTGCCCCCTCCTGACGCAGTGCCGTGCTCTCGCGCTCGCCAACCTCGCCGGAAAGGTCTATGGCGTGCTCGGTGGCCTGGTTTGTCGGTCTGCCGGCCTGTACGGCCTGGACGACGACTAGCATCGTCATACACACACGATAATGTCAGTTATCATGTGTGTATGACGACGCTCGCCACCCACGGCTCGACCAACGCCGAACGGCACGGCGGCCTCGCAGGCGAATGGCTCCTCTCGCTCGCCTCCGAGAACACCCGCCGCGCCTACCGTCGCGATCTTCACGAGCTGTTCGCGTTCCTCGACTCCGGCGGCGTGGACGCCCTCCAGGCTCAGCGCCGCCACGTCGACCTATGGCGCAGCACCCTGACAGGTGCGGCCTCGACCACCGCCCGCAAGTTGTCTGCGGCCTCGTCGTTCTACAGCTACGCCGCCGAGGAGGGCGCAATGTCCGCCGACGACCCGCACCCGGTGCGCCGCGTCATCCGCCCCCCGTGTGGATGCGGACCACAGCTCGACCCGTGGACTGTCCAAGACCGAGGCCGTCGCGTTCCTGGATGCCGCCGCCAAGGACGGCCCCCGATCCCGTGCCCTCGCCGCGCTTCTCGTGCACACGGGCGTGCGCATCTCCGAGGCTCTCGCCGCCACCCACGACGACCTCCAGCACGACACCGGCCACCGCGTGCTCGTCGTCTCCCGCAAGGGTGGCAAGCGCGCCAAGATCGCCCTACCCGCCCCCGTTCTGGATGCCCTCGCCGCATATCTCGGCGCATCCACCGCCCAAGGGGCCGAGGTCATCACGAACGCCTCCGCGCAGACGGACGCGCCGATCTTCACCACGAGCACAGGCAAGCGCTGGGCCGCATCCGAGGCGTTCCGTACTGTCCAGCGCCTGGCGCGAGCCGCGGGCATCGAGGGCCAGGTGTCGCCGCACGGCCTTCGTCACACGCACGCGACCCTCGCCCTGGACGCCGGGGTACCCCTCCGCGACCTCCAGGATTCAATGGGCCACGCCGACCCCCGCACGACCCGCCGATACGATCGCGCCCGTGCCCGCCTGGAGCGCAGCAGCGCCTACGCCGTGGCATCCGTGCTGAGCTGACCGCCCAGGCCCTTGGCGCGTCTCGTGGGGCGGCGGGGGCCTCTCTCGCGTCACGGCCCGGTATGGTGCCGCCCATGGACTGGAACTCCGCCGTCGTGCCCCTCGTCGTCGCCGCGGTCGGGGCCGTTGCGGTCGCGATCGGCGGATGGATGGCGGCGCGATCGTCCCTTCGTGGCCGTTTGATCGACATGTTGCGCGACGACGAACGCGAGCGCCGAGCCTTCCAGGTGCGGGCGGTCTCAGCCGTCAACGTTCTGGGGGTCGCTACCGGCCAGCTCATCCGCGCCCGACTGCAAGGCCTGCAAGGGATAGAGGCTGGACTCCGCGCGCAAGCCGCCGCGGGGGCTTCCGGAACCGTCACGGTCAATGTCGACGCAGACACGCTCAGCCCAAAAGAGGATGCCCGCGTCATCGCCGCCACCGAGGCCTGGCGTACCGTCATGGCCGAGGCCCACGTCTTCGCCTCAGACGAGACCTACACGGCGATGCGCGCATTCGACGACAAGCGCGCCGAGGTCGTAGATGCCGTCAATGCGGGGACTCAGCAGTCGGACCTGCTTACCGCCATCGTCGACCTGGAGGCCGCGCAGGAAGCCTGCGACGAACTACGCGAGCGATACACGCACCGTCTCTACAGGGAACTCCAGATCGAGAAGCTCACGGGGACAGCCAGCGTGTTCTTCCTGGCACACGCCGTGCTCCTGCGTAAGCGCATCCGAGAGGCCGACCGGGCACACCAGCAGGGTATTGCTTTGGTGCGAGCGCGTATCGTCAAGGACGACACGATGCCGTCGGCCTGAGCATGCACGAGGGCGGGCCGCGACGGGGCTACTGTCTGGCCATGAACCTTCGCGGATACATCCCGTCTCTTCCCGCCGCAGTCAAAGTCACATTTCTCGACGCCAGCCGAGGCGAGCAGGAACGCGAGCTAATCGACTACGACGATCGCTTCCTCGTCTTCCAGAACCGGGACGAGACGGAGATCGTCCCCTGGGCTTCGATCGGCGCGCTCAGCCTGCGCCCGGTGCCCGAGCCTGAGGTCTGGCCTGCTAGCTAGAACCCCGTCGTGCCATGAGAGCGCTTACCGCCTGACGGCTTAGGCGTCTTTGTCGTCGCGCGTGTTACGACGCAGCCACAGCACGACCCCCACGATGACCAGCACGATGATCGCGACCGGACGGGCGGGGAACTGTCCGACCGAGAAGTCGTGCACCGTCATGGCCACGGCGAAGGGCAGGATCACCGCAACGCAGATCACCCCCGCCCACGTTCTACCGCTCATCGTTGCCCTCAATGGGATTGCGTGACCGACTAAGCGTCGTCCACCCGAATGAGGTGCACGCGATACCCCCAATTAGTGATCCGAACGCGCCGACGATGGTTCCACCGTCAATGCGCCCCTCGCTGATAATCATCGCGACCCTGACCACGGCGGCAATGAGGCTCAGGACACCCAACACGATAATTATGATCCACGGCACGCGCTTCCTGCGGTCGCTCTCACCCTGAGCCTGGCATGGGTAGCCAGCGTGCTTACAAGGGCGTCCGACACCGTCCTTCTAGACGTCGAGACCGGTGCCCTCATACAGGGGACGTGTCAGTTCTTCGAGACTCACCCCGAGCGCCGTGGCGATCTTCCACCAAGTCGCCAAGGTCCCTTGCGATGCAGGGCCGGCGGTAGTCGCCCGTGCCTTACCTGATTCCAGCGTCACCAGCGTCGCCCGACCGATCCCAGCCCGAGCGGCAAGCTCGTCGAACGACCAGCCGCGCTCCGCACGAAGCTGAGCGAGGTGTAGTCGGAGAGCGTCAAAGTTTGGGTCAGGGATCGGTCCTTCGGGCACTCGACAACGCAACCCGGGATGGGGTCGAGCTATGTTATGTAATTACAGCACAACTAGGAATGTCAGCGGCGCCAACAGGGTGCCACGTCTGCGCTCAGCTCTGGAGCACGAGCGGCAGTTGGCACGCCCGGATGCTGCAAGACACCCAGATGATCGATCAGTGCCACAGAAGATGAGGAAACCATGACCGAAAACGCGCCCCAGGCTCCAGCCGGTTGGTACGCGGATCGCTCCATGCCGGGGGTGGTGCGGTACTGGAACGGGCGGTCTTGGACTGCACGCACTCGACGGATAGTTGCTGCGCCTCGTGTGGCAGCGCGGGCACACTCTGGCCCCCGGCCGCAGGCGTCTCAACCCAACTACCTTGGACTCGCCGCCATAGCGCTGGCAGTACTTGGCTTCGGCTTGGCCTGCTCTCGCGCTCTGTTCCTCGTTGGGTTCGCCTACCCGGTAATGGGATTCGCACTCCTGGCGGTCGCTCTCGTCTTAGGTGTTATCGCAGCTTGCCTCCGAGGCCGTGCCAAGTGGCCGGGCGTCGTCGCGATTGTCGTCGCCATCGTGGGTACGTTCGTTGGAATCGTCTTGTCTCTAATCGCTGCTGCGCTCAGCTCCGGCATCGGCTATCGCTGATAACACGGAGAGCGACGGATTCGAGAAGCTGTGCGAGGCGCCGACAACAGACGCGCGAGATAGATTCGGGCCATGAGCGACAAGTGGCCGGATGGCGCCGTCGAAACTCAGAGACTGGTCACCCTCTGGGAGCAGCTCAGTTCGCGCACCTTCACGCCCAAGGACGGCATGCAACCTTCCAATGCCGTCCAAGTGTGGACGTTCGCTCATCACGCCTCTCGACTTTCGCGCGCCGTTCTCGCTCTCCATCAAGCTGGCCACGACCTTGAGGCAATGCCACTGATTCGACAAACCATGGAGTGCGCCATGAACGCTGCATGGCTACTCCTGACGGACGACGGCGGAGCCGCATTGAGCGCGGTCGACACCAAAAGCCGTCGCACGATGTTCACCGAGGTAACCAATCTGGGTCTCGCGGACCTGACGGAACTGCGCGATCAACTCGACGCGGAGGAGGCGCGTAACACCCAAACCGTTACGCACACCCGAAGCTTCGAAGAGAGGTGCAGGGCGATTGCGGGCGGGGCGCAAATCTATGCCATGTACCGGACCCTCAGCCTGTACTCGCACGCCACGTCGAGCGTGGCCGATGTCTATCTCAGATCCGATCCGGAAGATGCGAAAAACCCCTACGGCGTCTCCTTGCTGTGGCGCGGGGACTGGGACGGGGCGGAGGACTGGCTCCGCGTACAGGCGCTCATGCTTTTGCTCTCGCAGATCGCGGCAGACGATGCGCAGGACAAGCCCATGCATCGCACCCAGCTGAAGAAGGCGCGGCAGCGACTCGGCGTTGAGTGGGAGATTCGCCGCGCTGACAACGAGTAGTCGAAGACGAGACGGATCGGCGACTGAGTTGGCCTCAACAGGTTGATGGCGGCGCGTCTAGGTTTTGCTTACTCGTTGTTGTACTCGCTGTCATAGAGGTCGGCGATGTCCTCGCCGCTTCCTTCCACTTCGAACGCAGACGGGATGCCTGCGGCGTCTAGGAGGTCAACATCGACCAGCTCTAGGTGGCAGTGCTCGCAGCCGAGGTAGACCGTCCAGACCACCAGCGTGAGGGCCACATCGTCGAATTCGAAGCGTTCGAGCCTCCGCTCTTCCACCTCCTCGCCTCCGACCTTCGCAACGTTCCCGCAAGCGGGGCAGTCCACCTCGCCTGTGTAGGAGGGATAGTCGAGGAAAAAACGAGACCACTCCCGGCGCATCTGGCCGGTCATGTTGCCGGACTCGTGCATTCGAAGACGTAGTCGAGCAGAGTCCAACTGTGACTCCAATCGGCGACTGAGATTGGCGCGGTTGGTCTGTAGGTGGCTCTCGGCAGTCTTCGCCCGAGTCGGTCCGACAAATTCCTCGATGGTCGAATCGCAGTGAGCTATCAGCACGTTGGCCTGCGCCCAGAAGCGAGGCCACCACTCTGCTGGACCGAGTACGTCGAAGCCGATCGAAGCGGAGTGAATGTAGGCATTCCTGCCGAGCGAGATCTCCCTCGCCTCGTCCGCATTGAACTGCCGGAACGACCGAGAACAGCGCGCCCACACGGTCTTGGCCTGTACTGACAGGAAGCCGTCGAAATCTTCGATGACGCCGCTCGCGATCAGTATGCTGCGACCGTCGTCCATAGGGTTGGCGATCAAAGCTGGGTTGATGCGGGACAGTGCGGCTTTACCGAGCAACTCAAGCGAACAACACGCCCAGAACGCCGCCTCCTCGAAAGCAGTCGAATCGTCAAGGGCGCGGTTGATGAACAACCGAGCTTTGAGCCACAGACCATCGCTGTCGAACGGGCGAACGCGGCTCACGAGGCTGCCCCCCAGATGTACGAGCGGCGTTCCAGACCGCGACCGGCATCCTCAGCCGAAACGGCGGTTCGACCATGCAACGCGTACAAGTTGTCGATGAGGAGCACCTTCTGCGGAACATCCCAGTGAAACTCGAACGCGGGCAGATTCTGGAAATACTCGGCGGCCTGTCGCGCGTATCCGTCGGCGGGACTCATACAGGCGGGATCGACCCGCAGTCGCATCCAGTCGAACGCTGGGGACAGGAAAGAATCGCGACCGTTACGGACGACGAACAACCCATGGCGAGCGAACTCTGGGTGCGAATTCGTGATGATCGCAGAGGTTCCTGGCACTTGCTGCGCGCCGCTCCAGACACGGGTGGGCGTGAGGTTGGGTTCCGCGCTCGCGAGAAGGATAACGTCGGGCGGCTGCTGCAAGTGCGCCCCGTCTGTGTGCAGCGGCTGCTCCCCGTTGCCAAAAATGGCGCTCATTGTGTTCGGCGCGGCATCCCCCGCGGATGCAGGTCGCAGGACTTGGCGAAAATGCCCCCTCTGTGTCCGTGCGGCGGCCAACCCGTGCACGACCAGAGTGATCTCTATCTCCGCGGGGTCGCCGATGGCGCTGGTCCAGTGCTGGGTCCTCAACTCGTCTAGCATGCGAGCCGCGTCCATCGACGAATCGTAGCGGCAGAAGAGTCTCGGATGCTCCGGTGGGATCGATGCCCTTAACCGGCCGCCACCCGACGAGGCTTCCGCGACTGGGCAGTGGTGATGCCCAAGGCGTCATCGCCTGTGCCAAGATTCTGGAAACAAGTCCGGGGGGCAGCAGCGTGGCATACGGGTACCGAATCTTTCAGGTTGAATTGGGCAAGCGCAGAGCGCCCAGTGAGCGGTACGACTTCGACAATGTGGGGCTGCACACTGACGGCGCGCAGGGCCTCTTCCGGGACGCTCTAAAGGCACTCATCGACTCCAGCACCCGCGACGACGATCGATTGACGTACTTCGGCGTAGACGCCGTGCAGCATGGGCAGTGGTCGTTCCTGGTGGACGCTAGTAATGGGCAATTCGGTCGTGTCCGACGCGTGCGCGATACCAACACGAACGCTGACGGCACTCCTATCGGAGCGAGTGACGCTGTCTTGGACGACCTGCCACTGCTGTTGATCGTCCCGAGCTACGGCAAGCACGGCTTCATCGTGGCGGCAACCGCGGGCCGGTCAAACAACGCGTTCCCGTTCGTGCGCGCGCTGGAGAACCACTGGAAAGACCGGGGTCTGGTTCTGAAGCTGACGACCGATATGGCCGATCGCACCGCCTGGGCGACCTACTTGGGTCAGACCAACATCGACGTGACCCACGTCGAGCTGATCCAGTCGAGTATCGATGGTACGCGCCCCACGTTTGGCACGCCGGGACACGTCTCCCGTGCGCGAGTGACGCTGACCCTGGCTGACTCACTCACCAAGAAGACTGTGATCCAGCGGGTGAGAGACAAGGTGTTGAACAACAAGAAGCTGGCGCTCACGGGAGCGTTTGGGATGTCCCTCAACGACTCCGACTTCGACGACTATCGTGTCCTGTACGTTCAGGACGGTCGACAGAAGGCGTTGTCCATCTCCAACGACTTCCCGCACTTCATCTACCCCCTGGACGGAACGACGCCGCCGACAGCAGCGGAACTGGCCGCAGCGGCAGTGTCGGACGTTGAGTATCTAATGGGTCAGATCGGGATGAATTTCCCGAGTGACTGGCTACCCACCAAATTGGACAAGCTCACTCCGTAGGCGTGATGACGGCACAGAAGAAGTACGATCTTCGACCACTTTTCCGGGTCAACTTCGTTGACCCGGAACGGTCCCGAGGTCGTGCCGCCGCGGCCGCCCTGGTGCAGTTCGGCGTACCGATTGTCGCTGGGGTTGGCCTTGGCCTGTGGGTCTCCTGGGGCCTCGACATCCAGAATGGTGTGTCTGTGGCCTTGCCAGCGTCCTCGCTCCTCGTGGGAGCGATGTTCGGCGCGTTTGTCTTCCTGACGAATCTCCGGGTGAAGCTCGCAGAGTCGGCCACCTTTGCCTTCCGTAACGATCTCCAGCGGTACGTGGGCGCCGCCGCAGCCGCCTGCCTCTATCTCGCACTCATCTGCATTGTCTTCGCAGGTATGCTCGCGCTCGTTGGTAGCCTGCCGGGCCTCCGAACGCCCGATGTGACCCCCTGGGTCGTGGGTGCTCTGTTCGCGGTCGCCGTCCACATCGGACTGATCTTGGCCACGGTCATCCGCCGGTTGTTCATCATCTACGTCGACATGTTCGCCGCAGACTTCAACGCGCGTGTTCCGCAGTCCGGCGAGGCGCCCGTCACGCAGGCCTCGGAGAACACGCCGCGCGGCATTCTGATCGAGCCGACGAGGCGATCGAGGAAGCTCTTCCGCGAGTGATTGATGAGTCTGGTCCTTGGCGAGCGGAGCTGTGGAAGTCTGCCATACGCCTGAGGCGTTGGAACATCCAGAAGCGCTGGACGAGCCGCACCTACTTCCTAGCTGAGCGCGACATCATGATGGGCGCTTATTCCATCCGACGCCTCATCGACTCTGGCAAGTCATCGTCCCGGCTACCCGGTAAGCGCTACCAGGTGCGTCAGTACCCCATAACCGGTCGAACGCCCATGGTGCTCGACCGCTTCAGTCCTGAGCGCTTCTACGACATCGGTAGGCCCGCGAACGGCGAGCTGAGTGTCAGCCGCTTGTGTAACCAAATTATCCACAGCTTCGTGTTTCAAATACACGCCGATGAGGATTCCACAACGGGCGTGATTTTCGTGTCGGACCACGACCGGCATAAGCACTTATACGGGATGGGCTTCGAGAGACTGGCCCATCTGTTCGATTACGTTGCTCGCGAGGATGTTGTAGAGACACACGGCACGATGGAGGGTGGCGTCCAGATCTTCCGTCACACCTCAAATCATGATCTCGTGGAAGACGGTCTGGCGAGATACATAGACGACGAGGGTGTGTACATCGAGCGCCATCAAGACGCCGACGAGAGGTTCGACATGCGAGTACGCGACCTGATAGCGAAACGGGGCGGGCCGCAAAGAACTGGGTCCTAGTTTCACTGTTGTGCAGAATCGACTAGGCGATGCTCCCGCAGGTGTGCCGAACTTCGCTTCTCGAACGCACGAAGAGCAAGCGGCACGCCTGCGCTCGTTCGGTGCAATGAAGGGACCGCGAAGAGCCTGTGCAGGACAGCACGCGGAGGCTATGCGGCGCGTCTCTCCACCGTCCGGAGCGCCTCGCGCACGCCACCAGGTGCAGGCCAGGTGGGCCATGTGAGTAACTCGATACGCGCGCTGTCACGCGGCCCTCTCCTGCACAGTGAATCGCTCTTGGGGCTGGATTGGCTTAACGGGCCGAACAGGCTTCACCGGCGGTACGGGCTTCACTGGCGGAACTGGCTTGACCGGCTTTACCGTGGGCACCTTCGGCATCCGGGAAGGCACCGCGGCCTCTGTCTCCGCTGGCGTCTCGGTGTCTTCGCAAGGTGGGAGGCCGTCGGCCTTGCGATTGTTGCGGTCGGCAGCGACTGTAGCCGCCAGCTTTAGCAGGTCGCTGACCAGACCGGGATGAACTGGCAAAGCGGTGAAGGTCTCTTCGAGATCGACATGCCGACGCGCCAGCTCGTGGCGTGATGTATTCAGCGTCATGCCCGTCACCCTAACTATCTAGCGCCCGCCCAACGGCGTCTCGCGCATCATCCGGCACCCGGCCGCGCACCGAGGAGACCGTGCGTTCCGCATCGATCTTCACGCGCCTCTCCGCACGCCTCCACATGATGGTCACGGTGCCCTCCACCGCCTCGATCGAGGTGAGCCGCCGCCCCTTGCCGACAGGATGCACCTGGACACCCAGGAGCAGAGCACCGAGCACCGCACGGCGCCGGGCCGTGCTCATTCGCTCCCACAGCCCGCGCACGTCCTCGGCGCCGACGAACGCGGCCGTCGGGTCGACGCTGACGGCCTCGGCGATGTCGCCGTCGAGCTGTGTACGTTCCTCGGCCCATTTGGTGCTCAGCACGTCCCACTGTTCGGGTCGAAGCGTGCCTGCCTGGACTCGAGCGAACCATTCCTTCTCGTCTGCGTCAATCGCGTCACGTCGCGCTCTCAGCGCGCCGATGTCGTGCCGCCTATCATCGACCCAGGCGAGCAGTCCGGGGGCACTCAGCACCTCCACCGCCGCGTTCTCGACGTACTCTTCGATCAAGGCTGCGGGGCGCTGGAAACAGCCCGTTGTGCACCGGTACCCGCGCACGCTCGTCGCCGTCGTCTTCGTCTGGCACTTGCGTAACGCCCCGCCGCACCGGCCGCATTCACCGAGTCCGGATAGCAGCCACTTAGCGCGGGTGTTCCCGTCGTGCGTGCGCCTGGAGGAGTCCAATAGACGACCTCGCGCGGCGGCCACGGCATCCTCCGTCAAGATCGCGTCCCACGCGCCTGGGGTGCACTCCGAGAGGGTGAAACGGTCGGCGCGATAGGGCATCCCGTCCGGCATCGGAGGTGGCAGGAGCGCGGCGGGGAAGGGGGACAGGAGAATGCGTCGCACGGTCGTGCTGGTCCACTTCGCCCCCGGCCGCTTCACCGTGCCGTCGCGGTTAAGGATGGGACGTGTGAGCCGCGTTTGCTCGGACAGTGAATCACCATCTTCATCGTGTGCAGTGCCGTCGTTCAACGCCTTGGCGATCTCTCCGAGCTTCGCGCCCGCCCGCAGCTCACGGGACATGTAGAGGAGTGCATGGGCTTCGTGCGGGACCACCTGATATCGCGTACCGCGATCGTCACGGTCCTTGTTCGACACCCAGTTGTATCCGTAGGGCACCAGCCCCGGGGTCGGGTGCCCTGCCTCACGTCGAGCCGCACGGAACGGTAGTGCGCGAGCCTCCTTCTCCTCGATCTCGGCTTCGGCTATGGAGGTCATGATGAGCAGGATCACTTTGCCCCAGTGCCCCGCAGTGTCAATGCCATCGAAGGTGACGACGCGGACGTCGCGACGCGGTGCAGTGACTTCGAGGGCATCTTCGACACGACGCAGCAGGCGAGCGGACTTCACTGCGACGATCGTGTCAATCTTCCCGGCGTCCGCGTCCGCGAGCATACGCGCCCAGTCGGTCCCGTCGCCCCTCGCCTTCGTGGCCGATGTGAAGTTGTCCACGTATTCACCGGCGACGATCCAGTCCTCAGCAATGGCCCGTTTTCGCATCGCCTCCAACTGTTGTGTGATGCCCTGGTCCTCCTGCACGCTCTGTCGTGCGTACAGGGCCACGCGCTCACTCGCCATCTCAAAAGTATGTCATTAGGGCGCGACGATAGCCATGGTCGCGATGGCGTACTCGGCGGTCGCGGCACCCCTGTCGTCGAGGAACAGCGCGCCTGCTCGGGCCTGGGTGAGCGGCGGAAGGACCGATCGCCGCGGTGCGGACGGAAGGAAGGGAACGGACATGGGATCTCCTTGGGGTGAAAGGGCGGGTGGGGCTCCCCCACGCCGCCCGGATGGATGACGCGAAGCCGCGTCAGGGAAGGGCGCTCGATCGCAACACGCCGAGCATCATCGGAGCGACCGCGAGCAGAAGGAACGCGGGGAGCGTGCAGATGCCGAGGGGAAGCAGGAGCATCGTCGACAGCCGCGCGGCCGCTGCGCGCCCATCGGTGCGCGCGCGGTGACGGGCGAGCCAGGCGTCACCGCGCAGCAGTTCACTCGCCGGGACACCCGTACGCATCGCCATATCGAGGGTGGCTGCGACGGGATCGGAGAAAGACACGGGCGCGCCGCCGCCGCCCCGCGCCCGGGCGACGAGTTCTTCCGCCCGGTCCACCGAGACGCCTGCCGACAGCGCCACCGCCCACAACTCCGCATCCAAGCCCGGCACGACGGCGGGCGGAGTGACACGGCGTACCAGGCGACGTGACCATACCCGCGACACGAGCACGAGGGCGCTTCCCGCGACCAGGCAGGAAATGCCCACCGGGTCGCCGCAGAGGATGCCGACCGTGTCGAATCCGAGCACGACCCCCATCGGAATGCCGAGCACCGGGAGCCAAGCCAGCAGGTTCGCCGTGGCCGCCGGTTCGGCGAGCGCCACCCGCACATCGGCCGCGACCTCCCCCGCGTCGCGGAGCGCGCCGACGACCTCCCGGAGCGTGTCGGCCAGCGGCGCACCGGCGTCGACGGCGAGGGTATACACCGCCGCGACGTCACTCCAGCCCGGACCCGCTCGACGGAGCACCTCGCCCACGTCTTCGCCTCTCGCGGCCGCACGGGCCGCGGCAGCGGTCGTCGCGTCTGCGTGCTCGGCGATCGCCGCCCACGCGGCGGCGGGGGCCAGACCGGCTTCGAGCAGCACCGACAGGCGCAGAGCCGTCTCGATCTGATCCGCGCGCGCGGTCGGCGGCGCCGTCACCACGGCTCTGCCGCGATGCTCAAGCGACCGTCTCGCAGGACCGGCCGCCCCCATTGCGTCACACGGCGACGGCCGCCGCGCCGCTCGACGTGCACCACCGCGCCGATGGCGCTCACCGTCTGCCGAGCCGTCGTCGTGGCATCCATTCCGGCGAGCGAGCCGAGCGCCTCGAGTCGGGCCGCGACGTCGCTCAGCCCGCTCGCGTGCACGGTCGCGGCACCTCCGTCGTGGCCCGTGTTCAAGGCCATCAACAGGTCGCGCACTTCTTCTCCGCGGCACTCGCCGAGGATCAAGCGGTCGGGACGCATGCGTAGCGCTTCGCGCACGAGCCGCGACAACGTGATCGCTCCCGCGCCTTCGATGTTGGGTTGGCGGGCTTCGAGCGCGACGTGGTGCGGATGCCGGGGGCGAAGCTCGGCGACCTCCTCGATCGTGATGAGGCGTTCGGCCGCCGGGACGCGCCCGAGCAGTGCCGCGAGCAGCGTGGTCTTCCCCGCACCCGTGGCGCCGCTGATGAGCACGTTCTGACGCCGCTCGATGAGCTCGTCGAGCCTGTCGCGTTGCCGCGGCGACAGCATTCCCGCACGTTCCAGCTCCGCGAGGTCGGGGGCATCCCACCGGGGCACGCGCACCGAGATGGTGGTCCCGCTCACCGCAACGGGAGCGAGCACCGCGTGGACGCGCACACCGCCTTCCCAGCGCACGTCGACGCACGGTGAGGCGTCGTCGAGATGTCGACCGCCGAGGGCGATCAGGCGCACCGCGAGCCGACGCACCTCTCCCTCGCCCGCCCTCCACGCGGCGACGTGCTCGATCCCCCGCCCACGATCGACGAAGAGACCCCGCTCACCGTTGACGAAGAGGTCGGTGACCGATCGGTCGTCGAGGAACGGACGAAGAAATGCGAGCGCGGGATCGCCCCACGCCGAGGGCGTGAGGGAGCTCTGGGGAAGGGGGATGACGGAAGACACGACGACGACCGTAGAGGGGGCGTGTGCGTCCGCGTCGGACGAGAAGCCGCATCCGTGGAGAGGGCGCCGGTTCGTCCCCTTGGGGAGGAGCGTCGGGTCTGCTCGCGCGGCGGCGCACGCCGATGGCAGACGGGGACCGCCCGAAAAGGAGGGGGCGGCATCCCTAACAGTGGGGGGCGAGGGATGCCGCCACGCGCCGGAGGAAAATTGGGGGGCTCCCCCCGACGCGGATGCCGGAAGCGATGTTCGGGCAAGATCAGGGTACGTGCGCCGGAACGGCCTGGCCAACTCTTTCGACCTCTTCATCCCGATATATCACCTGTGCCAGATCCACCCGGATGCCAACTATCGGAGGTAACCGGTGTCGGAGGCTCTCGCTAGCGTGACGACGTGACGATGTCGCGCATCGACGTGGCATCCCGTGAACGCAAAGGAGCGCCGCGATGAGCAGCCAGATCGACCATCTCCTCACGGAGACCCGCCGCTTCGCCCCGTCGGCGTCGTTCGCCGCCCAAGCGGTCGCGGATCGCGAGCTCTACGAGCGCGCGGCGGCCGACCGCGAGGGCTTCTGGGCCGATCAGGCCCGCGCACTGCACTGGCACACCCCCTTCACCCGCGTGCTCGACTGGTCCAACCCGCCGTTCGCCGAGTGGTTCGGCGATGGCGAACTGAACGTCGCCTACAACTGCCTCGACCGCCACGTCGAAGCCGGCAACGGCGAGCGCGTCGCCCTGCGCTGGGAGGGTGAGCCGGGCGATCAACGCACTGTCACCTACGCCCAGCTGACCGACGAGGTGAAGCGCCTGGCCAACGTCCTCACCGACCTCGGCGTCGAACGCGGAGACCGCGTGGCCATCTACCTGCCGATGATCCCCGAAGCGATCGCATCGATGCTCGCGGTCGCCCGTATCGGGGCGGTGCACTCGGTCGTCTTCGGCGGCTTCTCCGCCGACAGCCTGCGCGCCCGCATCGACGACGCCGGTGCGAAGGTCGTCATCACCGCCGACGGCGGATGGCGCAAAGGCAAGGTGTCTCCCCTCAAGCCCGCGGTCGACCTCGCTCTCGCCGACCGCAACGGGTCCGGCATCCAAGAGAGCGTCGAGCACGTCCTCGTCGTCAAGCGCGGCGAGAACGACGTCGACTGGTCCGAGGGGCGCGACCTCTGGTGGCACGACGTCGTCCCGCAGGCGTCGAACGCGCACGAGGCCGAAGCCTTCCCCGCCGAGACGCCCCTGTTCATCCTGTACACCTCCGGCACGACGGGAAAGCCGAAGGGCATCCTGCACACGTCGGGCGGTTACCTCACGCAGGCGGCGTTCACCAACCGGGTCGTGCACGACGTGCACCCCGAGACCGATGTCTACTGGTGCACCGCCGACATCGGCTGGATCACGGGCCACACGTATGTCACCTACGGTCCGCTCGCGAACGGCGCCACGCAGCTCCTCTACGAAGGAACCCCCGACACCCCCCACCCCGGCCGGTGGTGGGAGCTCATCGAGAAGCACGGCGTCACCATCTTCTACACCGCGCCGACCGCCATCCGTTCGTTCATGAAGATCGGCCGCGACGTCCCCCAGAAGTTCGACCTGTCATCGCTGCGCCTGCTCGGCTCGGTCGGCGAGCCCATCAACCCCGAGGCGTGGGTCTGGTACCGCGAGATCATCGGCGCCGACGAGACGCCGATCGTCGACACGTGGTGGCAGACCGAGACCGGCGCGATCATGATCTCGGCGCTGCCGGGTGTCACCGAGACGAAGCCGGGCTCGGCGCAGGTACCGCTGCCGGGCGTCTCGATCGCCGTCGTCGACGACCAGGGCGAACCTGTCGGCAACGGCAGCGGCGGGCTCCTCGTCGTGACCGAGCCGTGGCCGAGCATGCTGCGCGGCATCTGGGGCGATCCCGACCGCTACCGCGAGACCTACTGGGAGAAGTTCGCCGACAAGGGGTACTACTTCGCCGGCGACGGTGCGCGCCTCGACGACGACGGCGACGTCTGGCTCCTGGGCCGCGTCGACGATGTCATGAACGTCTCGGGCCACCGCCTGTCGACCGCCGAGATCGAATCGGCGCTCGTCGGGCACGAGGGGGTCGCCGAGGCAGCGGTCGTGGGGGCGTCCGATGAGACCACCGGCCAAGCCGTGGTCGCCTTCGTCATCATCAAGAGCCGCTACCTGAAGCAGAAGGGGGTAGAAGGGCTCGGCGACGAGCTGCGCACGTGGGTCGGCGCGCAGATCGGTCCGATCGCCCGCCCCCGCGACGTCTACATCGTCGGCGAGCTGCCCAAGACCCGCTCGGGCAAAATCATGCGTCGGCTGCTCCGCGACGTGGCCGAGGGCCGCGAGGTGGGCGACACCACCACGCTTGCCGACACCGCGGTCATGAGCGTCATCAGCGCCCAGGTCAAGTGAGCAAAGATCCCGGATGCCGACACTCCGGCATCCGGGATCTCCACGGACCCCGCCGATACCGGCGCGAAGAGAGCTACCGCACCGCTCGTCGCCGCTGCCCCGGTGTCCGGGCGACCAGGGCGGCGATCCGCGGCACCACGACCATCGCCCATCCCGCGCGCACGGCCGGGAAGACACCTGCGACCCAGAAGACGGATGCCACGGCGTCACCGGCGTAGTGCACCCCGACGACCACGACCGAGACGATCATCATCATCACGAGACCGACGCCGATCGCGATCGCGGCGACACGCGAGCGGGAATCCCACAGCGCCACGACGAGCGCCACGACGAGCGCGGTGGTGAAGGCGACGTGGCCACTGGGAAACGATGCATCCACCGTTCTCTCGGTCATCTGGTGCGCGGCCACGCTCAACCCCGGCCGTGGGCGGTCGACGACGAGTTTGAGCAGCTCGGCCAGGCCCCAGGTCACCCCGATCGTTCCCACGAAAGTCAGCGCGACCTGCCATCGTCTCGTCACCGCGACGACGACGATCGCAGCAAGGGCCGTGACGGCCGCCGCGGGCCCCGGCTTGAGCGAGAGGTAGAAGGCCCGGGTCACGTGGCCGAGAAGCCCGTGCTGCAGGGCGTTCAGCTGGGCCGACACCGCGACGTCCAGCGGCACGGCACGCAGGAGCAGGCCGACGGCGATGAGCACGACGGCGGTCGCCACCGCGACGATCACCGACCGCACGGGGTGGGGCGTGGGACGGACGAGGGGGTTCTGGCGAGCGGCAGACGCGACGACCGGTTCCGAATGCGAGGTCACGGAGACGGATGATCCTCCCCGTCGGTGATGAATCAGCCGAGACGGGATGCGGGTGAGGCCCGCGCAGACCTGAGGGGGACGCCCGTCACGATCGGGCGTCCCCCTCATGGCACCGCGTCAGCGGCATCCGGAATCCGTTCTCACGCGACGGTGAAGACCACCTCGACCTCGACCGGGCTGTCGAGCGGCAGCACCGGCACACCCACGGCCGAACGCGCGTGCGCGCCGGGGGCGCCGAACACCTCGCCGAGGAACTCGCTCGCGCCGTTGATGACACCCGGCTGCCCGGTGAAGTCGGGAACGGATGCCACGAACCCGGTGAGCTTGAGCACGCCGGTGAGGTTGTCGACACCGCCGACGAGGGCGGCCGCGGCCGCGATGGCGTTGAGCGCGCATTGACGGGCGTAGGTCTTGGCATCCGCCGGGCTCACGAGCCCCTCGGCCTCGCCCACTTTGCCGGTCGCCGGCAGAGCCCCCTGCACCATCGGCAGCTGGCCCGACGTGTAGACGAGATCGCCGTGTCGCTTGGCCGGGATGTACGCCGCCACGGGAGGCACGACCGAGGGCAGGTCGACGCCGAGCGCCGCGAGACGCTCCGAGACGCTCACTGCTGCCCCTCGAACTGACGGGCGGCGGCCTCGGCCGCGCCGAGACCCGCGTTGGCGGTGCCGCCTCCGGTAGGACGCTTGAAGTAGGCGACCAGGCCGCCCTCGGGGCCGGTCACCACCTGTACGAGCTCCCACCCCTGCTTGCCCCAGTTATTGAGGATCGCGGCGGTGTTATGGATCAGCAGCGGCGTGGTGAGGTACTCCCACGTGGTCATGTCGGACTCCCGGCGGTGACTCGGAGCGCGCACGAGCCATGCGCGCGGGGGCGGAAAACGTACGCGCGCGAGCGCACGCCATCAAGGCATCGCCCAGCAACGTCGCTTAGCATCAACCCTATGCCCGAGAACAAACGAACGGCTAGCGGTGCCCTGGGCGGCATCGTCGGCCTCGTCGGCCTGAGCGCGGTCGCCGGTCTCCTCGTCACCGCCGCCGTGACACCGGCCATCGCCGTGTCCGGCGCCGCCGCCTCCAGCGCCATCACCATCTTCGACAAGATGCCCAGCTACCTGCAGCCCGACGAGCTCATGCAGCCGACCACGCTCATGGCCGGCGACCAGGTGCTGGCAAAGTTCTTCGACCAGAACCGCTCCCCCGTGACCTTCGACCAGGTCAACCCCGTGATGTACGACGCGATCCTGTCGTCGGAAGACCCCCGCTACTACCAGCACGGCGGCGTCGACCTCATCGGAACGACCCGTGCCCTGCTGAACAACGCCACCAGCGGCGAGACGCAAGGTGGATCCTCGATCAGCCAGCAGTACGTGAAGAACGTGCTCGTGCAGCGCTGCGAACGCGACGCCAAGGCCGTCGAAGGCACCGACACCTCCCCCGGGCAGACGCGCGAAGAAGCGCTGCAAGCCTGCGCACAACAAGCGGTTCAAGCCGACGGTGCCGCGGGCTACCAGCGCAAGCTGCAGGAGATGCGCTACGCGATCCAGCTCGAGAAGGAGTACACGAAGGACCAGATCCTTCTGGGTTACCTCAACATCGCCAACTTCGGCGGCGTCACGTACGGCATCGACGCCGCAGCCAAGCGCTATTTCAACGTTCCGGCCTCGCAGTTGAACATCGGCCAGGCGGCGGTTCTCGCGGGCATGGTGCAGAACCCCAACCGCTTCCGCATCGACCAGCCCGACGGCTCCATCAGCGATGGCGACCAGACCTGGAACAAGGCACCCGACGGCTCGATCGACGACGTCGACCAGAGCACCATCCAGGGTCTGTACACCCTGCGCGACAACGGCGAGATCACGCAGGAGCAGCTGGTCAACGCCGCCGACGGCTACAGCGAGACCAAGGGCCGCCAGCTGTACGTGCTGAGCCGGATGGAGGCCGACGGCAAGATCACGCACGAGCAGTACGTGCAGTACGCCATCGAGCCCATCACGCCCTCGATCACCTCGACCCCTCAGGGCTGCGCCGCCTCGGCCGCGCCGTACTTCTGCCAGTACGTCGTCTCGACGATCCTCAACGACCCGGCCTTCGGTGCCGAGACCGATGATCGCGTCCGGGCGCTGCGCCAGGACGGCCTGACGATCCAGACGACGCTCGACTGGCGCGTGCAAGACGCAGCGCGGTACGCGATGGACGCGTACGCCCCGCAAAGCGTCGACGGCATGAAGTTCGGCTCCACCGTGATCAACCTGGAGTCCAAGACCGGTCGCATCCTCGCGATCGCGCAGAACACGAAGTTCACCCAGGATCCGAGCCAGGCAGAGGCCGATCCCTCGTACAACTCGGTGGTCTTCGCCGGCGACAGCGCGAACGGCGGTTCGATCGGCTTCAGCGCCGGCTCGACGTTCAAGCTCTTCACGCTCGTGGACTGGCTCGAGAAGGGGCACTCGCTCAACGAGAACCTGAACGGCCGCCTCGGTCCCGTGCCGAACATGAAGAACTCCTGCACGGGCAACTACGTCAACACCAACAACGACCGCATCAACAACTTCGCCAACAGCGGCGGGTACATCGGCACTCCGATGATGTTCACCCGCGACTCGCTGAACACGGGCTACCTCGCGATGGCAGCTCAGCTCGACCTGTGCGACATCGCCAAGGTCGCGCAGAAGCTCGGCGTCAAGAAGGGCGACGGCAGCGAGATCACGATGCCCTACCCCAACAAGGTCATCGGTGAC
Source organism: Microbacterium trichothecenolyticum (assembly GCF_030818955.1). Classification (NCBI taxonomy): domain Bacteria; kingdom Bacillati; phylum Actinomycetota; class Actinomycetes; order Micrococcales; family Microbacteriaceae; genus Microbacterium; species Microbacterium trichothecenolyticum. Next base: position 3,633,690 of record NZ_JAUTBF010000001.1, on the reverse strand, counting down.
GACAACGTCTCGCCCATCGCCATGGCGGCCGCTTATGCCACCGTCGCGAACGGCGGAACGCTGTGTCAGCCCAAGGTCATCGACAAGGTCACCGACAGCGACGGCGCAGAGCGGGCGATCCCCGAGCGCACGTGCTCGCCGGCGCTGACGCCCGAGATCGCTGCAACGGCCGCCTATGCCCTGCAGGGCGTCATGGCGGGTGGCGGCACGGGTTCCCAGGGCAACCCGCGTGATGGTACGCAGGTGCTGGGCAAGACGGGCACGCACGAGGGATGGCAGACGTGGATGATCGAATCGTCCACCAACACCACCACCGCGGCGTGGGTCGGCAACTACGAGGGCAGCCAGGATCTGTTCAAGCGTTTCTGGGGCGGACGCGCGCTGTCCGACATCCGATACCCGATGGCAGCCGACGTGCAGCGCACCGCCGACGAGTTCTACGGTGGAGACGATTTCCCCGGGCCGGCCTCCAACCTGCTGCGCACCGTTCAGCGCGACCTTCCCAACGTCGTGGGGCAGAGCCTCGACAGCGCCCGGTCCACCCTCGAAGGCGCCGGCTTCCGCGTCTCGATCGGCGACACGGTCGACTCCGAGCTCGGCGGCGACCGCGTCGCGGCGATGAACCCCGGTGCGGGTTCGGCGGCCGCCGGCTCGGTCATCACGCTGAGCCCCGGCAACGGCCAGGGGGGCACCGTCCCCGACGTGTCGGGGCAGCCGGTGAGTTCCGCCCGTGCGGCCATGCTGTCGGCAGGGTTCGGCACCGTGTCGATCGGATCGTGCCAGAAAGACGGCAGCGCGCCCGCCGAGGGCCGCGTGACGAGCCAGAACCCCGCGGGGGGCACGTCGGCCAATAAGAACACCGCGGTCACGCTGTCGGTCGTGGCCAAGGACTGCCCGTGACGCGCCCCCTCGTGACGGCCGCCCTCGCACCCCTCGGGGTTGCGGGGGCGGCCGCTGTGGGGGCCGCCGTGTGGGGCGTGGGGATCGAACGGTACCTGTTCACCGTGCGCTATCACGCTCTACGGGTTCTGCCGAAGGGCGCCGAGCCCCTGCGGGTGCTGCACGTGTCCGACGCCCACATGGCTCCGTGGCAGCACCGTAAACAGGAGTGGATGTCGCGGCTCGTCGAGCTGAGCCCCGACCTGGTCGTCAACACCGGCGACAACATGGGGCACCGTGACGGGCTCGTCGGTGTGCGCACGGCGTTCTCGACGCTCCGTGAGATCCCCGGGCTCGTCGTACACGGATCGAACGACTACCAGGAACCCGCGCCGCGCAACCCGCTGCGGTACTTCCTGGGCCCATCGGGCAACCTGCCCGTGCACAAGCACCTCGACGTCGACTCCCTGGACCGCTTCTTCACCGATGATCTGGGCTGGAGCATCCTCGACGACACCGCGGTCTCGCTCGAGGTGAAGGGCACCCGTATCACCGCGTTCGGCGTGAACGACGCCCACCGCAACTGGGACCACCCCGAGCTCATCCCTCCCGCACTCGAAAGCCTGGATGCCGCCGACCTCACGATCGGTGTCATGCACGCGCCGTACCGGCGCACGCTCGACACCTTCATCGAGCTCGGAGCCGATGTGCTGCTGGCGGGGCACACGCACGGCGGACAGGTGCGCATACCGTTCAGTGACAAGGCGCTCGTGTCGAACTGCGACATCCCACTCGATCAGGCCCGCGGTCTGAGCGAATGGACGCACGCCGATCGCACGGTGCCATTGAACGTCAGCGCGGGTCTCGGCCACTCGATCTACGCGCCGGTGCGGTTCGCGTGCCGCCCGGAAGCCACGCTGCTCACCCTGCTGCCGCGCTGACCGCTCCTCCACAGTTGCGAAGGGGGTCGATCCGTTCACGGATCGGCCCCCTTCGTCGTCACCAGGATCGCGTGAGAACGCAGGATCGAGTCTCCTCGACCGAAGGGATTCCCCATGCAGCATCCACCACCGCTCTCTCTCCGCCTCCCCGCGATCCTCGCCGTGTTCGTGGTTCTGACCACCGGGCTCGGTCTCGGACCCGCAGCGCACGCCGCCGATCGCGGCACAGGCTTCGGCACCTGGGCCCCGCTCTCGCGCACGGGCTGGCATGGCTCGATGCGTGTCGGCGACGTTCACACCTACTGCATCCATCCCGGCCTGCCCGTGGCCACCGGAACCACGACCGACCACGGTGTCACCTCGGACGTGAACGGGCTGAGCGCGCAACAGCTCGTCTCGATCAACCATCTGGTCAGCACGTACGGCCAGACCGACGACCCCGTGCAGGCGGCGAGCGTCGGGTGGGCGGTGAAAGCCATCGTCGATCGCGACACGACGCTGCACTCGTGGGGGTACGAGGGAGACGACCTCGCCGGGGCGATCGACGACATCATGCGACGCGCGAGTCCCGAGAACAGCGCAGCGGTCCAGCAACGTGCCGTCCAGTACCTCACCGAGGCCGAGGCCATCCGCGTGCCGCGCGTCGGAGGTTCCCTGACCCTGTCCACGCAGGAGGACGACCCCACGCGCGGGGTCCTGACGGTTGATGTCGATGCCGAAGCCGTCGGCACCATCACCCTGCACAATGCGGTGTTCGCCGACACCGGCTCCGCCGAGCGTCAGGGCGTTCGCGGGGGCGGGAGCTACCCCATCGTGGCCCCCGCTTCCGCGGCCGACGACGGGCGTCCGTACAGCGTGCAGGCGACCGGCGCGTTCTCGGTACGGGCAGCGGCCATCCGGTTTTACTCGACGCCCGGTCAGCAGGAATCCGCCGGGCCCGCCGGCCCGCAGACGTTCGAGCTGTCGACGCAGGATGCCACCCCCCGTCCGGTCCGTTTCTCCCCGCGCGTGCAGACGGTGGCACGGATCGACGGACGTCGCTTCGTCGACGAGGTCACCGTCTCGGCGGCCGAGGGCGTCTGGCCCCGCCACACCGATGGCTCGTTCGTCGTTCTGTCGGCGACGGCGGATGTGTATCGCACCGGCGCCTTCCCCGCGGAAGCGGCCGAGGTTCCCGACAACCTGAAACCGGTCGCGCAACTCATCCTGCGCACGGACCCGCGAGTCGGCGCCGGCAGATACACCGTCGGCACGCAGGGCGACCTCCCCGGCTCGGGTGTCTACACGGCCGTGTGGCGGATCGAGCGCACCTCCCAGGATCCGGACGTCGTTCCGCATCTGCCGCCGTCTTACGTGTGGACGGAACGCTTCGCCTCTCCCACGCAGACCGAGCAGCTGGTGCCGGCACCTCCCGTCGACCCCGTGCCGGCTCCCTCGCCCACGCCGTCGTCGACCCCGACTCCTGTGCCCGCCTCCGTCGCGCCCCCCGCTCCGGCTCTCACCCCGCCGGCTCTCCCGGTGACGGGGCTGTCGAGCGCGGGTGTGGGGGCAACGAGCGGCATCGCGGCGGTGATGATCGGAATCGGAATCGTCGTGGCGCAGGTCGCGCGTCGACGCCGCACCCCGCGGGTCTGACTCGGCGCGTAGCGGCCTGTCGAACTCCCCGGTGTCGGAACGGCCTCCCGACACGGGCACCATTCGCATGACAGCGACGGCGCTCCGCATCCCGGACGGGGCACGCCCGAGACGCGACGTGGTTCGGAGCATGCGCCGTGACAGGGTAGACTTTTCAAGTTGCAACGGGGTGTGGCGCAGCTTGGTAGCGCGCGTCGTTCGGGACGACGAGGCCGCAGGTTCAAATCCTGTCACCCCGACCATGTCATGGATGTTCCAACCTTCGGACGAAGAATTCGGCTGAAGTGACGATGTAAGAGAGCCTTCTGCAGTATTGCGGGAGGCTCTCTTCGTGCTGTTGGACGTGCCGCGTGCACCGTTACGACGGTTAAGCACGTGGACTGCCTCGTTGATGACGGTTCGTTCTCCGTCGAGGGCGGGGGCGCCTTCTTCGCGGATAGACACAACGAACCTGTTGAAGAGCGCCGCGATGAGGTCACGTCGAACGCTTTCCCCGGCCTTCTCGTACACCGCCCCTAGGCGCTCCAGCAGATCAAGCTGAGCAGCAGCTCGCTCCGCCCCCGCGGCAAGCCGCTCGATCGTGTGCGTCAGTTTCTCTTCGATGACGCGCTTCTTCATCGTGATGTCGTTCAGCTTCTCTCGAAGCTTTGGCGTGGAGACGCTGCCCTCCGCGGCGAGCTCGATCAGACGCTCCTCTTGCCCCTCCAGTTTGCGCAGCTCTGAGCGCAGCGACGCTTTCACTTGCCGATCCTGCGCCTGCATCTCATCGGCGGTTTCCTGCAGTTGTGAGCGCATCACCTCGATCTCGTCGACGGTCAGTCCTTCGCGAGCAACCTCGCGAGCGACCTCCTCTTCGATGGCTTCCAAACGCAGCGAGGGAAGGTGGCAATGGTCGCGGGTCTTCCCTGAACAGACCCAGTACTCATACACTCCCCCGTTGCCCTGACTCTGGGTATAGACGAGCCGACGAGTGCGCCCCTCAGCCTTGCAGAGGCCGCAGAACAGCAGTCCCTTCAGGTAGTGAAAGTGAATGAAGTCCCGGTCGCCGCGCCGGTTCCTGCGGTCAAGAATCTTCTGGCATACGTCGAAAATCTCCTGGGTCACCAAGGCCGGATGACGACCTTCATAAAGTTCTCCTTTGTACGGGAGCATGCCGGTGTAGTACGGGTCACGGAGAATTTTGGCCAACGCACTAGACGACACGGGACGCGTCGGGCGATCACGAGGGCCACGACTCGTCAGCCCCATATCCTCAAGAAGCGTCGCGAGCTGCCACACCGAGTAGCGGTCCGTCGCGTACTGCTCGAAAGCGAACCGGATGAGCGGAGCTCGTTCCTCATCCAGGCTGATCGTGTTGACAAGACGACCACCGAAGTCTTTGCGATCGTTGATGTAACCGAGCTTGGCTCGCCCGATCGTTCCGCCGTTGACCGCCTTGTGGCGCATTTTCTGTTTGATGTCCTCGCCGCTCTGACGGACCTGGACTTCGTTCATGATGTCGGTGACAGCTTCCATGGCGTCAGCCATGTAGCCCTCACCGAAATCCTCTTTCGCGGAGATGAGCTTGACGCCCATACCGGCCAAGATCCGCTTGGTGATCGCCGCGTCAGCGAGGTTCCGAAAAGCCCGAGAGCGCATATATATAACTACGAAACTGATTTCGGGATGCTCCTCGATGTACCGCAGCATCTCCCTGAAAACAGGCCGCTTTCCAATCGACTGCGCTGAATTGCCGGGTTCCACGAACTCGGCGGCGATGGGGGCTTTCGCACGTTTCGCGCGAACGAGGCAGGCCTCTCGCTGAGTCGCGATCGAGTTGCCATCCGCGTCGATGTCGATTGCCGTGAGCATCTGTCGTGGCGTGGACACACGGAGGTAGACGACCGCGTGACCGTCGCTCTGATCAGCAACCGCGGGCGACGAACCATCGAGGCCGAGGAGTTGCTCCCAGCCGGAAAATGACGTCTTACGCGGGAGATTCGATGATTGGCTCATGAATGCCTCCTTTCTGCCGCCCGTTCGGGCGGACTTAGCTCCTTGATTTACGCTCACTTCACCTCTTAAGTCGAGATGTTTGGCGTTGTGGAATTGTCATCGCTGACCTGGGGAAAAGCCTCACTGCGCTACTTGTTGAAGACGTGCCACCACCCGTCGAGATGGACGACGTCGTAGGTGTCGAGGATCTGTCTGTCGATGACGGGGTGGTTCCAAGTGATGTGGTCCTCGGGGATGCCCTGCTCGTTCATGACTTTGGCGAGCGCTTCGAGCCAGCCGAGGGCTTCGAGGACGTCGTGACGGAACTCGGCGAAGGTTTCCCAGGCGTCGGCGTAGCTGTTGTAGAAGCGGTCGAGGACGTCGGGGGCGGCAGGGGTGGTGTCAGGCAGAAGGAGGTAGGCAGCGAAGGACGCGCCTGCTTCGTCGATGGCGTGGAGGATGCGGAGGGCGTCGTCTGGGTCGCGGAGCTCGGCGAGTGTTCTTTCGAGGGCTGTGGCTGCTTCGGGGCCGAAGGTGGCGTGTCCGCCGGGTCGGGAGGGTTCGCGTTCGGGCTCGGCGGGGGGTGGTGTTTCGGGGCTCATGCTTCCTCCTTTCTGGGGGCGAGCGCGTTGTGGCCGTCGGGGTCGATGGTTGAAGCGCCCTGGGTTTGTTGGAGGCTCCTGGCCTTGGAAACGAGGATGGAGTTATGCCGAAGGAAAAGGCGATCGGGAAGCCGACGACGCGTCGGTATTCGAGCGAGGAGAAGGCCGCCGCGGTGCGAATGGTGCGAACGCTGCGCGCCGAGTTGGGTGTCACGCAAGGGACGGTGCAGCGGGTCGCGTCGCAGCTCGGATACGGGGTCGAATCCGTGCGCACCTGGGTCAAGCAAGCTGACATCGACGACGGCGTCGCGCCGGGCGTGACCTCGTCGGAGGCGGCTCGGGTGCGGGAGTTGGAGCAAGAAGTCCGGGAGTTGCGTCGCGCCAACGAGATCCTCAAGCGTGCGGCGAGTTTCTTCGGGGCGGAGCTCGACCGCCAACACCGGAAGTAGTCGCGTTCGTCGACGCGAACAAGGACGACATCGTCGAGGGGCGCCCGCTCGGAGTCGAGCCCATCTGCGCACTGCTGCAGGTGGCTCCGAGCACGTACTACGCCGCCCGTGATCGGGCGCCGTCGGCGCGAGCGGTGAACGACGCGGTCGTGATGCCGGAGCTGGTGCGGCTGTGGATGGAGAACTACTGCGTCTACGGGGTCCGCAAGCTCTGGAAGGCGGCCCGCCGCGACGGGATCGACATCGGCCGAGACCAGACGGGTCGGTTGATGCGCGCTGCGGGGATCGAGGGCGCGAGACGGTCGAAGCGGGTCAAGACAACATGCCCTGATCCTGCCGCTGCGCGTCACCCGGATCTGGTGAAGCGGGAGTTCACCGCGACTGCCCCGAACCGGCTCTGGGTGACGGACCTCACGTTCGTACCGACCTGGGCCGGTGTCGCCTACGTCTGCTTCATCATCGACGCGTTCAGCCGGATGATCGTGGGATGGCGGGTCGCGTCGCACATGCGCACCGACATGGTCCTCGACGCGATCGAGATGGCCCGGTGGTCCCGCGGCGCCCGCCACCACGACCTGCGCTGTCATTCCGATGCGGGCAGTCAATTCACGTCGATCCGCTACGGCGAACGCCTCGCGGACATCGGGGCCACCCCGTCGATCGGGACCGTCGGCGACAGCTATGACAACGCCCTGGCAGAGACCGTGAACGGCTACTACAAGACTGAACTCGTCCGCGGACCCGCCCGATCCGGGCCCTGGAAGACGGTCGAGGACCTCGAGCTCGCGACCCTCGGGTGGGTGCACTGGCACAACACTCAACGCCTCCACGGCTACCTCGGCGACATCCCGCCCATCGAGTTCGAGCAGGCGTTCTATGCTGACCAAACGACCAGCGATCAGCTGGTGGGAATCAAATAGCGCGAGTCTCCATCAGACCCAGGGCGCTTCAATTCCTGGTCCATCAGGATTCCAGGAGAAGTGGCACGACATCACATCGCCCCTTTCGCGCAAGAAAGCCCTTTCCGCGCAATTCCGGCGCGAGGGAAGCGACGAATGTGAAGACGTCCGGGCAGAAAAGACCCGAACCTTTGACCCACGCCGAAGCGCCCTCGACATCTCCCGGGACGGGGATGTCGAGGGCGCTCGATCAACGCTGTTCAGCGGGTGACGCGGCGCAACCGGCGGTAGCCGAGAGCGCCGAAGCCTCCGAGCAGGAGCGCAACGGCACCCCACGCCAACGGGGCCTGGTCCGCCACACCGGTCACGGCGGAGTCCCCCGCCGTTACCGCCGCCGGGGTTCCCACCCGGGGCAGGTGTCGCCGAGGGCGACGGCGAGGGAGCGGGCTCGACCGCGACCGAGAAACCGACCGAGCTCGAGCTGGAGACACCGTCGACGGTCTGGGTGGCGACGACGGCGTAGGCGCCTTCGCCCAGGGTGTCCTTCAGCACGATCGACCAGCGGCCATCCTTGACCGTGGTCTCGCCGACCGTGGCGTCGTTCAGCGTCACCGTGATGGTGGCGCCGTCGATGCCGGTGCCCGAGATCGACGTCGGAACGGCGGCGCCGGTGTACGTGGCCCCGTTCTCGATACCGGTGATGGTCGGCGCCGACGGGGCGACGACGAACGCTGCGCGCGCCTCGGCCGAGGTCTCGCCGTCGCGTGCCTGCGTGGCGGTGAGGGCATAGCGACCGATACCGAGGTCGACCTCGACCGCCCACGTGCCGTCGGCGGCCACCTTGGCGCTGCCCGTGACATCGCCGGCGAGGGTGACCGTGGCACCCGGGAGACCGGTGCCCGAGATCGAGGTGACCTCGTTCTCGACGATCGAAGCGTCGGCGGGGGTCGAGATGACGGGCGCCTCGGCCTTGACCTCGACCGACGCATCGACGGACGCCGACTCGTTGAAGCCGTTCACCGCACGCAACGCGAACGTGAACACGCCGAGCTTGTCGGGCGCGGGGAAGCTCCACGCGCCCGCAGCGTCGACGGGCACATCGAAGGTGTCCCCCGAGGCGGGGGTGACCTTCAGAGTCGTTCCGACGGGGGCCGTTCCCGAAATGGCACCGCCGACGCCGACGGAGCCGCCCTCGGCGGGCGTGGTCAGCGCGGGGGCATCGATCTTCACGGCGACCGAGTAGCCGCCGGTCTGTGCGAGACCCGCCTGGAGGTCGGCGGCCCAGAGGAAGTCGCCGGCCTCGTTCCCGCCGGATACCACGCCGACCGCCGTCGTGCCTTGGAAGACGGCGCCACCCGAGTCGCCACCCAGCACCGTCTCGGGGGCACCCTCGACAGCGAAGCCGTACACCCACCGCACGTCGTTCTCTTCGGCGACCTGCATCCAGCCCTCGACGGCGGTCACGGTTCCACTGGTGAGACCGGTCGTGCGACCCGACTTCGACGCCTGCTGGTCGACCTGCGCTGCGCCGATGGCGCGCACGTCGGTCGTGGACGCGGAGAGGTCCTCGGAGGACGCCGTCGTCCAGTCCGTGATCTCCGGGAGGAGATCGAGATCGGTGTTCGTGACGTCGATGGTCGCGATGTCGACCGACGAGGTGTCGCCGTTCGCCCCGGCGGAGTTTCCGGGCCCACCGAACTGTGAGAAGGCGAGGGTGCCCAGCGGCGCCCTGTCGTCGATGTCGCTGTTGTCGTCAGCACCACCACCGGCGGGGTCGCCGGAGGGAAGCGACAGCAGGCTCTCAGTCAGCGTGCCGTCGGCGTTGCAGTGGCCCGCGGTGATGACCGCCGGGTCACCCTCGGGGCTCCAGCCGGTGAAGCCGACCGAGCACAGCGCGACGGAGCGACCTCCGGCCGGAGAGAGATAGCCAGCCCCGCCAACGAGGTCGTCGGTCGCAGCCGCCTTGATGGGGCCGACCTTCTTCACGACGACGTTCGACGACGTCTCGACGAAGGACTTCGCCTCGCCTTCGAGCTGGGACTGCTCGGCGGTGGTGTAGACCACGACGTTGCCGGAGCCGTCTTTGGCGACGCCCTGCACCTGGTCGCTGCTCGTCATCAGGCGTTGCGCGGTGGCATCGAACTCGGGGCCCGACGTGGGCGCGGTCGACGGGTCTTCTCCGGCGAAGGCCACCCCAGGGGCCAGCAGACCGGACGCGGTGAGCGCGATGGCGGCCGAAGCTCCAGCCCACCCCAAGCGCTTCATGTTTCGAGTCATCGTCTCATCTCGTATGTGTCGTGGTTAAACGCATACCCAGAAGGAAAGGAACCGCACGATCGGGCCCCCACCCATCTCTCAGCGTCGCGGCCTAGGTTAGGACTACCTGAGAGTTGTATATGAACGCTTTTTCGTTATTTGTCGAAGATGAGGAAATTCTCATGAAACGCCACGCCACCGCTCTCACTGCAATTGCATTCATCGGAATGGGAATGACCGCGTGGAGCGGAAGATCCGCCCGTGAGACAGATATCGAAGCGGAGGGACGATGGGTGGGGAGCGGCCCGGAGTATCTCACCCTCGTCGACGGAGAGCTGCGTGGCAGCGACGGGTGCAACGGCGTCGCGGGCACCTATACGCGGGACGGCGAGACCCTGACCTTCCACCGCGGCATGTCGACGCTCAAAGCGTGCGTGGGCGTCGATACGTGGCTGCGCGGCGCGGCCCGCGCCACGATCCGCGGCGAGGTCATGACGGTGCTCGACCGCGAGGGCAACGAGATCGGCATCCTGACCCGCGACGAGTGATCCGCCGACACGGCCGGTTGGCGGACTCCCGACGGCTCGATGCCCGGATTGCGCGATCCGAACATTCGTAGCCGCTCACCCGATCGCCCTCACCCGCTCCACCACGGCACCATCGCTCGCCACCCCCCACCCACCGGAAGAGCGCAGCCCGCCTAGAATCGAACCCGACCGCACGCCGATCGACTCGACGTCCGGGATCTCTTCCTGCCGCACGCGCCCCGCGCGCCACCCGCCGATCTCTCAGGAGCACCGTGTCCGACGCCTCGCCCCGCCTCGTCGCCTTCGACCTCGATGACACTCTCGCTCCGTCGAAGTCGGCGATCGATCCGCGTATCGGCGACCTGCTGCTGGCCCTGGCCGGACGTGTCGAGGTCGCCATCATCTCGGGTGGTCAGCTGCAGCAGTTCCGTAGCCAGGTCGTCGATCGACTCCCGCACGCCGATCCCGAGCTGCTTGCACACCTGCACCTCATGCCGACCTGTGGCACGCAGTACTACCGCCTGTCGGTCGACGGCATCCAGACCGTCTACGCTCACTCGCTCACCGACGACGAGAAGCAGCGGGCTCTGGCCGCTGTGCGCGAGGAGGCCGAGCGCCTCGGTCTGTGGGAGGCGGAGCCCTGGGGCGACATCCTCGAAGACCGCGGCTCGCAGATCACATTCTCGGCACTTGGGCAGTCGGCTCCTCTCGACGCCAAGATGGCGTGGGATCCCACCGGCGAGAAGAAGAACAGCCTGCGCGAGGCCGTCGCACTGCGTATCCCCGACCTCGAGGTACGCTCGGGCGGCTCGACCTCCGTCGACATCACCCATCGGGGCATCGACAAGGCCTACGGCATGAACAAGCTCACCGAGGCCACCGGTATCCCTCTCGACGACATGCTGTTCGTCGGTGACCGGCTCGACCCGGACGGCAACGACTACCCCGTGCTCGCGATGGGCGTCACGTGCCAGGCCGTGCACGGCTGGGAAGACACCGCGGCGTTCCTCGAGACGCTGATCCCGACGCTGCCGGAGCGCGCACGGGCGTAACGTCCGACCTGGGAGGCCGACGAGGGCCTCGCCGTCAGACGATCTGACCGATCGGTTCCCGCTTCTCGGCCTGGAAGCGGTCTTCGGTTCGCCCGTACGCCCAGTACCCCGACAGCGATACCTGACCTCGTTCGAGGCCCCAGCGGGTGAAAACGATGTCGCGAATCGCTTTCATCGCCTCGCGCTCACCATGGGCGAACACGTGTCCGCGCCCTTCGTGGGGATGCCATGCGGCCACCGCATCGCGAAGGACCGTCGACGTGCCCGCGGCCGAGGCACCGCGGTGCAGCCACACGACCTCGACGCCGTCGGGCGCCACCAGCTCGAGCTGCTCACCCTCGTGCTGCACCTCGAGGAACGCCGTGCCCACGGCATCCGGAGCCAACGCCTCGAGGGCAGCGGCGATGGCCGGTACCGCCGATTCGTCGCCGATCAGCAGATGCCAGTCAGCCGTGGGATCTGGGGCATACCCGCCTCCAGGCGAAGACACCACGAGGCGGTCACCGGGCTGCGCCGATGCCGCCCAGGGGCCGGCCAGTCCCTCGTCGCCGTGCACGACGAAGTCGATCACCAGCTCGTCGCCGTCGACGTGGCGCACCGTATAGGTGCGGGTGACGGGGAGATCCTCCGGGCGCAGCGTCTCGCGCAGGGTGGCGAGATCGTAGGGCGGCTCGAGACCGAGCTCGGCCTTGACGAAGGTGATCTTGACGTACTTGTCGGTGTACGCGCTCGCGCGGAACGTCGACAGGTCGTCGCCCCGGGCACGCACGCGCACGAGGTGCGGCGTGAGGCGCTCGGTCGAGACCACCTGCAGCACGTGCTGCGGGCGCGGCGGGCGGACGGGACGATCGGTCATAGCGGTCCTTTCACGCGGAGGTCGTGGGACGGTCGACGGCGGCGGCCATGCGCGCGGCGTCGGCGACAGCAGCCTCGCCGCGGTCGTCGGGACTGAGCGCGACCGCCACCTGCGTGTAATAGTCGGCGATGTGGGCGCGCACGCTCTCGCGAGCACGGGCGGCGTCGCCGGCCGCGACGGCGGCGACGATGGCGCGGTGTTCGTGCCGCAGGCGATCGGCGGTGGCGACCCAGTCGTCGAGCCGCGCGGCACCGGCCTGAGTGTACGACTCGATCGAGCTGCGCAGCCCCGCCATCATCGCCGCGATCACCGCGTTGCCCGATGCCTCGGCCAGAGCCTGGTGAAAACGCGCGTCCAGGGCGAGGAACTCCCCCGGCGCGAGGTCGGCGGCATCCATCGCGTCGAGCACGTCGACGACCCCGCTGAGATCGGCGTCGGCCACGGCGAGCCGTTCGGCGACGTCGCTCTCGAGCACGACGCGGGTACGCACCACATCGGCGAGGGGGAAGCCGTTGGCCGCCACCTGGAGGCGGAGAAAGGCGGCGAGACCGCCGCGCGGTGTCGTCACGATCATCGCCCCCGCATTCGGTCCCGAGCCGGTGGCCGTGCGTACGACGCCGAGCACCTCGAGCACGCGTATGGCCTCTCGAACGCTGGAGCGACCGACACCGAGCTGCGCGGCGAGCTCGCGCTCGGGAGTCACCCGATCGCCGGGGGCGAGGAGGCCGTCGCGCAGGTCGGCCTCGATGCGCTCGAGCACGACCTGCCACGCGCGCGGCTGGGTATCCGCCATGACATCCCCCGTCCGTCCCGCCGTGGTGATGTGGCCGGACCACACCACCCTACGCGCGGATCAGGCCTCGGGCGTGGCGTACCCGGCCGGGTTGGTCTGCTGCCAGTTCCAGTAGTCACGGCACGCGTCGTCGATCTCGAGGCGCGTGCGCCAGCCGAGTACCTGGGCGGCCTTGGCGGGGTCGCAGTAGGTCGCCGCGACGTCACCAGGGCGGCGATCGAGGATCTTCTTCGGCAGGGCGTGGCCGACCGCCTTCTCGAACGAGGCGATGAGCTCGAGCACGCTGACCGGACGACCGGTACCGAGGTTGAACACGGCGTGGCCGGGCTGGGCCTGCTCGAGCGCGACGACGTGTCCCTCGGCCAGGTCGACGACGTGGATGTAGTCGCGCAGGCCCGTGCCGTCGGGGGTGTCGTAATCGTCGCCGAAGACGCCGATCTCATCGAGCGTGCCGATCGCGACGCGCGAGACGTACGGCATGAGGTTGTTCGGGATGCCGGCGGGGTCTTCGCCGATCAGCCCCGAGGGGTGCGCCCCGACCGGGTTGAAGTAGCGCAGCACCGTGACGTTCAGATCCGGGTTCACGCGAGCGACGTCGGCCAGCACGACCTCGTTCATGCGCTTGGACTTGCTGTAGGCGTTGGACAGGTCGACGCTCGTGGTCGATTCCTCGGTGAACGGCAGGTCGGCCGGGTCGGAGTAGACCGTGCCGGTGCTGGAGAACACGAACGAACGGATGCCGTGCGCCAGCCCCACGCGCAGCAGCGCGAACGTGGTGTCGAGGTTGTTGGAGTAGTACTCCAGCGGCTTCTGCGTGGACTCCCCCACGGCCTTGAACGCCGCGAGGTGGATGATCGCATCGATGGGACCGTGCTCGTCGAAGACGGCGGACACCACGGCGTCGTCGGCGGCATCGCCCACGACGAGCGGCGCCGGCTTACCGGTGATGCGCTCCACCCGCTCGGCGGCCACCGCGTGGGTGCCCGACAGATCGTCGAGGAGGACGACGTCGTGACCGGCTTCGAGAAGGGCCACGGCTGTGTGGGTTCCGATGTAACCGGCACCGCCGGCCAGGAGTACGCGCATGATCCCAGGCTATCGGTCGGCACTGGGCGGGTGTGCCGGGCTCCGGTGAATCATCCGGCGCGACAGACGGCCCGACCGAGTCGGGCGGTTCTCGACGGAGTTCTCCGGAGACCGGCACGCCCGGGCCGGCCCGCGGCACCCAGAGCCCGACACGCGCGGCCGGCGCGCGGTCCCCGAGCACGGCCCGTTCGGCGCAGCGAACGGCGTCAGCGCCCGTCGAGCCGCCCGCCCGATTCGCGCAGGTAACACGCGGCGCACATGGACTCGTAGGTCACTTCACCCGCGATCTGACCCTCGTCGATGGCGACCTGGTCGCCGTCGAAGACGAACCGGCCGCCCACGAGGCGCGCGTTGAAGAGCGCCTTGCGTCCGCAGCGGCAGATCGTCTTGAGCTCCTCGAGGCTGTGCGCGATCTCGAGCAGGCGCGCGGAGCCGGGGAACGCCTCCGTGCGGAAGTCGGTACGAATGCCGTAGGCCAACACCGGGATGCCGTCGAGCACGGCGATGCGCAGGAGATCGTCGATCTGCCCGGCGGTGAAGAACTGCGCCTCATCGACCAGCAAGCACGCGACCGGCGCGTGACCGGCGGCGGCGTGGAACACCTCGCGCAGATCGTCGTCGGCGCCGACGAGGAAGTCGACGGGACGACTCACGCCCAGGCGGCTCTCGATCTGATCGGCGCCCTTGGTGTCGATCTCGGGCTTGGCCAGCAGCACGCGCTGGCCGCGCTCCTCGTAGTTGTACGCCGCCTGCAACAGGGCCGTGGACTTGCCCGAGTTCATCGCCCCGTAGCGGAAGTACAGCTTCGCCACGGGATCAGGGGGTGATCTTCAGCGCCTGGGCGGTGGCATCCAGTTCTTTGCGCGCCGCGTCGGGATGCGTGTTGAGCGACTCGCCATAGCTGGGGATGAGCTCGCGCAGACGCGGCTCCCACTCGGGCATGCGCTCGGGGAAGCAGGTCTTGATGAGGCCGAGCATGATCGACACGGCCGTCGAGGCCCCCGGAGAGGCGCCCAGGAGACCGGCGATCGAGCGGTCCTCGGCGGTGATGACCTCGGTGCCGAACTGCAGCACGCCGCCCTTGTCTTTGTCCTTCTTCATGACCTGGGCGCGCTGGCCGGCGTCGAGCAGTTCCCAGTCCTCGGCCTTCGCCGTGGGCATGAAGTCGCGCAGGCTGTCGACCTTCTTGGCGTGGGTCTTCAGCAGTTCGCTGACGAGGTACTTGATGAGGCCGGGGTTGTCGACGGCGACCTTGAGCATGGGCAGCAGGTTGTGCGGGCGCACCTGCGTGACGATGTCGAGCATCGAGCCGTTCTTGAGGAACTTGGGGCTGAAGGTTGCGAACGGGCCGAACAGCAGCGACGTCTCGCCGTCGACCACGCGCGTGTCGAGGTGCGGCACCGACATCGGCGGGGCGCCGACCGAGGCCTGCGAGTAGACCTTGGCGCGGTGCTGGGCGACGATGTCGGGGTTGGACGTCTTCAGCCACTGCCCGCCGATGGGGAACACGCCATAGCCCTTGATCTCGGGGATGCCGGAGCGCTGCAGCAGCTTCAGCGCCCACCCGCCGGCGCCGACGAAGACGAACTTCGCGTTGATCGTGCCGGGAGTCCCCCCGATGACATGGCGGTAGGTCACCCGCCATGAGCCGTCCTTCTGCTTCTTCAGCTTCTTGACGTCGTGGTTCGTGGCGACGTCGACGCCCTTCTCACGCAGGTCCGCGAACAGCTGGCGGGTGAGCGAGCCGAAGTCGACGTCGGTGCCGGCCGGGACGCGGGTCGCGGCGAACGGCTCGCCCTTGCGCCGCTTCTGCATGAGCAGAGGCGCCCACTGGTTGATGACGCGCGAGTCTTCGCTGTACTCGATGCCGGCGAACAGCGGCTGCTGCTTCAGCATCTCGTAACGCTTGCGGAGGTAGGCGACGTCTTTCTCACCGCGCACGAACGTCATGTGCGGGGTGGCGTTGATGAATGTCGACGGCTCGTCGAGCACGCCCTCGGCCACGAGCGACGCCCACAGCTGACGGCTCTGCTGGAACTGCTCGTTGATGGCGATGGCCTTGGCCGGGTCCATCGAACCGTCTTTGCCCTCGGGCATGTAATTGAGCTCGCACAGCGCCGCGTGACCGGTGCCGGCGTTGTTCCACGCGTTCGAGCTCTCCTGCGCGACGTCGCTGAGGCGCTCCAGGACCGCGATCTTCAGATCGGGCTGCAGGTCTTTCAGCAGGGTGCCGAGGGTGGCGGACATGATGCCGCCACCGATGAGGAGAACATCGACGTTTTCAGTCACCCGACGATTCTAGGTGCGCGCCATGAGGTGTCTCGACATCGAGAGATCGGTCGGTTCGATGTCGAGACAACCCCGGGCGGGCGGCATCCGGATGCCGGATCTCAGGCGTGCGCGCCGAGCTTCTGCGCGACGAGCTCGGCGATCTGCACCGCGTTCAGAGCGGCACCCTTGCGCAGGTTGTCGTTGCTGATGAACAGCACGAGACCCTTGCCCTCGGGGGCGGACTGGTCGGCGCGGATGCGGCCGACGTAGCTGGGGTCGGTGCCGGCGGCCTGCAGGGGCGTGGGGACCTCTTCGAGGCGCACCCCGGGTGCGTCGGCGAGCAGCTCGCGCGCGCGCTCGGGCGAGAGGTCGCGGGCGAACTCGGCGTTGATGCTGAGCGAGTGGCCCGTGAAGACGGGGACGCGCACGCAGGTGCCGGCGACGCGGAGGTCGGGGAGCTCGAGGATCTTGCGGCTCTCGTTGCGCAGCTTCTTCTCTTCGTCGGTCTCGTTGAGGCCGTCGTCGACGAGGTTGCCCGCGAACGGGATGACGTCGAAGGCGATGGGCGCGACGTACTTCTCCGGCTGGGGGAAGTCCAGCGCCGAGCCGTCGCGGACGAGCCGCTCGACGTCGCCCTGCGCGAGAACGCCCTCGACCTGGCCGAGCAACTCCTGGGCACCGGCGAGGCCCGAGCCGGAGACCGCCTGGTACGTGCTGACGATGAGACGCTCGAGACCCGCCTCGGCGTCGAGCACCTTCAGGACCGGCATGGCGGCCATCGTGGTGCAGTTGGGGTTGGCGACGATGCCCTTGACGGCCTGGTCGATCGCGTGCGGGTTGACCTCGCTCACGACGAGGGGCACCTCGGCATCCATGCGCCAGGCGCTGGAGTTGTCGATGACGAGGGCGCCGGCCTCGGCGAAGCGGGGCGCGTGGGCGCGGCTGCCGGTGGCGCCGGCCGAGAAGAGGGCGACCTCGACGCCGGACGGGTCGGCCGTGGCGACGTCTTCGACGACGATCGAGTGGCCGCCGAAGTCGATGGAGGTGCCGGCCGAGCGCGCCGTGGCGAACAGGCGCAGCTCGCGAATCGGGAACGACCGCTCGGCGAGGATCTCGAGCATGACGGTGCCGACCTGGCCGGTGGCGCCGACGACGGCGAGGGAGATTCCGGAATCGGAGATGCGGGTCATGCGGGTACCTCGGGTGTTCGGGTGATGGATGCCGCGACGGCGGCGTTCGGGTCAGGGTAGCGCGAGCTGCTGGTCGCTCAGGCCGCGAGCGGGCCGAACTCCGGAGAAATCGACCGGGATGCGCCGGGAGATGGCGGGATTACGCGGGTGCGGGCCGGCGCCGCGGCGGAAACTCAGGAGTTTCGCACGGCCGCGGCGGGCGCAGCGCGTCAGCGACCGGTGCCGGCGTGGACGGTCGCCTCGGCGTCGCCGTCGAGACCATACGCCGTGTGCACGAGGCGCGCGGCTTCGGCGAGGTCGACACCGCGCACGACGACCGAGATGCGGATCTCGGAGGTCGAGATCATCTCGATGTTGACCCCGGCCATGCTCAACGCCTCGAAGAGGGTCGCCGAGACGCCCGAGTGCGTGCGCATGCCCGCACCCACGACCGACAGCTTGCCGATCTGGTCGTCGTGCACGAGGCTCTCGAAGCCCACCTCGGTCTGCTCGCTCGCGAGGGCCTTGAGCGCCGTCGCCGCGTCGGTCTTGGGCAGGGTGAACGAGATGTCGGTGCGGCCGGTCGCGGCGGCCGAGACGTTCTGGACGATCATGTCGACGTTCGCGCCCGACTTGGCGACGATCTTGAAGATGTCGGCGGCCTTGCCGGGAACGTCGGGTACGCCGATGACGGTGATCTTCGCCTGGCTGAGGTCGGTGGCGACGCCGGCGACGATGGGCTCTTCCATGGCTTCACTTTCGGGGACGAGGGGGGAGGTCTTCGACGGGTCGAGCACCCACGTGCCCTCACCCGAGCTGAACGTGGACCGGGCGTGGATGAGCACGCCGTGACGGCGCGCGTACTCGACGGCGCGGATGTAGAGGACCTTCGCGCCGTTGGCGGCGAGCTCGAGCATCTCTTCGCTGCCGACGCGGTCGAGCTTGCGCGCGAGCGGCACGACGCGCGGGTCGGCGGTGAAGATGCCGTCGACGTCGCTGTAGATCTCGCACACGTCGGCCTCGAGGGCCGCGGCGAGCGCGACGGCGGTGGTGTCGGAGCCGCCGCGGCCCAGCGTGGTGATGTCGCGGGTGTCGCGGTTGAAGCCCTGGAAGCCTGCCACGATCACGATCGCGCCCTCGTCGAGCGCTTCGCGCAGGCGCACCGGGGTGACGTCGACGATGCGCGCGGCGCCGTGCGTGGCATCCGTGATCATGCCCGCCTGGCTGCCGGTGAAGGAGCGGGCCTCGAAGCCCATCGAGTGGATCGCCATGGCCAGCAGCGCCATCGAGATGCGCTCACCGCTGGAGAGCAGCATGTCCAGCTCGCGCGGCGCGGGGATGGGGGCGACCTGGCCCGCGAGGTCGAGCAGCTCATCGGTCGTGTCGCCCATCGCGCTGACCGCGACGACGACCTCGTGACCCGCGCGACGCGTGTCGACGATGCGCTTGGCGACGCGCTTGATGCTCTCGGCGTCGGCGACGGACGAGCCGCCGTACTTCTGGACGATCAGCGCCATAAGAGGAACTCCCGGGAGGGTCGGGCGTCGGGATGCCACGACGGGGCGCTCGGATGCCGCACCCGATCATCCATCCTAGGGGCGGGCGCATTCCCTCTCCGTCATGCGGCGACCCGCCCTGCCGGTACCCGGATCCGGCGGATAGGATCGACCCTTCCGCCCGGTTCGTGCTCCTGGAGGCCCGCGGTTGTCCCCCACCCCGCTTCGACTGCTGTCGTCACTGCGTCGCCTCGTCCACACCGACGGCGAAGCGATGCTCGACACCCAGCTGCTTCCCGTGATCGACGAAGCCCTCTCGACACGCATCCTCGACCTCGCGATCCGCATCGGCGAGACCATGCTCGTCGTGGGCGCGCCCGCCAACGAGGTGACGCTGACCATCGTGCGGGTGTGCGGCGCGTACGGGCTCGACCCGGTGCACGTCGACGTCACCTACAACTCCATCACGATCGCCCACAGTCGCCCGGGGGCCAGCCGCCCCACGACGCTGCTGCGCGTCGTACGCGGCTCAGTGCCCGACCATGCCAAGCTCCAGCGCCTGCAGGCCCTCGTCACCGAGATCACGGGCGGGCTGCCGCTCGACGACGCGATCAGCCGCTGCCGCGCCATCCGGCGCCTGCCGTTCCGCTATCGCCCCGCGATCGTGGTGGCCTCGCAGGCGTCGCTCGCGACGGGCGTCGCCATCATGTTCGGGGCGAACTGGCTGGCCCTCGTGCTCTCGTTCATCGCCGCCGCCCTCGCCGCGACCACGCAGTACGCGTTGGCCCGCGCTCGCGTGCCCTACTTCTTCGCGCAGATCGCGGGCGGGTTCGTCCTCACCGTCGTCGCGGCCCTGTCGCCCCTGCTGCAGTACACCGGTCTCGACGCGGCTGCGGCGATCCGTCCGTCGGTGATCGTGGCATCCGGGATCGTCCTGATGCTCGCCGGCCTCACCGTGGTGGGGGCGGCGCAAGACGCCATCGACGGGTTCGCGCTGACCGCGACCGGGCGGATCCTCGAGCTGACGACGCAGACGCTCGGCGTGGTGCTGGGCATCCTCGCCGGGCTCGAGACCGTCCGGGTGATCGGGCTGGGCATGTCTGCCCCCTCGAACGCGCTACCACTGGGACCGGTGAGCGTGCAGTTCGTCGGGGCCGCCGTGATCGCGATCGCGGTGGCCGTCTACAACGGCGCAGGGGCGCGGATCATCGTGGTCAGCGCGGCCCTGAGCCTCGTCGCCTGGGCGGGATACGTCGGGGCCTCGGGGCTGGGCTTCGACGTCGCCGCCGCCAGCGGGATCGGGGCCTTCATCGGCAGCTTCGTCGGCATCGTCGTGGCTTACCGTCTACACGTGCCGTCGGTGGCGATCACGACCGCCGCGATCCTGCCGCTCGTGCCGGGGGCCGCGGTGTTCCGCGGGCTCCTGGGCGTCGTGGAATCGGGCGAGGACCCGGCGGTGCTCATGACGGGAGTCACCACGCTGGCGGGTGCGGCGACGATCGGCGTCGCCCTCGCCGTCGGGGCCTCCCTCGGCATCTACCTCGGGCAGCCGGTGCGGGCGACGCTGTCCAGCGTCGTGCGGGCTCGAGCGCGCACGCGGCGGTGAGCCTTCGGGCGCGAGCTCGTACGCGGGCTGCGCACACGGCGCGCGGGCGCAGGATCCTGTCGGGGCATGGAGTCTCTGTCCCTCGGGAGAGGGCGGTGCAGGTCGGTCAGCGGCAACGAGAGGGACCGAGATCAGAGCGTGCGGCGGCCCTCGAAGGCGCGGCCGAGGGTGACCTCGTCGGCGTACTCGAGATCACCGCCGACGGGCAGACCGGATGCCAAACGCGTGACGCGAATTTCGAGGGTGTGTAGCAGCCGGCTCAGATACGTGGCCGTCGCTTCACCCTCGAGGTTGGGGTTGGTGGCGAGGATGACCTCTTGCACGGTGCCATCGGCGAGACGCTGCATGAGTTGAGTGACGCGCAGATCGTCGGGACCGATGCCCGCGATGGGGCTGATAGCCCCGCCCAACACGTGGTAGAGGCCACGGAACTCACGGGTCCGCTCGATCGCGGCGACGTCTTTCGCGTCTTCGACGACACAGATCAGAGCCGGGTTACGCCGGGGGTCGCGACAGATCGAGCAGCGTTCCTGCTCGGAGACGTTGCCGCAGATCTCGCAGAACTTGACCTTGTCGCGAACCTCGCCCAGAAGCGTCGAGAGGCGGGATACGTCGAAGCTGGGCGACTGCAGGATGTGGAACGCGATACGCTGCGCCGACTTCGGCCCGATGCCGGGGAGGCGCCCGAACTCATCGATCAGGTCTTGGACGATGCCGTCGTACATCAGCTGAACCTCGTCGGGGGTTCATAGGGCTCGTCGCGCACGTAGGTGGCGCCGAGCACCTGGCGCACGACCGCCTCACCGTAGCGCTGAGCTCCGCCGCTGAGCGGCGTCATGCGCGGAACGATGACCGGGGGCAGGGGTATCTCGGTGTCGTCGGCCGGTGGGATGTCATCGTCGTCGTCGACCTCGTCGGGCGCAGGCATCGACGGGGTGACATCTCGGGTCGGAAGCACAGCACCCGGGGCGACCGCGAACGGCGCAGCGGTGGCGGACGCGTCGTCGGGCTCGTCATCTACAGCGAGGGCCGTGGAGGGAGCGGAAGTGGCTCCATCAGCCGATGGGATGGGAGCCACGGCCCATTCGGTGACCGCTGCTGCGTAAGGGGCCGACGAGCGCGATGACGCACCGCCCGTCTGGGCGCCACCGCGCGGACCGATCTGAGAGCCTGTCGAAGGCGGCGCGGACGGGCCACGTGGGGGCGCGCTGTGACCGGGCCCACCTTCACCATCGAGACGCGCGAGGTACTTCACACGGACGCCCAGGACGGCGTGGATCGCCTGGCGGAGATCTTCGCTGGGTCCTCCATCGACCGTGCGTGTCTTGAATGCCGCGAGGTCGCCGGATGTGCGGAACGAAAGGGTCAACACGTCGTCGTCGTAAGCACGCACCGTCGCCGTGGACACGACGAGCCACGCCGAGCGACGTGCGACTTCGAGCTGCCCCAGAATCTCTGGCCACGCGTCGCGCACGTGTCCGAGCTCGATGGGTCCGACCGGGGTCGCGGGCGGAGTCGGGGCCGACGGTTCGAGCGGTGAGACGTCGTCAGCGGGGAGCCCGGACGAGGACGGAGCGAACTCCCGCGCAGCGGTGGGTTCGCGAGAAGACGCGGCCGGGGGCGCGGGCGACGTGGCGCCGGCGTCGGGCTCGGTCGGAGCAGAAGCGGTGGGCGCGACCGTCGCACCCACCTCGCTCTCGGGCGTGGGTGCGGTATCGAACGGGTGCGCATCGTCGGCCGCCGACGCTTCGGCGGGGGCGGGTCGTTGCGGCGCGGATACGGGAGTCGCGGACTCGGGTTCGTCGAAGGGCGGCGGGGCATCGTCGTCGGTGAACGGCGGCGGAACGTCGTCGTCGTACGTACCGGATACGGCGGGCGACGAGGCACGCGCGGGGGCGGCCGACGGGCGCTCGGAAGCGGGTGCCGGGGTGCGAGGCGACGATGCCGACGCCGCGGGCGGCGCGGCGATCGACGGCGCCGCGACGGATGGTGAGCCCACGGACGGCGACGCCACGCCGGGTACCGCAACGCGCGGTGCAGAAGGTCCAGGCGACGCAATACCGGGCGAAGCGATCGCGGGGGAAGCGACGGCAGGCGCGGCGACGGCAGGGGAAACGACGGCGGGCGCCGCGACGCGCGGCTCCGACGGCCCAGGCGATGCCGCACCGGGAGAAGCGATACCGGGAGAAGCGATACCAGGCGAAGCGACGCGCGGTGCAGCGGCCGCGACGGGGGGCTGTGCGAGATTGTGATCCGGTGCCGCGATGTCGGCGGCAGGAGACGCGGGTCGCCCGGTTGCCGGCGCCATCTGTGGCGCTGGCGATGCAGCACCGCGTGACGCCTCGAGATCGTGGGCGCTGGCAGGCGAGATCCCCTGCGAAACCCCGGCATGCGTGAGCACACGCGCGACCAGCAATTCCAGCTGCAGCCGCGGCGATGTCGCCCCGGTCATCTCATCGAGAGCGGCGACGACGAGGTCGGCCGTACGCGACAGTCGTGCGGCTCCGAACGCCGTGGCCTGGCGGGCCATGCGCTCGAGCTCGTCGTCGGGGACGCCGCGCAGCACCGCCGCCGCACCGGCTCCGGTCGCCGCGACGATGATGAGGTCACGGAGTCGCTCGAGCAGGTCGTCGACGAACCGACGTGGATCTTGCCCGGTCTGCACGACGCGGTCGACGGCGGCGAACGCACCGGCACCGTCGAGCGCTGCGAAGGCGTCGACGACTTCGTCGAGCAACTCGGAGTGGGTGTACCCGAGTAGCGCCACGGCGCGCTCGTATCGCACGAGGACGTGCCCCGCGGCATCCTGATCGGAGCCGGCGATGAGCTGATCGAGCAGAGAGAGCGTGTCGCGGGGTGATCCGCCACCGGCGCGGACGACGAGGGGCAGCACGCCGGCCTCGACGCCGACGGCCTCGCTCTCGCAGAGCTCTTGGACGTACTCGAGCATGGCCGCCGGCGGTACGAGCCGGAACGGGTAGTGGTGGGTGCGCGAGCGGATCGTTCCGAGCACCTTTTCGGGCTCGGTGGTCGCGAAGATGAACTTGACGTGTGCGGGGGGCTCTTCGACGAGCTTGAGCAGGGCATTGAAGCCCTGCTGCGTGACCATGTGAGCCTCGTCGAGGATGAAGATCTTGAAGCGGTCGCGAGCCGGCGCGAAGATCGCGCGCTCGCGCAGGTCGCGAGCATCGTCGACGCCGTTGTGGCTGGCGGCATCGATCTCGACGACGTCGAGCGAACCGCCCCCGCCGCGGCCGAGCTCGACGCAACTGTCGCAGGTGCCGCATGGCGTGTCGGTGGGGCCGGCGGCGCAGTTGAGGCACCGGGCGAGGATGCGGGCCGAGGTGGTCTTGCCACACCCGCGCGGCCCCGAGAACAGGTACGCGTGACCGACCCGGTCGCTACGCAGGGCGGTCATCAGGGGCTCGGTCACCTGAGACTGCCCGATCATCTCGCCAAACGCCTGCGGGCGGTATCGGCGGTACAGGGCTGTCGTCACCACAACAGCCTACGGCGTACCTCCGACATCGCCTCCGCGGTTCCCTCCTGCTCCGCCCCACACGCCGCCGCCCCCACGCGCGGCCCCTGTCCCCGCCCCACGAGAACAGGGCATCCACCCAGAACAGGCCCACCCCTCGGCATCCGCCCTGTCCCCACACGATCCCCTGCACCCACCGCACCACCCCGGCCCACACCACCCCGGCCCACCCGGCACCCACCGCACCACCGGGCCGCCCGGCCCCGGAAACGCCGAACGCGGCGACCCGAGGGGCCGCCGCGTTCGGAGGGGAGATCAGACGTCGAGACCGACGGCCACCGGCTCGTCGTCGTCGCTCACGATCGGGATGGCCGCCGTCACGATGGGCACCGACGCCGACAGCAGGGTGCCGTCTTCGCGGACGGATCCCTCGAGCTGGCGGATCGAGGGCCGGCCCGGCCGCACCGGCCCCTGGCCGTGCAGCGCCACGCGCACGGTCTCGCCGGGAGCGACCGTGTAGTCCACACCGCGCACGGCGAAGGCGACGGGCGAGCCCTGTGCGCCGGCGCGCAGCGTCAGCGACGTCTCGGTGAGCGTGACGTCCAGGCGCGTGCCGTGCCAGTGCAGCACGTATGACAGCTCGGGCCAGTCCGCCGGCAGGCGCGGGTCGAAGGTCAACTGCCCGAAGTGGTCGCGCATGCCGCCGAAGCCGCTGACCAGCGCCGTCCACACCCCACCGGCCGAGGCCACATGCACGCCGTCGGCGGCGTTGTGGTGCAGGTCGCCGAGGTCGACGAACGCGGCCTGACGGAAGTACTCCAGCGCGAGGTCCTGGTAGCCCACTTCGGCGGCGAGGATCGACTGCACGACCGCGGAGAGGGTGGAGTCGCCCGTGGTCAGCGGGTCGTAGTACTCGAAGTCGGCGAGCTTCTCGGCATCCGTGAAGTGGTTGCCCTGCAGGAACAGCGCGAGCACCACGTCGGCCTGCTTGAGCACCTGGTACCGGTAGATCACCAGCGGGTGAAAGTGCAGCAGCAGGGGGCGCTGATCGGGCGGGGTGTTCTCGAGGTCCCAGATCTCGCGCTCGAGGAACACGGCGTCTTGGGGATGGATGCCGAGGGCCTCGCTGAAGGGGATGTGCATCGCCTCGGCCGCCTTGTCCCAGCGCTCGGGCTCCGAGGGGTCGAGGTTCATGCGGTCGGCCATGGCGGCGTACGCGTCGGGATCGTTCTCGGCGAGCTCGCGCACGGTGCGCGCCGCGAAGCGGAGGTTGAAGCGTGCCATGACGTTGGTGAACAGGTTGTCGTTGACGACGGTGGTGTACTCGTCGGGCCCGGTCACGCCGTGGATGTGGAACGAGTCGTGCTCGCCGTGATCGGCGGCGTCGCTGGAACGCCAGAACCCCAGCGTCGACCACAGACGCGCCGTGTCGACGGCGATGTCGACGCCCTCGCGGGCGAGGAACTCCTCGTCACCCGTCGCCCGCACGTACTTCGCCAGGGCGAAGGCGACGTCGGCGTTGATGTGGTACTGCGCGGTACCGGCGGCGTAGTAGGCCGAGGCTTCCTCGCCGTTGATCGTGCGCCAGGGGAACAGGGCACCGGCCTCGTTGAGCTGGTGCGCGCGTTTGCGCGCCGCCGGCAGCATCAGGTAGCGCATGCGCAGGGCGTTTCGCGCCCACAGCGGCGACGTGTACGCCAGGAACGGCAGCACGTAGACCTCGGTGTCCCAGAAGTAGTGGCCGCTGTAGCCCGATCCGGTGACGCCCTTGGCGGGCACGCCCTGCCCGTCGGCGCGCGCCGCGGCCTGCGCGAGCTGGAACAGGCACCAGCGGGTGGCCTGCTGCAGCTCGCCCTGTCCGCCGATGCGCACGTCGGAGCGGTCCCAGAAGTCCGCGTACCAGGCGATCTGCTGCGCGAAGAGCCCGTCGATGCCCGCCTCGACCGCGCGGTCGAGCGTGCGGCGGCAGCGGTCGAGCAACTCGCCCGTGGGCACGCCCCGCGACGTGTGATAGCTGACGAGCTTGGTGATCGTGGTGGGCACGCCCGCCCGCGCGTGCACGCGGAAGACGTTCTTGGCGATGTCGGGCTCGACGAGCTGACGCGAGGTGTACTCGTTCGCGGTGTCGACGAGGTGGTCGGCGATGACACCGAGGGTCATGTTCGAGTCGGTCACCTCGTAGCTCAGCGCCGACCGGTTGCCGTCCTGCCAGTACTCCCGCGGCTGCAGCACGCGGTCGCTGAGCTTCTCGGTCTTACGCGGGTCGAAACCGGACTGCTTGGATGCCATCGGCGAGCCGCCGTAGATGCCCTCGCCGTCCTGGCGGTTGAGCAGCTGGCTGCTGACGGTGACGGGCGCGTCGGCGTCGAGCACGGTGACGGTCAGGCGCAGCACCGCGAGATGCTTCTCGTCGAACGAGACGAATCGCTCGTCTTCGATGCGCACGCGCTTGCCGGAGGGGGTCACCCACAGGAGATGGCGGCGGAGGATGCCCTGGCGCATGTCGAGCACGCGCTCGTACTCGCGCACGTCGGCGACGTCGAGCGACAGCGGCTCGTCGTCGACGTAGACGCGCATGACCTTGGCATCGGGTGCGTTGATGATCGTCTGCCCGACCTCGGCGAAGCCGTAGGCCTGCTCGGCGTGACGGATGGGGAACGTTTCGTGGAAGCCGTTGATGAACGTGCCCTGTTCGAGGGCGAACCGACCCTCGATGGAGTTGCCGCGCAGGCCCAGGTAGCCGTTTCCGACGGCGAAAAGGGTCTCGGTGACCCCCACGTCGTCGAGCGAGAACTGCGTCTCGACGAGACGCCACTCGTCGATGGGGAAACGATCGCGATCGATCATCGGGGCGTGCCTTCCGGTGGCAGGGTCGGGTCGACGCGAACAGCCGCTGGCCGTGCGCGCGGGTGATGCGCGGGTGTTACTCGGGTTCGCCGCTCGGAGACGGTGTGGGGCTCGTCGCGGGAGGCGATGGCTCAGTCTACGAACGCGGCGAGGTCGTCGACGACCACCGACGCTCCGGCGCCGGCGAGATCGTCGGCTCCGGCGCCGCGGTTCACCCCGACGACGACGGCGTACCCCGCGGCGACGGCCGACTGCACACCGCTCAGCGCGTCTTCGACGGCGACCGAACGAGCGGGATCGACGCCGAGCATGCGGGCCCCCTCGGCGAAGACGTCGGGGGCGGGCTTGGATGCCAGGTGGTCGCGCTCGGCGACGACACCGTCCATGACGACGGGGAAGCGTTCTCGCAGCCCGGCTGCCTCGAGCACCTCGACGGCGTTCTTCGAGCTCGACACGACCGCGATGGGGATGCCGGCGGCTTGGAGCACGTCGAGGAGGGCGACGGAACCCGGGTAGGGCGCGATGCCCTCGGCGCGCAGAATGCGGGAGAAGACGGCGTTCTTGCGGTTGCCGACGCCGCAGACGGTGTCTTCGGAGGGGTCGTCGGAGGGGTCGCCCCACGGCACCTCGACGTCGCGACTGCGCAGCAGGCTCGCCACGCCGTCATAGCGCTTCTTGCCGTCGACGTACTCGAAGTAGTCGCGGTCGGTGTACGCGGGCTCGATCTTCCACGCCGCGAACAGCTCGTCGAACATCTCTTTCCACGCCCGCATGTGCACTTCGGCGGTGGGGGTGAGCACTCCGTCGAGGTCGAACAGCACCCCGTCGTACGCGGTGAGATCGGGCAGTGCGGGGGTGTCGGTCACGGCGTGCTCCCTGTCGGCAAAGAAGTCGAACGGCCGCCCCAGGCGCCGCGGTGATCAGCGTAGTGGCGAGGGGTGGATCAGGAGGTGACCGAGAGCGTCTGGCGGGCGATCTCGAGTTCTTCGTTGGTCGGTACGACGAGCACCTCGACCCGCGAGGAATCGGTCGAGATCCGGCGGGCCCCGCGGCCTCTCGTCGCGTTGCGCTCGGGGTCGATCTCGACGCCCGCGAAGCCGAGCGTGGCCATAGCCTCTTCGCGCACGCGGATCGAGTTCTCACCGACGCCCGCGGTGAACGAGATGACATCGACACCGTCGAGCTGGGCGAGGTAGGCACCCGCGTAGGCGCGGAGGCGGTGGATGTAGACGTCGAAGGCGAGCTGGGCCGCCGGGTCGCCGGCGTCGCGTCGCTCGCCGATGTCGCGCATGTCGCTGACACCCGCGAGGCCCTTGAGACCCGAGCGCTTGTTGAGCAGGGTGTCGAGGTCGGCGATCGACATGTCGGCGCGGCGGGCGAGCTGGAACAGCACGGCCGGGTCGAGGTCGCCCGAGCGCGTGCCCATGACCAACCCCTCGAGCGGGGTGAGCCCCATCGAGGTGTCGACGGAACGTCCGCCCTCGATCGCCGTGACCGACGCCCCGTTTCCGAGGTGGAACACGATCTGCTTGAGCTCGGTCAGGGGTCGGCCCACGAAGGCGGCGGCGGCCTCGCTGACGAACTTGTGGCTCGTGCCGTGAAAGCCGTAGCGGCGGATGCGGTGCGCCTCGGCCAGCTCTCGGTCGATCGCGTACGTGTAAGCCTCGGGGGCGAGCGACTGGTGGAAGGCGGTGTCGAAGACGGCGACGTGGGGAACATCGGGGAAAGCCTTCTTGGCTGCGACGATACCGGCGAGGTTCGCGGGGTTGTGCAAGGGCGCCAGCACCGACAGCTCGTCGATGTTGATCTCGACCAGCGGGGTGATGACGGTCGGCTCGAAGAAGCGCGCACCGCCGTGCACGACGCGATGGCCGACGGCGACGGGGGCCTGGTCTTCGAGCGAGGGACCGTGCGCGGCGAAGGCTTCGAGCATGACGGCGAACCCGGCGGTGTGGTCGGGGATCTCACGTTCGATCGTGAACGTGGCATCCGTCACCGCGGGCGCATCGCCGAACCCGGCGAGCGCTGCGGCCTCGACGGTGTGCTCGGCGATGCCCGTGGTCTCGCCGATGCGCTCGACCAGACCCGACGCGAGCACCCGCTCGTGCTGCATGTCGAGCAGCTGGTACTTGAACGACGACGAACCGCTGTTGACGACGAGCACCACGCTCACTTGTCGCTCCCCTGTGCCTGGATCGCGGTGATCGCGATCGTGTTGACGATGTCGTCGACGAGAGCGCCGCGCGACAGGTCGTTGATGGGCTTGTTCAACCCCTGCAGCACCGGGCCGATGGCGACAGCGCCGGCGGAGCGTTGGACCGCCTTGTAGGTGTTGTTGCCGGTGTTGAGGTCGGGGAAGACGAACACCGTGGCGCGTCCGGCGACGGCGGAGTTCGGCATCTTCGCCCGCGCGACGGCCGCGTCGGCGGCGGCGTCGTACTGGATGGGCCCCTCGACCAGCAGTTCGGGGGCGCGCTCGCGCACGAGGGCGGTGGCCGCGCGCACCTTCTCGACGTCGGCTCCGGTGCCCGATTCGCCCGTCGAGTACGACAGCATCGCCACGCGCGGCTCGATGCCGAACTGGTCGGCGGTCGCCGCCGACGACACGGCGATGTCGGCGAGCTGCTCGCTCGTGGGATCGGGGATGACGGCGCAGTCGCCGTAGACGAGTACGCGGTCGGCGAGCGCCATGAGGAAGACGCTCGAGACCACCGAGACGCCGGGGGCGGTCTTGATGATCTCGAACGCCGGGCGGATGGTGTGCGCGGTGGTGTGCGCCGCCCCCGAGACCATGCCGTCGGCCAGGCCCATGTGCACCATGAGCGTGCCGAAGTACGACACGTCGGTGACCGTGTCGGCCGCCTGCGCGTACGTGACGCCCTTGTGGGCACGCAGCCGCGCGTACTCGGTCGCGAACTTATCGACGTGGACCGCGTCGAAGGGACTCAGCACCTCGGCGTCGCGGATGTCGATGCCGAGCTCGATCGCGCGCCCGCGCACCTCGATCGGCTCGCCCAGGATCGTGAGGTCGGCGATGCCGCGCGAGAGCACCGTCGCGGCGGCGCGCAGGACCCGGTCGTCGGTGCCCTCGGGCAGGACGATACGGCGCTTGTCGGTGCGCGCGCGGTCGACCAGACCGTATTCGAACATCAACGGGGTCACGACGCTCGGACGTGCGACGCCCAGCTCGCGCGTGAGCAGCTCGGTGTCGACGTGACGCTCGAACATCGCCAGCGCGGTGTCGTACCGGCGCTGGGAGTCGGCGGCGAGCCGCCCCCGCGTGTTCATGATGCGCACGGCCGTGTCGTAGGTGCCGAGGTCGGTCGCGATGATCGGCAGTGGCGAGCCGAGGCCGTCGATGAGGCGCACGATGGCGTCGGGCAACTCGAATCCACCGTTCAGCACCACGCCGGCCAGCGACGGGAACGTCCCCGAGGCGTTGGCGAGCAGCGTCGCGAGGAGCACCTCGGTGCGGTCGGCGGGGATCACGATGACCGCCGACTCCTTCAGGCGCGGCAGCACGTTGACCATCGACATGCCCGCCACGACCACGCCCAGCACCTCGCGGGTGAGCAGTGCGGGGTCACCCTTGATGAGCTCACCCTCGACCGAGCGCAACACGCCACGCATGGAGGGGGCGATGAGGAAGCGGTCTTCGGGCAGGGCCCACACCGGCACGGGCCGGCGCTCGTCGGACGAAGTGATCGGCAGGGTGTCGATGACCTGGCGGACGGATGCCACGACGCCGTCGAGTTCGTCGGGGTCGGCGCGGTTCACGATGACGGCGAACACCTCGGCGCGCTCGTGGACGAGTTCGGCGACCGCAAGCGACGCGATCTGCCCGACCTCGTGCGGGGTGCGCGCCACCGAGAGGCCGAGCGTCTCGCTCTGCCCCTGCTGCGCACGTCCGCCGAGCACCAGCAGCACGGGGGCACCCAGGTTGGCGGCGATGCGCGCGTTGTACGCGAGCTCGGCGGGGCTGCCGACGTCGGTGTAATCGCTACCGATCACGACCACGGCGTCGCACTGCGCCTCGACGGCCTTGTACCGCTCGACGATGCGGCCGAGAGCCGCGTCGGCGTCGTCGCGCACGTCGTCGTAGGTGACGCCCACGACGTCGTCGTAGGCGAGGTCGACGCCATCGTGGTCGAGCAACATCTCGAGCACGTAGTCGCGCTCGGCGGTCGAACGCGCGATGGGCCGGAACACCCCCACGCGCGGAGTCACGCGGCTCAAAGCGTCGAGGACGCCCAGAGCGACGGTGGATTTACCCGAGTGACCCTCGGCCGACGTGATGTAGATGCTCTGCGTCACGTGTCCAGCCTATTGCGGGCCGACGACATCGCCCGGGGGTTGCTTCGGCATCGAGTGATCAGGAGCGCGGCTGACGCGGGAGCTCGACCGGAGAGCCGAGCTGTTTCCGGGCAAAGAAAAGACCCTCCGCGCACCCGGTAGAGCCTGGTTACCCTTGCTACGTTTCCGTCCTGGGGGAGTTGGCCTGGATGCCGCCACGCGGAGAGCCGCATACAGCTTAGCCGATCCGCGTCACACCATGAGCGGGGCCAGGGCATCGGCCGCCGGGCGCAGCTGCGCGAGCACCCCGTCGGGCTCGTCGACGCGGTGACGGGCGCCCGAGAACGCCAGGGCACCGGCCAGCACTCCCGCGCCGTCGCGGATCGGCAGTGCGAGGCATCCGGTGGTCGCGGTGATCTCGCCGCTCTGGCGTGTCGCACCCCAGCGCGCCAGGTCGGCGCGCGCCGCCTCGATCACCTCGCCGGTGGCGGCGGGATCCTCGACGAGGAGCAGGCGCCCGAGGGCGAACCGCTCGGGTTCCCGCGCCAGCCGCGCCTCGTCGGAGAGCGGGAAATCCGGATCGGAATCGACGACGACGATACGCCGATCGACGTAGAGCGCGACGTGCACGCCGCCGCGCAGCACACGACGGGCGTCGTCGACCACCGAACGCGCCGCCGACGACAGTCGCACGGGTGGCGAGGCGACGGCCGCGAGCTGCGCGACCTTCGCTCCGAGTGCGAAGCCGGCCAGGTCGGGGGTGCGCACCAGGTACTCGTCCTCGACGAGGAGGTTCACCAGACGATAGGTGGTGGCGCGCGGCAGGCCCAGCTCGGCGGAGATGCGCTGGGCGCTCACCCCCGCTCCCAGGTGCGCGACCGCCTCGAGAACCGACAACGCCGAGTGCACCGCACCCGGCTGACGGGCCGACAGGGCCGGCGCCGCGGTCTCTCGCACGCCCGGCTCACGCATCATCGTGGCGGCGCGGCGAGGGCACTCCCCCGAGCACCTGGGCGGCGACGGGCTCGTCGTAGCGGCCGATCGCCTCGAGACCGTGTCGGCGCCGCAGCACGCCGATCAGGACGGCAGCCGTGACGGCGAGCACCATGACGACGACTCCCGCGGTGCCGCCGGCCGCCGCGTCGTCGACGAAGAACGCCACGAGGGCCGCGGCGAGCGCGCACGCGGAGAGACCGGCGATCACGGCCGATACCGGGGTCAGCTCGCGGATGCGCCGAAGGAAGACGGGGGCGGCCACGCAGACCAGGACGTACGACACGATGTACCCCGCGGCGCCGACCGACAGCGTCACGTGCATCGCATCGCGCACCGGCACCCCTGCGCCGACGAGTACGAGCGGAACCCCGGCGATGACCGGAAGCGCGGCACCCACCGCCGCCGCGGGAGTGCCGAACCGGCGGTGTGCGCGGCCCAGCGACGCGGGCAGCACACCGTCACGACTCATCGCGAACAGCACGCGCACGAGGGCGGTGGTCGTGCCGATCGCGCAGGCCAGGAAGGAGGCGGCGATGCCGATGTCGGCGACCACGCCCCAGCCGCCCAGGCCGTAGGCGGCGGCCAGGTCGTTGACCGGGGAGGCGCTGGCCGCCAGATCGCCGCCGAGGGCGTCGAAGCCGGCGACCTGCGTCACCGCGGCCAGAACGTACAGCGCCGCCGACAGCACGACCGTGCCCGTGATGGCCCGCGGGACGTTGCGCAGCGGCGAGATCGACTCGACGCCCAGGGTCGTCGCCGATTCGAACCCGACGAAAGCGGTCAGCGCGATGACCGCGCCGGCCGCGAGAGCGACGGGGTCCAGCCCGCCCGCTGTGCGCGCGCCGATCACCGCAGCCACGTCCACGGGTCCGATGCTCACCAGCAGTACGCACAGCAGCACGACGATGAGCGCGACCGACAGGGACTCGACGACGAGAGCGGCGCGCGCCGACACCCGGATGCCGCGCACCAGCACGAACGCGACGAGCGCCGCCTCGACGATCACGGCGCCGGCGGTCACGAGCGGGCGGTCGAGCGCGGGCCAGATCCCGGCCAGCAGGTAGGTGGCGTAGTAGCCGCCCCCGAGCAGGGCGAACATCGCCACGGCGGCGTACCCGGTGAGGATCGCCGCCCCCGCGGCGAGCCCCGCGCGGGTGCCGAGACCGCGCGCGGTGTAGGTGTAGAGCCCACCAGCGGCGGCGAAGCGGCGTGCGAACTCCCCGACCGTCCGGGCGACGCACAGGCTCAGCACCGCGGCGGCGACGATCGCGGGCACGGTGATGCCGGGCGCGACGCCCGCGACGAGAAGCACCACCGTCGTCGCGGCGGCGGCAGGGGCGACGGCCGCCACCGACTGCGCGGCGAGGTCGACGATGCCGATGCGGCGGCGTCCCAGACCGTGCAGGGGGGATCGGTGGCCGAATCCAGCGACGGGATCGGGTCGCGCGATGGCGCGGGAAAGTGCGGTCATATCGTCTCCGTCGGGATGCGCCCGACCGTACGCCGCGGGCATTGCCCCACCGCGACACCCGTGTTTCGGGCTCGTGTCCCCGACTGAGACAGCGTGCGCGGGGCGTCTCAGTCGCGGCTCACACACTTTCACACCGGCTCAACGGCGGGGCAACGCACCGGGAGGAACCTCGGTGGCACACCCGAACACGTAAGGAACCGACATGACCCAGCTCGAATCGAAGGGGGTGGCGGCGTCGGCGAAGCGGACGCTGCAAGGCTCCCTGGGCGTCACGGCGATCGTCTTCATGGTCGTCGCCGCCGCCTCGCCGCTCACCGTCGTCGGAGGCGCCGCGCCCCTCGGCATCCTGATCGGCAACGGCGCGGGCTTCCCGACGCTGTATGCGATCAGCGCCGTCATCCTGCTGCTGTTCGCCGTGGGTCTGGCCGCCATGACGCGGCACGTGCCCCGCCCCGGCGCATTCTTCACCTATATCGGGTACGGCCTCGGTCGCCCCTCGGGCCTGGCCGCGGCGTGGACCGCGATGCTCACGTACACGACCATCCAGGTCTCGGTGTACGGCTACATCGGCTACCTGCTCGAGATCACCGTCGTCTCGCTCGGCGGTCCGGACCTCGCGTGGTGGCTGTACGCCCTCGCGGTCGTCGGGCTCGTCGGCATCCTGGGCTACCGCCACATCGACCTCTCGAGCAAAGTGCTCGGCGTGCTGCTGGTGGCCGAGGTCGCGATCGTGCTCGCGCTCGTCGCCGCGGTCGTCTTCAACGGCGGCCCCGAGGGCCTGAGCGCAGCGCCCTTCGAGCCGGCGAACGTGCTCAGCGGCTCCCCCGGCGTCGGTCTGATGTTCGCGATCGCGGCGTTCATCGGCTTCGAGGCGACGGCCATCTTCCGCGACGAGGCCCGCGACCCCGACCGCACGATCCCCCGCGCGACCTACGGCGCCGTGATCGGCATCGGTGTCTTCTACACGCTCGCCTCGTGGGGCCTGGTGATGGCGTGGGGCCCGAACGGGATCATGGCCGCCGCGGAAGACCCCGGCACCCTGATGCTGCGCACGGTCGCCCTGTACCTCGGCACGGTCGGCGAGATCATCGTCAACGTCCTGCTGCTGACGTCGATGTTCGCGTGCGTGCTGTCGTTCCACAACGTGCTCACCCGCTACCAGCACGCGATGGCCGGCGCCGGGGTGCTCCCCGACCGCGTGGCCGGCGTTCACGCGAAGCACCTCTCGCCGCACGTGTCGTCGATCGTGCAGACGGTCACGGCCGCGGCGCTCACGGCGATCTTCGCGGTGCTGAACCTCGACCCGCTGCTGCAGGTGTTCACGTGGTTCGCCGGCGTCGCGACCCTCGCCATCGCGATCCTCATGGCCGCGACCTCGGTCGCCGTGATCGTGTACTTCGCCCGCACCCGCGCCGACCGCCGCGTGTGGAACACGATCATCGCCCCCGCGCTCGGCTTCGTGGGGCTCGCGGTGTCGGCCGTGATCATCGTCGTGTACTTCCCGATCATGGTCGGCGACGTCGACGGCGACGGGAACCCGGTCTTCGGCGCCGTGAGCTGGGCGCTGCTCGCTCTCGTGGTGCTCTTCCCCGTGCTCGGCTACGCCCAGGCCGCGTGGATCCGCCGCCGCCGTCCCGCCGCCTACGCCAAGCTCACCGACACCATCGCGGGCTGATCCCGGATGCCGCGGCCCCGGCGCCGCGGCATCCATCGCCCTTTCGTCCCACCCGCCACACCCCGAGAGAGACACCATGACGCTCACCGACCCGACCTCGACCGCCTTCGTCGCCCCCGCGACGCCCGCCCACCCCCTGGCATCCCTCTCCCCCGACGAGATCACCGCCGTCCACGCGGTCGTGGCCGCACTCGACGGCGTCGACGAGGCCACCCGCTTCGCCTACGTCGGCCTCGAAGAAGCACCCAAGGGCGAGGTGCTCGCCTGGGAGCGCGGCGAGACCGCCTTCCCGGAGCGCCGCGCGCGCGTGCAGTTGCTGAACCTGCGCACCGCCCACTCGCTCGACCTCGTCGTCTCGCTCCCGACCGGCGAGGTGCTGCGCTCCACCGAGCTCGACGGGTCGGACGGGCAGCTGCCGATCCTCGACGCGGAGTTCGAGGAGGTCGGCGTCATCGCGAACGAGAGCGCCGAGTGGATCGCCGCCCTCGCCGCGCGCGGACTCACCACCGCCGACGTCGTGCTCGTCCCCCTCTCGGCCGGGCACTACGGCTACGAGAACGAGGTGGGCCGCCGGGTGCTGCGCACCTTCGCGTTCCGGCAGGACCACCCCGCCGACCACCCGTGGGCGCACCCCGTCGACGGACTCACCGCCTACATCGACGTCGCCGACCGCAGAATCATCGAGATCGTCGACACCCCCGGGTTCACCGTGCCCGAGACGCACGGCAACTTCGACGACCCCGAGCTGCAAGGCCCGCCGCTGGAGGGGCTCAAGCCCATCGTCATCACCCAGCCCGAGGGCTCGAGCTTCACCGTCGACGGCGAGCACGTCACGTGGGGTGAGTGGGACCTGCGCATCGGCTTCGACACCCGCGAGGGCCTGATCCTGCGCCAGCTGTCGTTCGCCGGGCGCCCCGTGATGTACCGCGGCTCGATCAGCGAGATGGTCGTGCCTTACGCCGACCCCGCCCCCAACCGCTTCTGGCAGAACTACTTCGACACCGGCGAGTACCTCTTCGGCCGCTACACGAACGAGCTCGAGCTCGGCTGCGACTGCGTCGGCGACATCACCTACGTCGACGCCGTGCTGTCGGACGAGAACGGGATGCCGCGCACCGTCCGCAACGCGGTGTGCATGCACGAGGAGGACTTCGGCACCCTCTGGAAGCACACCGACATCTTCACGGGATCCAGCGAGGTCCGTCGCTCGCGGCGCCTGGTCATCTCCTTCTTCACCACGGTCGGCAACTACGACTACGGCTTCTACTGGTACCTCTACCTCGACGGCACCATCGAGTGCGAGGCGAAGCTCACCGGCATCCTGTTCACCTCCGCGTACCCGGGCGAGGACTACCCCTTCGCCTCCGAGGTGGCCCCCGGGCTCGGCGCGCCGTACCACCAGCACCTGTTCTCGGCGCGGCTCGACATGACCGTCGACGGGGTCGCCAACGTCGTCAACGAGATCGACGCCGTGCGCCTGCCGATCTCCGAGACCAACCCGGCCGGCAACGCCTTCACGAAGAAGGTGACGCCGATCGCCTCCGAGAAGGTGTCGGGCCGGGTCGCCGACGGCGCTCTCAACCGCGTGTGGCAGATCGCCTCGACCGAGAAGACGACCGAGCGCGGACAGGCGACCTCGTATGTGCTCTTCCCGACCGAGACGCCCGTGCTGCTCGCCGACGACGCCTCCTCGATCGCCTCGCGCGCCGCCTTCGCCACGAAGAACCTCTTCGTCACGAAGTACGACCCCGACGAGCGCTACGCCGCGGGCGACTTCGTCAACCAGCACCCCGGTGGTGCCGGCATCCCGGCCTTCATCGCGGGCGACGAGCCGCTCGTCGGCGAAGACGTCGTGCTCTGGCACACCTTCGGTCTCACGCACTTCCCGCGCAACGAGGACTGGCCGGTCATGCCCATGGACTACGCCAAGTTCACGCTCAAGCCGTACAACTTCTTCGAGCGCAACCCCGTGCTGAACGTTCCCGCACCGGCGAACACGCACTGCGCGCCCGCGGCACACGCGGCCCCCGCCGATGCGCACGGCCACGGCGAGTCCGCCTCCGGATGCCACTGCTGAGGCGATGAGCGACATCCTCCACGCCTGGGCGGTCGCCCCCGCCGCGGTCGGTGCCTGCTGTCTGGCAGCCGACCGCGCGCGGGTGCGGCCGCCCGAGGTCATGGCATCCGTGCTGATGCTGCTCGCCATGCTCGACGCGGGGCTGTCCCGGCTCGTCGCGCCCGTGTGGTGGACGGCGATGCTGCTCGCCGGTGCCGTCACCCTCGCCATATGGCGACGACCGCGCCAGCGCCGCCCGCCGCGGGTGCCCGCGCTCATGACGATGCACACGACGCTCGGGATGATCGTGATGGCGGGGTTGCAGGTCGGGATGGCCGGGCACGCGGGTACCTCTGGCCACGCCCACGGGCTCGACCCGGCCCCCGTCCTCATCGGCGCGGCGACCGTCTATGCCGTGCTGTCCGTCGGGGTGATAGGGCGGATGCCGGCACGACTCGACCGAGGGCAGATCGGCGCGATGGCGGCATCCGTCGTTCTCATGGCCGTCGCGACGTGGTGACCCCGGCCGGGATGACGACCGAGTGTCCGCGCACACCGCGACGCGCCGCAATGCGCCGCCCCGAACCACATCCGCTCGCGTCGCTGCGCGAGCGATGCCAGGGGCGCGGACCGACCGACGGGCAGCAACGCGGCAATCACCGCCGTGGCGAGGCTGACCACCGCCGCGACCAGGAGGGCCGGGACCACACCGACCCCCTCCGCGAGGAGACCTGCCGCCCCGGCGCCGAGGGGCTGACCGCCCCACGCGATCATGCGGGCGGTCGCGGTCCCGCGGTCTCTTGAAGGAGACTCAACCTCAGGACTGCAGCGCGAGGGCCGCCGCCCCCAGCAGCGGGCCGTCGCCGTCGAGGCCCGAGCCGACGATGCG
Organism: Microbacterium trichothecenolyticum; assembly: GCF_030818955.1. Taxonomy (NCBI): domain Bacteria; kingdom Bacillati; phylum Actinomycetota; class Actinomycetes; order Micrococcales; family Microbacteriaceae; genus Microbacterium; species Microbacterium trichothecenolyticum. The sequence goes on along the minus strand of NZ_JAUTBF010000001.1, from coordinate 3,595,494 downwards.
GCAGCGTCGCGCGTAGGCGTGGAGCGAGGCGGCCTGCGCCGCCGCGCGCACCTGGTCGATGTAGTCGGGCGCGACCTGCGAGAAGCCTCCCGCGATCGCGACGGCCTCGAGGTCGCAGAGCGTCACCGCCGCCGCGATCGCCTGCCCCACGGCCGTGGCCGAGCGGCTCACGGCCGCGATCGCGACCGGATCGCCCGCCGCGTGGGCGGCCGCGAGGTCGAGACCGGTCTCGCCCTGCCACCCCTGCCGCTGAGCCCAGGCGACCGTCCCCGGTCCGGCCGCGACGGCCTCGAGAGTGGATGCCACGACCTCGTCGCCCTCGATCGTGCGCACGAAGATCTGGCCGAGGTGGCCCGCGTTGCCGCTGGCGCCCGTGACGGGCTGCCCGCCCAGGACGAACCCGCCGCCCACGCCCGTCGACACGACGATCGCCATGGCGTCGTCGCAACCGACGAGCGCCCCCCGCCAGTGCTCGGCGAGCGCGATGCACGTGCCGTCGAGCGCGAGATGGAGGGGACCGTCGACGAGACCGCCGAGCACCTCGTCGATGGGAAGCCCCGCTGCCAGCGGCAGGTTCAGCGGCGACACCGAGCGCGAGGCCAGGTCGACCGGCCCCGCGCTGCCGACGCCGATCGCGCCGACGACCGCGTCGGGGACCGCCGCGAGCGCCGTCTCGGCCACCTCCCGCACGTTCCGGGCGATCGTGTCGCGATCGTTGTCGCGGCCGGTCGGACGGCGCGCGACACTCGCGCGTACGACCTCGCCCGAGAGCGACACGACGGCCGCGTCGACCTTGGTCCCGCCGATGTCGACGGCGAGCACGTGGGTGAAGGCGGGAAGGGAGGGGGTGACATCGGACATGCACGGGCTCCTCGGATGGACCAACGCTCCCCGATCCTAGGGGGCGGTGCATCAGCCGAGTGACGCCTGAACGCCCGCCCGTTTCCGACCTCGGTGTCGGCGACCCGGGTTACGATCAGGTCACGGTGGCCGCCACGCGCCTCCGCCCACGCGATCCGAGGGATGCCATGGACGAGACGGTCACGCCCGAAGCGATCTCGCGAGTTCACCGCGCCGACACCGCCCCGGCCCGACCCGGGATCGACGAACCGCTCACCACGGCATCGTTCGCCCGGCTCACCGGCGACATCGTGGCATCCATCTCGCGCGTCATCGACGGCAAGCCCGACGCCGTGCGCAGCGCTCTCATCGCCCTGCTGGCCGAGGGCCACCTGCTGATCGAAGACGTGCCCGGCGTCGGCAAGACGATGCTGGCACGCGCCCTGGCCGCCACCGTCGACGCCGACGTGCGCCGCATCCAGTTCACTCCCGACCTGCTGCCCGGCGACATCACCGGAGTGTCGGTGTTCAACCCGGTGCAGCGGCAGTTCGAGTTCACGCCCGGGGCGGTGTTCGCCCACATCGTCATCGCCGACGAGATCAACCGATCCTCGCCCAAGACGCAGTCGTCGCTGCTGGAGGCGATGGAAGAGCGGCAGGTGAGCGTCGACGGTCGCACGCACGTGCTGCCGTCGCCCTTCCTCGTGGTGGCGACGCAGAACCCGCTCGAGATGGAGGGGACGTACGCGCTCCCCGAGGCGCAGCGCGACAGGTTCTTGCTGCGCATCTCGATGGGGTATCCCGATGCCGCCGCCGAGGCGCTCATGCTGCGACAGCGCGACACCGTCAACCCGCTCGACGCGCTCGCGCCTGTCGTCTCGGCGCGCCAGGTGACGGCGATGATCGCCTGGGCCCGCGGGGTGCACGTGGCCCCTGCCCTCGAGGAGTACGTCGTGGCGCTGGCGCAGGCCACGCGCTCGCACCCCGACATCCGCCTGGGCGCGAGCCCCCGGGCGACGCTGCAGCTCGTGCGCGCCGCGAAGGTGCGCGCCGCTCTCGACGGCCGGTCGTACGTCATCCCCGACGACATCACGGCACTGCTGTCGCCCGTGTTCGCTCACCGCCTGATCGCCAACCGCTCCGCCGCGGGCGGACGCGCCGGTGCCGCGGTGGTCGCCGATGCGCTGGAGCGCATCGCGGCGAGCGTGCGCGTTCCGCTGGCGCCGCGCCCGTGAGTCCGACGTGAGACGACTCTGGCCGCTCACCCTGCGGGGCACGGGGGCGCTGCTGCTGGCGATCGCCGCGTTCGTCGTGGCGCAGCGCGCCGGAATCCCCGAACTGATGTACTTCGGCACGCTCCTGGCGGCGCTCCTCGCCGGGTCCGCGGCCGCGCTGCTGCTCGTCCGCGACGCCGTCGCGGTCACGCGCGCGGTCTCGCCCGACGTCCCCGAGGTCGGAGCCTCCGCGACGATCGTCGTGCGCGCCGGTCTGCGCAGCGCCCTTCCCGCCCCGGCCGGCCGCTGGCGCGACGAGCTTCCCTCGGGCCTCGACGGGCGCGCCGAGGGGACGTTCCCTGTCGCTGCGGCCGTGACGCTGCGGTACGAGGTCGTCGGCACCATCCGCGGCGTGCACGCGCTCGGCCCGCTCGAGGTGACCGTCACCGATCCGTTCGGGCTGGTGCGACGGCGCGTGCGTCTCGGGCGGACGACGCCGGTCACCGTGTCTCCGGCGGTCGTCGACCTCGCCCCGCTCGTCTCGACGCCGGGAGAAGCCGGGGGCACACGCCAGACGGCCGCACTGCAGCTCGGGCAGGGAGCCGACAACCTCGTCGCGCGCCCCTATGCCCCGGGCGACTCGATGCGGCGCATCCACTGGCGGGCGACCGCGCATCGCGACACGCTCATGGTGCGCCAAGAGGAGCAGGAGTCCAGCCCCGCCGCGACCGTCGTGTTCGACCGGGCGGTGTCGCGATGGTCACCGTCCGCCGCCGAGGCACCGGGCCGCGACCCCGCGTTCGAGACGGCGGTGACCGCGTGCGTCTCCACGCTCGCGCGCCTCGTGCACGAAGGCTTCACCGTCGACGTCGTCGACAGCGACGGCACATTGCTGATCGAGCCCGTCGAGGGCGGCGACGACCCGGCCGCCCGGGCATGCGCCGCGCTGTTCGCGACGCTCACGGCACGCCCCGACGACGCGTCGCGCCGGGTGCTTCCCGCCTCGGCCACGGCGCTCCTCGGTCCTCTCGTCGTGATCACCGGCGTCCTGCTGGACGACGACCGTGCACTGCTCGGGGCTGCTGCGCAGCGCTCGGGGCTGCCCCTCCTGCTGGTCGTCGACGAACGCGCCGACCTCGACGTGCTCCGGCGCGCGGGGTGGCGAGCGGCGGTGCTGCCTCCCGGCGGCGATGTCGCCGCGGGCTGGGACGACGCGATCGAACAGGGGTACGCGCGTGTCGGACGCTGACGTGACGGTGCTGCGCTCCCCTCGTCGCCGCCGCGACGCCCTCCTGCTCACCCTCGGGCTGTTCGCCGCCCTCGCGGCCGCGATGCTGCCCGCGTTCTCGGTCATCGCCCCCGGGTCATGGGTCGTGCAGGCGGCGGGCTCGGTCGCGGCGGTGCTCGCTGCCGGCCTGTGCGTGCGTCTCTCGCGCCTTCCCGCCTTCGTCGCCAGCGTCGTCGAGGTCGTCGTCTGGGTGCTGGTGCTGACCGCGCTGTTCCGGCCGGTCCAGCGCCGTGCTGGGCGTGATCCCGACACCGGCCACGGTGGCATCCGTTCCCGGTCTGCTCGACGCCGCCGCCGAAGAGATCCGGGTGGGTGTCGCCCCCGTCGTCCCCGGTTTCGGGTTGAGCTTCTTGCTCGTCGCCGCGGTCGGCGCACTCGCCGTCGTGCTCGACCACGTGGTGCTGACGGCCCGTATGCCGCTGCTCGCGGCGGTGGGACTGGTGGCCGTCTCCCTCATCCCCACCATCGCGATCCCGTCCGACGTCGACGTGGTGGCCTTCGTTCTGCTGGCCGTGGCCGTGCTGTTCCTGCTGCGCGTCGACACCCGCGCGCGCTCGTTGATCGAGCCGTCGGCGCGCCCGCCCCGCTCTACGCGACGTGTCGGGGCGTCGGCGACGGCGCTAGGAGTCGCGGCGGTGGCCGTGATCGTCGCGGTCGTCGCCACTCCGCTGCTCCCCCAACCGGGGCTGCGCTTCGCCACGGGCGGCAGCGGTGGGGCGGGCACCACCATCAACCCGAACCTCGAGCTCGGCAACGACCTGCGTCAGCCGCGCGAGGTCGAGGTGCTGACCGTGCGCACGACCGGTCCGACACCGCCGTACCTGCGCGCGGTGACCCTGTCGAGCTTCGACGGGTCGGTGTGGCAGCCCGACAGCTCCGACACCGTGCCGGTGCGCGACGACGCGCCCGTCTTCGACCCTCTCGTCGTCGACGACGGTATCGCGGTGGACGACTGGACCACAGATATCGACATCGATCAGCTCGACAGCCCGTGGCTGCCCCTGCCCTACCCGGCATCCACCGTGACCGGCCTGCAGGGCGACTGGCTCGGGCTCCCGCAGAACCGCACCGTCGTCTCGCGCGCGGGTTCCACGCGCGACCAGGTGTACCAGGTGCAGTCGACGGTGCCACGCCCGTCGCTCGAGCAGATCCGTGCCCGGTCGGTGGGGGGCGCGAACCTCGGTGATGCGGTGCTCGCCCTTCCCGCCGAGGTTCCGGCGATCATCGGCGACACCGCGCGCGAGGTCACGGCGGGCACCCAGGACCCGTACGACGCACTGATCGCCCTGCAGACGTGGTTCCGCAGCAGCGCCTTCCGCTACTCGCTCGATGCCCCCGTCGAAGCCGGCTTCGACGGCGCCGGGCTGGATGCCGTCGCCGACTTCCTGCAGGTGCGATCGGGGTACTGCGTGCACTACGCCTCGGCCTTCGCCGTGATGGCGCGCACGCTCGGCATGCCCTCCCGCATCGTGGTGGGATACCTCCCCGGCACGGCGACCGGTCCTCAGACGCAGGGGCAGATGACCTTCACCGTCAGCTCCAGCCAGCTGCACGCGTGGCCCGAGGTGTACTTCGACGGCATCGGCTGGGTGCCGTTCGAGCCGACCAACAGCCTCGGCGTGCCGACGAGCTTCACTCCCTCGTCGCCGAACGGCGCCTCGAGCGCCCCGTCGACTCCGCAGCAGGATGCCGCGACCCCGAACAGCCAGCCCTCGACGGCGCCCACGCAGGGCGGTGCCCTCGACGTGGGCGAGCAGAACGGTGTCGGCACCGGTGCCGCCTCCGGCGCGGGGGCGTCGTGGATTCCCGCGACTCTCGGCGGTGTGCTCCTCGTGCTCCTGGCTGCGGCCCCGGCGGTGCTGCGGTCGGTGCGCCGACGCGGGCGTCTGCGCGCCGCGCGCGCCGGCGACCCCATCGCCGCCTGGACGGCGATGCGAGAGGATGCCGTGGACCTCGGCATCCCCGCCCCCGGCGCCGAGTCGCCCCGTGCCTTCGCTGCGCGTCTTTCTCACGAGCACGGTGCCGACACCGATGACGTCGACACGCTGCGCGAGGCGCTGGAACGGGTCAGCTACGCCGAGGACGCGATCGATCCGTCGACCGGCGCGAGGTTGGCGGCCGCCGTCGAGAGCGTGCGCGAGCGGCTGACAGCCGGGGCCCCTGTGGCCCGCCGGATCGTCGCGCGCCTGCTGCCGCGCTCGCTCTTCGTCCGCTCGGGCGAGGCGACCGCGGCGTCGGAGCCGGTCGGTCGCTAGACGCTGTCGAACGAGCACGCCGAGGTAAGGGTTGTGCTGCATTAGGGCGTTACAGCACCGTGGGCGACGTCGACGTGTCGAGAGCCGATTGCGGGGAGAAGATGTTCGATGCTGTCTCGTGGAGCGCTGCGGGCGGCATCGCCCCGGCCGCTCTCGTCATGGTGCTCACGCCGGGCCCGAACATGATCTCCCTCGTCTCTCGCAGCATCGCACAGGGACGTACAGCCGGCCTGATCTCCCTCGCCGGCACCGGCGTCGGGTTCGTCGTCTACATGACGATGGCGAACCTCGGGCTGGCGGTCGTGTTCGTCGTCGTTCCGTGGCTCTACATCGGACTGAAGGCAGCCGGCGTGCTGTACCTGGCCTTCCTGGCGTGGAAGACACTGCGCCCGGGCGGGATCGGCGTGTTCGAGACCCGTCCGCTCGCCCCCGACTCCCCGGGCAAGCCGTTCCGGATGGGGCTCGTCACCAACCTGCTCAATCCCAAGGCCGCGGTGATGTACCTCGCACTCATCCCCCAGTTCGTCGACACGCACGCCGGCGACACCGTCGCCCAGGGCTTCGCCCTGGGTGGCATCCAGATCGTCGGGAGTCTGATCGTCAACGCGACCATCGTGCTCGCGGCCGGGTCGATCGCGGGCTTCATCGCCTCCCGCCCCGCCTGGCTGCGCTGGCAGCGCCGCGTCACGGGAAGCATGCTCGGCCTGGTCGCGGTCGTCTTGGCCGTCGAGGTGCCCCGGGCGGCGAAGTCGTGACACGCCGGGACAGGGTCGAACGCTCCCCGTCGGCAGCCTGGGCGAAACTCTGACGCAACGGACGGCGCTCACGACATGCACCGCGGCTACTCTGGCGGCGTGCGACTTCTGCTCGACCTCGACAACACCCTGGTCGATCGTGACGGTGCATTCACTCGGTGGGCGGAGGAGTTCGTGTCGTCGATGGGCGGCGACCGCGACGACGTCGACTGGCTGGTCGCGCAGGATATGGGCGGCTATCGCGCTCGCGCCGAATTGGCGGTGGACATCATCGACCGCTTCGGGTGCACGCAGTCGCCCGAGAGCCTGGTCAGTGCCATGCGTGACGGGGTCGTGACGCACACACGCTGCTATGGCAATGTGCTGTCCGAGCTGCGGCTGCTCAAGAACGCCGGGGCCGCACTGGTGATCGTGACCAACGGCAATACCGTTCAGCAGAAGCGGAAGATCACCGCCTCAGGCTTGGACACATTGATCGATGCCGCCCTCATCTCCGAAGAAGTCGGCGCCAAAAAACCCGATCGACTGATCTTCGAGTCGGCGCTGCGGTACGGGTCGGGAACAGCGGTGCCGTGGATGGTCGGAGATCACCCGATTGCCGACATGTCCGGCGCACGCGCGGCGGGCATCTCGACAGCGTGGGTGAGTCATTCGAGACCGTGGTCGCCCACGTGGACCCCCGACATCACCGAAACGACTCCGTCGGAGGTTCTCGCGGCGGTCCGCCGAGCAAGGTTTTAGACGAACTCCCGCAGCTCAGCCGTCATGTCGCCGCCCGCGTCTCCCGTGTTGACGGTGCCCTTGGGCTCGAAGAGGATCGCGTGCACCTCGTCAGCGGCTTTGGGACAGTGCTCGACGTCTTGCGGCACGACGAAGACATCGCCCGGTCCGAGCACGACGTCACGATCGCGGAGCTGGATCGTCAGCTCTCCGCTCACCACGAGGAAGAGTTCATCGGTGTCGGGGTGGGTGTGCCAGACGAACTCTCCCTGGAGCTTCACGACCTTCACGTCGTAGTCGTTGATGCTCGTCAATCGGTGAGGCTGCCAGTGCTCGCTGATCGTCGACAAAGCCTCGTACACGTTTCTGACGTCGTCACTCACACAGGCGAGCGTATTCGCGGGCGCGACTGCGCTGCATCGCGCCGATGATCACGCGGTATGCGCCGGGGCTCCGCTGAGAGTCCGCCCTGGCTCGTAGACTGGGATGGAACGGACGGGAGTGGAGATGAAGACCACCGCAGCGCGGGCGAAGAACGTCGAGGCGGCAATCCACAGCGCCGAGATCGAAGGGCTGCGCATCAGCAATGCGACCCTCACCGACGCAGACGCGTACGTTGCCGGGACGATCGACTCGACCGAGCTCGTCGATCGGGTGCGCACCCGATATGGCCTCTCCTGAGATTGTCGACCCGTATCTCATCCCGGGAACGAACGTCCTGCGGAATCGTCTCGGGCTGACCTCCCCCGTGGATCTCAGCGCCGCCGAAGCTGATCTCTCCTTCGTGCGAGCACTTCAACTGCTCGACGAGCCAGTTCCGGCGACGAACGATCTGCAGGAGCTGATGCGGATCCACCTTCACCTGTTCCAGGATGTCTACGATCGGGCGGGGCAGGTGAGGACGATCGACGTTCGGAAGAACGTGCCGGGTGCCGAGTTCTTCCTCCCCGTCGGATATATCGAGCGAGCGGCGAGCATCTGTTTCGGCGAGCTGGCTGAGGACGCCCACCTTGTCGGCCTACGCCGCGAAGAGTTCGTCGAGCAACTCGCCTACCACTACGAGAAGATCAAGGACGTCCACCCCTTCCGAGAGGGAAATGGGCGGGTGCAGCGCATCTACTGGAATCGCGTCGCGTTGGCAGCTGGGTGGCAACTCGACTGGCGCCCCGTCCACGGCGAGGAGAACCATCTCGCGGCACGCGCGGGGTCCGATCAACAGGACCTCGGACCGTTGATCCGCATGTTCGACAAGGTCGTTACGGCGCCGGAGGCAGAGACGCGCGAGGGCTGGTCAGCCGGCGAGATCGCTGCACTGAAGCTCTCCATGGTCGGCCCGCAGAATGCAGATGAGCCCCACCCGTGAGGGCGGGGCTCATCTCGTGGCGGAAGTGACAGGATTTGAACCTGCGAGGCGAGTTACCCCGCCTACATGGATTCCAGCCATGCTCCTTAGGCCGCTCGGACACACTTCCAACAGACGATCTTACACGGCGGTCAGGCCCGCCCGAGTCGGGGGCGGCTGCGCACCTCGAGCGGGGTGTCGTCGGCCCGCCACGACATCTCGCGCACGCCCGTGTCTCGCGACATCCGTGTCAGCACCGCGTCGAGCAGTTCGGCGGCGTCGCCCTCGACGAGCAGCTCGGCCTCGAGGACGACCACGCCCTTCTCCGCAGGCCCATCGGGGTGGCTCGACATGGCGTGCACGAGGATGTCGGGCGACTCCAGGGCGTCGGACAGCAGCTCTCGAACCTCTTGCTCGCGCTCGTCGAGCGCACGCACGGTCAGCACGAACGCGCCGATCGTCTCGGCATGGGCATCGGGCGCGCGGTCGACCAGACGACCCAGGGGGCGCAGCAGCAGGTGCACGACGAGCACGAGCACGGTCATCGCCAGCGCCGGCACCACCAGTCCCCCGGCGGCGAGGCACCCGACGGCCGCGGAGCACCAGAGCGTGGCGGCCGTGTTCAGACCCTGCACCGACAGCCCCTGACGCAGGATCACACCACCGCCCAGGAACCCGACGCCCGACACGACGTACGCCACGATCTGCAGCGACCCCTGACCGACGCCCAGCTCGCTGCCGAACAGCACGAACGCGGCCGCCCCCATCGCCACGAGCGCCTGCGTGCGCAGGCCGGCGGTGCGGGAGCGGTACTGCCGCTCGAGGCCGATGACGGCGCCGCATCCGGCGGCCAGCAGCAGACGCAGCACGAAGTCGAGGTCAGCCACGGGGCGCTCCCCCGATCTCGGCCACGATTGCGCGGACGTCCTCGGGGTCGAAGTCGTCGTCGGAAGCGGCGAGCTCGGCCGGCGTGAACCAGCGCACGTCGACGATGTCGTCCTTCTCGCTCTCGGTCCACGCGTCTCGGGCGATCTCGAACCGCGGGGTGCGCAGCACGAAGTACACCGCGGTGCGACGCTCGTACTCCTCGGCCGGGGGCAGCACGATCTCGCGGTACGCGACCGGCTCGCCGACGGCATCCGCCGTGAGTCCCGTCTCCTCGTACAGTTCGCGTACGGCCGCGGTCGCGGCATCCTCCCCCGGATCGATCCCGCCGCCGACCGTGAGCCAGCGCGCGGGACGCACGCGCCGGCCCCAGTGCTGCTTCATCAGCAGCAGGGCACCGTTCTCGTCGAACACGAGGACGCGGGCGGTGTGTCGAGTTCTCGGGGTGGTCTCGTCGGTCACGGGAGGATTCTGTCAGAGCAGGCGTCGCGCCGCCGCGGCAGAGGGCATGTCCGACGAAGTCGTCGGTCGTCATCGCCGACTGCGGGTCTGGGTAACCTCTGGGCATGGTGCGTCGCGCTGTAGTGCTTGTCGTGGGGGTCGTGCTCGCTGTCGTGGTGTCCGCGGACCTCGCACACGCTCGGGCGTCGGGTCGCAGGCTCGGCTGTCGTTCGGAGCGCCCGCCCGCCTCGGAGGCCGTCGTGGTCCTCGGGTACCGCAACCGCGGGAGTCGAGCGAATCACGTCAACCGCTATCGGTTGCGAGCGGGGTTGCGATCGTTCCATCCTGACGCGGGCGAACGAATGCTGGTCTTGTGCGGAGGCGGTGTCGCGGGCCCGGTTTCGGAGGCAGAGGTGCTGAGCGAGTACGCGCACCGACGCGGATTCACCGGGACCATCCTGCTCGATACCCAGAGCCGAACGACGTGGGAGAACATCCAGAACGCTGTCCCGCTGATCGAGCGTGCCGAGTCCGTCAAGATCGTCTCCAACTCCCTTCACGCGGAGAAGGGGCGCGCCTACTTGTGGCGGCTTCGGCCTGACCTCGCCGAACGGCTGCGCCGCGGGGCCGACCACCGTTTCGGTGAGATCGTCTTGCTCAAACCCGTCGCCGCACTCGTCGGGCTCAGGGATCTCGCACGGCTCCCGCCACAGTGATCGCCCGGGTTCAGGCGATGACGGCGTCGGCTCAGTCGCGCAGACGCTCCTCGAGGCCGGCACGGACCGCGGGCCACTCCTCGCGCAGGATCGAGAAGTACAGGGTGTCGCCGACGCTGCCGTCGCCGTTCACCCGGTGACGGCGCAGGCGCCCCTCCGGCACCGCGCCGAGTCGCTGAATGGCGCGCGCGCTGCGGTCGTTCCGGCTGTGGCACCGCAGCGCGACTCGGTTGAGGCCCCACACGTCGAACGCGTGCTCCAACAGCAGCAGCTTCGCCGCCGGATTCGTCCGCCCGCCCTGGAAGGCGCGGCCGTACCAGGTCGTGCCGATCTCGACCCGCCTCTGCGCGGGCACGTAGTCGTAGAACGTCGTCGACCCGCGGATGCCAGAGGTCTTGGCATCCCGCACCGTGAACGCCAGCATCCCGGGCGTCTCTCGCTGCCGCTCGACGTGCGCGGCGAAGGCCTCGGCCGACGCGGGCCACGGGGTCGTCATGCCGGCCCACATCGCGGCATCCGTCAACGCCCATGCCTCGGCGGCATCGTCGGGGTGCGCGGGGGTCAGACGGATGCCGTGGCCCTCGAGCGTGAGGTCGTGGGCGGTCATCGCGCCTCCAGCTGGGCGACGAACTCCTCGGCGGCGGCGAGCTTGCGGCGCAGGTCTTCGCGGCGTCGCTGCGCCTCGTCGCGGATGCCGTCGAGCCGTGCGGCGAGCGTGGCGTCGGCGGGGTCGGTATCCAGGCCGTCGACGACGGCCAGCAGCTCCCCCATCTGCTCGAGCGAGTACCCCAGCGGCTTCATGCGCCGGATGAGCAGCAGGCGCGATTCGTCGTCGGCGGTGTAGAGGCGGAAGCCGCCGTCGGTGCGCGCCGAGGGGCGCAGCAGGCCGATCTCGTCGTAGTGGCGGAGCGTGCGGATCGACAGCCCCGTACGCTCGGCGAGCTCACCGATCTGCATCGGGCGCGCGGCGGTCATGGCATCCCCCATCCCGCAACCCTCTCGTTACGGTAGAGTCTCTCTCGGTCGCGAGCGCGACCCCTCTATTCTTCCCCGCCCGCGCGCGGGTTCCATCCTTCCCGGGAGCCCCCCATGACCGACGTCGCCGCACGCCCCGAACCGACCGTGATTCAGGCCCTCCGCTCGCCCCGCCTGCTCACCCGCGAGGTGCTCGCCGGGCTCGTCGTGGCCATCGCCCTCATTCCCGAGGCGATCGCGTTCTCGATCATCGCGGGGGTCGACCCGCGGCTCGGGCTGTTCTCGTCGTTCGTCATGGCGGTCGCGATCGCCTTCCTCGGCGGTCGCCCCGCCATGATCTCGGCGGCGACCGGGGCGATCGCGCTCGTCATCGCGCCCGTCGCCCGTGAGCACGGCGTCGACTACCTGCTCGCGACGGTGATCCTCGGTGGCATCCTGCAGGCCGTCCTGGGCCTCCTCGGCGTCGCCAAGCTCATGCGGTTCATCCCGCGCAGCGTCATGGTCGGGTTCGTGAACGCGCTGGCCATCCTCATCTTCACCGCGCAGGTGCCGCAGCTGATCGGTGTGCCGTGGGCGGTCTACCCGATCGCCGCGGCGGGGCTCGCGATCATGTACCTCATGCCGCGGCTCACCACGGCCGTGCCCGCGCCGCTCGTGGCGATCGTGCTGCTGACCGGCGCCGCGGTCGTCTTCGGCATCTCCGTGCCGACGGTCGGTGACCAGGGCGCGCTGCCCGAGAGCCTGCCCGCCCTGCTCCTGCCGAACGTGCCGCTGACCCTGGACACGCTCGCGATCATCTTCCCGTTCGCCATCGCGATGGCGATCGTGGGACTGCTCGAGTCGCTCATGACCGCCGCGCTCGTCGACGACATCACCGACACCCCGTCGTCCAAGACGCGGGAGTCGCTCGGTCAGGGCGCCGCGAACGTGCTGTCGGGCCTGTTCGGCGGCATGGGCGGCTGCGCGATGATCGGCCAGACGATGATCAACGTCAAGGCCTCGGGTGCCCGCACCCGCATCTCGACGTTCCTCGCGGGCGTGTTCCTGCTGATCCTCGTGCTCGTGTTCGGCGACGTCGTGGCCATCATCCCGATGGCCGTGCTCGTGGCCGTGATGATCGTCGTGTCGGTCGCGACCTTCGACTGGCACAGCATCCGCCCCTCCACCCTCCGCCGGATGCCGGTCAGCGAGACCGTCGTGATGGTGCTGACCGTCGCGGTCACGGTGTGGACGCACAACCTCGCGATCGGCGTCGGTGTGGGCGTGGTCGCCGCCGCCGTGCTGTTCGCGCGACGTGTGGCTTCGCTGACGAGCGTCACCCGTACCGTTGACGGCGAGACCGCCCGCTACGTCGTCGAGGGCGAGCTGTTCTTCGCGTCGAGCAACGACCTGACCACCAAGTTCGCGTACCACCGCGACCCGGCGCGCGTCGTCATCGACCTCTCGCGTTCGCACGTGTGGGACGCCTCGACGGTCGCGGCCCTGGATGCCGTGCAGACGAAGTACGCGCACCTCGGCACGACGGTGGAGCTCGAGGGCATGAACGCGGATGCCGCAGCCTTCCATAGACGCTTGACCGGCGGTCTCGGCGCCGGGCACTGAGCCCGGCGCCGCGTCACACCGGGCTGACCGCGGGCTCCGCCTGGGCGAGCACGAACGCGTCGAGCAGCCGCTCGGTGTCGGCGAGCTGGTCGTTCCAGACCGCCCGCACGATGTCGATGCGATCATCGTCGTCCTGCAGGCCCGCGAGGTATGCCGCGAGCGGCACGTATCCACCGGGCGCGGCTTCGTGCAGCGCGAGCATGCGCAGCGCGAGTGCGGCCTGCACCCCGTAAACGGGGATCTGCGGGCCGCGCGGCGCGGAGAGGCCGATGTAGTACAGCTTGTCGAGCCCGACGGGGACGATCCCGGCCGCCAAGCGCAGCGGAACGCCGTTGCGCCGCGGCACGAGCGCGTCGTCGAGGAACGGCAGCGAGGCGTGGAAGCCGGTCGCCCACAGGATCGTGTCGTATTCGCGCGCCTCGCCGTCGGCGAAGTGCACGGTGCGCCCCTCGATGCGCTCGATACCCGGGCGCACGCCGATGCGGCCGTGCTGCACCCAGTACAGCAGCAGCTCGTTCACGACCGTGCGGCCCTCGGCGAGCGTGCGGTACGCCGGCTCCGGCAGGCCCGGGTAGTCCTTCGCCTCGCCGATCGACACGCGGGCGAGCAGGCGGGCGATGAGGTCCTGCTCATCGGGCGCGAACTGCCCCATCCAGGGGATCTCCTGCCGAGGCACCCCGAAGTAGCTCTTCGGCTGGAAGTACACACCCTCGCGGATGACGATGTCGACCTCCAGCCGGTGCTGCGCGGCGTCGGCGGCCAGGTCGCATCCGGAGTTGCCCGCCCCCACCACGAGCACACGCGTGCCCTCGATGTCGCCGGTGTTGCGGTACGAGCCGGAGTGCACCTGCGTCCCCGTGAAGTCCGCCGCGATGGCGGGGACCTTCTGATCCCAGAGGTGGCCGTTCGCGACGAAGACGCCGTCGTAGTCGATGCTCTCGCCGGTGTCGAGCGTGACCGTCCACCCGGCCGAGCCGGTGGGCCCGTCGCTCGGGCGCGGCACGACCGAGACCACCGCGGTCTCGAAGCGGATGACGTCGTACAGGCCGTGCTCGCGCGCGTACGACTCGAGGTAGGCGCGCACCTGGTCGCGGCGCGGGAAGTGCGGGTACTCCTTCGGCATGGGGAAGCCCTCGAAGCCGGTCATGTCGCGCGAGGTGATGAGGTGCAGCGCGTCGTAGTCGGTGTGCCAGTGACCGCCGACCCGGTCGGTCTTCTCGAAGCAGTCGGCGTCGTAGCCGGCCGCGCGCAGGCGCTGGAGGGTCGAGATGCCGGCCGCGCCGGCTCCGATCACGCAGTAACGGGTCATGCGGGTGTCCTTTCGGGTGACGGGGTTCCGTCGAGGCGTCGGGCTGCGGCGGCGAGCGCTCTCGCCCGGTCGCCGTGGGGTCGGGGGTAGCCGCGGTCGGTCGGGCGGATACCGGCCTCCGCGAGTCGTGCGAGCGAGAGCACGTGCTCCATCGCGAGCGCGTTCGGATCCCACACCGGCACGTCGGGGGCGCCGCCGACGGCGGTGTAGCCGTGCGCCGCGAAGAGGGCGCCCAGGTAGGCGCAGCCCGCGATGACGGCATCCGCTCCCTCCTCCACGGCGGAGCGCGCCGCGGTGTCGAACCGCGCGATGAGGTCACCGGGGTCGGTGACCGCGCGCGTGACGTCGGCGAGGGTCGACTCGGGCGCGTAGGCCGTGACGGGCAGGCCGGGTGCGCCGTGGGCCGCGAGGTCGTCGGCGAACAAGGGCGCGAGGACGGGGGCGACGGTGATGACGGCCGCGCGCCGGGCGAGAGAGCCGGCCGTGCGTGCCACGGCATCCGTCAGGGTCGACACCGGGACCGACACCGCGTCGCGGACGGCCGCGGTCGGCGCTCCCCAGCAGCCGACGACGATGGCGTCACTGGCGCCGTGCGCGTCGAGAGCCGTCGCGAGCACGGCCGCGTCGCTGAGGAGTCGGTTGGCCGGGGTGCGGATGCCGCCGGCGTCGGTGTCGACGTGACGGAGCCGCACCTGCGCGCGCCCCGCGGCCAGTCGCTCGACGTGGGCCGCGAGCAGCTCCCACAGGGGCGCGTGGGCGGGGTCGCCCACCGTCGCCTCGATCCAGGTCAGGCGCATCATGCGTGACCTCTCGCAAGACGGTGCTCGACCCACACCGACGCCCACGTGGCGGGAACCGCGATCACGGCGTAGATGACACCGGTCACGACGTAGACGGTGAGGTACGCGAACGTGAGCGAGCTCACCTGGTACGCCTGGCTCATCAGCTCGTTGACCGAGATCGAATACGCCAGCGACGTCCCCTGGAACGACTGGATCGCCAGGCCCATGAGGGCCGGGATCGACGAACGCAGGCCCTGCGGGAGGATCACCCGGGCGAAGGTCGGCAGCCGCGAGAGCCCGAGCGCTGCCGCCGCCTCCCCCTGACCACGCGGCACGGACTGGATGCCGGCGCGGATCATCTCGGACGAATAGGCGGCGACGGTGAAGGTCAGACCGGCCGCCGCGGCCCAGAAGTTGGTGAACAGCACCCCCACCGCGGGCAGGCCGTAGTAGACGATGTACAGCACCACGAGAGCCGGGATGCCGCGCCCGACCTCGACCACGACGAGCGCGGGCCAGCGCAGGCCCCGGTGGATGGAAGACACCCCGAGCGCGAAGACGAGTCCGAGGGCGTACCCGAAGACGACCGAGAGAGCGGTGAGCTGCAGGCTGACGCCGAGTCCGTCGAGCAGGCGCGGCAGGTACAGCGAGAGGTCCATCAGGCGCTCCTTCTCATGCGCGCATCGAGCCGGCGGGCGACGATGGCCAGCGGGATACTGATCGCCACGTACACGGCGGCGGCGACGAAGAACGGGGTGAGGCCGGCCGTCATGGGGTTCTGGCGCACGAACGTGTTGGCGGCGAAGACCATGTCGGTGACGCCGATCGTGGACGCGATCGAGGAGTCCTTCAGCAGCGCGAGCAGGAAGGTCGTGACCGAGGGCAGGGCCGTGCGGGCCGCCTGCGGCGCCAGCACCCGCACGAAGGTCGAGCGGCGTCCGAGACCCAGGGCGCGGGCCGCCTCGGTCTGGCCGGCGGGGAGCGTCGCGAAGCCTCCGCGGTAGATCTCGGCGAGGTAGGCCGCCGAGATGATCCCGAGACCGACGATCGCGGCCGCGAGGGCGTTGAACCGCAACGCACCGATCGAGACCCCGAAGAACAGCACGAACAGCCACACGATCGGCGGGATGCCGCGGATGAGGTCGACGACGAAGCGCACGGACAGGCGCACGACGCGGTGGCGCGAGCGCAGGCCGAGCATCAACGGGATGCCCCCGACCAGACCGATCGCGAAAGCGGCGGCGGTCACGAGGAGAGTCATGGGCAGTCCGAGCAGGACCGCGACGACGGCCTCCACCTCAGCGCTCCAGGACGGCCGAGAGGAAGCGGCGCGTGCGCTCCTGGCTCGGCGCGGCCATGATCGCGCGAGGGTCGCCCTCCTCGATGATGTGACCGTCGGCCATCACCACGAGGTGGTCGGACACGTCCCGCGCGAACTGCATCTCGTGGGTGACGACGATCATCGTCATGCCGCTGTCGGCGAGCTCGCGCATCACCGCGAGGACCTCGACGCCGACCTCCGGGTCGAGTGCGCTCGTGGGCTCGTCGAACAGCATCGCGCGGGGGTTCAGGGCGAGCGCCCGCACGATGGCGATGCGCTGCTGCTGCCCGCCGGAGCAGCGGCCGGGGTGCTGCTGCGCCTTGTCGCGCAGGCCGACCCGCTCCAGCAGGGTGAGGGCGCGCTCCTCGGCCTCGGCACGCGAGCGGCCGAGGATCTTCTCCTGCGGGTAGGCGACGTTGCGCAGCACCGTCATGTGCGGGAACAGGTTGAAGGACTGGAACACCATGCCCACCTGACGGCGCAGCGCGAGCAGCGCGCGGTCGGTGACCTTCGCGCCGGCCTCGATGGTCGTCGAGCCGACGGTGACCGTGCCCCGGTCGGGCTGCTCGAGCAGGTTCACGCACCGCAGGAGCGTGCTCTTGCCCGACCCCGACGGCCCGATGAGCGCCGTGACGCTGCCGGGTGCGACGGTCATGGAGATGTCGTCGAGCACGAGGTTGCTGCCGAAGCTCTTCGACAGGTGCGAGATCGTGACGCCCGCGGTGGCGAGCTCGTTGGCCTCGGTGATCAGCTGGGGCATGGGGTGCCTCTCGGAGAGAGGGGCGCCCGCGCGCGGCGGGCGCCCCGGCGGGTCATCGAATGGAGGTCGCTGCGACGTCGGCGGGCACCAGCAGGTCGGCCGGCAGGTTGTACGCCGCCAGCAGGTCGGCGAGGGTTCCGTCGGTGCGGTACTGGTCGATGAGCGCGCTGAGAGCGTCGGACAGCGCGGCGTTGTCCTTCGACACGGGGAAGGCGATCAGCGGCTTCGACTGCGTGATCGAGACGCGCGAGTCGGCCTGGATGGGCTCGACCTTGTAGTCGGTGTCGGCATAGGCGGCCACCGCGACGGCATAGCCGTCGAGAGCGGCCTGGATGCGACCGGCGACCAGGTCCTGCTTGATCTCGACGGTGCCGGGGTACTGCTGCAGCTTGCTGCCGAGCAGGGGCGCCAGCTCCTCGTTCCACGAGAAGCCCGTGCCCGTACCGACCGTACCCACCGTCTCGAGCTGGTCGACGGTGTCGATGCCGTCCTTGGAGACGACGCCCATGGTGTCGTACATCGTCGGCGTGGTGAAGCCGACCTGCTCGGCGCGCTTGGGCGTGACGTACCAGCCGCCGGTGATGATGTCGGTCTTCTTCTGCTCGGTGATCATCGGGATGCCGTTGGCGTAGGTGATGGGCACGTAGCTGAGGGCGAGGCACTCGGCGGCGGCGAGCTTCTCGATGATGTCGATCTCGATGCCGGAGGCGCCACCGGAGCCGTCGGTCTGGGTGTACGGCGGGTTCTCGGGAACACCGACCGTGAGGGTTCCGGTGGTGAAGGTCGTCAGGCCCGCGTCGGCGGGGGTGCAGTCGGCCGCGACGGTGGAGGCGGGCGCGGGAGACGCGCAACCGGCGAAGGCGAGACCGGAGACGGTGAGCAGGGCGAGGACGGGGACGGAGCGACGGGGCAGGGAGCGGTTCATGGGGCTGTTCCTTCGGGTCGGGTGGAGCGATTCGGGTGGAGCAGTCGGGTGCGTGATGCGGGTGCGTGGTGCGGGTGGTGCGGGTCTCACGCGGCGGTCAAGCCGCCGTCGATGGTGAGGGAGGAGCCAGTCATGAAAGCCGCGTCGTCGCCGATGAGGTAGGCCACGAGGGGCGAGATCTCATCGACCCGGGCGCGCCGGCCGAGCGGAGCGGTCGCGCTCGATCCGCCGGCGGGCTCGTCGTCGTTCATCGCGGTGGCGACGCCGCCGGGACAGATGACGTTGACCCGCACCCGCGGCGCCAGTTCGACGGCGGCGGCGCGGGTGAGGCCGATCAGCGCGGCCTTCGACGCGGAATAGGCCGCGTAGCCCGGGGCGCCGACGAGGGCGGCGGTCGATGCGACGTTGACGATCGAGCCTCCCTCGCCCAGCAGGGGCGCCAGGGCCCGGATGCCGAGGAAAGCGCTGCGCGCGTTGACCGCGAACTGCAGCTCCCACTCGTCGAGAGACGTCTCGGCGATGGCGTGATGGCGCAGGACGCCGGCGTTGTTCACCAGGCCACGCAGCGGCGCCTCGCCGGCGCCGATGTCGGCGGCGAGCGCAGACCAGTCCGCCTCGGCCGTGACGTCGAGGTGTCGGTACGTCGCATCGGCTCCCGTGTCGCGGAGCCGTCGCGCGGTGGCCTCGCCCTCTTCGTCGCGGACGTCGGCGACGAGGACCGCGTACCCCTGGCCCGCGAGCAGCTCGGCATGAGCCGCCCCCTGCCCCCGGGCGGCGCCGGTGATCACGACCAGCGGTGCCGTCATCGCAGCACGTCCCCGCCGGAGAGCACGATGGTCTCCCCCGTCAGGAACGCGCCGTAGTCCGGCTGCGAGACCAGCCACACCCACGCGGCGATCTCCTCGGGCTGGGCCACCCGTCCGAGCGGAATGGATGCCGCGGCGGCATCCATTCGTCCCGTTGCGGCGTTGCCGGGGGTGGCGACCCACCCGGGGGCGATGCCGTTGACGCGGATGCCGTCGCCGGCGAGCTCGAGGGCGAGCGACTTGGTGAGCATGACCACCGCCGCCTTCGACGCGCCGTACAGCAGTTGACCGCGCGAGACCTCGAACGCGTCGACGGAGGCGAAGTTGACGATCGAGGCTGCGCGTGCCAGCCGCGGGCGGGCCGCGGCGATGACGTTGAGGATGCCGAGCACGTTGATGTCGAAGATGCGGTGGAAGGTCTCTTCGTCGTACGTCTCGAGCGTCGTCGGCGGGTAGACGCCCGCGATGTTGGCGACCACGTCGATGGAGTCTTCGAGCTCGAGCGCGTCGTCGATGGCCGCTTCGAGGGCGGGCCGCGATCGGACGTCGGCGACGACCGAGACGTACGACGCGTCGAAGCCGCGCGGCGCCGAGGTCGAGCTCACATCGATTCCCAGAACGCGGTACCCCCGCTCGAGGAAGAGGGCCACGGCGCTCGCGCCCATCCCGCTCGCGGCGCCCGTGATGAGGGCGACACCCGCCGTTCCGTGCATTCCCTGTCTCCGTTCGTGTCGGTGATGACCTGAGATCAGTGCATCAGCGAAAGGACACAAGAACCAGACTTGTTTCGCTATGGTCGTCACAGGAAAAACCTTGGAGTCAGTGCATGCCCTTACCCACCGTTCGACAGCTGGAATACTTCGTCACGGCCGCCCGCGTCGGCACGTTCGCCGCAGCCTCGGCCGAGCACCGCATCGCTCAGCCGAGCCTGTCGGAGCAGATCGCGGTACTGGAGCAGAACCTGGGCCTGCGCCTGTTCAGCCGCACGGGGCGTCGACTCACCCTGACCGAGGCCGGCAGACAACTGCTCCCCCTGGCCGAACGCGCGGTGAACGACGTGATCGAGCTGGCCGACTTCGGCCGACGCGTGAAGAGCATCGAAGAGGGCACCGTGTCGTTCGGCACCTTCAACAGCGCGCACCTTTATCTGCTGACCGATCTCATCCGCGAGTTCCACCAGCAGCATCCGGGCGTGCGCATCCGTGTGACCGGCCTGAACTCGGCCGAGGTCGCCGATGCCGTGCGCTCGGGCGAGCTCGAGGCGGGCCTCGTGCAGCTGCCGGTCGACGACCGCGACCTCGTCGTCTCGCAGAGCGTGTTCGTCGACCAGGTGGTCTACGTCTCGCGCACCCCCGCGCACACCGCACAACCGGTCGCGATCGAGACGCTCGCATCCCGCCCCCTCATCCTTTCCGAGGCGCGTTGGTCACAGGATGATCCTTTGCGTGTGTCGATCCTCCAGCGCGCGCAGGCAGCGGGACGGACCCTGCATCCCATCATCGAGGTCGAGTTCCAGACGCACGCTCTCGAACTCGCAGCCCAGGGCGTGGGCGACTCGCTCGTGTCGTACCACGTGGGGCGATCGGTGATCGCAGAGCGGGGACTGCACTGGACCACGCTGACGCCGGCCTTCAACGAGCACTACGCCTTCATCACCCGGCGTGGCGGGGCCGTCTCACCCGCCACGACCGAGTTCATGAAGCTCGCGCATCGCGTGCTCGCCCGCCTCACGGCGAACAGCCCGGTGCTGCCCTCGCCGGTGTCGTGAACGACTCAGGAACGCAGCGTGGTCGACGGAGTCTCGCCGAACTCCCCGCGATACATCGCGGCGAAGCGACCGAGGTTGGAAAAGCCCCACCGCGCCGCGATCGCGGCCACGGTGTCGACCGACGGGTCGGCACTGCGCAACTCTGCGCGTGCGGCGTCGAGGCGCACCCGACGCAGGTACTGCATGGGCGTCCGGCCGGTCGCGGCGCGGAAGGCGTACTGCAGGCCGCGCGGCGACAGGCGCGCGGCGGCGGCGATGTCGGCAAGAACGACGGGCTCCGCGGCATGCGCTTCGACGTACGACTTCGCCCGGCGCACCGGGGCCGGCAGGGGCCGTGCCGGGCGCCCGGCAGCGAGCGCCTCGGTCAATGTCGTCGGGAACGTCAGCAGCGATGCTTCCAGAATCAGCGTGCGCGCCTGCTGCTCGATCAGCGTCGAGTGCTCCTGCGAGCGCAGCAGCACGTCGCGCGTGTACTCCCACGTGCGCGACCAGTACCGCATCCGTTGCTCGCTGATCGGGGCGTAGCCGGTCGGGCGCACCCGCAGCGTGTCGTCGCCCGAGAGCCGGCGCGCCGCCTCATCGAACTCCGACCGGGCGAACGATGCCCCCGCGCCGGCGATGCGCCCGGTGAAAGCCAGCTCCAGCGGTCGGTCGACGACCATGAACGGCACCGCGGTGTCGATGCGTTCGCGGCGATAGGTCCCCGAGACACGCGGTCCGGCGATGCGGCCCACGACCACCTGATCGAGGGGGTCCGACTCCACGAGCATGGTCCCGCCGATCGTGTAGTCGAAGAAGCCGAAGCCGGGTTCCGACACCGCATGCCAGGAGAGCGCAGGCTGGATGACGTCCGTACGGGAGATGCGGGCGCCGGGCACGACCGTCCGCCACAACTGCTCGACCTTCTCGGCGTCGCGGGTCTCGATGTTCGTATGATCCACGGGGTCTTCCTAAATCGTCCGCGACGTTGCGGCAAGACCATTGCGCTGCGCAAGAAAAACAAGTATGGGAACGCTCTCACGATCCGTGCGCACGCGCCGATCGCTCATCGCGTCCACGAACCCTATGAAAAGCCTATCCGCGCGGAGGGCTTCGGTGCGTATGCGCCACGCCCCTGCCCCTCCGGCCGTGTGGCGTGCGACTCCGGCCGGGGCACGCAACACCGCTCCTCGCGCGTTGACGACGCCGGGCGAGATCGTCACGATACGAAGTGCGGTGCCTCACAAGGCCCCGCATCCGGCGCCACCGTTCCCCGGCGCGGCGGTCGGACCGTCTCGGCGTGGCGCTCGTGACCCCGCGCCGAGACGGCGGAGCCCTCCTTCCCCGATGCCGTCATAATTGACGGGTTCGCCGACTGGAGCGAGCCCCGAGTCGATGGGACGCCGCCGATGCCTTTCCGCACTGTGAGCACGCTGCAGGCGTGGGTCGACGAGTTCCAGGCCCTGGGGTACGACGATGCGGAGATCCTCCGCGTCATCCCGCAGGACGAAGAAGACGGAACCGACGCCGGCCTGATCGCGGCGAAGCTGCGCAGTGTGTCGACGACGTTCTATGTCGCCCCGGGAGACGAAGCCGATTCCACCGATTGGGCCGTCACGTTCGAGCCCCGCGAGAACGCCGCGCCTCTCCCCGCGGGACGTGTCATGGCCCTGGCCGGAGAACTGGCCACTCTCGCCGCGCTGTGCTCTTTCTTGCAGGCGCGGTCCGAGGCGTTTCTCGAACGCGGCTGACCGTCACTCGGCCGCGACGCGGGTCGCCGCCTCCGTCACTCGCTCGATCAAGGCCGCGACCTCGCGCGCCCGCTGGGGATCGATGGCCGCGATCGCCGCCTCCACCCCGCCGTCGAAAGCGCGCAGCACGTTCCACGGTGCCGCGTCGAGATCGACCGTCGCGGTGATGTGGTTCACCCGTCGATCCTCGTCGTCGAGATCGCGCCGCACCGCACCGCGTTGGACGAGCCGGTCGATCAGCGTCGTCACACCCGCCGAAGTGATCCCGAGATGCTCTCGCACGTGCGAGGGTCGAGCGCCCGGGTTCGCGGCCACGAACAGCAACGCTCGAGCGTCCAGGTCGTTCAACCCGAGTGCGCGACGGGCTTCGGCCGCGGCGACGCGCCGGGCCTCGCCGTAGGCGAGCAGCGCGCGTCCGAGCTCGGAGCCCACACCGAGGGCCGTCGCTGAATCGAGAGACGTGTGCACGACCCACGATCGTAGCGACTGTCGGCGGTTTCGCCGCCCCCTTGCCGTCAACGAAGGCGAAATTCCTGGGCGGACGACCTGGCCGCAACACGTCGTCGCTCCGGCCGTCGCGCGCATTGCACGCGGCTCTGCGCCACGCAAGGCCCGCGGAAGAAGGAGCAGAACGGCTCTAAACCGGACACCTCATCAAGACGGAAGGAGCGAACATGTCGCAGTTCACCGCGTCGAACGACGAAGACCACGGCGTTTCCGCCAAAGCCCAGACAGCCGCGCACGAGGCGTCCGCCGTGACGCAGACGGCCGGCGGCGCCGCCCGCGAGGTCGTCGAGACCAGCGCGCACGAGGCCGCGGCAGTCGCGAGCGAGACCAAGGCCCGGTTCGGCGATCTCGTGTCGCAGACCGGCCGCGAGCTCTCCGACCAGGCGGCCGGGCAGCAGAAGCGTCTGGCCGCGGGCCTGGGCTCGGTCGGCGACGACCTCTCGCGCATGGCCGACGCCGACGAGAACGGCGGGATCGCAGGAGATCTGGTTCGCCGCGCCGCCGGACACGTGTCGACCGTCGGCTCGTGGCTCGGCGACCGCGACCCGCAGCAACTCCTGCACGAGGTCAGTTCGTTCGCACGACGTCGACCCGGCGTCTTCATCGCGGCCGCTGCCATCGCCGGCGTCGTCGTCGGACGGCTCAGCCGCGCCATCGCGGCCGGGGCGGCGTCGGACTCCGGGGCGTCGGGATCCGACACCCCGGGCCGGCAGAGCTTCGCGGGGTCCGCAGCGCAGCCCCCCGCCCTGCCGGAGGTGCCGCCGGCACCGGACGGCCTCGTCGCCACGAACGTCTCGACCGAACCGGGTGTCGACGACACCGGGCTGGTCGCGGGCGTCGACGGCGGCGACCCGCCGTTGTACACCGAGTCGGCCGCCCGCCTCGGCGGACCCCGCGACGCGGGTACGCGGGAAGGAGACGCGCATGAGCGACCCGACTCCCTCTGAGCAGCGGGCAGCGACCACGTCACTGGGCGAACTCGTCGGCGAAGTCACCCGCGACATGTCGACGCTCATGCGTCAGGAGCTCGCCCTCGCCAAGGCGGAGGTGAAGCAGTCGGCGAGTACGTCGGCGAAGGGTGCCGGGCTGCTCGGCGGCGCCGGCTACGCGGCGGGCATGGTCGTGCTGTTCCTTTCCCTCGCTCTGTGGGCGGCCCTCGCCCTCGCGATCGGCGAGGCGTGGTCGGCCGTGGTGGTGGCCGTGATCTGGGCGGTGATCGCGGGGATCCTCTTCGCGGTCGGTCGCGCCCAGCTGAAGAAGGTGCAGGGGGCGCCCCAGACCGCCGCCACTCTGCAGGAGATCCCCGACGCATTCACCAGGAATGAGGAGAACCGATGACCGATTCACCGGAAGCCATTCGCGCCGACATCGAGCGCACCCGTGCGGAGCTGGGCTCCGACGTCGACGCCCTCGCCGACAAAGTGACGCCGTCGAAGATCATCGACCGACAGAAGGGCAAGGTGCACGGCGCGCTGCGCGGGCTGCGCGAGAAGGTCATGGGCGCCGTCGACGACTCGACGTCGGCCGGATCGGATCTCGCGCACGGCGCGGCCGACGCCGTGCACGGGGTCGCCCACGACACCGTGTCGAAAGCGAAGGGAAACCCGCTCGCCGTGGGACTCGTCGCCTTCGGCGCGGGACTCGTGCTGGCCTCCCTCATCCCTCCGAGCCGTGCCGAGCGCGACGCCGCCGCCCAGGCGAGAGAGAAGGCGCAGCCCCTGGTCGATCAGGCCAAGGACGTCGCGCAGGAGGTGGCAGCGCATCTGAAGGAGCCCGCCGCCGACGCCGCGGCGGCGGTGAAGGACCGCGCGGCCGAAGCCGTTCAGCACGTGAAGGACGATTCCGCCGAGGCGGCCGCGGCCGTGCGCGATCGTGCGGAAGACGCCGGGCACACGGTCCGCGAGGCCTGAGTCGACCGCCAGAAGACACACCGGGGGACGGAGCACCGGGCTCGCTCCGTCCCCCGGTTCGGCATCTACCTCCCGGTGAACGCGCACGTCGGTCTCTCTGTCAAGGCCGGTCACCGAACGGCGACCGCGGTTGAAGACGGAGCGAGCAGAGCCCCGTCGCAGACGGGAGCGAGGAGGCCACCGTGATCTACGGACAGCAGGGCGCACCGGACAACGGCGAGCGTGCGGGCTCGGTGTGGAGCATCGCGATGTCGACCGCCATGGGCAACGGCATCGTGCCGCGAGCGGCCGAGGAGCAGCCGCCGAAACGGCTCGCGTCGTCGTGGTCCTGGTCGCGCATGCGCAGAACCGGCGAGGCGATGGCGGTCACCCCCCGCACCTGACCCCGCCCCTTCACCCGGCGCGTCGGCTCCTTCCCCCGGGAGTCGGCGCGTCGGCTCGTGTCCGGGCGTTCACGAGATGGTCTTCGCGGTGTAACCCGCCATCCGGGGTCGAGCCCTCAGCATGGGACGACCGTATCCACCGAGCGGTGAAGTCCCCCGGAAGGCCCATCGATGACCCGACCCCTGCGTGTGCTGTCGCTGTACGAAGGCTTCTTCGCCGGTGGAGCGCGCATCCTGCACTCCGATGTCGTCGCGGGCCTCGTCGCCGATGGCGGCCAGGAGCATCGGGTGCTGTCGCTGACCTCCGCCGCCCGCCGCGATGCGTCGCTGCAGTTCGCCCGCGATGACACCCGCTACCGTCGTCTGCGCCGAGCCGGGGTCCGCATCGACGCCTTCGACCGCATCGCCGGAGATCGCCCCGTCGCCCCCGAGGAATTCTCGAGCGCCGAGCTCGATCGGGCCGCGGCCATCGTCGCCGAGGTGGACGTCGTGCTCTCGTTGAAGGAGCAGCCCCTGAGCCTGATCGTCGCGCTCGAGCGCGCCGGACTGCTGCCGTCGCTGCCGGTCGCCGCGTGCCTGCACCGCTCCGACCCCACGCACTCCGGCGCCGCGCTGGGGTGGTTGCGGGATGCCGGGGCCTCGGGCGCGGTGTCGGCGACCATCGCCTGCGCCTCCTCGACGTCCGACGCCTACGAACGCGCCGGCGTGATGACCGATCGGGCGTGGGTGATCGACAACGGCATCGACACCCGGCGGTTCCGCCCCGGCACACGCGCGGAGCGCCGTCGGATTCGCGAGGGTCTCGGCATCCCGGAGACGGCGCCCGTCGTGCTGCTGGCGGCCCGCTTCGATGCGATGAAGGATCCGGGACTCTTCCTCGCCGCCGTCGCACGGCACGCCCGGCGCGCCCCCGGCACCCACTACGTGATGTGCGGCTCGGGGATGAGCACCGGCAACCCCCGCTTCACGGCACTGATGGCCGACAGCGGTGTCGGCGACGACGTCGCCCTGCACGCCCTCGGACTGCGGGAGGACATGCCCCAGCTGTACCGCGCGGCCGACATCGTCGCTCTCACGAGCGCTTTCGGCGAGGCCTCGCCCCTGTGCCTGGTCGAGGGCGCGGCATCCGGGGCCATCCCCGTGACCACCGACGTGGGCGACGCGGCGCGCATCGTGCAGGGCTTCGGGGTGGTCACCCCGCGCGACGACACCGGCATCGCCGACGCGTGGGACCACGCCCTCGCCCACAGACCGACGCTGCGCTCGGCGGCCCTGACCGCGCGAGCGCGTCTGGACCGCCGTCGCATGATCGACGACTACCGCGGCGCCGTCTCGAGCCTGCTGCTTCCGCGCGCGCTCGCCGCCTGAGCTCGGCGAGGTCCGACGGGCTGTCAACCCTCGTGCGCGATCGCGCCCGAGCGGATGGGGTGGACAATCCCACCCCCGAGGAGGCAGAGATGTCACAGCCCGCTCAGCAGCAAGAGGTTCCCGGTTCCGACCGCGTGATGGATCCGAAGCCCGACTACGGCGCCGACAGCTACCGCGGAAGCGGCCGGCTCGAGGGCAAGGTCGCCCTCATCACGGGCGGCGACAGCGGGATCGGCAAGGCCGTCGCGCTCGCCTACGCGCGCGAGGGTGCCGACGTCGCGATCGCGTACCTGAACGAGCACGAGGATGCCGAGGAGGCTCGCCGGTTCGTGGAAGACGCGGGCCGGCGCGCGATCCTGCTGCCCGGCGACATCTCCGACCCCGCGCACTGCCGTGACCTCGTCGCGCAGACGGTCAGGCATCTCGGCCGGCTCGACGTGCTCGTCAGCAACGCGGCGTTCCAGATGAGCCACGACACCCTCGAAGAGATCGAGGACGGCGAGTGGGACTACACGTGGGCGACGAACGTCAGCGCGTACTTCCACCTCGTCAAGGCGGCCCTGCCGCACCTGAAGGAGGGCGCCTCGATCATCGCGTCCAGCTCGGTGAACTCCGACATGCCGTCGCCGCAACTGCTGCCGTACGCCGCGACCAAGGCGGCGATCGCCAACATGACGGCCTCGCTCGCGCAGTTGCTCGCCGATCGCGGCATCCGGGCCAACAGCGTCGCGCCCGGCCCGGTGTGGACGCCCCTCATTCCCGCGACCATGCCCGAGCAGAAAGTCGAGAGTTTCGGCCAGCAGGTGCCGATGGGCCGCCCCGGTCAGCCCGCGGAGCTCGCACCGGTGTACGTGCTGCTCGCCTCCGACGAAGCCAGCTACGTCTCGGGCGCGCGGGTGGCGGTGACCGGCGGCAAGCCCATCCTGTGACGCCGACGGCGGCGCTCCCGCGTCTGAGTGTGCGCAACACCCGGAGGGTTTCGCGCGGCGTCGGGGTGTAGCGGACACGCGATCGGCGTTCCCGGCGGAGGAACGGAGCTCAGGCCGGCGCCCACGCCGCGATCGCGATGATCACCATCACCAGCAGCGCGACAGCGGCCTGCACGCACATCAGCACGGCGAAGATGTAGCCCTGGTACGAGCCGCGGCGACCCGTCAGAGCGTTCACGAGCAGCGCCGCGAAGATCGCGACCTGGAACGCGATGCCGATCCACGCCCACGCGGCGACGATCGGGATCGAGAAGGCGAACAGCACGATCGAGATGAGGGCGAGGAGCCCGGATGCCAGCAGCCAGAGCTTGCGATTGGGGTCCTGCACGGCTTTCTGGTTCGTCACCCGGGTGGGGTCGGCGTGGCGGGGGCCGGTCATGGCGGCATCCTTTCCGTGGGGAGGCGCCACGGTACGGCCGCCCCCGGCGCGGGCCGAGCGGGTTGACAGGAGCGATCCGGCCCGCCCGGAACGTCTCGGCCCGCGGGCGCGCGAGGCACCCTAGACGGCGGCCCGACGCGACGCCATCCCCGCGCCTCGACGTTCCGGGCGTGTCTAGAGTGAGGCATGACCGCGCGCCTCCTCTCGATCGGCACGGCCCTGCCCGAGACGCGCATGGCGCAATCGGCGTTGCGCGACCTGTTCGCCGCGCAGCCGGGCTTCGACCGCAAGAGCCAGCGGCTGGTGGGCGCGGCCTTCGACGCCGCAGCCATCGATACCCGCCATGTCGTCCTGCCGCAGTTGGCCGGTGCGGCGGGAGACGGCCTGGACGTACGCGAGGGTGACACGCTGCTCATGCCGCCCACGGGCGCGCGCAACGACGAGTATCGACGAAGCGCCCCGGCGTTGTTCGCCGAGGCCTCGCGCGCGGCGATCTCCGATGCGGGGCTGACCCCGGATGCCATCACCCACGTCGTGACCGTCTCGTGCACCGGGATGTTCGCCCCCGGCCCCGACTACCGCCTCGTGCGCGACCTCGACCTGCCGACCTCGGCGGAGAGATACCATCTCGGCTTCATCGGCTGCGCGGCGGCGATCCCCGCGCTCCGGCTCGCGGCGCGCATCGTCACCGCCGACCCCGACGCGCGCGTGCTCGTGGCCTGTGCCGAGTTGTGCTCGCTGCACTGGCAGACGTCGTCGCACCCCGATCAGATCGTCGCCGCCTCGGTGTTCGCCGACGGCGCGGCGGCCGCGGTCGTGGCATCCGGCGAGCCCTCGCACGCCGGCTTCGACCTCGAGGGCTTCGCCACCCACATCACCCACGAGGGCGAGAAAGACATGGCCTGGACGGTCGGCGACTCCGGTTTCGAGATGACCCTCACGCCCGAAGTGCCGCGCATCGTCGGGCGTGAGATCGCGGGCATCGCCACCGACGTGATCGGCGACCTCGACGAGATCGACGCGTGGGCCGTCCACCCCGGCGGGCGCAGCATCCTGGACCGCGTCGAGAACGCGCTCGGGCTCGACGCCGACGCTCTCGCTCCCTCACGCGCGGTGCTGCGCGCACACGGCAACATGTCGAGCGCCACGCTGCTGTTCATCCTGCGCGACCTGCTCGCCGACGGCGCACGCCGCGACGGCGACCGTGTCGCGGCCTTGGCGTTCGGCCCCGGCCTCACCGTGGAGGCGGCGCGCCTGACGCTGCGGCGGCCACCGACGTGAACGGCGCACGCGCTCGCCGCGGTGGGTGGGGAGGCCTCGCGCACCGTGACACGGCGCTCACCGAGCTGATGGACGACCCCTCCTGCGACCCGCGGGCACTGGCCGCGACCTACCGCCGGTTCGGCCTGGTGAACCGTCTGGTCTCAGCGTGGGGCCACGTCTACCGCACCCGCATCCGCCCCGAACTGCGGGCTCTCGAGCGGCCCGCCCGGGTACTCGACCTGGGGTGCGGGGGCGGTGACGTCGTCGCGCGTCTGGCCGATCTCGCCGCGCGCGACGGGTTCGACGTCGTCTGGACCGGCGCCGACCCCGACACCCGTGCGATCGCCGCCGCGCGACGGCGCGCACGACCCCACGTGCGATTCGTCGCTCGCGACTCCCGAGACCTCCTGACCGCGGGCGAGCGCTACGACCTCGTCGTGTCGAACCACGTCCTGCACCACCTCGACCCGTCGTCGCTGCGACGGTTCGCCGACGACTCCTTCGCGCTCTCGCGCGGCCCGGTGCTGCACGCAGACATCGCGCGCGGACGCGTGGCGTACGCCCTGTACGCGGCGGGGATCGCACCGCTGTCGGCGGGAACGTTCCTGCGCGTCGACGGTCTGCGCTCGATCCGCCGCAGCTACCGCGCCGACGAGCTCGCCGCGGCGCTGGGCGCGCCGTGGCACGTGGAGCAGCCGGCGCCCTTCCGTCTGCTCGCGGTCGCCGACGGGCGGGCGCCCCGTGCCTGACGTGCTCATCGTGGGCGCGGGGCCGGTCGGGCTCGCCCTCGCCGCCGACCTTCGCGCGCGCGGGCTCGACGTCGGGATCGTCGACAAGCGTCCCGCCGCCGCGTCGGGCACGCGGGCCATCGGCATCCATTCCCCCGCGCTCGCTCTCCTGGAAGGTTCCGGCGCCGCCGACGCCCTGCTCGCGCGCGCCGTGCGCATCGGCCGCGGCGAGGCGCGCGCAGACGGCCGCCTTCTCGCTGCGATCCGGTTCGACCGGCTCCGCGTTCGACATCCGTACGTCGCGGCACTCCCCCAGGCCGACACCGTCGATGTGCTCACCGCCCTCGCCCCGCCCGTCCGCCACGGCGTGGAGGTGACGGCGGTGCACGCCGGCCGCCACGACGTACGCATCGTCGCCCGCGGTCCCGGTGGGCGAGAGGAGATCAGAGCCGCCCTCGTGGTCGTGGCCTCCGGGTGGGCCGGGCGCGAGCTGGTGTACCGCCCTGGGGTCGTCCGCACGCACCACTACCCCGACCGGTACGTCATGGCCGACGTCGAGACTCCCGGAGACGCCGTCGCGCGCGTGCACCTCGAGCGCGAGGGGGTGCTCGAGTCGTTCCCTCTGCCAGGCGGCCGCCGACGTCTCGTCGCCTGGGCCGGTACGACACAGATCACGGATGCCGCCGACACGCTGCGGCGAGCGCTCATCGCACGCATCGGTGTGCACGTCGACACCTCGACCGCCTCGTCGTTCCGCGTACGCCGCGCGGTGGCTCCAGCCCTCCGTCGCGGGCGGATCGTAGTCGTCGGCGACGCGGCGCACGAGGTGAGCCCGATCGGCGGACAGGGCATGAACCTGGGGCTGCTGGACGCGCTGACGCTCGCCCCGCTCCTTCCCGGGTGGCTCCGCTCCGGCGAGACCGACGGGCTCGGCCGCTGGGAAGCCGACCGTCTCGCCTCGGCGCGACACGCGGCCCGGCTCGCTCGGGTGAACACCATGCTCGGTCGAGCAGCCGCCCCCGCAGCGCACATCGCGCGAACGGCCGCGTTGCGCACGGCGCTGCGCGGCCCCGGCGGCGCCCTGTTCACCCGTGCCTACGCGATGCGTTTCGACCGCGGGGCACTCGAGTGAGCGCCCTGCCACGACCGCCCGTGACCGTTTGCCCGAGGAGATCTCGCGGAGGGATGTTCAGGTGACGACGAGCTGCGCGGCGAGCAGCAGCGCCGCCAGCATCGTCAGCTGGAACACCGCCCGTCCGGGCGCGCGTACGACAGTGATGACGACGGCCACCGCAGCGACCACGACGACCGCGCCGAAGAAGAGGGTGCCGGGCAGCGTGGCATCCGTTCCGAACAGCACCGCGAGAGCCCCCGCGATGATCCCGACCGCCGCGAGCACCACCGACGCGCGCGCACCCAAGCGGTGCGGCAGACCACGGACCCCCGTACGCCGGTCATCGTCGAGATCGCGGACGACGTTGGTCAGGTGCACGGCCGCCCCCAGCGCCGCCCCGGCGAGCGACGCCCACGGCGCCGCCGGTGCGGGCGGGGTCAGCGACAGCGTCGCGAACGACGGGAACAGCCCGAAGCTCAGCAGAAACGGTGCGATCGAGAGGGGCGTCGATTTCAGCCCCGCGTTGTACGCCCAAGCCGAGGCGAGAGCGATCGCGTGCGCCGCGAGCAATCCCGGCCCGAGTGGAACCGACAGCGCCAAGGCCAGCACCACGGCTGCGACGGCCACCGCGAGCGCGCGCTCCGGCGTGATCGTTCCCGCGGCGATGGGTTTGTCGGTGCGGCCCACGGTGGCGTCGCGGGCGCCGTCGATCGCGTCGTTGGACAACCCCACCGACACCTGACCGGCGAACACGGCGACCACGAGCAGAGCCAGGCGGGCGGGCTCGACGCCGGCTGCGCCCCCGAGCGCGAGAGCGAGCACGGTGACCACGAGCGTGGGGCCGGGGTGGGTGGCGCCCCACAGGGCACTCCACACGGGCGGCTTCGCCGTGGCATCCGTCATCCGTCGACGCTACCGCGCGCGGCGGCCGGGCGGCCGGGCGGTCGGGCGGTCGGGCGGCGGGGCGGCGGGGCGGTCGGGCGGCGAGCCCGGGCGGCAGAGCGCCGCCGTCCTGCGGAGTCCCGCCCCGACACACCGATCCCGGATGCCACCACCCCGGCATGTCGCCACGAACTCCGCACCACGGCCCCACGCCGCCCCACCCGTCAGCGGCGGCGCAGCAGCCGGCGCGCCACGACGACAACGCCCGCGGCCCCCAATATCCACGGCCCGGCGATGAGGAAGGGATCGATCCACTGGTGTCGCACATCGGCCCGCCCGAGCCGGTCGCCGATGGGCGACCACCGGCGTTCGGCGAGCACACCGGTCTCGGTGATGGGGTTGTCGGGATGCCGCGAGAACAGCGAACGCAGGTGGGCGCCGCCGGCGTCCACCCGGTCGCCCGCGATGAGCAGAAGCCAGTGCGCGGCGCGCGCCTCGCTGAAGCGATCGTAGGCGTAGCGGCGGATGGCGCCCGAGACGCCGTGCAGGGGCTGGGCCGTGCCGAACACGGGAGTGAGCCGCCCGTGCTCGATCGAACGCTCCCGCCCGCCGGGAGGCTCGGGCTGCTCGTCAGGGAAGTCCCAGTGGGCGTTGAGGTCGAGCGACTGCTCCTTGGGGAAGGCCGGCCGGTCGGCCGGGTCGAGGTCGGCGCCCCAACCGGGGATGCGCGCGCGCAATTCCTCGGCGCTCGGGGGCGGTGTGGGCTTGTCGGCGGTGTAGGCCATGGGGGTGCTCCTCTCAGGCGGTCGGGGGAAGGATGACGGCCTTGACGAGCCCGTCGATCTTCGCGGAGACCATGTGGTACCCCTCGGCGATGTGCTCGAGGGGGATGCGGTGCGTGATGAGCTCGCGCGGCGAGATGCGGCCCTCGCGGATGTGCTCGAACAGGCGCGGCCACTGACGGGCGACGGGCGCCTGGTTCGTGTGGATCGTCAGGCCCTTGTTCATCGCATCGCCGAACTTCACGGCGCTGAACAGCGGTCCGTAGGCGCCCATGACCGAAACGGTGCCGCCCTTGCGGACGGAGTCGATCGCCCAATTCAGCGCCACCGGCGACCCCGCCTGCAGCTTGAGCTTCGCGCCGGTGAGGTGCTGCAAGAAGTGGCCGTCGGCCTCGGCGCCGACCGCGTCGATCACGACGTCGGCGCCCAGCCAGTCGGTCTGCCTCTTCAGTTCCACGACGATGTCACGGTGCTCGCGGTAGTCGAGCGTCTCGGCGAAGGCGAAGGAGCGGGCCTTCTCCAGCCGCGCGTCGATCTGATCGACGACGATGACGCGCCCGGCCCCCATGAGCCACGACGAGCGCGCCGCCGCCAGCCCCACGGGCCCCGCCCCGAACACCACGACGGTGTCGCCCTCGACGATGTCGCCGAGCTGCGCGCCGAAGTATCCGGTCGAGAACGCGTCGGTGAGCAGCAGGGCGTCCTCGTCGTCCATCCACTCCGGGATGACGCGCGGCCCGACGTCGGCGAACGGCACGCGCACGAGCTCGGCCTGGCCGCCGTCGTACCCGCCCGCGGTGTGCGAGTAGCCGTAGATGCCGCCCACGGCGGTGGCGTTGGCGTTGACGTTGTGACAGTTGCTCAGCAGGCCCCGCGCACAGAAGAAGCATGTGCCGCACGCGATGTTGAAGGGCACCATGACCCGGTCGCCCACCGAGAGGTTCTGCACAGAGGAGCCGACCTGCTCGATACGACCGATGAACTCGTGGCCGAACGTGTGCCCGATGCGGGTGTCGGGGATCATGCCGTGGTACAGGTGCAGATCGGAGCCGCAGATCGCCGCCCTCTCGACGCGGACGATCGCGTCGTTCGGATGCTCGATGCCCGGGTCGGCCTTGTCCTCGACGCGCACCTTGTACGGTCCGCGGTAGGTCATCGCTCTCATGCGTTCTCT
The DNA here is from genome assembly GCF_030818955.1 of Microbacterium trichothecenolyticum. Classification (NCBI taxonomy): domain Bacteria; kingdom Bacillati; phylum Actinomycetota; class Actinomycetes; order Micrococcales; family Microbacteriaceae; genus Microbacterium; species Microbacterium trichothecenolyticum. Next base: position 3,561,581 of record NZ_JAUTBF010000001.1, on the reverse strand, counting down.
CCTCGTTCGTCGGGGGCTCTGGTCGTGGATGCGTCAGTGGGCCCCGGTCGCGCGGGCCAGGACGACAGCGTTCTCGACCCCGTCGGTCCACGCGTCGCCATGGCCCGGGAGCAGGGTTGCGGCGCGCGTCGTCGCGAGCACCGGGAGCACCGCGAGCGCCGCCGCACTGTCGGCAGTCGCCGCGCGGGCCACGATCTGCGGCATCGCTCGCCCGGTGTACGGGTCGAAGGTGACGAGTGCGTCGCCCGTGAAGAGCACGTCGCGGTCGGGAAGGTGGAAAGCCATGTGGCCGGAGGTGTGCCCCGGCGTCGCGATCGGAACGAGCCCGCCCAGCAGGGGGACACCCGCGACGACGTCGCCCAGGGCTTCGGTCCCGCGCACGGCGAGAGCGCCGGAGCGGGCCATGCGCGCCAGCGCGGGGATGCCGCCGGGGTGCCGCAGCGGATACAGGGCCCGCGAGGCCTCGCGGTCGTAGCGGTAGGGATGCCGCACGAGCGGCCGGTCCGCTTCGTGCACGTGGATCGGGACGTGGTGATCCCGCTGCAGCCGCTCGGCCGTGCCGACGTGGTCGAAGTGCCCGTGCGTCAACACGACCGACACCAGATCGTCGGGCGCGCAACGGTGGGCCGAGAGTGCCGCGATCAGGTACGACCAGCTGCGCGGCAGGCCGGCGTCGATGAGGATCAGGCCGTCGTCGGTGTCGACGAGGTAGCTGTTGGTGGCGGCGCGCGTGATCATGAGCACCCCGTCGGCGACCTCCCGCACGCCGTCGTCGATGCGCCCGAGCCTGCTCGTCCGTGTCCCTGACATGCGGGCCACCCTGGGCGCGTGCGGAAGCGATCACACACGGGGTTGCGGACGCGGCGGCGGGCTGTTATCCGCCTCGCGGAAATCCGCGGGAGACGGGCCGTCAACCCCGTCGGCAAGGTGAACACGGCGACCCTACGGTGTCCCGACATCCTCGAGGGGGGCACATGGGTCAGGTCGTCGTCGTCACCGGAGGCTCACGCGGGATCGGGCGCGCCACCGCGGTACGTTTCGCCCGGCGAGGGGCGCGCATCGCGCTCGTCGCGCGCGACGCGGTCGCCCTCTCGTCCGCGGCCGTTCAGTGCCGCCGCCGGGGCGCAGAGGTGCTCACCCTTTCGATCGATCTCGCCACCCCCGGCGGTCCGGAAAGGGCGACGGATACCGTGATCGCGCGCTTCGGCCGGATCGACGTCTGGGTGGCCTCGGCGTCGGTCTTCGCCTACGGCAGCGTCGAGGACACCCCCGACGCCGTGCGCGACCGCGTGATCGAGACGAACCTCGTCGGCCACATGCGCGCGGCGCGGGCCGTGCTACCCCACTTCCGTGCGCGCGGGGGCGGGACGATCGTGTTCGTCGGCTCGCTGTACTCGCAGGTGGCGGGCCCGTACGTCTCTTCGTACGTCGCGGCCAAGCACGGGCTGCTCGGCTTCGCGCGGTCGCTGCGCCAAGAGATGCGCGGGCATCGTGGCATCCGGATCAAGGTCGTGCTCCCGGCGAGCATCGACACCCCGATCTATCAGCGCGCCGCGAACGTCACCGGCCGGACGCCCTTCCCCCTTCCGCCCGTGGTGTCCGCCGATCGGGTGGCGCGCGCGATCGTGCGGGCCGCGCGGGGCCATCGCGACGAGATCGCCGTCGGGGCCGCGCAGTTCGTCGCGCGGCCCCTGCGGTTCGTCTTCCCGCGCGCGTACGACCGCGGCATCCGTGCCCTCCAGCGGTCCCTGGGCCTGCGCCGCCGCGCGGCTCCCGCGACGACCGGCGCCGTGCTGGCGGCGCAGCACGACCCCGGCGCCGTGAGCGGAGGGTGGGGTCGCGTGCCCCTGCGCCGCCCACGGTGACCGGCGCCCCCTCGCCCCCCCTGTTGAGTGTCCAGGAAACGCCGTGTAACGCGACGGAGTCACGGCGTTTCCTGGACACTCAACGGGGGGGCGGATGCCGTGGCATCCGGCCCCGAAGAGCGACACGTCAGGCCGTCTCGAAGCCCTCACGCTGGGTGTTCTCGTCGGCGACGCGCACGCCCCAGCGGTAGGCGAGCTTGCCGCCGAGCCAACCCGAGACGCTCAGGCCCGCCGATGCCACGACGCTGAGCACAAACGCGACCCCCGGCACACGGCCGAGTTCGAGTACCCGCAACACCAGGCTCGCCGAGAAGAGCAGCATCGCCGTGACGTTCAGGCACAGGTGCGCGAGCGCGGTACGCCGGGCGGGCGTGCCGGGTGGGATGCGCGACAGGTCCAGGAGCCCGAGGACCGACGCACCGGCTGCTCCGCCCAGGCCGATCGCGATGAGCCACCGCGACCCGGTCGCGAACGCCCGCGGATCGTCGGCGGCGAGACCGAGGAGGTCGAACACGAGGCTCGACGACCACGCCCCGATCGGGATCGTCACCGCGACGGGATGGAACGGGTGCCCGTACGGGCCCGCCATCACCGAGCGCGGGACTTTTGCGGCGCGCATCGCGGGGAAACTCGCTCCGCTCCGCGGCGCCGAGACCGTCGACGGCCCCGGCACCGCGGCATCGACCCCGCTCATTCCTTGTGCAGCGCGTCCTGGGCGCGCCCGGCGAGCTTCTCGACGCTGTTGGGCAGCTCGGTCGTGCCGTAGAAGCGGGCGTCGGGGTGCGTGGGCGGGGGCATCGGCACGCCGGCGGGCGGCTCGGGCACGTATGTGAACTCGTCCTTGCCGTCGGGAGTGGGGCCCGACGCCCACGAGCCCTCGCGGGCTTTCGCGCCGTTGGAGAAGTTGATGTACTGGTACGACACGTCGCGGTCCTCCTTCTCGAGCGGGAAGTTGCTCGGCACGGGCAGGTCCTCCAGGCCCTCGGCGCGCAGTTCGGCGGCGGCCGCCATCCACTGGTTCTGGTGCATGGTGTCGCGCGCGAGGAGGAAGGCCAACAGGTCCTTCACGCCGTGATCGTCGGTCTGGTGGTACAGCCGCGCGACCTGCACGCGCCCCTGCATCTCGGCGTTCGCGTTGGCCGTGAAGTCGGCGAGCAGGTTGCCGCTGGCCGTGACGTAGCTGCCCTGCCAGGGGTTGCCCATCGAGTCGACCGGGCGCGCACCGGCTCCGGCGACGATGCCCTGTTGGATGTCGGTGCCGCCGATGACCGCGGCGACGGTGGGGTCGTCCTGCACGGCATCGGTCGTGATGCCGAGGGGTGCCTTCTCGAGCAGCTGGGCGATCATGATCGCGAGCATCTCGACGTGCCCCATCTCCTCCGCCCCGATCCCGAAGACGAGATCGCGGTACTTGCCGGGGATGTGCATGTTCCAGGCCTGGAACTGGTACTGCAGCGCGACGGTGATCTCGCCGTACTGACCGCCGAGCACCTCTTGGAGCTTGCGCGCGTAGACGGCGTCCGGCTTCTCGGGGGTGGCGGTGTGCTGCAGTTCTTGCCGATGGAAGTACATCGTCTCTCCTCCCGCGCCGCTCGGGGGAATGTCGGTCGAGCGACCGGGGCGGCGCGTGCGGGCTACGAAACGGCCCGTTCGGGGGGTTCGGCACGGGGGTTGCGACGCACGTCCGCCGGCGCGACAATCGCGCGCCCGACTCTTGGCACTCGGATACCGAGAGTGCTAATCTGAGGTTAGTTGAGCGAACAAGACTCAACTTCACAAGACCCTCCGGATGCCGAGATCCGGACCGATCGAAAAGGAGAATCGACATGGCCACCTACGACCCCTTCCGCGACCTCGACCGCCTCGCGTCGACCCTTCTCGACGCGCGCCGCGGCGGCGGACCGCGCCGGATGCCGATGGACCTCTACCGCGACGGCGACCACTACGTGCTCGCGGCCGACCTCCCCGGCGTCGACCCCGGCTCGGTCGATATCGACGTCGACGGTCAGCTGCTCACCATCCGCGCCGAACGCACGCTCGGCTCGGGCGAGGGCGTGAAGTGGATCACGCGCGAGCGCGAGACGGCATCCTTCGTCCGTCAGCTCAACCTCGGTCAGGGCATCGACACCGAGCGCATCAGCGCCTCCTACCGCAACGGTGTGCTGAGCGTCACGATCCCCGTCAGCGAGAAGGCGAAGCCCCGCCGCATCGCCGTGTCGACCGACGACAGCGACGGCGTCATCGAGGCGCACGAGAGCACGCCGCAGCTCATCGAGCAGTAAGACGGCGCACCGAGGGGGTCGGCCGGCAGGCCGGCCCCCTCGTCTCGTGCGCGTGGGATGTCAAGGGGCTCGGCGAGCGGACCCGATCCGACGCAGGGTGCGGTGGTGTCCACCACTTTGTCCTCCCCCCTCTCCCCCGCACACCCTGACGACACCGCCGGCGCCACCGTGCCCTTCCGTCCGCGCGGACCGGTCAGCGCCGCCGTCCTGCACCACCTCGTGGACGGCATCGCGACGGCGCACACCGTTCTCGCCGACGCGGCGGTCACGGCATCCGCCGACATCGAACGCGACGACGACCTCCAGCTCGCCCTGTTCGTCCTGTACGCCTCGGCGTACGGCGCGTTTCCTGCGCTGCGGCCCGACCTCGAATGGGACCCCACCCTCATTGCGACCCGCCGGGTGATCGAGACGGCGTTCGAGGCGTCCTTGCGTCGTTCCGTCGCGGTGCCGGAGCTCCCCGCCCCCACCGCGGACGCCGTCGCCCGTGCCCTGTTCGCTCTGACCGGTGCCGAGGGCGGTCCGAGCCTGTCGCGCCATCTCGCCCGCAAGGCGACTCTCGAGCAGGCGCACGAATTCCTCGTGCACCGCACCGTGTACACGTTGCGCGAAGCCGACCCGCACTCCTGGGCGATCCCCCGCCTGACGGGACGCCCCAAAGCCGCGCTGGTCGAGATCCAGTCCGACGAATACGGCGGCGGACGACCCGACCGCGTGCACGCCGCCCTGTTCGCGCGGGCGGTGCGCGGCGCGGGACTCAGTGACACGTACGGCGCGTACGTCGACGACGTGCCCGTGGTCACCCTCGCCTCGCACAACGCCATGTCGATGTTCGGGCTCAACCGCCGTCTCATCGGGGCCATCGTCGGTCACCTCGCGGCGTTCGAGATGACCTCGTCGATCCCCAACCGCCTCTATGCCGAGGGGCTGCGACGACTCGGCTTCGGCGACGACGTGTGCGAGTACTTCGACGAACACGTCGAAGCCGACGCGGTGCACGAACAGATCGCCGCTCGCGATCTGGCCGGCGCGCTCGCCGAGGACCACCCCGACCTGCTCCCCGACATCGTCTTCGGCGCCGCGGTCTGCCTCGAGGTCGACGACCGGGTGGGGCGGCACATGCTCGATGCGTGGGCACGCCGGGTGTCGTCGCTGCGCGGGGAGGACGCGCGATGACCGACGACCGCGTCACGATCACCGCCTACCCCGACGGGCCGCTCCTCGTGCGCGGCGACGTCGACCTGCGCACGAGCGACGGCCGCGAGGTCGCCCGCACGCGTCGCACCGTGGCGCTGTGCCGATGCGGGCTGTCGACGATCAAGCCCTACTGCGACGGCACGCACAAGGCATCCGGTTTCCGCACCGACGACTGAGCGATGCGCCTGGATGCCGAGTACGTGCTGCCCGTGCGCTGGACACACGACGACGCGATCGACGAACTCACCGCATACCTCGAACGGTTATCGAGCGACATCGACGTCACGGTCGTCGACGGGTCGTCACCGGATCTGTTCCGCGCGCACGCACGGGCGTGGTCCGGCAGCGTGCGGCACGTCGCTCCGATGCTCTCGCACGGGGCCAACGGCAAGGTCCGCGGCGTGCTGACGGGTCTCGCGCTCGCGCGGCACGAGCACGTCGTCATCGCCGACGACGACGTGCGCCATGATCGGGCCACGCTGGCGGCGTTGGTCGCGGCGCTTCGGGATGCCGACCTGGTCAAGCCGCAGAACGTGTTCCGGCCGCTGCCCTGGCACGCCCGCTGGGATACCGCCCGCACGCTGATCAACCGCGCCGTCGCGGCCGACTACCCCGGCACCTACGCGGTACGTCGAGCCGCCCTGGCTCGGGGGTACGACCCCGACGCGCTGTTCGAGAACCTCGAGATGGAACGCACGGTGCGTGCCGCGGGCGGACGCGTACTCTCGTGCCCCGACCTCTTCGTCGAGCGGCGACCACCCTCGGCCCGTCATTTCTGGGCTCAGCGGGTGCGCCAGGCGTATGACAGCACGGCGCAGCCCGCGCGTCTGTGCGTGGAGCTGGCCGTGGTGCCGCTGGTCCTCGCGCTGCGGCGGCGGCGAGGCATCCTGGTCCTGCTCGCGCTGGCCGTGACGGGGCTCGCCGAGAGGGGCCGCCGCCGAAACGGCGGCCGTCACGTGTTCGAGCGCTCCGCGGCATGGTGGGCGCCGGCATGGGTGCTGGAACGCGGGGTCGCCAGTTGGATCGCCCTGGCCCTGCGCGCACGCGGCGGCGTAGCGTACGCCGACGCCCGGCTCGTCGTCGCAGCCACACCGATGCGCGTGCTGCGACGACGAGCGGCCGACCGCGGGTGATGCGTCAGAGGTCTTCGGGCGCGAGGTCTCCCTGGCCCTCCTCGCCGAGCTCGACGACGCCGGGGTCCTCGCCCTGCGAGTCCGTCCCGGTGGATTCAGGGTGGATGTCCTCGAGGGGGATGTCGCTGTCGTCGGCGGGGATCTCCGCGGGATCCGCTCCCGTCGCCGTCGCCGGGTTGATGTCCTCCGGGTCGGCGCCGTCGTCGAGCGCGATCGTGGCATCCCACTCCGCTTGCGCGGGATCGAGCGCGGGATCGGGCTCGATCGAGGTGTCGCCGTCGCGCAGCGGCTGCACCCCCGCGATGCCGGTGTCGGCGGCCGGCGTGGCGGAATCGGCGGGGGACGGATCGATCGAGGCGTCGCTCATGGGGGGTCCTTTCGTCGAACGGTCCCCCCATCCAACGCGGCGCTCGCGCGCGCGCCCCGCCCCTTGACAGGGCGACCGGCCCCGCTCGCGCACGAACGCGGCCTCTGCGCGCAGGTACCGGTGCGGCGAACCGTGCACCGCGGGCGCGGCCAGAAAAATGAGGAGGATGCGGCGGCGTCGCCGCGGGGAAGGAGCACGATGGGGCACGTTCTGACGGTGCGGACCCGCGGTGTCGACGAGGTCGAGCAGGTGTGGCAGCGCTTCGTTCCCAGCGCGCGGATCGACCGGCTCGATCCTCGCACGGTCGCCTTCGCGTGGAACTCCGTCGAGATGGCGGGCCTGTCCGCCGTCGCCTGGGAGTTGACGGCGTCGACCACGGCCTCGATCCACATGGACGACCAGCTCATGGCGTGCCGCATGATCGGCGACGACCTGCGCACGCGAAGCGGAAGCGCGCAGATCGACGGCCAGCGTCCGTGGATCGGTCTCGACGCGCCGATCACCGCCGACTGGACGGGCACGACGAGAACGCGCGCCCTCATCTTCGACCGCACCGACGCCGAGCGCGTCGCCCGCATCGCCGCGGGCGACGACCGCCTCGTGCTGCGCCGTCTCGACCCGAACGCTCGAGACCGTGAGGCAGCCGCACGCTGGGATCGCTGCTTCGCCTATGTCTCGGCGTCGCTGGCCGTCTCGCACGACGAACCGATCATCGCCGCCGAGCTCAAACGTCACGCCCTCATGACGACGCTGACGACCTTCGACACCTCGTATCTCGACGCCGTCCAACGCGCCCATTCAGCGCTCGGCGGCCCCGCGCACCGTGCGTCGTGCGATCGCGCACATCGAAGCTCACGCCCGCGAGCCGCTCACCCTCGACGACATCGCCGCAGCAGCCGGGATCTCCACGCGCGGCCTTCAGCACGCCTTCCGTCGTGCACTCGACATGACGCCCAGCGAGTACCTGCGCCGCGTCCGGCTCGACGGGGCGCACGCGGAGCTGCGATCGGTGGCGCCGATGTCGGTGACCGAGGTAGCGCGGCGGTGGGGATTTTCGAGTGCGTCGCGCTTCGCGCGGTACTACCGCGAGAGCTATGGCCGCAACCCCGCGCAGACCGCCCGCATGTTCTGAGGGCCTTCGCCTTCGGTGCCGGGGTGGCGTGGGGCGTCCCAGACGCCGAGACCGGCGCCGCACGACCCGCACAGTGGCAGGGACGAGCACCGAGGTCACCAGGAGGAACACGTGGGCAAGTTCATTTACGAGAGCAGCGTGCGCACGGATTTCGAAGACCGCTTGCTCGCGCACCTGCAGGTCGTCGTCGGCAACAAGCTGCGGCGCGGCGAACCCTTCTACTTCGCGTGGAAGGACGACATCAGCACCGGCGGCGGACGTACCTCGGTGTGGGTGCATCCCCGCGCGAACATCGTGTTCAAGTACAACGGCGGGCGTCCTCCCGCCCTGAATCGCGCGTGGCTCGAAGCGCTCATGTCGACCGCGAACTCGCCGTCGGGCCTGTACGTCGTCCCCGAACCCGCCGATGAGGTCGTACCGCCCGAGTCGTTCGCCTGAGCGGGACTGTCAAGAGGGTGGCATCACCCCGCCCGGGCGACGAACGTGAGGGGAACGAGAGGATCCCCCATGAACGACTCGAGCGGCACCGCCGTGTCCGCTGACAGCCCGCGCATCGTCGTCATCGGCGGCGGCAACGCGGGTCTCTCGGTGGCCGGGCGCCTGCACCGCGCCCGCGCGGGCGAGATCACCGTGATCGAACCACGGACACTGCACGTGTTCGCACCCCTCCAATCGCACATCGCGGGCGGGGCGGCTCGCGCGTCCGAGGCGGCGCGCCCCCAAGCCGGCGTCATCCCTCCCGGCGTGCGGTGGCTGTGTGACGAGGTCTTCGCGGTGGATGCCGAGACCCACCGCGTGCACCTCGTATCAGGCGGTCGTGTGGACTACGACCAGCTCGTCGTCTGCGCCGGCATACGCATGGCCTGGGAGCAGGTGCCGGGACTCACCGAGGCGATGTCCACTCCTGCGGGGGTGTCGAACTACGACTACGACCTCGCCGCCAAGGCATCGCCGGTGCTGCGCGACCTGCGCGCGGGCACGGTCGTGTTCACGCAGCCACCCGAGCCCGCCTCGTGCGGCGCGGCGGCGCAGAAGCCGATGTACCTCGCGTGCGATTGGTGGCGCGCGATCGGCGTGCGCGACGACATCCGCGTCGTCTTCGTCTGCCCCGACCCCGTGCCCTTCGGCATCCCCGCCATCGACAGCGAGCTGCGCCGCAAACTCGACGAATACGGGATCGAGGTGCGCTACAGCCGCGAGCTGCGCTCGGTGGATGCCGAGAACCAGACGATCGTCATCGGTCACGGCGACGCGCACGAGACGCTGTCGTACGACGTGTTGCACGCGGTGCCGCCCCAGCGGGCGCCCGAGTGGATCGCGGACAGCGGGCTCGCAGCATCCGATGACCCGCAGGGCTTCGTCGACGTCGATCCCGAGACCTTCCAGCACGTGCGGCACCCCGAGATCTGGGCGGTGGGCGATGCGGCGGCCGTCGCCACGCGCCGCTCGGGCGGGGCGATCCGGCAGCAGGCGAAGGCCCTGGTGAAGAACATGGCCGCGGTGCGTGCCGGCCGCCTGCCGTCCGCCCGGTACGACGGGTACAGCGTCGTACCGTTCACGGTGTCGCGCGGCACGGTGGTGTTCGCCGAGTTCGATCGGCGGGGCCACTTGCAGCCGACGGTCCCGTTCTGGCGGTCGCTGTATCGCGAGCGGCGACTGTCGTGGATCGCCGACCGGCGCGTCCTGCCCTGGGTGTACTGGCACCTGATCCTGCGCGGTCGCGCCTGACACGTGCCGTCGCCGGCGCGACCTCCGGCGCCCACCTCACGCATAAACGCGATTCGCGCACGGAAACGCGCTCTCCCCGCGTTTATGCGAGCGAATCGCGTTTATGCGGCGGGATCCGCGCCTATAGGGCACGAGAGCCGATCCCTCAACCCCGGGGGTGCACGCCCGACATCGCGCCAAGACTGGGGGCAACCCGGAAGCCACACGAAAAGAGGACACCATGGCACAGGTCATCGAAACCATCGACGTCGACGTTCCCGTCCGCGTCGCGTACAACCAGTGGACGCAGTTCGAGGAATTCCCCCACTTCATGAGCTTCGTGGAGTCGATCACGCAGAAGAGCGGCACGCTCACGCACTGGAAGGTCAAGATCGCCGGTGCCGAGCGCGAATTCGACGCCGAGATCACCGAGCAGCACCCCGACGAGCGCGTCGCGTGGAACAGCATCGGCGGCGACGAGAACCACGCCGGTGTCGTGACGTTCCACCGCTTGTCCGACGACGAGACGCGCGTCACCGTGCAGATCGACTGGGAGCCGACGGGCGTCCTCGAGAAGCTGGGTGCGGTCTTCGGCGCCGACGACCATTCGGTCAAGAAGGACCTCGAAAACTTCAAGGAGTACATCGAGTCGCGCGGTGCCGAGTCCGGCGCCTGGCGCGGCGACGTCAGCTGACGTCCCCCGATGCGCGAAGCCGGGTCCGCCTTTCGGTGCGGGCCCGGCTTCGTCGTCATGGATGCCGGAGCCCGCCGCCGATGCCGCACGCACGCGGGCGGGTCATGGCCCTCACCGCCCCCGCTCGACGGGTTCTCGCGTCACGGCGTCGCGCGTCGTCCGGCCGAAAGGGCGAGGGGCGAGCGTGCGAACGGACGCGAGATCACCACTGCGGGTGGATCTGGGCCCGCAGGCGCCGGTCGTATACGTCGCGCACCAGCGCGTCGAAGGCCTCGACGTCGAAACCGCGGTCGACGAGGTCGAACGCAGCCGCGTTCGCCTCGGCCTGCTGCACCGACCGGGCGCCGGGGATGACCGAGGTCACGCCGTCGCGCGACGCGATCCACGCCAGCGTCGCCGCGGGCAGGGTCACGCCCTCGGGAAGCGACGCCTTCAGCTCGTCGGCCGCGGCCACGCCCTGGTCGAACGGCACACCCGAGAACGTCTCGCCCTTGTCGAAGGCTTCGCCGTTGCGGTTGTAGGTACGGTGGTCGTCTTTGTCGAACGTCGTGTCGCGCGTGTACTTTCCCGACAGCAGACCACTGGCCAAGGGCACACGCGCGAGCACCGCGACGTTCTTCTCGGCCGCGAGCGGCAACACCTCGTCGAGGGGCTTGAGCCGGAACGGGTTGAAGATGATCTGCAGGTTGGTCAGGTGGGGGCGACGAAGGGCCGACAGAGCCTGGTCCATGGTCTCGACCGAGGCGCCATAGGCCGCGATCACTCCCTCGGCGACCAGCTGGTCGAGAGCCTCCCACGTCGCGTCGTCATCGATGACGGCCGAGGGCGGACAGTGCAGCTGCACGAGATCGAGGGTGTCGGTGCCCAGGAGGCGTCGCGAGCGGTCGAGCCAGCCGCGGAAGTTCTCGATCGTGTAGTTCTCGGACACCTGCTCTGCGCGACGGCCCATCTTGGTCGCCACGGTGATGCCCGTGGCATCCGTGCCCTTCAGGAACCTTCCGATGATCTCTTCCGACCGACCGTCGCCGTAGACGTCGGCGGTGTCGAAGAGCGTGACGCCGGCGTCGACCGAGGCCGCCAGCACGGCGAGCGCGTCGTTCTCGCTGACACCGCCCCAGTCGGGGCCGAGCTGCCACGTGCCGAGGCCGATCGCCGAGACCTCGCGGCCGGTGCGGGAGAGGGGACGCTGCTGCATTGCGGGTTCCTTTCGAAGCTGCTCCGAGCCTATCCACCCCCTCCGACACCCGGGGCCGTCGTCCTCCGCGCCGCCGCGACGACCGGCATCGATCGCGGACCCTTCCCCGACGAAGCCGATCGCGACGCGGGCACGGTGTCCATCGCGGTCGGCTCGGCGCGCGAGTCGGCCGGTGTCTGCACGAGCTCGACGGCGGCCCCGAAGAGGTCGGCGCGCGGAACGCCTCGCCCTGCTCGCCGAGGCGGTGGGAGTCAAGCCCGTCTCGTCAGCTCGATCGCCCACCTAACGTGGCGGCACACCCCACGGAAGGACGACCATGAACACTCCCGCCGATCGCCTCCCCCGAGCCGACGCAGAGAACATCGTGCCCGACTCCGAGGGACTCTCGGCCGACGTGCCCGCCGGGGCCGCCGGGGCCGACACCGGTGCCGTCGACGCCGCTGAGATCGACGCCGACGACGAGGCCCGCCTGCAGAACATCTCGAGCCAGAACGACCTGCCCGGCGTCGGTACGCGAGCCGCCGACGGTCTCACCGAGCGCGGCACCGACGACGCTCGCGGCGAAGGCGGCTCGACCTCACGCCACACCGAAGACGCGGGTGGCGCCGACACCGACCGCGAAGCCGCTCACGAGGCCTCCGCCACCCGTGTCGACGCCGAGCCGCACGTCGACGGCAACGACCCCATCGCGGCTTTCCAGCCCGGCGTGGGTCGCGACTCGGCCGCGTCGAGCCGTATCGCGCAGAATCTGCCCGACCCCGACGACGCCTGACGCCACCCTCGCCGCGGATCGCGGGGGAATCGGCGCCGTCGCCGCACACCTCCTGCATCTCCGGCGCCGACTCCCCCGCCCACCGCCGTCAGTTCTCGCTCTGCCGGAGTCGTGCGCGCCGCGCGCGCCACCCCACGAGCACGTCGACGACCACGAACGCGGCGAGCGTGTAACCGACGAGCGGGAGGAACAGGCCGATGCCGACCGCGACGGCCAGCACAGCGGCGACGCCCCACCAGGGCGCGCCCCGCAGCGCACCGCGCGCGGGGGCCGCCGCAAGGCCCCGCGTGGGTCGGCGCGTCCACCACATCGCGTACCCGAGCACGACCAGTGCGGCGATGCCCAGGGCGAGCGCCAGGAGCACGAGCTGGTTCGCGAGCCCGAACAGCGTTCCCGAGTGCAGATCAATACCCCAGCGCGAGAGCTTCGCGAGCACCGGGTAGTCGGCGAAATCGACCCGGTCGGTCACCTGCATCGTCGATCCGTCGATCGCCACGGCATCCACCTGGGTCGGGAAACTGCGGTGGATCTCCTGCACCACCCAGGCCTTTCCTGCCGCGGCCGGAGGACGGATCTCGACGGCGCCGCTGTCGGCGTTGACGCCCCGGGCGACCGCCAGCACCGCGTCGAAGGTGGCCGGGTCGGCGTCCGCCGCAGACTCGCCCGACGCGGCACCCCCATGCCCGGCATGGCCGCCTGCCGCCGCGGGCGCGCCGTCGAGAGAGGTGGTCAGCGACGGGGTGCCCTCGCCGATCGCCGAACGCAGATCGGCGACGTGCGCACCGGCGAACGTCGACCACGTGATCCCTGTCGCCGAGAGGAAGACCGCCCCGACGACGACCCAGATGCCCACGGCGGAGTGCCAGCTCGACAGCCGCCGGTAGCCCCGGTGGCTGCGATTCGGCCGCAGCAGGTCGCGGCGGCCGCGACGGCTGGCGACGAAACGGCCGATCCACAGCCCGAGCCCCGCGAGAGCGACGATGCCGAGCCAGGATGCCGCGAGCTCGCTATACCACCGTCCGACGTCGCCGAGGTGCAGCGAGCGATGCAGGTCGCTGATCCAGTGCCGAAGCGGCAGAGCTCCGCTCGTGCCGTAGGCGGGCAGATCGCCGCGGATCGCGGCCGTGGCGGGGTCGACGAACACGGCGCGCGTGGTGCTCTGCGGCAGCGACGGGTCAGCGAACATCACGCGCGTCGTCGCCCCCGCCTCGGGGGCGGGCCGCACGGCCACGGGTGTCGCCCCGTCTCGGACATACGCCTCGGCCGCGGCGATCTGCGGAGCCAGCGGCAGGCTGGCCAGCGTCGACGTCGCGGTCAACTCGTGCGGGTACAAGACCTTTTCGAGCGACGGGCTGATGGCGTACAGGGCGCCACTGACCGCCGCGACGAGGATGAAGGGACCGACGAAGAGCCCGGCGAAGAAGTGAAGGCGTCGCAGGAGGGCCGTGAACCAGCCCTTGCGCGTGGCGGTGCCGGGCGGATTCGTCGGGGCGGACGGGGATCGGTCGGGGGTTGGAGCCGGAACGGGACCGGCGGAAATGTGTGACATGAGGGTTCTCTCTCAGCGAGCGCGACGCGGCAGCCGCCACGGTGCCCGAGGGACCGGCGAGCGGGGGCCGCGCCCGCGCGGGCGCGTGCGTGCGGGAAGGCGTCGAGGACGCATCGACGACCGCCGCGATGTCACGAGCGGACCAGGCGCGGCGATCGAGCGCTCCGCCGTCACGAGGAGACGGGCGGAGCGGGGCTCAGGATGCCGAGAGCGGGGGCCCGCGCCGGCGAGCCGATGAGATCGGCAGCGCCCACGCGGGTCGTACGATCGCGACGACGTCGGGAACGACGCGACGCACCGCAACGGGCGTCAGGACGCCGATGATCAGACGGAGCCGGGAGCGGAACCAGGCCACGCATCGTGCCGCCCCGACGAGGATCGCGGCGAGCGTGCGCTCCCCGCGGTGCAGGGCCGCGGTGGTCACGACGGCCGCGAGCGCGTGACCCACCCACATCGCGGCATCCGGGGTCACGACCCGCAGCGCCGCGGGGCCCGACGCGAGCGTGGGCGCGAGGGCGCCATGCACGTGGCCGGCGACGGCGAGGTCGTAGCTGCCGAGCACGAACAGCGTGTGGAACAGCAGCTGGCTCAGGGCGACGGCCATCGTCAGGCGCCAGACCGAGAGGCGGCGACCGGCCAGCACCGTGCACACGACGAACGACAGGGCGAGGGGGACGACGACGCCGATGAGGCCCGGAACCTCGGCCCCGCCGCTGACGTGCGAGAGCAGGGCGACGAACGTGGCGACGGATGCCGCGACGGCACCGCGCGCCACGCGTGTGCCCCGGTCGAGTCGTCGCATGGGATCCATTGTGGCAGCGCGCACCGTTCGCGCTGACCGCCCACCCGGTCCACGAGCAGCACCTAGGCTGGGCACACCGAGCGCAGGAGGATGCCGTGACCCGACCCCGCGTCGTCATCGCCGGAGCGAGCGGTTTCGTCGGAGGGGCTCTGGTCGCCGCGTTCGACGACGACGGCTACGACGTCGTCACCGTCGGCCGCACGGGTACCGCGACCTGGGCCGATCCCGCCGCCGTGGTGCGGCTCGTCGACGGCGCCGATGTGCTGATCAACCTGGCCGGCAAGATCGTGTCGTGCCGGTACACCGATGCCAACCGCGACGAGATCCTGCGTTCCCGCATCGACACGACCCGCGCTCTGCACGCGGCGGTCGAGAAGGCCGTGACTCCCCCACGCGTCTGGATGAACGCCTCGACGGCGACGATCTACCGACACGAGACCGAGCGAGGCAACGACGAGATCGACGGGATCATCGGCGAGGGATTCTCGGTCGACGTCGCCACCAGCTGGGAGCGGGCGTTCTTCGCGGGTGAGCTGCCGTCGACGCGTCGCGTGGCGCTGCGCATGGCGATCGTGCTGGGCGATGGTCCCGCCACCCGCATGCTGTTCGCGCTCGCCCGCCTGGGTGCGGGCGGCCCGCAGATCGACAGCTGGTGGTTCCCGCACCGTCGCTACCGCGGTATCGGCGCCCGCCCCACGGGTGCGCCGTGGTCGGACTGGCACCGTACCTCGGGCCGCCAGCGTTTCAGCTGGATCCACATCGACGACGTCGTGGCATCCGTGCGGTTCCTGCGCGACCGCGACGACGTCTCCGGACCGGTCAACCTTTCGGCGCCGGGCGTGAGCGACAACCGCAGCCTCATGCACGAGCTCCGCCGGATCGTGCGCGCGCCGTTCGGCCTGCCGTCGTTTCGGTGGATGCTCGACCCGGCGATGGCACTGCTGCGCAACGAGCCCGAGCTCGTGCTGAAGAGCCGTTGGGCCGTCCCCCGGGTGCTGACGACGTCGGGCTTCGTCTTCGCGTATCCCGAGCTCGGGCCGGCCCTCGCCGATGTGGCCGGGGCGCACCCGCCACGCGCGCGCGATCTCTTCGCGGGCTGAGCGGCACGATTGCGGGGCTCCACGACAGGAACTTCGCCGCCTCGACGAAGCCGAGGAGCAGCAGCGCGAGACCGACGATGACGAGGATGATGGCGAGAGCGGGAATGGCATCCTCTCCGCCCCGCCGATGCGGTCGTTCCATCGCCCTTGACGGGGCGGCGACGGCGCGACAGAACGCGTGTCAAGACCGCTGCGTGAACCGCTCTCCGGCGTTAGCGTCGGAGCACATCACCCCCGAGGAGGCGGACATGATCGAGCGCGACGTGCAGGGGCACGGCACCGGACCCGACGAGGGCGAGTACACCGACGTGCAGCTGCCCGACGGCGACGACGACCGCGGTTCCCCCGACCTGCCGGGCGAATACGTCGACCGCGAGAACGCCGACGGCAGCGAGTCGCGGCCCCGCGCCGATGAGGCCGGTGCCTACACCGACGTGGAGCTGCCCGCGGGCGACGAATCGCGAGAGGATCTGCAGGAACCCGGCGAGTACACCGACCGCGATCGGTGAACGATCAACGCTCCAGCGTCCGCTGCGGCGAGACACGATAGGCGTGCAGATACGCCGAGGCGAACGCTTCGGGATCGACGAAGCCCCATCGCACGGCCACCTCGTCGACCGAGATGCCTTCCGCATCGGCGTCGAGGAGATCGGCGTGCGCGGCGCTGAGACGTGCCGCGGAGAGGTAGTCCTCCGGAGAGGAGGCGAGGTGACCGTTGGCGAGGAAAGCCCGCCGCAGTCCCCGCGTCGAGGCTCCGACGGCGTGCGCCGCATCGTCGACGGTCACCGGGAGCGACGCGTGATCGTCGATCCACGAGGTCGCGGCGCGGTAGATGGCGGCCTGCTCGATCGCCGACGCGCGTCGTTCCCGCGGGTCGCCGACCAGCGGGAACGCCTCGAGGGTGGCCGAAGCGAGAGCACGCCGCACATGGGCCCGTACGAGCGGCTCCGCGAGAAGGGGCGTCTGGGTGAGCGACCAACGCAGGGTCGCGAGCCAGTAGTCGCGCATGTGGCGCGAGACCGGTCCCATCCCCTCGAAGCGGACGATGAGATCGTCGTCGCCGTAGATGGTGCGCGCGGTCTCGGTCAGCCACGATGCGTCGAACGCCAGCAACTGCACGTCAGCGCGATCCGGCCGGCCGATCAGTTCGTGGCCGGGCTCCACGATCCCGGGCTCCACGCTGTAGTCGCCCGATGTCGCCCCGATGCTCCAGGAGTATCCGGTCGTCGAGGTAGCGAAGAAGAATCGATCCGCCTCGTAGACGATCTCCGCCCGGCACTCCCATATCAGGTGCCGCAGTGCGAAGGCCGTGTCACCGACCGCGTGCTCCGCGATCGAGGCGCGATCGGCGAGCACGTCGACCTGCCCGTACTGCGCTTGCAGCCAGGCTTGCGTGTCGTCCACATCGTCGGTGCGGACGCGCGAGTCGAAGAAGTCGTTCATATCGATGAGCGTCGATCGACGAAAGACCGGGGCACCCGTGCCCATGATAGTGAGGAGTCCGATGACGCATTCACCCACCGTCCGCCCGATCCACCCCGACGACGCCGGCGAGGTGCTGACGATCCAACGCGCGGCGTTCGTGAGCGAGGCACTCATCTACGGCGATCCCGACATGCCGCCGTTGACGCAGACACTGGAGGAGCTCGCGGCCGAACTCGTCGACAACCTCGGCTGCGTGGCTGTGGTGGGCCACCGCGTCGTGGGGGCGGTGCGGGCGCGGCGTGACGGCGACCTGCTGCTCATCGGGCGACTCGCCATCGCCCCGGATCAGCAGGGCGAGGGGCTCGGAACCCTGCTGCTGGGCGCTGTGGAGGAGCGGGGTCGCGAGGCCGGCGCGACCGAGGCGGAGCTGTTCACCGGCGGTCTGAGCGAGGCCAACCAGCGCCTGTACGAACGCGAGGGCTACCGCCGTACCGAGACCACGGCCGACGGCGAGATCTTCTACCGCAAGGCGCTCGCCTGACCGGCGCGGCCCATCCCACAACAGGGGATCGTTCCAGAACAGGCTGTTCAGGCGGGCGAGCGACCTGTTCTCACCGTATCCCCTGTTCTCACGGCATATGGATGCCAAGGGGCCGCCGCCCGCACCCGGGCGACGGCCCCTCCTGGCACGACACTTACGGCGTGGGCATTCCGCCGTTGACGTTCAGCGTCTCGCCGATGACGTAGCTCGACTCCGCCGAGGCGAGGTACACGTACGCCGGGGCGAGCTCGGCCGGCTGGCCCATGCGTCCCAGAGGCGTCTCCTCACCGAACTCGTCGACCTTCTCGTCGGGCTGGCCGTCGGTGACCTGCAGCGGCGTCCAGATCGGGCCGGGCGCGACCGCGTTCACGCGAATGCCCTTGGGCGCGAGCTGTTGACCGAGCGCCTTGGTGAAGGTGTTGATGGTCGCCTTCGTCGAGGCGTAGTCGACCAGGATCGGCGCCGGGGAGTACGCCTGGATCGATGTGGTGTTGATGATGGTCGAGCCGGGCTGCAGGTGCGGCACCGCCTCTTTGCAGATCCAGAACATGGCGTAGACGTTGGTCTTGAAGGTGTCGTCGAACTGCTCGTCGGTCAGCGTCGTGACGTCTTCATTGAAGATCTGCTTGCCGCCGTTGTTCACCACGATGTCGAGGCCGCCGAGCCCCTCCACCGCTTCTTTGACCAGGGTCGTGGCGTACTCGCGCTCGCGCAGGTCGCCGGGGATCTGCACGACGGTCGCCCCCGCGTCGCGGAGGATCCCGGCGATGCGGTCGGCATCCACCTTCTCCTCCGGCAGGTACGACATCGCGACCGAGGCGCCCTCGCGGGCGAACGCGATGGCGGTCGCTGCGCCGATACCCGAGTCGGCGCCGGTGATGAGGGCCTTGCGCCCCTCGAGGCGTCCGCTGCCGACGTAGGTGTCTTCGCCGAGGGCGGCCTTCGGCGTCAGCTCGGCGTCGAGGCCGGGCTCTTTCTGGTCCTGCGACTTCGGGTCGATGTCGGCGTAGAGCTTCGCCGGATCGGTGAAGGTGTACTGCGTGCTCATGGCGAGTCCTTTCGTAGGGGGATGGATGCCGGGACGGTGCGCCCCGGCGGAGGGGTCAGCGATCGCCGAGCTCGTCGTCATCCACGACGTCGCGGATGACGAGGGCGGCGTTGATGAGAGCCAGGTGGCTGAGCGCCTGCGGGAGGTTGCCCCAGAACGCGTCGTCGTCTTCGGCGATCATCTCGGCGTACATGCCCACGTCGTTGCCCAGGGCGACGAGGGCGTCCATCGCCTCGATCGCCTCGGCGTGGCGTCCGACGCACGCGAGCGCCGTCGCCCGCCAGAAGGCGCACGCGACGAAGGTGTGCTCCTCCTGGTCCATACCGGTGTAGCGGTACACGAGGTGGTTCTCGGTGCCGAGGCGTTCGGTGATGGCATCCAGGGTCTTGGACATGCGCTCACCGCGGTCGAATCCCGTGGGGGCGTGCAGCAGCACCGACGCGTCGAGATCCTCGCTGTCGGGGTGGATCGTGTAGGCCTCGAGCTTCTCCGACCAGCAGTGCTCCTCGACCCAGGTGTGGATGCGATCGCGCTCGGCGCGCCAGCGGTCGCCGTTGTCGGGGATGTGCCCGCCCTCGGCGAGCCACTGCGCGTCGTCGAGGGCCTTCCAGCAGCCCATCTTCGACGAGGTGTAGTGACGGAGCTCGGGGAGCTCCCACATGCCCGAGTCCGCGCGGCGCCAGAGGTCGCACGTGCGGTCGGCGACATCGGCCAAGAGCCGCCCGGTCTGCGTGTCGAGGCGGTTGCCGGCCTCGACGTAGGTGCGGCACAGCGCGATGAGGTCGCCGTAGACGCCGAGCTGCAACTGCCCCTGGGCGGGGTTGCCGGTGACGACGGGCTGGTTGCCGTTCCACCCCGGCACCTCATGCTTTTCGAGACCGATCTCGGCGTCGCCGTCGAGGGTGTACATGACCTGCACCTCGGGCCCGTTCTTGCGGATGGTCCGCAGCAGCCACGAGATCGCCGCGTGCGTCTCCTCGCGCAGTCCGAAACCCACCCAGGCGTGCGCGGTGTAGGCGAGATCGCGCACCCAGGCGTACCGGTAGTCCCAGTTCTTTCCGCCGCGGGGATTCTCGGGCAACGACGTCGTCGCCGCGGCCGCGATCGCCCCCGTCGGGCTGAACAGCAGCAGTTTCAGCGCGAGCGCGCTGCGCTGTACGTCCTCGGCCCACGGACCCTCGTAGGAGAACTCGTCCGACCACATCTGCCATCCGCCGATGGTTCGATCGATCCCCCGGTCGACGTTCTGCGCGTTCGGGATGCGCAGCGGCTCGCCCTCGGTGGCGGCGAGGACGAGCAGGTGCCGTGAGCCCTTAGACGTGGTGAAGCTGCCGTCGATGCTTTCGTCCCCGGCATCCGGGTCTCCGTGGATGCCGTGTTCGTGGCCGACCACGGCGAGCGAGACGTGTCCGACGCGCATGACCGAGAACCCGTCGATGCGCTCGGTCCAGGGTGCGGCCGAGCGCAGCATCGTGCCGGGCTGCACGCACCAGGCGAACTCGACCTCGCCCTTCACGCCATCCACGCGGCGGGCGAGCTCGGCCCAGGGCAGGCGGCCCGCGATCCCCGTGACCATCGCGTCGGTCAGGGTCGCAACGCCGGTCTCCGTCGTGAACGTGGTCTCGAGCACGTTCGTGCGCGGGATGTAGCGGCGGGTGACCTCGTACGCGCCCACGGGGGCGAGTTGGATGCAGCCGCCCGCCGACTCGTCGACCAGGCGCGCGAACACGGGACGCGAGTGGATGTTGGGCAGCGGCAGCCAGTCGACCGACCCGTCCAACCCGATGAGAGCCACCGTGCGCCCGTCACCGATCGCGGCGTAGTCGCGGAGCGGCCGAGACGGCGACGGGGGTTCGATGAGCACGTGTTCACGCTAGGAACGGCGCGAGACGGTCAGGCCGGGGTTGTCGTTTGGGTGCCGACCGGCTACAGGGGCAGGTTTCGAGCGCGCCGCCCCGGTGCGCCCTCCGCCGGTCGGCACCTCACTCGCGAGCGCTGCCCCGCGCCGCCGCGGCGACGGCTTTCGTCTGGGCGTCACCGGCCACGGGAGCCGCCGACGCGGCATCCTCCGTCCGGACGGCGGCCGCTCGGCCGCGCTGCGCCAGGACCTCCTGCAGCCGGGGGACGAAGGTCGAGCCGAGGCGGTCGAGAGCCGCGGCGAGCACGAGTGCGACGCCCGCGGACACGGTCTGCACGTACGGCGTGACGTGCAGCAGAACGAGACCGTTCTGCAGAGAAGCGAGGAAAAGCCAGGCCAGCAGCACCCCGGCGATCGACCCGCTGCCGCCCGCGAAGGCGACACCGCCGAGCAGCACGACGGTGAGGGCTTGGAACTCCAGGCCCACACCGGTCTCACCGGGCGAGACGCCGTTCAGTCGCGCCATCAGCACGATGCCGGCCAGGCCCGCGCAGGCGCTCGTGACCACGTAGAGCACGAACGGGATCGCGCGCACCCGGAGGGCGCTGAGGAAGGCCGCCTGGCGGTTGACGCCGATCGCCACGACGTGACGGCCGAACGGCGTCGCCGACAGGGTGAGGCCTCCGACCACGAACACCGCGATGGCGATCACAACGGTGACCGGCACCCCCAGCACATCTCCCGACCCGATCCACTCGGTGAGCGCGCCGATGCCGAAAATCTGATCTTGCTGCATCAGCAGGGTTCCCCCGCGCACGACCCCGAGCATGCCCAGCGTCACGATGATCGGGTTGAACCCCAGCACGACGCAGAGGAGAGCGTTGACCGTGCCGACCGCCGCCGCGACGAGCAGGGCGATACCCATCGCCGCGGCCTCCGGTACGCCGGCGCGCGTGACCAGCACGGCGGTCAGGGTCGCCGACAGCCCCGCGGTGGAGCCGATGCTGAAGTCGACGTTGCCGCTGATGGTGAGCAGGGCGAACGGCACCGCGACGATGCCGAGCGCCGCGGAGTTCTCGATCAGCGTCATGACGTTGATCGGGGTGAGGAACGCTCGCGATTGCGACACGAAGAACACCGCGAGCGCCACGAGGGCGGCCAGCAGAACGATGTTGGAGATGGTCTGGGGACGGAGCAGGAACGAGCTCAGTCGTCGGTTCACGGCGGGGTTCCCTTCACTCGCTCGCGTGCGCGAGGCTGAGGAGTCTGGCTTCGGTCAGGTCGTCGCGGCGCAGCTCGCCCGCGACCCGTCCACGCGAGAGGACGATGACGCGGTCGGCGACGCGCAGCAGTTCCTCGGGCTCGGACGAGGCGATGAGCACGCACCGTCGTCGGTCGGCGACGAATCGGTCGATGGCGTCGTAGAGCTCGCCCCGTGCGCCGACGTCGACGCCGTCGGTGGGCTCGTCGAGCAGCAGCAAGCGCACGCCCGCGTCGGGCTGGAGCCACCGCGCGATGACGAGCTTCTGCTGGTTGCCGCCCGAGAACCGGCGGGCTTCGAGGTCGCCGCGGTGCGGGCGGAGTCCGAGGAGGTCGGCGCTGCGGTCGAACGCCGTGCGTTCGCGCGCCGGTCGTCGCAGGGTGCCGCCGAGGGCGAGGGCGTCGTATCTCTCGACCAGGACGTTCTGCTGAGCGGACAGGGTCGGGAAGATGCTCTTGCGCATCCGATCGGACGGCACGAGCGCAACGCGAGCGGACAGCGCACGGCGAGGCGTGCGCGCACGGACCTCCTGACCGAACACCTCCAGCGCTCCCCCGGTCAGACGCCGCGCACCGGCGAGGGTCTCGAGCAGCTCGGTGCGGCCCGCGCCGGTGAGCCCATATAGGCCCACCACCTCGCCCGCCCCGACGTCGAGGCTGATCGGTCCCACACCGGCGGCTTCGATCTCGCGCAGACGCACCACGGACTCGTCCGCGGAGGCGGCACGTAACGGCCGCTGCGAGACGGTGAGGCTCCGCCCCACGATCGCCGCGACGACGTCTTCGCGAGTGACATCGTCGGTGCGCGCCGAGAGCACCACCTCGCCGCCGCGTAGCACGCTGATGCGGTCGGCCAGTTCAAGCGCCTCGGTGAGTCGGTGGGTGACGAGAAGCAGGGGCAGACCCTGTTCCCGCAGCACGCGCATCTGCTGAGCGAGCTCGCGCACCTCGATCTCGGTGAGGGCTGCGGTGGGCTCGTCGAGGATGAGAACCCGCGGGTCGCTGGCCAGGGCCTTGGCGATCTCGATGACCTGCAACTGCGCGTTGCCGAGGGTGCGCAGGTCGGCGCGCGCGTCGATCCGCGCACCGAGCGTGTCGAGAACACGCTGGGCGGCACGACGCATGTGCCCGCGTCTCAGGACCGGCCCCCACGTGCGCTCGCGTCCGAGATGGATGTTCGACGCGGCATCCAAGGTCAGCGCGACGCTCGGGGTCTGGTGGATGACGGCGACGCCCTCACGCTGCGCACGCTTGGGGGTGAGCCCGGTGAAGACCTCACCGCCGAGGTGAATGCGTCCCGCGTCGGGTTGCTCACCACCCGAGATGCACTTGATCAGGGTCGATTTGCCGGCTCCGTTGGCGCCCAGGAGGGCGTGGATCTCTCCGCCCTCGACGGAGAGATCCACCCCCTTCAGAACGGGCACGCCGCTGTACGACTTGCGTAGCCCCGTCACGGCGAAGCTCCGGTCAGGAGAACTCATCGGCGTACCCGTTCTTTCGTCATCCGATCACTGCCACTGCTTCAGGGCCTGCTGCAGCTCGGCGCTGCCCGGGGTGACGGGCGTGTACGTCACCTTGAACACGCTGTCTCCCGTGCCGGTCGCGGCGGCGATGGCGGAGGTGACCATGCCGCGACCGATCGAGGGCAGATCGAGAGAGGCCGACGCACGGTACGCCCCGCCCTCGGCGATCGCCTTCAGCGCTGTCTCGGTGCCGTCCATGCCCCCGAGAAACATGGTCGGGCTGTTCTTCTCGGAAAGAGCCTGGTACGCGCCGACGGTCGCGGGGTCTTCGACGGCGAGGATGCCGTTGAGGTCGGGGTACGCCTGCAGGAGGTTCTTCGACACATCGAGGCCCTCGGTCTCGGACAGGGCGTCCTGCTCGTCGACGACCTTCACCGCGGGAGCCGTCGCCGCGAGCCCGGCCTTGATGCCGTCGACACGGCCGCGCGCCCACTCGGCCTGCTGGTAACCGAGGATCGCCACGGTGCCCTGCCCGCCGAGGTTCTCGGTGAACCACTTCCCGGCGAGTTCACCGAGCACGCGGCCTCCGGCCTCCTGCTGCATGTCGATCTCACCGCTCTGGCTCTTCAGCGACGATCCGTACGTGATCCACTTCACGCCCGCGTCGACGGCGTCCTTAGCGACGCCCTCCATGACCGTGGCATCCAGGGCCACCGCCACGATCGCGGCGTACCCCTGCGGGATCCACGTCTTGATCGTCGACACCTGCTTGTCCAGATCGGAGCCCGGGTCATCGAGAACCAGCGTGTAGCCCTGCTTGGCCGCCTCCTCTTCGGCGGCCTTCATCTCGATCTGGACCGCAGGGGTCTTGGAGTAGTTGGGGAACGAGATGGCGATCGTGTGGCTGGCGTCGGTGCTCGACGACGGGTCCGAGGGGGCGGAGCAGCCCCCCAGTGCGAGAGCGGCGATGGCGAGGGCGGCTGCGGCGGCTTTGCGCACGTGACGGCGCCCGCGATGAATGCTGAACATTGTCTTCTCCTGATGCTGAGGCGAGATGGAGCGTCGGGTGGGGTCGGTCAGGCGTCGGGGATCTTGTCGCCGAAGCTCTGAGCCGTCTTCGCGGTCATGTTCTGACCGGACGTGATGGGGGCATACTTCGCGGGCCGGTCGGCATCCACCGTGGTGGGCAGGGCCTCGATGACCGTGTCGTAGTTGGGCTGGCAGAAGTACGGGAACGAAATGCGGCGCAGCCGCAGCTTGTCGGGCGACGGGTTCTGCACGCGGTGGAGGGTGGAGATCCACTCGTCGTTGGTCCACCGGGCCATGAGGTCGCCGATGTTCACGACGAACGCTCCCGGGGTGGCCGGCACGGCGATCCACTGTCCGTCGAGGAACACCTCGAGACCGCCGACCTCGTCGCGCTGGTAGAGCAGGGTCAGGCTGCCGTAGTCGGTGTGCTCACCGACGCGGATCTGACCGTCTTCGGGGATCTCGGTGATCGGCGGGTAGTGGTTGGCGAACAGGTTGCTGATGGCGCGGTCGATCCTGCTGTCGAAGTAGTTCGCGCTCAGCCCGAGCGCCTCGGCGAACAGGCTCATGACATCGCCGGAGAGCTCCCACATAGCGTCGTAGTACTCGGTCCACGTCTCGCGGAACCCGGGGACCTCGGCCGGCCAGACGTTGGGACGGAAGTTGACGCCGGCGTTCTCAGGGGCGTAATACGGGTCGCCGTCGATGCCGGCGGTTCCGATGGCGAAGAGCTCGACCAGGTCGCCCGGGCGCATGTGACCACGGGTATTCGCGAGAGAACGGGACTTGGGCGGCGTGTACCCGCGGCTGGTCGCTTTGCCGCCGACGTCGTAGCGTCGTTTGACCTCGTCGGGGAGGTCGAAGAACGCCTCGGTCACGCTGTACAGGCGGTCGAGCAGCTCCATCGGGATGCCGTGGTTCACCAGCAGCAGGAAGCCGACGTGGCGGTTCGCCTCGTCGATCTGACGAGCGATCTGGCGACGTCCGTCGGCACCGCTGCGGGCGACGGCCAGGTCGATGGTGGGGATGTTGATCATGATCGGTGGTCCTTACTGAGAGGGGGAGATCGGCCAGCCCGGACGCTTCTTGGTCCGCGGAGCCGCATAGGTCAGGTACTTGCTGGTGCTGAGGCCGAGTCCGACCAGGGACTCGGCGAGCTTCGTCGCCGCCTCGATGGAGTCGATGACGGGAACGGGGAGTTCTTCCTCGAGGTACTCGCGCAGGCCGACCATGCCGGCGCACCCGAGCACGATGACCTCGGCCCCGCGCTCGATCACGCGGTGCGCCGCGACGAGCATGGCCTTTCGGGTGGCCTCGACGTCTTCCTCGATCTCGAGCACGCCGAGGTCGGCGGCGTCGATCGCGGCACACCCGCCGAGGAGGTTCGCGGTCGTCAGGCTGTCGGAGATCTGCGCGATCGCTCGCCGCAGGGTGGTCACGACGCCGTATCGATGCCCGAGCATCAGGGCGAGGTGCGCACCCGCCTCGGTCACGTCGACGACCGGCACGGTCAGGAGCTCACGGGCCCCCTCACGTCCGTGCTCACCGAAGCCCGCCATGACGACGGCGTCGACGTCGTCGGGCAGCTGCGTCATGCGGTCGAGCACGGCGGCTGCCGTCAGGTAGCTGTCGAAGTACCCTTCGGCGGAATCCGGTCCCCAGTTCGGCTGCATGCCGATGATCACGGTTCCGGGAGCGGCGACGGAACGAGCCGTCGAGGCCATGGCCTCGGTCATGCTCGCCGTCGTATTGCAATTCATCACGACGATGTTCACGCGGGAGATCCCTCACTCGAGGTGCCCGAGCCGTCGCCGAAAAGACGCATTCCCCGAAAGGAAACGGGGTGCGTCGAATGGACCACGACGGGCGAAGAAAAAGCAGGACTCGTGCGCCGACCCACCGCCGCGCAGAGAGCGCGAGCGGTGATCGACGAGGTCAGGAGTGAGTGATGCTGCTGAGCTTCTTGGAGAGCAGAGCCATGCGGGGGCGGCGCAGAACGGCAGCACGAAGGCAGTCGGCCGTGGTGAATGTGATCTTCACGCCGTCATTCATGCTGCTCACCGCCCTTCGCGTGCGAAATTTCTCGAACTCTAGGGACGCGATGTATCGGCCATGTTTCGTCATCGAGCCTCGTCCGTAAACAGCGTTCGATCATGCTGGTGATTCTCAAGACACCTGTTGGTGATGCGCGCTAACCGTCCGCCAGGCGCATCGCAACCCCCGCCTCCGTTCGAGGCGCTCCACCTAACGTCGTAGCCGACCGCGAGTGAAAGGAACGTGCATGTCCACGACCACCAAGGACGCCCCGACCAAGAACCGCCGCCGCCCCGCCCGCGGCGGGAGCGGCGCCGAGACCACCGACGAGCAGAACGCCGAGAAGGGCTTCCAGGCGTCGGAGAAGCTCACCGACAGCCTTCAGGCGGTGCTCGTCGACCTCATCGAACTGTCTATCCAGGGCAAGCAGGCCCACTGGAACGTCGTCGGCAAGAACTTCCGCGACACCCACCTCCAGCTCGACGAGATCATCGAAGCCGCGCGAGAGTTCGGCGACGAGATCGCCGAGCGCATGCGCGCTCTGCACGCGCTTCCCGACGGCCGCAGCGACACCGTCGCCGAGACGACGACGCTGCCCGAGTTCCCTCAGGGCGAGGTCGACACCGCCGAGGTCATCGACCTCATCACCGAGCGACTCGACGCGACTGTCGGCACCGTCCGTGACGTGCACGACGACGTCGACGACGAGGACCCCACCAGCGCCGACATCCTGCACGGCGTGCTCGAGCGCCTCGAGCAGCTGTCGTGGATGGTCAGCGCGGAGAACCGCGTGGCCCGCAAGTCCTGAACCAGAACGATCACACCGGATGCCGGGGCCTCAGGGCCTCGGCATCCGTCGTTTCGGCTCGGTACCCGATAGCGTCGGAGCCGCCGGCGGCCCGCCGGGGAACGGGATCCCATGACGAACGACCAGATGCCGGACGCGCCCGCACGCCGAGAGGTCGCCTGGTTCCTGCTCGTCGGAGCGGTCGGGGCGATCGTCGGGCTGCTCCCCTGGCTGACCACCGGCCCGTTCCTGCCGCTGCAGAACCTCGAGAACACCGACGACGTCTCGCGGTTGGGGCCCTTGGTCCTCCTGCCCTTCAGCCAGTACGAGATCACGACGATCATCGTCCTGCTCGTGGTGGGCGGCGCGGCGGCCGGGATTGTGGCCCGTGCGCAGGGGTCGCGTCCGGGCCTCGTGCGGGGAACGGCGACGGTCGGAGGACTCGCGGTCGTCCAGCTCGTCGCGATCGTTCAGACCGCGCTCACCACACGGAGCGTGCTCCAGCACCGCCTGGAGTCGATCTTCTACCTCGTGCTGCTCGTCGCCGTGTGCGCCCTCGTGGTGGTGGTGTCGCTCCTCACGGCCTCTCTGCTGTCATCCGCTCCCCGCGCCGGTGCGGGAGTCGCCCTCTCAATCGGAGCCATGGCCGCGGGCATCTGGATCGGGGCATGGATGACGCTGCCCTTCACCTTCGACTCGCCGTTCTCGGCCGTCCTGCCGCTGACGTTCTTCCTCGGCCCGGCGCTGGTCGGTGCGGCCATCGCGTGGACGGGCATCGACACGGTGGGGCGGGTCGTCGCCGCGGTGATCGGCCTGGTCCTCGTGTGGGTCGTGCCGCCCCTCACGACAGCTCTCGCCTCGTCCGCCGGCAGCCGCGTGCTCGCCAACAGCCTCCCCGACATGGCCGATTACGGCGTGAGCGTCTTCTTCGCGGCGCTCTCCATGCCGGATCTCGCCCTGCCATCTCTCGCGGTCACGATCGTCGTCGCGGTCGTCGGTCTCGTCGTGCGCCGCTTCTTGAGGCGCCGCCGCGACGCCTCTCCGCGCGGCTGATCAGTCGACGCCTCGCGCTCCGGATGCCAGGGCCTGCGTCTCGGCATCCGCCCCGCCCGTGATGGTGCCGGCGAGGATCACCCGCGGGCGATCAGGAAGGGCGGCCGCGGGCCTTCGAGGCGCGCGATCGCGATCTTGACCTCGGCGAGCGACGTGCCCACGGCGGTGAACCGCTCGTCGGTGCTCGCCTCCATGCGGTCGAACCGCTCATCCATACGGTCGAACCGCTCGTCCATGCGGTCGAACCGCCGATCCATGCGGTCGAAGCGTGCCTCCATGAGCGCGAAGCGCTGGTCCACACGATCGAATCGGGCGTCGGTACGCTGCTCGACCCGCCCCAGCATCCACTTCATGCCGCCGAGCAGGGTGACGGACGTCGACACGAGAAGCCCGACGGCTGTGGCGATGAGCGGCAGGGACTCCATGTCGGCCTCCTTCTCCGAGCAGGGGATGCGACCGACTGTAACCGTCTCCGTGGGGTTTCACCGGGACGCGTCCATGACCCGTGCAGAACTTCACCCATCCGCCGGATGGGGAGGAGCGCTCAGAGCCGCAACACCTCGGTGACCCGCACGACCGCCGTGCCCTCCTCCTCGGAGGCCGCGAGGTCGACCTCGGCGCGGATGCGCCAATCGTGGTCGCCCTCGGGGTCGTCGATCGTCTGCTCGACCCGCCAGACGCCCTCCGACGCCACGGACTCGTCGATCTCGACCAGCGCCGACGAGCGCGCCGCTCCCCCGGTGCCGATCGCGTCATGTTCGTCGAAGTAGCTGTCGAGCACGCCGGGCCAGTCGACGTCCGGGTCCAGCTCGACGAGCTCGTCGTCCTTCTGCAGGGCGGCGAGCTGGACGCGGCGGAACATCTCGTTGCGCACGAGCACGACGAACGCGCGCCGGTTGGTGAGGATCGACGGCGGCGCCGGCGGCACCACGGGAGCCGATGGGTCGTCGGCCGGATTGATGAGCTGCTCCCACTCGTCGACGAGGCTGGAGTCGACCTGCCGAACGAGCTCGCCGAGCCACGCGATGAGGTCGAGCAGGTCGGGCGTCTGCGCGTCGACCGGCACGGTCTGGCGGATCGCGCGGTACGCGTCGCTGAGGTATCGCAGCACGAGCCCTTCGCTACGGGCGAGCTGGTACAGCGACACGTACTCGCCGAACGAGCACGCCCGCTCGAACATGTCGCGCACGACCGACTTGGGCGAGAGCTCGAAGTCGCGGATCCACGGCTGGCTCGACGCGAACACCTCGTACGCCTGCGCGAGGAGCTCGTCGAGCGGCTTCGGCCAGGTGATCTCCTCGAGCAGCTCCATGCGCTCGTCGTACTCGATCCCCTCGCGCTTCATCGCCGCGACCGCCTCGCCGCGCGCGCGGAACTGCTGCTGCGACAGGATCGGGCGCGGGTCGTCGAGCGTCGCCTCGATGACGCTGACGACGTCGAGCGCGTAGTGCCCGGTGCCCAGGCTGCCGCCGGGGGCCGTGGCATCCGGTCCCCTGCCGAGTTCGACCTCGGGGTCGAGCATCTCGATCGCGGCGAGCGCGAACGGCGACAGCGGCTGGTTGAGCGCGAAGTTCGGCTGCAGGTCGACGGTGAGCCTGATGCCGTCCGGCCCGGCCTCGACCACGCCCGCCTGAACGAGGGTGCGGAAGATCGCGAGAGCGCGGCGGGCGAGGTCGTACTGGCGCGCGCGGGGCTCGTGATTGTCGAACACGAGCGAGCGGACGTTGCCGAAGACATCGCCGCCGCGTGCGATGACGTTGATGAGCATGGCGGCCGACAGCTTCATCTGCGGCGTCAGAGGCTCGGGCTCGGCGGCGACGAGACGGTCGTAGCTCTGCTCGGTCCAGTTGACGAAGCCCTGCGGCGCCTTCTTGCGCACGATCTTCTTCTGCTTCTTGAGGTCGTCGCCGGCCTTGAGGATCTGCGCGGCGTTCTCGATCTCATGATCCGGCGCCATGACGACGACCGTTCCCGCCGTGTCGTAGCCGGCCCGCCCCGCGCGGCCCGCGATCTGGTGGAACTCGCGCGCGGTGAGCTGGCGCATGCGCGTGCCGTCGTACTTCGTCAGCGCCGTCATGAGAACGGTGCGGATCGGCACGTTGATACCGACGCCGAGGGTGTCGGTGCCGCAGATGACGCGCAGGAGCCCGCGCTGCGCGAGCGTCTCGACGAGCCGGCGGTAACGGGGCAGCATGCCGGCGTGGTGCACGCCGATGCCGGCGCGCACGTAGCGCGACAGCGTCTTGCCGAAACCGGTGGTGAAGCGGAAGCCGCCGATCGCCTCGGCGATCTCGTCGCGCTGCTCGCGTCCGATGATGCGGATCGACGACAGCGCCTGCGCCCGCTCCATCGCTGCCGCCTGCGAGAAGTGCACGACGTAGATCGGCGCCTGGCGGGTGTCGAGCAGCTCCTGCACCGTCTCGTGCACGGGGGTGCGGGCGTACTCGAAGTGCAGGGGAACGGGACGCTCGACGCCGGTCACCCGCGCCGTCGGCCGGCCCGTGCGGCGCGACAGGTCGTCGGCGATGTCGGTGACGTCGCCGAGGGTTGCCGACATGAGGATGAACTGCGCCCGCGTCAACAGCAGCAGCGGCACCTGCCACGCCCACCCACGGTCGGCCTCGCCGTAGTAGTGGAACTCGTCCATCACCACTTGGGCCACCTCGGCATCCGCTCCCTGCCGCAGGGCGAGGTTCGCGAGGATCTCCGCCGTGCAGCACACGATCGGCGCGTCCGCATTGACCGAGGAGTCCCCCGTGACCATCCCGACGTTCTCGGCGCCGAAGATGTCGACGAGCGCGAAGAACTTCTCGCTCACGAGCGCCTTGATCGGCGCCGTGTAATAGGTGCGGCCGCCCCGGGCGAGGGATGCCGCGTGCGCGGCCACGGCGACGAGCGACTTGCCCGTTCCGGTCGGGGTCGACAAGATGACGTTCGCGCCCGACACGATCTCGATGATCGCCTCGTCCTGCGCCGGGTAGAGCGTCAGGCCCCGCGAGGCCGCCCACTCGACGAAGCCCAGGTACACGGCATCCGGGTCGCTGCCGGCGGGCACGTGCTCGAGGAGGGAGGGCATTGCTCCACCCTCTCATCCGAGCGGCAGGCGAGTCCTCCGACAGGCGTGAAAGCGCGGGGCCGGGTGGACCCACCCCTCACCGCGCGTCGGTGAAGACGCCGATGTCGTCGCCGTCGCGCACGAACTGCACGGCGCTACCGACCGGGAAGCGCGCACGGAACTCGGCGGGGAACGAGGAGGTCACGACGAACTCCACGGTCGCCGGGAACGGGCCCGCGCCGCACCCGCCCGATCGCACGCCGCTACTGCGCCGGGTGCTGTCGGCATCTTTGAGGGCTACGGTGTCGGCGAGCAGCAGGCAATCGGCCCGGCTGCCCTCCGAGTCGATCTGCGTGGAACCCGCGAAAGCCGTCAATCCGTAGTAGTCGGCGTACCCGATGGTCTGCTCCGGGTCGAAGCCGAGATAGCCCGCCGCGTCCAGCTCCACGTCGGGCGCAGGTGTCAGGGCATCGACCTGAGCGGTCCCCGTCGCGCGGTCCACCGCCGTGAACGACGTGCCCGCGGCGGTCGCGGCGCTGGCCACCGCCGCGACAGCGGCGAGGGCGAGCGCGGCGACCCAGATCCGACGACGCGTACGCAGCAGGGGAACGGGATGCGCGGCGGGCGTCGGGTCTTCAGCATCCGGGATCGTGTCCGTCGGCGCGGCGGTGCGCACGGACTGCGCCGACGGTGGTGCCTCGCCGTCGCGGGCGTCGGCAACAGCAGCCCCCTGCGCGCGTTCGCGCTCCTGCTTCTCGAGGTCCTCGAGATCCCACAGGCGCGCCCACGCGCGAGGGTCGCTCTCGATATCGCCGCCAGGTCCATACGCCCGCGCGCGCAGACGCTGCAGTTCTTCGCGCACGTCATCGTCCATCCCTGAATGGTTCCACATGGCCGACACCGCGGGGTCGTCGATCGGTACATGCACGGGAATAGATCTCGCGCAGAGGCGTTGCATCGGACATGCGCTCTTTCGGCACCCTCTCCTTCGGCCACTACGGCCCCCTCGGCGGTGGTCATCACCTGTCCGCCGGCGACTCGATGCTCCAGGCAATCGACCTCGCCCAGGGCATGGACGACCTGGGAGTCAACGGCATCTCGTTCCGCGTGCACCATTTCGCCCGCCAGCAGGCCGCCCCCATGCCGCTGCTCGCCGCCATCGCCGCACGTACCTCTCGCATCGAAGTCGGGACGGGCGTCATCGACATGCGATACGAGAACCCCCTCATGCTCGCCGAGGAGGCGGCATCCGTCGACCTCATCAGCGGCAACCGGCTCGCGCTCGGCGTGAGCCGGGGGTCACCCGAGACGGTCGTGCGCGGCTACGAGGCGTTCGGCTACACAGGGTCGCAGGACCCGCGGGGTGCCGACATCGCCCGCGACCACTTCGACCTGTTCCTGCGCGCCATCGACGGCGAAGGCCTCGCCGAACGCGATCCGCACAGCCCGTTCGGCGGCGGCACGGGGCTGCAGCGTATCGAGCCGCACTCCCCCGGTCTGAGACAGCGCGTGTGGTGGGGCGCCGGCACGACCGCGACCGCCGAGTGGGCCGGTCGCCTCGGCATCAACCTCATGTCGTCGACGCTGCTCACCGAAGCCGACGGCACTCCCTTCGACATCCTCCAGGCGCAGCAGCTCGACGCGTTCCGCGCCGCGTGGCGCGAGGCCGGGCACGCGGGCGAGCCCCGCACCTCGGTCAGCCGCAGCATCTTCCCCATCGTCAGCGAGGAAGACGAGCTGTACTTCGGCGGCTCCGCGGGCAGCGACCAGATCGGCGTGATCGACGGCATGCGCTCGACGTTCGGTAAGACCTATGCAGCCACCCCCGACAAGCTCGTCGAGCAGCTGCAGAACGATGCCGCAGTGATGAGCGCCGACACCCTTATGCTGACGATCCCGTCGCAGATGGGTGTCGAATTCAACCTCCGCCTCGTCGAGAACTTCGCGCGGCACGTCGCTCCGTCGTTGGGTTGGGTGCCCAACAACGCATCAATCATGGTCTAGACGTACGGTGCGGTCCTGATCTTCAAGACGTGAGGGAGGCTGGAGCACTCACCCTTCGATTTCGTCGACGGATGATCATGGAACCTCCACCCGTGACGGCAACTGCCAGCCCTGCGAGAATCGGCGGCACAGGGGAACCCGCACCGAGGACCGACACGGAGATCCAGAGGGCCGCGAGGATGGTCAGTACCACGGCCATCAGAATGATCCACTGTTTCATGTGCCACCTCCTGGTCGTTCACACAAGCTACTTCATCCTCGCGGGCGGCGACCCTCCTGAGAAACCCCCGCAAGACCGCAACCGCCATTCTGGCTATCGGTATCGCCCAGCGGAGTCCGGATCGGTGACGCTAGAACAGTTCCACACAGCGCTCGACGCAAGCAGTGTCCCGCGCTCAGCCATCGAACACGACGGAGCCACTTTCTACGAGTACCACTTCGCGGAAGGGGATTTCGCTTTCCCTTGCGAAGAGACTTCCGTGGCACCTCGACGCACGTCAGCCGAGTATCGGGCATGAATCGTCACTGACCTCCTCGATCTCGATGACCCCCGGCGCACGGTCCCTCTACGCTGAGTGCGGGGAGCCGCGCGGCCCGAACCGCCCGGGTGCATCACCCCTTCATCGGTCGACGTCGACATCGCATCGGGAGGGGACTCGAGTGGACGTCTCACGTCGCACGATCATGCTCGGCGCCCTCGGCGTCGTGGGCCTCGGTGCGGGGTGCGCCGCGGTCGGCACC
Organism: Microbacterium trichothecenolyticum; assembly: GCF_030818955.1. Taxonomy (NCBI): domain Bacteria; kingdom Bacillati; phylum Actinomycetota; class Actinomycetes; order Micrococcales; family Microbacteriaceae; genus Microbacterium; species Microbacterium trichothecenolyticum. The sequence continues at coordinate 3,527,488 of NZ_JAUTBF010000001.1, read as the reverse complement.
GCGATGCTGCAGGGAGCGCCTCACGCCCCCGTGACGACGGCCTCGCACACAGCTCCCGGCCCACGGCCTCGGTGACGCCCACCGCGAGCGCGGAAGACCTCGACCTGCACGTCTGGGACTCCGTCTACCGCCCCCAGTCGCGCTTCGACGAGGTTACGCTCCAGGTGGTGGGCGGCGTCCTCCCCGCCGGCCTGGCCATCTCGGGGTCTGCGTTGGTGGGACGCCCCACGGCGACCGGTCCCTATGCGTTCGACATCGAGGTCGGGCACCGCAAGGAACGTCGACGCCGATCGTTCGCGGGTACGGTCGGCGAGATCAAACGTGACCTCAGCGTCTCGCTGAGCCTCGACGCGACGACACCGCTGACGGTCACCGCGCGGGAGCTCGACCGCATCGCGCGCCTCGGCGCGAACGCGGCGCTCGTCGTGCTCTGCTACATCTCCGATCCCACCTCGACCACCTTCAGGCGGGTGTCCGACGAGCGCATCGAAGCCGTCTTCGCCCTCGCGAAAAGCCGCGGCGTACGGATCACGCTCGTGAAGCCGCACATCGCCACAGAGAAGGACGGCGACGGGTTCTATCGCGCGAACTACGTGCCGTCCTCCCTCGACGACTTCTTCGTCAACTGGGGCGCGCAGCTGACGCACTTCGCTCAGCTCTGCGCGGACAACGACGTGGAGTACCTGTCGGTCACCTGCGAGCAGCCCTACCAGACGGCGGCGGAGCACTACGCACGATGGGTGCCGATGCTGGCGCAGCTGCGCGCCGCGCAGCCCGGGGTCAAGCTCACCGCCGCCTTCACCACCCTCGAGCTGTTCCTGCTGTACACCTACTGGCTCCCGCAGAAGACGCCGCACATGGCGCAGCTGCTCGACGTGTTCGGCATCAACTCGTGGATCCGCCTGACCGACAAGATCTACACCCCCGAGGCGCCGAACATCACCGTCGACGAGCTCGTCGCGGGGTGGCGCGGGGCGGGCGGGCTGACCGACGACCATCTCGGCAAGCTCGAGACGGTCTGCGACCAGTTGCAGATCCCATTCCTCATCACCGAGGTGGGGATGCAGCCGCGTGTCGACGGTCTCGCGCTGCAAGAAGGTAGCAGCCCACCCACGGGCGATCCCGACCACGAGGTGCAGGCGCTGCTGTACTCGTCGGTCCTGCGCGCCCCCCTGCAATCGCGCTGGTGCACGGGCGCATCCATCTGGCACATGCGCGCCCCGTTCGCGTTCGGCGACGTGTACCACGACACTCTCTTTCCCGGCGAGAGAGTGCTGATGGATGCCATCACCCAGTCGCCCGCGCTCGCGTCCAAGACGTTCTGACCCGCCGAGCTGCGCCTACGGTGGGGGGCATGAGTCTGCGCCTGACACTCCTCGACGCCGCCGGAGCAGACCGCGAGAGTCTCGTCGCGTTCCTCACCCGTAATGCCTTCCCCTTCCATGTGCGTGTCCGGCCGACAGCGGCGGAGGTCCATGAGGCGATCGACGCCGGAGCGTGGGGCGATGAGACGACCGAGAGCCTGTGGATCGACGACGACGAGCGGGGTCGCGTGGGCCTGATGCGTCTCGACGATCTCGCCGACGCGACCGCGATGGTCGACCTGCGTCTCGCTGAGGCGTGGCGTGGACACGGCCTCGGCGCGAGAGCCCTGTCCGCGGCCGTGGACCGAGTGTTCCGCGAGCGGCCCGCCGTGATCCGCTTCGAGGGCCAGACGCGCGAGGACAACCATGCGATGCGCCGCACCTTCGATCGCTGCGGGTGGGTGCAGGAGGCGTATTACCGCGACGGGTGGCCGGTCGACGGGGCCGAACCAGTGGCATCCGTCGCCTACAGCGTGCTGCGCCGAGACTGGACGGGCCACGAGGGGGGTCGTGCACGAGTGAGTGATGCACGGACGCCACGGGATTTCCCCGACGCACGGGCAGCCGTCGTGACAGCACCGGCCGTGACGGTACGCACCGCCGTGTTCCCGCGCGACACGGACGTCGTCTCCGCCCTGGTCGGGGCGTACCTGCGCCAGACGGAGAGGGAGAAGGTCGAGCGGGGGCTGACTGCGGCGGACGCACCGCTTCCCGAGCGGTACGCGCGCGAGATCGCCGAACCGGCCACCGCGTTCCGCGACAGCCGCGTGCTGATCGCCTCGGTCGGCGCAGAAGACTGCGGCATGGTGGTCGTCGCCACATCACCGACGGCGACCGACATCTCGCGCCTGTGGACGACGCCGCGCGCCCGCGGGCACGGCGTGGGAGCGACACTCGTCGCCGCCGCGGTCGACGGTGCCGTGCCGCCCGTGCGCCTGTCGGTGTGGGACTGGCGCGAGCCCGCCACCCGGCTCTACCGTCGGTTCGGCTTCGAGCCCGTGCCCTCATGGGACGATCGGGCGGGGCTCGTGTGCCTCGAGCGACGGTGAGCGGGGTGCTCGGGTGGGCGGGGTGCTCGGACGCTGAGGGGCGTCAGCACTCGACACGCTGTCTTGCTGCGCGGGCAAAGACGTTCGATCGGGCCAGCAGACGAGACCCGTCGTACCGTAACGCTGCGAGGCAGCCCGGACACTACTGAGTATGGACGCGACCGAGAGTGGTGACGCAGAGACGTGGGAGCGAGGCTCTTCCGGAGATGGCGCGGCATTCGGGCTGATCTTCGATCGGCATCGCGCCCGCGTCTTCAGACACGCGTACCGTCTCCTGGTCGACACCCACGATGCCGAGGACGCAACAGCGATCGCGTTCCTTGAGCTGTGGCGTCGACGCGGGTCCGTGCGACTCATCGAGGGGTCGGTCCTTCCTTGGCTGCTGGTCACCACGACCAACACCGCACGGAACCTCACCCGAAGCCGCCGCCGCTACCGCGCCCTGCTCGACGCTCTTCCTCATGGAGAACATCACCGGTCAGCGGAGGACGTCGCTCTGAGCGACGAACTCGCAGACCAGCGCCTCGCTGAGGCGTTGGCGCGGCTCTCCCCGCCCGACCTACACCTGGTCACGCTCGTGATGATCGAGGGTTACAGCCCTACCGATGCCGCACCCGTGCTCGGGTTGAGCGCCGGCACGACCCGGACAAGGCTGCACCGTGCGCGGACCGCCCTGCGCGAACACCTCGGGCATCCCACCCTCGACCTGTACCTCCAGGCAACGCTAGGAGAACCGTCATGACCGTCCCGCAGATGAGCGACGACTTCGCCGGCGCCTTCCGAACCGCTCTCATTGACCACATCGACACTGCCGCCCGGGTCACATCGACACGGCGCCGGTGGTGGCTCGGCGGAGGAGTCACAGCCCTCGCCTTGTTCGCCGGCACCGCGACCGCCGCCGCCACCGGCCTCCTTCCCCTCCCCGGAGCGATGGAGATCACCACGATCAGCACCACGGCCACCGGCACCTTCACCGGGAGCGGTTCGCTCGATCTCGGTGCAGCTCCCGAGAACGCAAACGGCGTCGTGATCTCGCTGCGATGCCTCACCCCGGGCCACTTCAGCTTCCCTGACGGCTCGAGCCTCAGCTGCTCCTCGACCGACTTCGGAACAGGAATCGAACCGGGCATCGCACCGTCGCTCTTCCCTCTCTCAAACGTCATGGACGGCAGGGTTCAGATCACGGCATCACCGGATGCGCGCTGGTCGATGACCGCCACTTACGCGACCGCAACAACCACCGACTGGGCGATCAACGAGCAGGGGCAGAGCTACGGCGTCATCAATGAGAACGGAGACCCGGACCTCATCGCCGTCATTGCCGACGACGGCGGGCAGGGCTATGTGCGCCGGAGCGACCTCGAAGACGCCGACGGCACCACCGCGCAGCGCTCCTTCAGCTCACCGCAAGATGCCCTCGAGTGGCAGAGGCGGAACGAGGGGATCGCGCACACCATTCCCGTCTACGCCACAGACGGAATCACCCGAATCGGCGACTTCACCGTCGGCTGACCTGCTCCGTCGACGCTGCGTGAGCACCTCGCGCCCCTCGACCGGTACGCGGATGCCAAGGCGCACGCCGAGCCCTCGCCCACGGCTCGCGCGGGTGGCCGCGCTCTGCTCGCCCGCGCCGGCCTCATCGTCGGCCCCAGCGACCCACCGACCGCGTCGGCTCCCGGCCGGTCCGCTTCGCTCGCGGCGGGCGCGTGCTGACGCCTCGAATCGCCGACCGGGACGTGCACCGGATCGAGGCCGAGGTGCTCGGGAGCTGACGGGAGTCAGCAGCGGCGTCCGTGTCGGCGACGACGCGTGACGGAGCGGATGAGAATCGAACAGCCCGACCCCACCCGCTCCGTCGCGCGGTTCAGCTGTTCACAGAGCCCGTCTGACTTCCCGTGTCATCGCCGCGCCCGCAGGAACAGCCCCGACGTCGAGGCGGTGCTGTACGGAGAGTTGAGAATCGCCGAGAAAGCGCTGTTCGCCGCGCTGGGCTGTACCGCCCAGCCGTGCGGGCTGTCGGTCGTTCCGTCGCCGTTCTGGCCCGCGTCGTTCTTCCCCCACGTGCGGAAGGAACCATCGGTCAGCTTGACCACACCGCCGTTGTTCATCGCGACGAGGGTCGCGACGTTGGTAAACGGGGTGTTCTTGGGTGTCAGCACCGAAGGAACCGGCTGGCTCACGTCTTGCGCGGGTCCCTGGCCGAGCTGTCCAAAGTCGTTGCGCCCCCACGACAGCGCCTGCCCGCTCGAGGTCACCGCGAACGCCGTGTCGGCCGCAGCCGAAATGGAGACGATGTTGGACAGACCGGGCACCTGGACCGGGGACAGCCGACGCGTCTGCGTGCCGTCGCCCAATTGGCCGTAGCCGTTGTCGCCCCAAACCCACACGTTCGCGCCGACCCGCACCATCATGAAGTGGTAGCCGGCAGCGATCTGCGTGACATTCGTGACGCCGCTGACCTTCGTCAACGAATACCGATCGCCCGTGTCGCCGGTTCCGAGCTCGCCTCCGACGTTCCATCCGCACGTCCACACATCACCGTTCGCGTCGAGGACGGCGAGGAAAGCGCCCCCGGCTGCGATCTGCTTGATGTTGCGGGCGTTCTTGACCTGGATGGGCGAGGTCGTGCCGTTCTGGTCGCCAGTCCCGAGGCGTCCCGAGCTGTTGCTTCCCCAGCCCCAGACGGTTCCGTCGGAGAGCAACGCGTACCCGCTGCCGTCCGTTGCGGCTACCGCGGTCGCGGTCTTGGCGAGGCTCACCCGCGCCCACGTGGCGCGGTCGGTGGTGTCACCCAGGCCGAGCTGACCGGCGTTGTTCTGCCCTGCGCCCCACACCGAGCCGTCGGTGAGGACCGCGAAGGAGAAGCCATTCCCTCCCGCGACGCTCTTCACCGGAGCGGGGAACACCCGCGACGACTGGCTCGGCGTCAGAACGGATGCCGTCGACCCGATGCCGAGTTCGCCATGCGCGTTCTGACCACTCACCAGGAGGTCGGATCCCAGAACCGCGAAGGAGTCGAAGCCGGCTCCGGCGCTCGACGACGCCTTGACCGTCACGACCGTTCCCGGCGTCGTCCACGCGCCGGGAGTGACCGTCGTCGAGAAAGCACCGTTCGCGTCGGTGGTTCCCGACGACTGTGTGAGCACGGCTCCGCTGGACGCGGACAGGGCGACCGCGGTGTTGACGATCGGCTCGGTCCCGGCCGTGACCTTCACCGTCACCGCCTCGGTCGTACCCGCCGACACAGCCGGATTCGCGACATCGACGACCGTCGCACGACTGGAGGCGCGCAGGAAGAGGCCTTGGGTGGTGGATGAGCCGTACGGGGAGTTCACCACGGCCGAGTACGGCGAGTTCGTCGACTTCGGCGTCACACCCCACCCACGCGGCGAATCCGTCGTCCCATCACCGCACTGACCCGCGGTGTTCAAACCCCACACCTTCACCGACCCATCGGTCAGCGTCGCGACACCACCGTTGTTGGTACCGACCAGCGACGCCACGTTGGTGTACGGCATGTTCTTCGGCGTGAGCACGCTCGGCTCCGGCGACGTCACATCCTTCGCATCGCCCTGACCGAGCTGCCCCGTGTCATTACGCCCCCACGACACCGCCTGACCCGACGACAACACCGCGAAACACCGGCATCCGCCGACGCCGCCACCGACACCACACCCGACAGACCCGGTATCTGCACCGGGCTCAGCCTCCCGTTCTGATCCCCCACACCGAGCTGACCGCAGTCGTTCGCACCCCACGACCACACCTTGTCACCCACCCGGGCCAGCATGAAGTGATAGCCCGCGGCGATCTGATCGACGTTCGATACGCCTGACACGTTCGTCATCGAATAGCGATCGTTCTTGTCTCCCGTCCCGAGCTCACCCGACACGTTCCACCCGCACATCCACACCGACTTGTTCGCATCCAGCACCGCCAGATACGCCCCGCCCGCGGCGATCTGCGTGATCCCCGACACGTTCGGCACCCGCACCGGGACTTTCGACGACGTCGTGTTGCCGGTTCCGAGACGCCCGCCGTCGTTCCCACCCCACCCGTAAACCGTCCCGTCGCTGAGCAACGCGTACCCGCTGGAATCCGTCGCCGCAATCTGCGTCGCCGTCTTCGGCAACGGCACCTTCACCCACGTCGAGTGAACCGCCGTGTCTCCCACACCCAGTTGTCCATCACCGTTCAAGCCGGCACCCCACACCGACCCGTCCTCCAGCAACGCGAACGAGAAACCAATCCCACCCACCACGCTCGAAACCGGCGACGGGAACACCGTCGACGACTGCACCGGCGTCGACACCACAGAAGAAGACCCCGTCCCCAACTGCCCCCGATCATTCACCCCCGACACCAACACATCCGACCCCAACACCGTGAAGGCCTGGGGTGTGGACGTGCCGGCGACGATCGCCGTGATCGTGATGGTCGTTCCGGGGGTGATCCACGGCTTGTCGAGCGAGAACGACGTGGCGAATCGACCGGTTCCGTCGGTCACGCCAGAGGTGCTGACGAAGGATGCCGACGCCGGACCGCTCAGGGTGACGGTCTCTCCGGCCATCGGCGTGCCGCTTGCATCGGTGACGGTCACCGTCAGGGGAACAGCTCCGGTCGGCGACACACCACCCGTGGGCCCGGTCATCGTGACCCGCGACTGGCCGGAGGCGGAGGCGAATGCCGGGCCGGCGGCGGCCAGGGACACCGCCGGTGCACCCCAGACACCCGCCGCCACGACGGTGCGACGGGAGAGGGACGGAGCAGCCGCCGATGACGGCGCGATCGTGGAGGAAGCGGGCGTGGAGGGAGCAACCATGGCGACAGCTTTCTAAGCGAGGGAGGGGAAACAGGCGAGCCCCCCACGGCCAGCCAACCAATCCGGTTTTCCCTCCCTCGCCGATCTCGCCGGGATTCTGCGTGGCCCGGCGCCGCGGTTCACCCGCTCCTTCGTTCGCCGCACGAACGTGCGTGATATCGATCGCCCATTCGCGGGTCAGCTGCCGACGGCTGCGAAGACCCCCAGAGCGATGATGGAATACGCCCATTGCGTGTTGCGCTCGAGGCAGAAAACACGGAGGAACCGCGCGCGCACGGGGGCGATGTCGACCGTCTCGCGACCACCCGACGACGATCGGGTGGAGAAGGAGGTCGCCCAGGTGACCGCGTCGAGAGAAGAGTCGATGCGGTAGGACTTCGCCGACGCGGTCTCCCACCACAACAGGACGCGGTTCACCGTCTGTATGTGCCCCAGATCGACGAGAATCCACTGGGTATCGCCGGAGCCCGACTCCCACCGCGTACCAGCATCGCCGTCCGTGACCATCTGCCCGGTATTGGCGTTGACCGAGGTACTCGCGACGGTGAGCGCTCGCGCGGCGAGGTCATCCGAGGTCACGCGCAGCGAAGAGATCGACACCGCCGTCCCGTCAACGGCCGTCATCGCCGACAGGCGGACGAAACGCGCGAAGATCGCGGGGAAGGAGATCGACTGCGTCCCTGGCGTGGCTTGCACCGTGACGGCCTGGGACCACGTCGATCCGTCCGTCGACGAATCGACGCGAACGGACCGGGCAGCGCGAACCCAGTCGATGCTCACCGTCGAGACGAATCGCACCTCCCGCAGATCCACACTGAGCCATTGGTCCGATGCCTGAGCAGATGTCCACGAGGTGGAGGGCTCGTCATCCACCACGTTGTCGACGCGGGAATCCGGTGCGGTCGAGGAGGCCGTGACGGGTCGGCCCGCCGCCTCATCGGGAACCGCCGCGCGATAGTTCACGACGGCGTTGCCGAAGAACGTTCGTCCGCCACGCCGCTCGAGTCGAGGATGCGGCGGCAACTCGACGACGAGACGCGCCGCTCCCGGCGGAAGGGGTATGGACGCCTGTCCGCTCGCGTCATCGGTGAGCACGGTGTCGGTCAGAACGTCGTACAGCGCGCAGGAACCGTGCACGGGAACGGCGACATCGATACCGCTTGTCGCGGTGTTCACGTAGACGGATCGTCGCAATCCGTCGCCGGCTCCGAGGTCGAGCGCGTCGACGTCGATGCGCACCAGACCGCTGCGCACGATCTCGACAGTCGAGGCGAAGATGCCGACCCATCCGGAGCCGTAGAGCCCGAGGTCGGTGGTCTGCGGTGGCAGACCCCATTGGCGACCGTACGCCGATGGGTCACCCGTCGCCCGCGGACGCACGCCCGCCTCTTGCGCGCGGAAACCTTCATAGGCGATGACCTTCGCGGGCGAGGCCGAGAAGCGCGTGCCGTAGATCTGCTTCGTCGTGGAGATGTGATCGGCGTAGAAGAAACGCGCGGCGTCGGCCACGCTCGCCAGAAGGGGCCCGACGAGATCGACGTACCGGACGTCGTACTTCACCGTCGGCGCGAGGAAAGCCGTCGCGAACGAGCCCATCGCGAACGCGTACCCGCTGCCGTCGGTGACGCTGCCCTGCAGGCCCCAGACGTCGTAACCCGACCAGGAGCCCGTAATCGTGCCCCACCCCCAACGGGCCGACGACTGCTGTAAGACGAACATCAGGTGCTTGCGCACGTCGAAGCTCGACGCCGCCGTCGCATTCAGGCGAGCGGCGGCCGACGGAGCGAGCAGGGTCGCCCACTCGTAGTTCAGGCTCTGCGAACTGCGATCGAGGTAGCCGAGCGCCCACTGCGCGGCCTCGAGGTATCGGGCGTCGCCAAAGCGGGAATGTGCCCACATGAGGATGACCGCCGTGGCGGCAGCAGCGTCACCCCCTTCGTTTCGAGAGCCGCGCGAGAGCGTCATGGTCTCGAAGTCGAAGCCCTGGCCGGTGAAGTCGGCGACAGATCCCCCCAAAGCACGCACCATCGCCTCGTGCTTGTCGGCGATGGAGCGGAAGATGTCGTCGTAGTGGGCGGCTCGCGGATACAACATCGCCAGGGCGCTGAGCATGAAGTTCGCGGTCGCCGGGTACCAGAAGGAGTCCTGACCGCCGCCGCCCGAGCCCGGGTTGTTCAGCCCGACTCCGATGCGCGGTTGGAAGAAGGTCCGGCACATGTCGACGTAGTCGCGTCCGCCCTGGTCGGATTTGTCGATCCCGACGAGGGTGGCGCCCACGACCGACGGCAGCTGGGTGATGGCTTCCTGGCCGCCGTCCCCGGGAATCGGCTGACCGTAGTACGACGGCATCTTGTAGGTCTCGGCATCCATGTTCCGATGCGTCGTGTCGCGGGCGATCGTGGGGTACTCCCCTGGCTGCGACCAGTCGTAGACGAACGCGTCGTAGGCGATGGCACGCGCCCGCCAGTCGAAGGGGGCCGAGCGCGGGGACACCACGACCTCGTAGGTGGCGCTGCTCGATCGCCCCTGGCTGGTGGCGGTCACCGCGTGCATTCCGGGATCGTTGGCGAGCGAGATATCGATCAGCACCGCGGCCCGGCCGGATCCATCGGTGGTCGCGCTGCGCGAACCCAACACGGTGGCGCCGGAATCGGGTGTGAACACCACCGAAGCACCGGCGACCGGAGCGCCGGACGAAGTGACGACGGTCGCGATCGCTCGCACCATGCACCCGCGAAGCACCCCCGGCGAGTCGAACGAGAGGCTGACCAAGACGGCATCCGAGGTTGCGGCATGCGCAGGAAGGGCGGCCGAGAGAGAGAGCACGGGGATCGACCACGCGGTCGCTGTCAGCACCGTGCGGCGGCGGAAGGCCGAGGGACCGTTATCGCGATCCTGCTGCCAGTCCACCCGTCGTCGTTTCGAAGGTGACATGATGCCAGCCCATCAGGTCGGAGATCATCCGCTGCTTCGCGGCATCCGTGACCGACCCGGGTGAACGTGCCGGGCGAAGGTGGCGTGAACCCACCGGCGCAACCTCGACGAGAGATCGCACACCGGTGAGGGCGGGGCTCACCGCCCGTTGCGGTCGGCCGCCGAATGCGGCGGCGCCGAGGCCACATCGAGGCGGTCGAGGCCACGCGGCGACGTCCAGATGAGCTCATCGCTCTTCGCCGCATGCTGCGAGGCGCGCACGGCACGGTCATCGACCCACGAGTTCAGCGCGTGACCCGAGTGACCGCGCACATGCTCGAGCACCGCGTCGCGGACCGACGCGCTTCACGCATGGCGATCAGCGCCTCGAGGGGGCGTGGTGGTCGTCCCGTATCGCCGACGGCGACCGACATCTCGCGCCTGTGGACGACGCCGCGCGCCCGCGGGCACGGCGTGGGAGCGACACTCGTCGCCGCCGCGGTCGACGGTGCCGTGCCGCCCGTGCGCCTGTCGGTGTGGGACTGGCGCGAGCCCGCCACCCGGCTCTACCGTCGGTTCGGCTTCGAGCCTGTGCCCTCATGGGACGATCGGGCGCGGCTCGTGTGCCTCGAGCGACGGTGAGAGGCCGCGCGCAGCCGTGGCTGCGCGCATCGCGACCGGCTCAGCAATGCCGCGACCTCGGGTGCCGCGCATAACCGGTCAGGCCGCCGACGGGAACACCGGGCGATTCGCGGGTGTGGCGTCAGGATGCGCACGACGGAACGCGGCGAGATCGCGCACGTTCTTCTGCACCGCCACCACGGCGAACAGGCTCATCGCGAAACCGATGCCGTAGAACCCCTTCTCCGACAGCAGCAGCTCGGCATTCCACAGCCCGACGGTCATCAGGGTGAGAGCCGCGAGCAGCATGGCCCACGCCACGCCGAGGTAGGCGCCCGTGACCGGCACATCTTCGGCACGGTCACGAACGGCCTTCTGCACCGAGAGCGCCGCGAAGAGGCCGAGCAGGAACACGGCGAGGAAGAACCCCTTCTCCGACAGCAGCATCCGTGCGTTGTAGAGGCCCACGACGTACACCGACGCTCCGAGCCCGAGCGCCACCCACGACGCCCCGACGAACGCGCCGGTCGGTCGTCCAAGCACCGGCTGGTTTCGTGATTCCGCCATTGTTCCGCCCTCTCCTCGCGCCCCGCGGGGCATATTCCGTGGCGGACAAGCTAGCGAAGGCCACATGCCCGTAGGGACATGCGCGCGATTCTGTGGACAAGAGACGGGGTTCTCGCGCGCTGAAGGGCGTCAGCACTCCACGACGTTGACGGCGAGGCCGCCACGCGAGGTCTCCTTGTACTTGTCGTTCATGTCGGCGCCGGTCTGCCGCATGGTCTGGATGACGTTGTCGAGCGACACGATGTGGGTGCCGTCCCCGCGAAGAGCTGTGCGAGCCGCCGTCACGGCTTTGACCGCCGCGACGCCGTTGCGCTCGATGCAGGGGATCTGCACGAGACCGCCGATCGGGTCGCACGTCATGCCGAGGTGGTGCTCCATGCCGATCTCGGCGGCGTTCTCGATCTGGCGGGGCGTTCCGCCGAGGACGGCGGCGAAACCCGCGGCCGCCATCGAGCAGGCCGAGCCCACCTCGCCCTGGCATCCCACCTCCGCTCCCGAGATCGACGCGGTCTCCTTGTAGATGGAGCCGATCGCGGCGGCCGTGAGGAGGAACGTCATGATCCCCTCGTCGTCTGCTCCGGGTACGAACCGTCGGTAGTAGGCCAGGACGGCGGGGATGACTCCGGCCGCCCCGTTCGTGGGGGCGGTGACGACGCGCCCGCCGGCGGCGTTCTCTTCGTTGACCGCCATGGCGAACAGCGTCAGCCAGTCGGTCCCTCGCAGGCCGTCGGTCGAGCCGGCCTCGTCGGCGAGTTGCCGCGCGAGGTCGTGGGCGCGACGGGGCACCCGGAGCCTGCCGGGGAGCACCCCGGGGGTCGAAACACCGCGCTCGATGCATCCGCTCATCACGTCCCAGATGGCCCGCAGCCCCGCGCGCACGGCATCCCCGTCGCGGTGGGCGAGCTCGTTCTCGAACGCGATCTCGGCGATCGACAGGCCCGTCTCGTCGCAGCGCGCGAGCAGGTCGTCGGCGGTGCGGAAGGGGTGTGCGACGAAGACCTCCTCGTGGGATCGGGAGCCCCCCGCCTCGGCCTCGGTCACGACGAACCCGCCGCCCACCGAATAGAAGGTCTCCTCCGCGAGAACAGCGCCGCTCGCATCGGATGCCGTGAACACGACCGCGTTCGGGTGGAACGGCAACGAGCGCCGGCCGTCGAGCACGAGGTCGGCATCCACGTCGAACGAGACCGGGTGCGTGCCGAGCAGCCAGAGCATGCCGTCGGCGCGCACGCGCTCCTCGATATCGCGCAGCAGGTCGGGGTCGCACGACTCGGGCCGGTGCCCCTCGAGCCCCATCAGCACGGCGCGGTCGGAGGCGTGGCCGCGTCCCGTGGCGCCGAGCGAGCCGAGCAGGTCGATGCGCACGCGGACCACGCGCTCGTGCTGCCCGGCATCCCGCAGGCGCTCGGCGAACGTCAGGGCCGCCCGCATCGGCCCGACCGTGTGCGAGCTCGAGGGACCGACCCCGATCGAGAAGAGGTCGAACGCGCTGACGACCATCAGACGGCGCCCTCGTAGAGCGGGTGAGCGGATGCCAGGGCGGCCACGCGACCGCGAAGCTCGGCGATTCGCTCGGGCGAGATCTCTGCCCGCAGGGCCTCGGCGATGACGTCGGCGACGGCGGCGAAGTCCTCGTCGTCGAAGCCGCGCGTGGCCAAAGCGGGCGTCCCGATCCGCAGCCCCGAGGTGACCATCGGCGGGCGCGGGTCGTTGGGGACCGAGTTGCGGTTGACGGTGATGCCCACCTCATGCAGGCGGTCCTCGGCCTGCTTGCCGTCGAGGGGCGATTCGACCAGGTCGACCAGCAGCAGGTGCACGTCGGTGCCACCGGTGAGCACGCGCACGCCCTCGGCCACGACGTCGGGCTGCGTGAGGCGCTCGGCGATGATGTGAGCCCCACGGAGGGTGCGGCGCTGGCGGTCGGCGAACTCGTCACCCGCGGCGATGAGGAACGACACGGCCTTGGCCGCGATGACGTGCTCGAGCGGGCCACCCTGCAGACCGGGGAAGACGGCACGGTCGATCTTCTTGGCGATGTCGGCATCGTTCGTCAGCACGATGCCGCCGCGCGGGCCGCCGAGGGTCTTGTGTGTGGTGGAGGTGACCACGTGCGCGTGCGGCACGGGGTTGGGGTGCACGCCCGCGGCCACGAGACCGGCGAAGTGCGCCATGTCGACCCACAGGTACGCGCCGATCTCGTCGGCGATGGCCCGGAAGGCGGCGAAGTCGAGCTGGCGGGGGTAGGCCGACCAGCCGGCGATGATGAGCTTCGGCCGGCGCTCGCGGGCGAGGGCGGCGACCTCGTCCATGTCGACCGCGCCCGTGGCATCCACGTGGTACGCGACCGCATCAAAGGCTTTGCCGCTGTAGCTGAGGCGCATTCCGTGCGTGAGGTGGCCGCCGTGGGCGAGGTCGAGGCCGAGGATGGTGTCGCCGTGCTGCAGCAGGCCGAACAGCACCGCGGCGTTGGCCTGAGCGCCGGAGTGGGGCTGCACGTTCGCGTACGCGGCACCGAACAGACCGCACACGCGCTCGATCGCCAAGCGCTCGATCACGTCGACGTGCTCGCATCCGCCGTAGTAGCGGCGGCCGGGGTAGCCCTCGGCGTACTTGTTGGTGGCCACCGACCCCTGCGCCTGCATGACGGAGAGCGGGGCGAAGTTCTCGGAGGCGATCATCTCGAGGGTGTCGCGCTGGCGGTCGCGCTCGGCGTCGAGGGCCGCGGCGACGGCCGGGTCGATCTCGGCGAGCGGAGCGGTGAGGAGGCTGGCGGCGGTGGTCGGGGACAGAACGGTCATGGTGGGAGGCTCCCTGTCGTGCCGCGGGCGCGGCGATCGGGTGGGTCACCTCCCCGCTCTGTCATCGGGCCTGAGAGCTTCACCGCGGGTGGCGGCTTTCACCGTGGGCGCAGGCGGAGCCTGCTTTCCAGAGTGCGCCTCGCCCCCGCGGTCTTGGGCCTGAGAGATTGTGCGGGGAGGGCTTGCTCCTTCGGCGCCGCGTCCGGGTGGGACGCGGGCTCTCCCGCGGGGGTTCGATCGGCGCGTGTGAAGTTGTCGTGGCCGCGACGCTATTGCATCGCAGTGCGCAACACAATGCGTATTGAGCAACACGCAACATGATCGACTCGCATCCCCGCCGAGCGTAACGGCCGTGTAAACAGTGCGTCACGGCCCCTCGAAACGCCTCGTCCGATCCCGTCGCTCCCTTTACTGTTGCGTCCAACGCACAGCAGTTTCTTTCAGCGCAACACCGGACCCGAGGATGCCATGACCACTCGTCGCGAGAACTCCACGACCTACGACTACATCGTCGTCGGCGGCGGAAGCGCCGGAAGCGTGCTCGCCCGCCGCCTGTCCGACGACCCGCAGTCGCGGGTGCTCGTGCTCGAGGCGGGACGCAGCGACTACCCGTGGGACCTCTTCATCCAGATGCCCGCCGCCCTCACCTTCCCGAGCGGCCACGCCCTCTACGACTGGAAGTACGAGTCCGAGCCCGAGCCCCACATGCACGGGCGCCGCGTTGCCCACGCGCGCGGCAAGGTGCTCGGCGGTTCCTCGTCGATCAACGGCATGATCTTCCAGCGCGGCAACCCGCTCGACTACGAGCGCTGGGGCGAGCAGCCGGGCCTCGAGACGTGGAACTGGGCGCACTGCCTCCCCTACTTCAAGCGCATGGAGAACGCCTTGGCTGCCGCCGCCGGCGACCCCCACCGCGGTCACGACGGTCCCCTCGAACTCGAGAAGGGCCCCGCCACCAACCCCCTCTTCCAGGCGTTCTTCGACGCCGCGGAGCAGGCGGGCTACCCCCGCACCGACGACGTCAACGGCTTCCGGCAGGAGGGCTTCGGGCCCTTCGACCGCAACGTGCGCCACGGCCGCCGGCTCTCGGCATCCCGTGCGTACGTCCGCCCCGTGTGGCGGCGCCGCAAGAACCTCACCGTGAAGACCCGGGCGCTGGCCACCCGCATCCTATTCGAAGGAACGCGCGCCGTCGGCGTGGAGTACCGCCGCAACGGGCGCACGCACACCGTACGCGGCAACGAGATCGTGCTCGCCGGCGGCTCGATCAACACCCCGCAGCTGCTGCAGCTCTCGGGCGTCGGCCCGGCAGACCTGCTCGAGTCGCTCGGCATCCCGGTCATCGTCGATCTGCCGGGCGTCGGCGAGAACCTGCAGGACCACCTCGAGGTCTACATCCAGCACGAGGCCACGCAGCCGGTGTCGATGCAGCCCTACCTGCGGCCGCTCAGCATGCCGCTGACGGGACTGAAATGGCTGCTCGGGCGCAAGGGCCCCGCGGCGACCAACCACTTCGAGGGCGGCGGGTTCGTGCGCTCGAACGACGAGGTGCGCTGGCCGAACCTGATGTTCCACTTCCTGCCGGTGGCGGTGCGCTACGACGGGCAGATCGCCGACGTGAAGCACGGCTTCCAGGTGCACGTCGGACCCATGTACGCCGACACGATCGGGCGCCTGCGCATCCGCTCCACCGACCCGACCGAGCACCCCGAGCTCGTCTTCAACTACCTCAGCACCGAGAACGACCGCCGCGAGTGGGTCGAGGCCGTGCGCGTGGCCCGCGACATCCTGTCGCAGCCGGCGCTCGCCCCTTTCAACGGCGGCGAGATCGCCCCCGGTGCCGAGGTGAGCACCGACGAGGAGATCCTCGAGTGGGTCGGCCGCGAGGCCGAGACGGCGCTGCACCCCTGTGGCACGGCCAAGATGGGGCCCGCCGACGACCCGATGGCCGTCACCGACCCCCTCACCATGGGCGTGCACGGTACGACGGGGCTTCGGATCGTGGATGCCTCGGTCATGCCGTTCGTGACGAACGCCAACATCTATGCGCCCGTCATGATGATCGCCGAGAAGGCGGCCGACCTCATCCGCGGCGTGAAGCCGCTGGCCGCCGAGGAGCTGCCCTACTACGTGGCAGACGGCCCGGCGAAGGTGGGCGTGACCGCATGACCTCCTCGTTGTACATCGGCGGAGCCTGGCGCGAGCCGCACTCCCCCGCTACCCGCGAGATCCGCTGCCCCGCCGACGGCACGCTCGTCGCCACCGTGACCGAGTGCGATGCGCAGGATGCCGCCGACGCGGTCGCCGCGGCATCCTCGGCCTGGCGATCAGGCGCGTGGAGCGAAACCCCCGAGCGCGAGCGCGGGCGGCTGCTCGAACGCGTCGCCGACCTCATCGAACGCGACGCGGAGATCTACGCCGAGGCCGAGGCCCGGGACACCGGCAAGCGCATCGTCGAGGCGCGCTACGACATGGCCGACATCGTGGCGTGCTTCCGCTACTACGCGAGCCAGGCCGGCGCGCACCCGGGGCGACTCGTCGACACCGGGAGCGAATCGACCCGCAGCCGTATCGAGTACGCCCCCGTCGGGGTCTGCAGCCTCATCACCCCGTGGAACTACCCGCTTCTGCAGGCCGCGTGGAAGGTCGCCCCGGCGCTGCTGGCGGGCAACACGTTCGTCCTCAAGCCCAGCGAGTTGACCCCCTCGACCGCGATGCTCCTGATGGACACGCTCACCGAGGCGGGGCTACCGGCGGGCGTGGCGAATCTCGTCACGGGCACGGGCGCCGACGTCGGCGAGGTGCTCACCACCCACGCCGACGTCGACCTCGTGTCTTTCACCGGAGGCCTCGCGACGGGCCGGCGCGTCATGGCCGCCGCCGCCCAGAGCATCAAGCGCGTCGCGCTCGAGCTCGGCGGCAAGAACCCCAACATCGTCTTCGCCGACGCGGATTTCGACACCGCGGTCGACTTCGCGCTCACCGCGATCTTCCTGCACAGCGGCCAGGTGTGCTCGGCCGGAGCCCGGCTCGTGGTCGAGGAGTCGCTCCACGACGCCTTCGTCGACGCCCTCGTCGAGCGCGCGCAGCACATCCGCCTCGGCGGCCCCTTCGACGCGGATGCCGAGACGGGCCCGCTCATCTCGGCCGCCCACCGCGACAAGGTCGACGCCTACGTGCAGGCCGGTGTCGCCGAGGGCGCGGTCCTGCGCTGCGGCGGCCACGCGCCGACCGACGACGCCCTCGCCGACGGCTTCTACTACCTGCCCACGGTCCTCGACCGCTGCGACGGCTCGATGAGCGTCGTGCGCGAGGAGAGCTTCGGTCCCGTCCTGACCGTCGAGACCTTCCGCGACGAGGCCGAGGCCGTGCGCATCGCCAACGACACCCCGTACGGACTCGCCGGCGCGGTGTGGACCCAGGATGCCGGCCGCGCCCAGCGCGTGGCGAGCAGCCTGCGCCACGGCACGGTGTGGATCAACGACTACCACCCCTACCTGCCGCAGGCGGAGTGGGGCGGATTCGGCCAGTCGGGTAACGGCCGCGAGCTCGGCCTGGCCGGCTTGGACGAGTACCGCGAGACCCGGCACGTGTACCAGAACCTCGACCCGAAACCCCAGCACTGGTTCGCCCCGGCGAAGCCCTGACGCCCTCCTCAACGAATGGGAGCCCCACCGATGAGCACCATCACGGCACCACCCCTTCACAGCTCCGCCGCAGCCGGCGTCGCGGACTTCGCGGTCGACGGCCTCTGGAAGGTCTTCGGAAACAACCCCGAAAAAGTCATCGACAACCCGGACTTCGCCGACCTGAGCACCGCCGAGATCCTCGAGCGCACCGGCAACGTCGTGGCCGTCCGCGACCTGAGCTTCACGGTCGGTCGCGGTGAGGTGTTCGTCATCATGGGCCTGTCCGGCTCGGGCAAGTCCACCCTCATCCGCTGCCTGACCCGTCTCATCGAGCCGACGGCGGGCTCGATCACCATGCGCGGCGACGACCTGCTGGGGCTCGGACCCGGACCGCTGCGGGAGTTCCGCCGCACCAAGGCCGCGATGGTGTTCCAGCACTTCGGTCTCCTCCCCTTCCGCACCGTCGTCGACAACATCGCCTACGGACTCGAGATCCGCGGCGTCGGCAAGGCCGAGCGCCGCGCCCGGGCGCTGGAGATGGTCTCGCTCGTCGGCCTCGACGGATACGAGTGGCGCTACCCCTCGCAGCTGTCCGGCGGCATGCAGCAGCGCGTGGGCCTCGCCCGTGCCCTGGCCGGCGACCCCGACGTGCTGCTGTTCGACGAGCCGTTCTCGGCCCTCGACCCGCTCATCCGCCGCAACATGCAGGCGGAGATCGTGCGGCTTCATCACGACATGGGCAAGACGATGGTCTTCGTCACCCACGACCTCTCCGAGGCCCTCAAGCTCGGCGACCGCATCCTCATCATGCGCCATGGCGAATTGCAGCAGATCGGGACCGGCGCCGACCTCGTGGGCGCCCCCGCCAACGACTACGTCGCCGACTTCGTCTCCGACGTGCCGATCGCGAGCGTCCTGACGCTGAAGTGGATCGCCCGCCCCGGCGACACCGCCCCCGACGCTCCGGCCCTGCCCGCCGACACCGTGATCGCCGACGCGATCCCGATCGTCCTCGGCAGCTCCATCCCGGTCCGGGTGACGGATGCCACGGGCACGGTCATCGGCGTGGTCGACCGCGACGCGGTGCTTCGTGCCGTCGCCGGCGAACGGCATCCGTCATGAGCGCCCCCGTCGCCCCCACCACGGTCGAGATCACCAAGATCGAGGCCGGTGCCCTCCAGGCCGCTCCCCGCCCGCGACGGATCTCCGCACGGGCCGCCATCCTCATCGGCGTCGGGGTGTTGTGGCTGCTCGCGTTCGCCCTCGCCCACGGCCAGGGCACGGACACGCTCCCCATGGCGGCACTGAACGACGTGCACGGCTTCTTCGACGCCGTGAAGAACTGGGTCGCGGACAACCGGTCCTCCAACGTCGTCCTCCTCGCCCTCGACGGCGTGCGCGTGGTCGTCAACGCCGTCGTGCAAGCACTGCTGGCGCTGCTGGCGGCGACCCCCTACGGCCTCGGCTACCCCGAGATCGGCTGGCTGGGCAGCGTCCTGCTCTTCGGCTGGATCGCGTGGGTGTTCGGCAACGTCCGCGTCGCCCTCCTCACCGTCGGCTTCCTCGTCGTCATCGGCGTGCAGGGGTTGTATCTCGAGGCCATGCAGACCCTCGCCATCACCCTGGCCGCGGTGTTCTTCTCGCTGCTGATCGGCATCCCCGTCGGGATCTGGACGGGGCGTTCGCGTCGCGTGGAGCGGGTGCTGACCCCGGTGCTCGATTTCATGCAGACGATGCCCACCTTCGTCTACCTCGCCCCGCTCGCGCTGATCTTCCTCATCGGCCCCGCCGCCGCGGTGATCGCGACCCTCATCTACGCGGCCCCTCCCGTCATCCGCCTCACCGCGCACGGCGTCCGCGACATCCCCGAGTCCATCGACGAGAGCGTCGCGTCCCTCGGCGCGACCCCGCGCCAGCGCCTGCGGACGGTCGTCCTGCCGCTGGCTCGCACCTCGATCGTGCTCGGCATCAACCAGACCACGATGGCCGCCCTGTCGATGGTCACGATCGCCGCCCTCATCGCGGCCCCCGGGCTCGGGCAGGTCGTCGTGCAGGCGCTGCAGTCGCTCAACGTCGGTCGCGCGTTCAACGCCGGTCTCGCCGTGGTGCTGCTCGCGATCGTGCTCGACCGCGTGACGACGGCGATCGGCCGGCGCGCCGACCCCGCTGTCGTCGCGGCGCGGCGCACCGCCGCCGTGTGGCCGCGCCGTATCGCCTACGCGGTGGGCGCGGTGATCGTCATCGTCGGCATCGTGCTCTCGCGCTCGCAGCTGTGGGCCGCGGTCTTCCCCCGCCAGATCGAGTTCGGCGACGTCATCGAGAGCGCCGTGAACGCGGCATCCGCGTGGGTCAACGCCACCATCGGCGGCGCGACGTCCGCCCTGCAGGAAGTCGTGACCACCGCCCTCATCAACCCGCTGCAGGCCCTGCTGGAGCAGTCGCCGATCGTCGTGGTGATGGCGGCGTTCACGGTCATCGCCTTCACCGCCGGTCGCTGGGCACTGGCGGGCGGCACCCTCGCCGGGATGCTCGTGGTGTGGCTGCTGGGCGTCTGGGGCCCCTCGATGGTGACGCTCGCCTCCACCCTCGTGGCCACGGCCCTCACCGTCGCCATCGCCCTGGTCGTCGGCGTCTGGATGGGCCGCGTGGCCCGGGTCGATGCGGCCATCCGACCGATCCTGGATGCCGCGCAGACCATGCCCGCGTTCGTCTACCTCGTGCCGTTCCTCGGCCTCTTCGGCCCCAACCGCTTCACCGCGATCGTGGCCGCGGTCATCTACGCCGCCCCGATCGCGATCAAGATCATCGCCGACGCGATCCGCCAGCTCCCCGACACGCTCGGTGAGGTGGCCCTGTCGACCGGCTCGAGCCCCTGGCAGGACGTCACCAAGGTGCAGCTGCCCATGATCCGGCACGCGATCACGCTCGCCGTGAACCAGGCCCTCATCTACGTGCTGGCCATGGTCGTCATCGGCGGCCTCGTCGGCGGTGGCGGTCTGGGCTACCTCGTCGTCGCCGGCTTCGTGCAGGTCGAGCTGTTCGGCAAGGGTCTGGCCGCGGGGCTCGCCATCGTGATCTGGGGCATGCTGCTGGACCGCACGACCCAGGCCTTCGCCCACCGCGCACCTCGCGCGTCCACCGCTCCCGCGGCGCCCGCACGGCGTCTCCGGAGATCCACCCTCACCCGAACACCCCGCACCGCTACCGCATGAACCGGGTCCCGACCCGACCGACCGAGACACCGCATCTCACCAAGGGAGTATCCATGCACCACGCCGCCACACGCACCCTGTCCACCCTCGCCGTCCTCTCCGTCAGCGCCCTCGCTCTCGCGGGCTGCGGATCGTCGTTGAACGACACCTCGTCCGACGCGGGTGGCGCCGCCGCCTGCGGCACCACCAACCTGGCCATGAACAACTGGGTCGGTTACACCGCGGATGCCGCCGTGTACACGTACCTCGCCGAGAACGAACTGGGCTGCACCGTCGCGCAGAAGCCCATCTCGGAGGAGGTCGCCTGGCAGGGCTTCGGCACGGGAGAGGTCGACGCGATCATCGAGAACTGGGGACACGCGTCGCTGAAGGAGAAGTACATCGACGGCGACAAGACCGCCGTCGACCTCGGCCCCACCGGCAACGAGGGCGTCATCGG
Source organism: Microbacterium trichothecenolyticum (assembly GCF_030818955.1). NCBI lineage: Bacteria > Bacillati > Actinomycetota > Actinomycetes > Micrococcales > Microbacteriaceae > Microbacterium > Microbacterium trichothecenolyticum. The sequence goes on along the minus strand of NZ_JAUTBF010000001.1, from coordinate 3,506,074 downwards.
CTGGTTCATCCCGCAGTGGATGACCGAGGCCTACCCCGACCTGAAGACGTGGGAAGACCTCAACAAGTACGCGGACCTGTTCAAGACGAGCGAGTCCGACGGCAAGGGGCAGCTGCTCGACGGCGACCCCAGCTACGTCACGAACGACGAGGCGCTCGTGACCAACCTCGGCCTGAACTACAAGGTCGTCTACGCCGGCTCCGAGGCGGCGCTGATCGAGGCGTTCCGCTCGGCGGAGGCCAACCACACGCCGCTGCTGGCCTACTTCTACGAGCCGCACTGGTTCTTCTCGGAGCAGAAGCTCGGCCACATCACCCTGCCCGAATACACCGACGGCTGCGACGCCGACCCGGCGAAGGTCGCCTGCGACTATCCGCCGTACGTCCTGGACAAGATCGTCTCGTCGGCGTGGGCCGCCAAGGACACCCCCGCGGTGAAGCTGATGCAGAACTTCTCGTGGACCAACGACGACCAGAACACCGTCGCGGCCTACATCGCGAAGGACAACATGTCGCCCGAGGACGCGGCCAAGAAGTGGGTGGACGACAACCCCGACAAGGTCGCCACGCTGCTCCAGGGCATCAAGTAACACCCGCTCCACCCGGAGGGGGCGCGTCAGCGCCCCCTCCGGCACCCCCGCCCCACCCCGCGCCCGCCGTCTTGTCGTGCGCATGCACCCGATCTCGAGGTTTCGCATGGTCTCGTCTCCCGCCCGTTCTCCCCGCGTCGTCATCATCGGCCTCGGCGTCGTCGGCGCCGCCCTCGCCGACGAGCTGACCTCGCGCGGCCTCACCGATGTGACCGTGTTCGATCAGGGTCCGCTCTACATCACCGGCGGATCGTCCTCCCACGCGCCCGGCTTCGTCTTCCAGACCAACGGCGACCGCACGATGACCCACCTCGCGCAGCGCACGCTCGACAAGCTCGACGGCATCTCGCTGAACGGACAGTGGCTGCTCAAGCGCGTCGGCGGCCTCGAGATCGCCACCACCGAAGAGCGTTTCCACGACCTCAAGCGCCGACGCGGTCTCGCGGCATCCTGGGGTGTGCCGGGCGAGCTCATCGACCCCGACGAGGTCGCGCGACTCTGGCCGGGCCTCGACGTCTCAGGGGTCCTCGGCGGCTACCTCACGCCCACCGACGGCATCGTCAAGAGCGCCGTCGCCGTGCAGTGGCAGGCCGAGCGCGCGCAAGACCGCGGTGCCCGCATCGTCGGCAACACCCGGGTCGTCGGCATCGAGCGTTCCGGCGGGCGGGTGACCGGCGTGAAGGTCGTTCCCGTGCCGGCCGGCTCCGCCGAGCCCGACTTCGTGGCCGCCGACATCGTCATCTCCTGCGCGGGTCTGTGGGGTCCGGGCGTCGCGCGCGATCTGCTCGGCTTCGAGCTCCCCATGCAGCCCATGGAGCACGGCTTCGGCTACAGCGCGCCGGTGCCGTCGCTCACGGGCGCGAACGTCCCCACGGACGAGGCGAAGCGCCCCATGCTGCGCCACCAGGACTTCTCGCTGTACCTCCGCGAGTACGTCGACCGCATCGGCATCGGCGCCTACAACCACCGGCCCATCCCGCTGGAGCAGTCCGAGATCGCGGATGCCGACACCTTCGCCGCCACGGGCGTGCACCCGGCCATGCACCCCCTGACGTGGGATGACTTCGCCCCGTCGTGGGAGGAGGCGCAGCGCCTGCTGCCGGAGCTCCGCGGGGTGGAGTTCGAGTCCGGCTACAACGGGATCTTCTCGTTCACCCCCGACGGCGGCCCCATGCTCGGGCCCGTCCCCGGAACCGACGGCCTGTGGCTCGCGCAGGCCGTGTGGGTCACGCAGTCGGCCGGTGTCGCGCAGGTCGTCGCCGACTGGATCGTCTCGGGCGACCCCGGCATCGACACCCACGGCCTCGACTTCAACCGCTTCGACCCCGCGGTGGTGAGCCGCCGCTTCACCCGCGAGCGCTCGTCCGAGTCGTACGACGAGGTGTACGACGTGCGCCACCCGCACACCCCGACCCAGCGCCTCCGGGGCCTCCGGCGCACGCCCTTCCACCAGCGGTACGAAGAGCTCGGCGCCGTCTTCGGCGAGGGCGGAGGCTGGGAGCGTCCGCTGTGGTTCGAGGCGAACGCCGGCCTGGTCGACGAGCTGGAGACCGTGCCGGTGCGCGACGACTGGGCCGCGCAGAACTGGTCGCCCATCGCCGCGGCCGAGGCGCACGCCACCCGCTCCGCGGTCGCGCTGTACGACCTGACCGCGCTCCCCCGCGTCGAGATCTTCGGCCCGGGCACCACCGCGCTGCTGCAGCGTCTGCTCACCACGAACGTCGACGTCGCCATCGGCCGGGTCGTCTACGGCATGATGCTCGACGAGCAGGGCGGCATCCTGTCGGACGTCACCGTCACCCGCCTCGACACCGAGCGGTACATGATCGGCACCAACGGCAACCTCGACCTCGTGCACCTGACCACGCAGGCGCCCGAGGGGGTCTGGGTGCGTTCGCTCTCGTCCGGCCAGGGTGGCCTCGGGCTGTGGGGGCCGAACGCCCGCGCCGTGCTGGAGTCGCTCACCCACGACGACGTCTCCCACGAGGGCTTCGGCTTCTTCCGCGCGAAGCAGATCGACATCGCGGGCGTCAGCGTGCTCGCCCTGCGCGTCAGCTACGTCGGTGAGCTCGGCTGGGAGCTGTACGTCAGCGCCGACAACGCCGTGTTCCTCTGGGACGCGCTGTGGGAGGCGGGCCAGGCGCACGGCATCATCGCCGCCGGCCGCCGCGCGTTCAACGCCCTGCGCCTCGAGAAGGGCTACCGCGCCTTCGGGCACGACATGACTCGCGAGCACACCCCTGCCGAGGCGGGTCTGAGCTTCGCGGTGCGCATGGCCAAAGACGACTTCCTCGGCAAGGCCGCCCTCGCCGAGCGTCCCGTCACGACGCGCCTCGTCCCGCTCACGCTCGACGACCCGACCCGGGTGGTGTTGGGCGCAGAGCCCGTGTTCGTCCCCGGAACAGCGGATGCCGTGGGCTACGTCACCAGCGCCGACCAGGGCTACACGATCGGGGCGTCGATCGCCTACGCGTGGCTGCCGCCCGAGCTCGCCGACCCCGGCACGACACTGGAGATCGAGTACTTCGCCGAGCGCCTGCCCGCGACCGTGCGCACCGAGCCCCTGTTCGACCCCGAGATGGCCGCGATCCGCCGCTGAGCCGGCATCCGCACCGAAACGAGAAGGAAGCATCACGATGGAGCACTACGACGTCATCGTCCTGGGCCTCGGGTCGATGGGCGGCGCCGCCGCCAACACCCTCGCCGAACGGGGCGCCAAGGTCCTGGGCCTGGAGACCTTCGCGCCAGGCCACGACCAGGGCGCCGCGCACGGCGGCACGCGCATCATCCGGCAGTCGTACTTCGAGAGCCCCGAGTACGTGCCGCTGCTGCAGCGCGCGTACGAGGGCTGGCGCAAGCTCGAAGCCGAGTCGGGCCGCGACATCATGGAGCTCTGCGGCGGCATCTACATCGGCGACCCGGATGACATCACCTTCCGCGGCAGCAAAGAGGCATCCGAGCTGCACAACCTGCCGCACGAGATCCTGGATGCCGACGAGATCCGCCGACGCTTCCCCACGATGAACCCGGCCGACGACGCCGTGGCCGTGTACGAGGCGAACGCGGGGTACGTCCGCCCCGAGGAGACCACGATCGCCAACGCCCAGGTCGCGGCGAAGAAGGGCGCGACGCTCCGCTTCCACGAGCCGGTGACGCACTGGCAGGCGACCCCGAACGGCGGCGTCGAGGTCGTGACCACGCAGGGCACCTACGGCGCCGACCGTCTCGTCATCACTCCCGGCCCCTGGGCGCCGCAGGTGCTGCCCGAGCTCAACCTTCCGCTGTCGATCGACCGCATGATCTTCTACTGGTTCTCGCCCGAGTACAGCGACGCGGTGCCGTACGAGCGCTACAGCGACAAGCAGCATCCCGTGTACATCGAAGAGACCCACGGCAACCAGCAGATCTACGGCTTCCCCATGACCGACGGCCCCGCCGGCGGCCTGAAGCTCGGCTTCTTCCGCAAGGGCTCCCCCACCACGGCGAACACGATCGACCGCAACGTCTACGACCACGAGATCGCCGAGATGCGCGAGCGCGCCCTGCAGCTGTTCCCGTACCTCACCGGACCCGTCGTGCAGGCCAAGACGTGCCTGTACTCGGTGACGCCCGACGAGCACTTCGTCATCGGCGCGCATCCCCTGCACGAGCAGATCCAGATCGCGTGCGGTTTCAGCGGCCACGGGTTCAAGTTCGTGCCGGTGGTCGGCGAGATCCTCGCCGACCTCGCCCTCGACGGGCGGTCGGCCATGCTGCCCCCGACGCTGTTCGACCCGAAGCGGGCGGTGCTGCGGGGGGCCTGAGCGCGGTCTTGCGCGATCGCATCGCGCCGGGACGTCGCTCACGGCGCCCCGATGTCACGCATAAACGCTCTCTGCGAGCAGAAACGCGGTGTGCTCGCGTTTATGCGTGCAGAGAGCGTTTATGCGCGTCCCGCCGCGCCCGCGCCACGCGCAGACAGCGTTCACCGCGTTCCGGCTGGCGCGTAGGCTCGCCAGATGAACTCGAGCCGTGCCCTCGCTGCCCTCGGCATCCTCGCTGCAACGGGGCTCCTCCTCACCGCCTGCTCCCTGAACGCCCTGATCTGGGGGCCCGACGGCGAACGGGTGATCGACACCACCGACCGCATCATCGGGAGTGTGCAAGCCGGCGAGGCGGATGTCGATGCGTGCGCAGGCGCCACCCTCGATATCGGCGATCCACTGCGGTGGGAGGGGCTGTCCGCGGGCGAACCAGAGCGCCTCACCGGTGACTCCTGGAAAGAGCAGCACGCTGCCGGGGCCACGTGGACGATCAACCTCGAAGGCCTCGACCCCTCCACCGCCCAGAACGGCGGGGAGTACCCCACGTTCGTCTTCTACAGCGGCGACGACGAGCACCTCTGCGTCAGCGACATCGAGTGGGGCACCGTCTCCTTCTGACCTCGTCACCCCCGAACGCCGCGCTCTACACGGTGAAGCCTTCACCCACCACAGAGAAGGCGGTCGACTCGCGGCAGGCGTCCCTCAAACGTCGACCTCCACCGGCCCCTTCGGCCGCGAGCAGCACGCGAGGATCTTGCCGGCGTCGATCTCGCGTTGGCGGATACCGCCGTTGTGCGCGATGTCGACCTCGCCCGCGATCTTGACGATCTTGCACGTGCCGCACAGCCCGTTCTGGCACGACGTCATGATCCGGATGCCGACCTGCTTGGCCGCCTGCAGAACGGTCTCGCCCTCGGCGATGACGACGCTCTTGCCGCTGCGCGCGAAGCTCACGGTGTGGCCGGGCGCCCCCGCGGTGTCGTTGACCTCGGGCGGGGCGATCTCGGCGAGGACGAAGGACTCGACGTGGATGCGTTCGACCGGGACGCCGAGCTCCTCCAGCAGCGCGACGGCGTGCTGCATGTACGCGTCGGGGCCGCACACGAACACCTCGCGCGTGGTGAGGTCGGGCACGTGCTGCGTGAGCATCTCGGCATCCAAGCGCCCGACCGGGCCCGCCCACGTACCGGCCGGATCGACTGACACGGCCTGGACCACCCGGATCGTGTCGTTGCGCTCAGCAAGCGCCGAGAGCTCACGCTCGAAGACGACGGAGGAAGGGTCGTGCGAATTGTGCAGCAGCACCGCGTCGGTGCCGTCGCCGAGGTCGTGCAGGGCCTCGAGCACCGCGATCATGGGCGTGATGCCCACGCCCGCGGCCAACAGCAGCACGCGCTCCGAGGGGTGGAACGCGGTGGAGAACTCCCCCGCCGGACCGCTCAGCTCGAGGCGGTCGCCGACCTGCAGGGTGTCGTGCAGCCAGCGCGAGAACACGCCGTCGGCCTCGCGCTTGACCGTCAGCTGCACCGAGTACGGGCGCGTGGGCGGCGAGCTGACGGTGTAGCAGCGGCTCACGCGCTCACCGTCGATGTCCGCACTCACCGTGACGTACTGGCCGGCCGCGCGGGGCAGCGCCCGCCGGTCATCCGAGACGAACTCGAACGTCGAGATGTGCGGGGTGCGCGCGACGATCCGCGAGCAGCGCAGCATCCGGGGGGAGGGGTCGTCGTCCCAGCGGTCGTGATCGTGCAGCAGCGCGCCCGGCGCGAAGACCGTGCTCACGCGGCGCCCTCGGCGTCCAGGTGCACGTTGAGCTTGTCGATGTACCAGTTGCAGAAGGCGTCGACCTGGTACTCGCTCGGCACGTACGGCCCGGGGATGTACGCCGGGTCGGTGACGCCGCGCTGCGCGAGCTCGACGAACGCGGCATCCTGCGCGTTGGTCTCGCGCCACACGTAGGTCAGGTCGTCGACGTTGTAGTCGACGCCCTCGACGGCGTCCTCGTGGACGAGCCACGTGGTTCGCACGAGCGTGCGGCCGGGGGCGATGGGCAGCACGGCGAAGGTGATGGCGTGATCGGCCATGAAGTGGCACCAGAAGTTCGGCTGCGTGTGCATCGAGAGGCGCCCGAGCTTGGCGTCGTCGAAGTCGCCGAGGAGCTTGTTCACGAGCTTGGCGCCGGTCATGCTGTACGACTCGCCCTCGCCGTCGAGCGCTTCGCGCTGCACGCGGAAGCCCATCGTGCGGGTGTCCAGCTGCTCGATGCCCTTGTAGGCGAGCCCGCGCTCGACGCACTTGTGCTCGAGCTCGGCCTCGGCCGACAGGTAGCGCTCGTGGGTCTCCTGCAGGTGCGGCGGAATGGCATCCTCCGGGTAACCCCACGTGATGAAGTACGTGCAGCCGAGCTCGGGGTGCATGTCGCAGTGGTAGCACTCCCGGTTGTTCTCCATCGTCAGCTTCCAGTTGCCGAGCTCGATGAGGTCGATCTGCTTGGCGACCTTGGCACGCTTCAGCTGGTGCTGTTCGAAGTACGGCTCGACGAGGGATGCCACCTCGTCGATGTCGTCGTTCGGCTCGTCCGAGAGGTTGACGTAGATGAGCCCCGCGATCGAGCGGAACGTCACCTTGCGCAGGTTGTGGCAGCTGGTGTCGAAGTCGTCGGCCGCGGATGCCGCCCAGATGAGCGTGCCGTCGGGCTTGTACGTCCACTGGTGGTAGCCGCAGACCAGGTTGCCGACGGAGCCGGAGCCCGGGGTGAGGATGCGCGCGCCACGGTGGCGGCACACGTTGTGCAGCACCTGGACGTTCTCGTCGTCGTCACGGATGACGAGGAGGGAGGTCTTGCCGAACTCCACCGTCACGTAGTCGCCCGGCTCGCGGATCTCGGCCTCGGAGGCGACGAAGATCCAGTGCTGACCGAAGATCGCGTCGAGATCGAGGTCGAAGATCTCATCGCTGGTGTAGAACGGCGCCGGCAGACTGTGGCCGGGCTTGCGCTCGGCGATCAGGCGACGAGTGGTCACATTGTCCTGGGCGCGGACGATGGTTGCGGGCATCTCGTGATCCTTCGGCGAAGGTGCGCGCGGTCCGCGGGACCGCGATGCATCGGTGCAGGGGACTGTCGCGCGTATCGCGCGACATGTTGCGCATTACGCGCAGCACGATGATCATCGGTCCACCGGTGTCGCGGTGTCAACGCAGCACACACCTCGGCCGCGATTCTTCTCTCGACGGAAACATCCGCGACATATCGCGGCGTCGTGAGCCCGCGGAGAGCTCAGACCGCCGCGCCGAGACGAGCCCCGAGTTGCCGCGCGTGACGCTTGAGCACCTCGACGAAATCCGGGAACGACGACTCCGGCATCCGGAAGCTCGGCGCCGTGATGCTCAGCGCGGCCGCCACCGATCCGTCCTGACCCCGCACCGGAACGGCGAGGGCGTTGGTGTCGTACTCCCACTCCTCCACCGCGGCAGCCCACCCTCGGTCACGCACGAGCTCGAGGTGTTCTTCGAGGGCGGCGGGCGAGGTGATGGTGTTCTCGGTGCACCGATCCAGCGACTGCGTCACCGCCTGGCGCACGACGTCGGCATCGGCGGAGGCGAGCAGCACCTTGCCGGTCGATGTGGCATGCAGAGGCGTGCGCTGGCCCACGTATTGCCGGGTCACCGATACGAGACGCGTGCCGGTCGCCTGCGTGACGTTCACGGCCGCGCCGTTGTCGAGGATCGCGACATTGCTGGTCTCGTTCAGCTCGGCAGTGAGCTCGTCACAGATCTGCTGCGCGTCTTTCACGATATCCATGCGCGCGGTGATGTGCCCCGCCAGCCGAAGCACGCCGAAGCCGAGTTGGTACTCGCCGCGGCGTTCCTCTTGCTCGACGAGGTTGCGGGCCTCGAGGGTCGCGAGCAACCGGAACGCCGTCGAACGGTGCACGCCGAGACGGCGGGAAATCTCACTCACCCCGAGAGAGGAGGCGTCTGAGAGCATCTCGAGGATCTGGATGGCACGGTCGACGGACTGGACCGTTCCTCCCGCGGCACCGGCGATGTCGTCGGCGAGCTCCGGACTGCTCATGCGCCCTCCTCAGGTGACGAATGATCTCAGCGTACGCGACTGTTGCGCAGTACGCACCGAGGGTGCGCCTACGTGGGGTGGCTGTGAAACCCGCGCGGCCGCCTCAGCGACCGTTGCGATCCGCCGCCGACCGAGGGGGCGCGGTCGACACCTCGAGACGATCCAGCCCGCGCAACGAGGTCCAGATCAGCTCCTCACCCTTGGCGGCGTGCTGCGAGGCGCGGACGGCGCGCTCGTCGGCCCACGAATTGAGCACGTGCCCACTGTGCCCGCGCACGTGCTCGAGCACGACGTCGGGCAGGCCCGCCGCCCGTCGCGCATCGCGCGCGGCGATCAGCGCCTCGAGGATGCCGCGATTGGCGACCGGTTTCTTCGCGCTCGTCACCCACCCGCGGCGACGATGCCCGTCCATCCACGACGAGTACGTGTCGATGGCGTACTTCGAGTCGGCCTGCACGACGAGCTTTCGCACGTCGGCGTGGTCGGTGATGGCGTGCAGGAGCCCCAGGAGCTCACCGATGTTGTTCGTCCCCTCGGGGATCGATCCTGCGGCCCAGTGGCCGTCTTCTCCGACCCACGCCCACCCGGCCGGCCCGGGATTGCCCTTGCAGGCGCCGTCGGTGGCGACGACGTAGCGATCGGAGGACGCGGAGGGGCCGGTACTGCTCATCCCTCTAGTCTCTCCCGAACGTCCCCTCGAGTACGCCACGGGTGAAGCACCGAATGAACCTGGTGGCGCGCACCGGGATGATCGCGCAGGCGGGACGCGGCGCGCGGCGCGCGGCATGACAGCCTGTGGCCGTCGTGTCTCTTTCGGCGCCGACCGGCGCCGCAGCGCCCCTCGAGAAAGTCCGTCGCCATGTCTTCCCCCACGTCGTCCCGCACCCGTCTGCACCCCGCGGCGATCATCGCTCTCGCCGTCGGCGGGCTGCTCGTGATCAGCGCGCTCACCTTCCTGGCCTGGTTCCTCTCGACCCAGCAGTCCGACCCGAACGCCGAGGCCACCGATCGGCTCGTGCACTGGCAGGAGATCTTCGAGAAGTACCGCACCGAGAACGGCTCCCTCCCCGACGTCCCGCTGGGCGGCTACTGCCTGGGCGACGGATTCCCGATCGGCGTCGGCGGCACCGCCAACTGTCGCGACATCGACGGCGCGAACCACTACACCGAGGCCGACAGCGCCGCGCTCATGAACGATCTCGGAACCACGGGGGCCCTCCCCGCGGGCACCTCGGCTGCCGTGCGCGGCACGATCGGCCCCTACGCGCTGTACGAGGAGCACGCGGTGCAGCTGCTCACCGCCGAGAGCGCACCGTGCGTCGCCCCCGCCATCGATGTCTGGACCGACGGCGAGGGCCTGCACATCTGTCAGATCACCCTGACGCGCTGATCCGCACGCGAGCGCTCATTCCCCGCCGCTCTCGGCCTTCTTCTGGCCGGCTTCGAGCACGTCACCGGACGGCAGCTCCTGGTGCCCGCCGAACTGCAGACGCATCGCCGAGAGAATCTGGTTGGCGAAGTGATCTTCGCCGCGCGACGCGAAACGCTCGAACAGCGACGCGGCCAGCACGGGGACCGGAACGCCGGTGTCGACCGCCGCCTTGACGGTCCAGCGTCCCTCGCCCGAGTCCGAGACGCGGCCCGCCAGGCCGTCGAGCGTGGGGTTCTGCGCGAGCGCGGCGGCGGTCAAGTCGAGCAGCCACGACGAGATGACGGAGCCTCGACGCCAGAGCTCGGTCACGCGAGCCGTGTCGATGTCGAACTGGTAGAACTCGGGCTCCTCCAGCGGGGCGACCTCGGCGGAGTGCTCGCCCTGGCGCAGCCCCGCGTCGGCGTTGTGCAAGACGTTGAGCCCCTCGGCGAGCGCGGCCATGATGCCGTACTCGATGCCGTTGTGCACCATCTTCACGAAGTGTCCGGCACCGGAGGGACCGCAGTGCAGGTAGCCGCGCTCTTCGGTGGAGTAGTCGCCCGTGCGACCGGGCGTGCGCTCGACGTCGCCGGGCCCCGGGGCGATCGTGCGCAGCACGGGCTCCAGGTGCGCGACGGCCTCGTCGTGACCGCCCACCATGAGGCAGTACCCGCGCTCGAGCCCGAACACGCCGCCGCTGGTGCCCACGTCGACGTAGTGGATGCCGGAGTCGTTCAGTTTCGCCGCGCGACGGACATCGTCGCGGTAGTTCGAGTTTCCGCCGTCGATGATGATGTCACCGGGTTCGAACACCTCGGCGACCTGATCGACAACCGAGCCGGTGAGCCCCGCCGGGATCATCAGCCAGACCGCGCGGGGCTTGGTGAGCTTCGACGCGAGGTCGGCGATGCTCGTGGCACCGGTCGCTCCCTCGGCGACGAGCGTGGCGACAGCATCCTGGTTCACGTCGAAGACGACGCAGTCGTGACCGTCTTTCATGAGCCTGCGGACGATGTTGGCGCCCATTCGTCCGAGCCCGACCATGGCGAGTTGCATTGGTTCCCCGTTCATCGTGGATCGCGGCCGCTGCGGCGGCCCTCCCCGCGAGTCTAGAAGCGCCGGGGGCGGTCGAGTCGACGCGTCAGCTCAGGAAGTCGTCGGGATCGACGTCGTCGAGGAAGCGGCGGAACTCCTCGACCCGGTCGTCGTCGGCGGGAGCCTCGATCTCCACCGCCTCGTCGGGCACCCCGGCCTCATCGAAAACGGCCTCGGCCACCCAGATCGACCCGCCGGAGCGCGCGGCGAGCGCGATCGCGTCGGAGGGGCGGGCGTCGAAGATCCGCGGACCGGCGGGGGTGTCCAGGTGCACGCGAGCGTGGAACGTTCCCGCGTCGAGATGCGTCACCTCGACGCGCTCGACGGATGCCGACAGTTCGCCCAGCATCGCCGTCGTCAGGTCGTGAGCGAGCGGGCGGGGGCTGCCCGTGCCCTCGATCGCGACGAGGATCGACATCGCCTCCTGCCCGCCGATCCACACCGGCAGCACCAGGTCGCCGCTGACGGAGGTGTCGACGGGTTTCAACAGGATGACGTGCTGCTGGGCCGGGTCGAGGGCGACACCGACCACGCGCACCCGGATCATGTCGCCCATCGTACGTGCCCTCCACGCGGCGGGACCCGTCAGCGCAGGATGCCGAGAGCCCGGGCGGCCGAGACGGCGGCGGTGCGCGACGAGACGCCGAGCTTGGAGAAGACGTGGGCCAGGTGCGACTTCACCGTGGCGTCGGTGATGTGCAGGCGCGCGGCGACGTCGGCGTTCGACGCGCCGCGCGCGACGAGACGCAAGACCTCGATCTCGCGCCCCGAGAGCGTGACACGGGGCTCGCGCAGACGCGCCAGCAGCCGTCCCGCGATCGCGGGGGCGAGGGCGCTCTGCCCCGCGGCGGCGGCGCGGACGCCCGCGAGCAGCTCGTGGGGAGGGGCGTCTTTGAGGAGGTAGCCGCTCGCGCCCGCCTCGACGGCGCCGAGGATGTCGCCGTCGGTGTCGTAGTTGGTGAGCACGAGCACGTAGGGCGGTGCGGCCAGCGCCCGGATGCGCCGCGTCGCCGCGGCTCCGGCCGCACGCTCGCCGAACTGCAGGTCCATGAGCACGAGCTCGGGAGACCGTTGCTCGGCGAGGGCGACGGCCTCGTCGGGGGTCGCGGCCTCGCCCACCACGTCGATGTCGGACTCGGCATCGAGGAGCGCCCGCACCCCGGCGCGCACGACCGGGTGGTCGTCGGCGATGACGACGCGGATCACGGGGCCTCCCCCGTGAGGGTGACGGTGATCGCGGTGCCGGCGCCGGGGGCGGTGTCGACGACGATGTCGCCGTCGAGCTGCTCGACACGCTCACGCATCGCGCGCAATCCGAAGGAGTCGGTGGCCGATGCCACGGCGGCCGCGGCGCGCGCGTCGAACCCGACGCCGTCGTCGACCATCGTGAGACGCGCGGCATCGCCGTCGCCGCTCAGGCGGACGGTGACGCGGGTCGCGCTCGCGTGCTGCGCGACGTTGGCGAGAGCCCCCTGGGCGATGCGCAGCAGAGCCGTCTGCGCGTCCATCGGCAGCGACACCGCGGCATCCACGTGCACGTCGACGCCGATGCCCTCCCTCGCGCTCCACGTGGCGGCGAGGCGCTCGAGCGCCTCGCCGAGCCCGCGGTCGAGGCTGGGCGGGGCGAGCTCGCGGATGAAGCGCCGGGTCTCGGCGAGGCCGTCGGCCGCCGTCTGCCGGGCGAGGCGCACGTGCGCGACACCGGGTCCCTCGGGATCGGCCCGCTCCGCCGCGTGCAGCAGCATCTGGATGCTCGACAGCCCCTGGGCGACCGTGTCGTGCAGCTCGCGCGCGAGGCGCGCGCGTTCGGCGAGCGTGCCCTGCTCGCGCTCGGCGGCGGCCAGCCGGTCACGGGTCGCGATGAGCTCGGCCATGAGCGCCTCGCGCTCGACGGCGCGGCGCTCGAGCGCGGAGTACCCCAGACCGATCAGCAGCGCGACGCCGGCACCGACCACGGGGCCGACGACGCCGCCCACGGTGAGCCCGCCGTGCACGGCGAGGGCGACGACGGTCACCGCCGTCGTGCCCACGACGGCGAGCGGGCCGCCGATTCCGGGCAGCAGGTGCAGGTACAGGAAGAACAGCGGGAACACGAGGTACGCCGCCTCGGGCACGGCCCACATCAGCAGGGCCCACACGAGCGTCAGCGCCGCCAGCCACACGACGCCCGCGCGCGAGCGCCCGCCGCGGGCGAGCCAGAGTCCCGCGAGATACGCGACTGCCAGCAACCCCGCCAGCACGAGGGCGGTCGCCGATCCCCCGGTCAGCAGCACGCGCACGACGACGAGGGCGAGCAGGCCGCCGAAGAGGGCGTGGAGTCCTGCACGCAGGCCCGCGAAGACGGGAGCGAGGGTGCGATGCGGCATGTCGAGGTCCAGGCTACGGATGCCGGGCGACCGGCGGATCATCCGAAATGTGGAAAAGGAGTTCGCCCGCCCCGCCGATGACCCGCCGCCGGGTGCCGGGAAGGGTAGGGGATGCCGGTGAGGTCCGCCGGCGGAAGGAGGCGACGTGTACGTCGCATGGCGCGATCTGCGGTTCGCCCGCGGGCGGTTCGCCCTCATCGGAGCGGTCGTCGCGCTCATCACCCTGCTCGTGGGATTCCTGTCGGGTCTCACCGGCGGTCTCGCCGCGCAGAACGTCTCGGCCGTGTTGGCGCTGCCCGGCGACACGCTCGTGCTGCAGCCGGTGGGCGGCGCGACGGCGACCTTCGCCGACTCGCGCATCGACGACGCGACGGTCGCGGCGTGGCGCAGCGCCGACGGCGTGCGCGCGGTCACCCCGGTCGGCATCGCCCAGACCCGCGCCGAGGGCCCCGGCAGCGGGGGTGGCGTCGCGCTCTTCGGGGCGGACACGGCGAGCGCTCCACCGCGCGACGACGAGGTGACGCTGTCTGCCGGAGCGGCGACGGCGCTGGGCGCCGCGGCGGGCGACGACGTGACGATCGCCGGGTCGCGCTACCGCGTCGCGGGCGTCGGCGGCGACGCGTGGTACAGCCACACGCCCGTCGTGTCGATGACCGCGTCGGCGTGGGCCGGGATCGACCGGCGGCTGGGCGGGGCGGGGCTGCCGACGGTCCTGGCGGTGTCGGGCGACGCCGACTGGAGCGCCGTGGCCACCGAGACCGGCACCACGGCATCCACTCCCCTGTCGAGCCTGACGGCGCTGCCCACGTTCCGCTCGGAGATCGGCTCGCTGGCGCTGATGATCGCGATGCTCTTCGCGGTGTCGGCGCTCGTGGTGGGGGCGTTCTTCACCGTCTGGACGATGCAGCGCGCCGGGGATGTCGCCGTGCTCAAGGCGCTCGGGGCGAGCACGCCCGCGCTGCTGCGCGACGCGCTCGGTCAAGCGCTGGTCGTGCTCGCCGCCGGCGTCGGGGTGGGCATCGCCCTGACCGCCGGGCTCGGCGCCCTGGCGGATGGCGCGCTGCCCTTCGTGCTGAGCCCGCTCACCACCCTCGCGCCCGCCCTCGTGATGATCGCGCTGGGCGTGCTGGGCGCCGCCGTGTCGCTGCGCATCGTCACGGCATCCGACCCCCTCACCGCACTCGGGAGCACACGATGATCCTTCTCGACGACGTCACTCTGACCTACCCCGACGGCGACGCGCGTGTCACCGCGGTCGACCACGTCACGCTGGAGGCGGGACGGGGCAGAGTGACGGGCATCACCGGGCCCTCGGGCTCGGGAAAATCCAGTCTGCTCGCCCTCGCCGCGACCCTCGTGCGCCCCGACTCGGGCCGGGTCATCGTCGACGGTGTGGACGTCACCGGTCTGCGTACGGCCGAGTGCACGGCGCTGCGCCGCGAGCGCATCGGCATCGTGTTCCAGCAGCCGCAACTGCTGCCCGCCCTCACCGCGCGCGAACAGCTGCGCGTGATGGCCGAGCTGGGCGGGCGCGGCCGGCGGGAGCGCCGGGCGGCGATCCGCGAGCGGGTGGAGGGGCTCCTGGATGCCGTCGGACTCGGCGCCCACGGCGATCGCCGCCCCGCTCAGCTGTCGGGCGGTCAGCGGCAGCGCGTGGCGATCGCCCGGGCGCTCGTGCACGCGCCGCGCGTGCTGCTCGTCGATGAGCCGACGAGCGCTCTCGACACCGCCCGCGGGGCGGAGATCATGGCCCTCATCGCGCGCCTCACGCGCGAGCGCGGCACCGCGACACTGCTCGTCACGCACGACCTCGTGCACGCCGACGCGCTGGACGACACCGTCGAGGTGGTCGACGGGCGCACTGCCGTCGTCACCACCCGAAGGCGTTGAACCAGTCGCGCCGACGGTCCGCCTCGGCGCGGGAGTCGTCACCGCGCCACGTGTCGTGCGGCGCCAGGGCCCCGTCGACGGGGATCACGAAGGCCCAGCACACGGGGCAGAGGGCGCGGCCGCCCGGGTAGCCGTCCGGCAACGTCGCCGCGGGCTGCGCGGGAGCTCCCACCCCCGGGCACTGCGGCGGGTCGGCCTGCAGGTCACTCCACAGCAGCCGGCCGCCGCGGCGGTGGTGCAGGCCGCGATGGCCGGTCTCACGGGTGCAGATCTCGCCGTTTCTTCGGCTGAGACACAGCCTCCGAGCGGCGCCCGGGAGTGCCGCCAGTGTGCGCGTCATCCTTCGATTCTCGCCGCTGGGAGCGCAGCGGGGGCAGGTGCGGGATACGCACGGGACGATGGGGGCCGGTGGGGAAGGGGTCGGCGGTCATCGCTGACCACCACCGGTGCGACGTGAGAACATGTCGACCTCCTGATTCCTCGACGATGCGCCATGCCCGCACACGAGCCGAGGGGGTTGACAGGTGCGCGACCCGTGCTATGCATACCCCACGGGGGTATCATGATGGGTATGCACGGGTACGTGGGACACAAAGACGAGTTGCTCAAACGCCTCCGCCGCGCCGAGGGACAGGTGCGCGGCATCGCGCGCATGGTCGACGACGACCAGTACTGCATCGACATCCTCACCCAGGTGTCGGCGGTGACGAAGGCGCTCGAGAACGTCGCCCTGTCCTTGCTCGACGACCACCTGTCGCACTGCGTCGCCGAGGCCGCGGCGCAGGGTGGACCCGTCGCCGAAGAAAAGCTCCGCGAGGCCAACCAGGCGATCGCCCGCCTGGTGCGCTCGTGACCGCACACCCCGCTCGATCCCAGCGCACCAGCGCGTCGCACGAAGGAGACATCATGACCGAACAGCGCATCGACCTCGGACTCACCTCGACCGGCACGGGCGGATGCGGCTCGGGCTGCGGCTGCGGGCACGCGGCATCCACCCCCGCGTCGGCTGCGATCGCCACCGACACGCTCCGCGTCGAGGGCATGACGTGCGAGCACTGCGTCCGCGCGGTCACCGAGGAGTTGTCGGCCCTCGACGGCGTCGATGTCGTCGACGTCGAGCTCCACGCGGGCGGCACATCGATCGTGCGGATCGCCACGACCGACGGGGCCGACGACGCCCGTCTCGCGGCGGCGATCGACGAAGCGGGCTACACGCTCGTGCGCTGAGCGAGTCGACGCAACGTCAGACCGAGCGACGCAACAGCGCGTCGACGGCGGCGTGGAAGGTCAGGTGCTGCGAGAGCTCGACCGAACGGTCGTACCGCGTGCCGCCGAGCGCGACGAACACGGCGCCGACCACCTCGACGTACCCGACGATGTACCCGTCGCGTGCCACCTCGTAGAGATCGAGGTCGATCCGCGTCCACGGGATCTCGGTGAAGGTGGCGGCAGGCGCCGGAACGGCCGAGACGGGGGCGGGGGCAACGATCGGAGCCGCGGCGGTGGTCTGCGCGTCGGCACGCCGCGCCGCCTTCTTCGATCCGGAGCTGCCGGGCGGGGCTTCCATGACCATGTGCGACTCCTTGATCGTCCGGGGTGATCACAGAGTGCGCCACGCACCGAAGAAGCGCTCCAGGCTTGACGAAAGCCCCGAACGACGGTACTCGCGCTTCAACCGGCGGTGCGCGCGGGGCGGCCGCGCCGGGGCCGCTCGGCCGAGAGCCCGAACGCCACGGCGTCGCGCGCCACACGCTCCACCTCGTCGAGCCATCGCAGATCGGCCTCGAGCCGCGCACGGCGCGCCGCGGCGACGATGGCCGTCGACACGGCATCCGCCCCCTCGACCCCGCCGACGGGAGCCGCCAACGCCTGCCGCGCGGCCTCGCGCTGGGCGGCCAGGATGGCGGGCACGTCGGCTCCGGGAAGGGTGACGGCGAGCGCGATCTTCAACGCCACCTCGTCGCGCCCCTCGGCGAGCAACGGCGACGTCATCCAGGCTCGCGTCTCGGCGCGCCCGGCGTCGGTGACGCCCCACAACACGCGCCCCTCATCGTCGACACCGCGGCCCACGACGAGCCCGTCGCGCTCGAGGCGTTCGAGGGTCGTGTACACCTGGCCGACGTTGACGGAGGCACCCGTGCGCCGCTGGTACTCCGCGCGCAGCTGCGAGCCGTAGCAGGCACCGCGATCGAGGATCGCGAGCAGGCTCTGACGCACGGACATGGCGGCCTCCTGGCGGCGGGAAAATGACTTCCTCAGTATATGGTTCGACGCCGAATCATCGCCGCACGGCGCCGTGGGGGCGCGCGTACCATGTGGTCTGACCACACAATACGGTTCGATCGGAGGCTCCAGATGGAGTGGCTCGACCCCCTGGCTCTCGCCCGCTGGCAGTTCGGGTTGACGACCCTGTACCACTTCCTCTTCGTGCCCCTCACCCTCGGCATGTCGCTGATCGTGGCCGTGTTCCAGACGGTCTGGTATCGCACGGGCGACGTGCGGTGGCTGCACATCACGCGCTTCTTCGGGAAGATCTTCCTCATCAACTTCACCATGGGCGTGGTGACGGGCATCGTGCAGGAGTTCCAGTTCGGCATGAACTGGTCGGCGTACTCGCGTTTCGTGGGCGACGTGTTCGGCGCTCCGCTCGCCTTCGAGGGGCTGCTCGCCTTCTTCCTCGAGGCGACCTTCATCGGCCTGTGGATCTTCGGCTGGGACAAGCTCCCACGCCTGGCCCACCTCGCGAGCATCTGGATGGCATCCATCGGCGCCACTCTGTCGGCGTACTTCATCATCGCGGCGAACGCCTTCATGCAGAACCCGGTCGGCTACCAGATGTCGGCCGAAGGTCACCGCGCCGAACTCGTCGACTTCTGGGCGCTGCTGACCAACCCGGTCGCCCTCGCGGCCTTCCCGCACACGATCTTCGCGGGCTGGATGTTCGCGGCCATGATCGTCGTGGCCATCTCGGCCTGGCACCTGGCGCGGGGCCGCAACATCGAGATGATGCGCAAGACGCTCCGCTTCGGTCTGTGGTCCACGCTGGTGTCGTTCATCCTCGTCGCGATCGCCGGCGACCAGTTGAGTCTCGTCATGGTCGCGACCCAGCCCATGAAGATGGCCGCCGCCGAGGCGACCTTCAACACGGTGTGCGGTCAGGATGCCTCGTTCTCGATCTTCACGCTGGGCACCCCCGACGGCACGAGCGAGCTGTTCTCGATCCGCGTGCCGTTCCTGCTCAGCATCCTGTCGACGCACTCGCTCGACGGCTGCGTCGAGGGCATCAACGACCTGAACACCCTCTACAGCCAGCAGATGTTCCCCCAGTTCGCCGACCAGGTCGACGGCAACTTCGCCCCGGTGCTGTGGGTGACGTACTGGGCGTTCCGCTGGATGATCGCGCTCGGCGGCATCGCGGCGCTGGTGAGCGTCGTGGGC
This sequence comes from Microbacterium trichothecenolyticum, assembly GCF_030818955.1. NCBI lineage: Bacteria > Bacillati > Actinomycetota > Actinomycetes > Micrococcales > Microbacteriaceae > Microbacterium > Microbacterium trichothecenolyticum. The sequence goes on along the minus strand of NZ_JAUTBF010000001.1, from coordinate 3,487,407 downwards.
CTGTGGGTCACGCGCAAGAAGGCGACCCGTCCGGTGGCGCCCTGGATGTGGCGCGTCGCGATCTGGGCTGCACCGCTCCCGATGCTCGCGAGCCTGGTCGGCTGGGTCTTCACCGAGATGGGCCGTCAGCCCTGGATCGTCTTCGGTCTCATGCTCACGCAGGACGGCGTCTCCCCCAGCGTGCCCGGCTGGAGCGTGCTCATCTCGCTCATAGCCTTCACCCTCGTGTACGCCACCCTCGCCGTCGTGGAGTTCGGACTCATCAAGAAGTTCGCGCAGAAGGGTCCCGACCCGCTGCCTGATCCGGATGCCGTCCACGACGACGCCATCGAGAACACCCCGACCACGGTCTACTGAGCACACAGGGACACAAAATGGATCTCGCGCACCTCTGGTTCTGGATCGTCGCCTTCCTCTTCGTCGGCTACTTCGTGCTCGACGGGTTCGACTTCGGCGTCGGCATGTCGATCCCCTTCCTCGGCAAGGACGACATCGCCCGCCGGCAGATCATCAACACCATCGGCCCCGTGTGGGACCTCAACGAGACGTGGGTCATCGTCGCCGGCGCCGCGCTGTTCGCGTCGTTCCCGGAGTGGTACGCGACGCTGTTCAGCGGGTTCTACCTGCCGCTGCTGGCGATCCTCATCGCCCTCATCGCCCGCGGCGTGTCGTTCGAGTACCGGCACCAGCGCGACTCTCTCCGGTGGAAGCGGTCGTTCGACCGCATGATCTTCTTCGGCTCCGCGGTCCCCGCCTTCCTCTGGGGCGTCGCCTTCGCCAACATCGTGCAGGGGGTGCCCCTGGATGCCGACCACGAGTACGTCGGCTCCGTGCTGACGCTGCTGAACCCCTACGGCATCTTGGGCGGGCTCACGACGCTCGCGCTGTTCTTCGTGCACGGGCTGTACTTCGTCGCGCTCAAGACCGACGGGCAGGTGCGCGCAGACGCCCGGCGCTTGGCCGGCCGGGTGGGGCTCGTGACGATCGTGCTGGCCGCGCTGTTCCTCGTGTGGACGATGATGGATGCCGCTGACGCACCGCTGTTCCTCGGTGTGGTGGGTCTGTCGGGTGCCGCCGCCCTCGCGCTGATCGGCTCGTGGGTCGCCAACGCCCGCGACCGCGAGGGCACCGCCTTCACCCTCGGCGCGATCACGATCGTCGCCGCCGTCGCGGCACTGTTCTTCGCGCTGTTCCCGAACGTGATGCCCTCGACCCTCGCCGGGGGGTCGAGTCTCACGATCGAGAACGCGTCGAGCACGCCGTACACGCTGACGATCATGAGCTGGGCGGCGCTGATCTTCCTGCCGTTGATCCTGGCGTACCAGGGGTGGACGTACTGGGTGTTCCGCAAGCGCGTCACCCGCGCCCGCATCGAGAAGGCGGCGCTCGTCGCGCACTGAGCCATGAAACCCGTCGACCCGCGGCTCGTCCGCTACGCCACCGCCTCGCGGAGCTTCTTCGCGATCACGGCCGCGATCGTGCTGGCGCAGACCGGCGTGACCGTCGGGTTCGCGTGGGCGCTCACGAGCGCGCTGGTCGGGGCGATCCAGGGTCGGCCGCTCGGCGAGCTGTGGGGCACGGTCGGCATCGCGGCATCCCTCGTTCTGCTGCGCGGTCTGCTGATCGCGGCGTCGGAGCGTGTGTCGGCACGGGGTGCCGCGGCCGCGTCGCTGCAGCTGCGCGCGGCGCTGGTGACGGCGGTGACCCGTCTCGGACCGCGGTGGCTGAACGGCCGCAATACCGCCGCGCTCGCGCTGACCGCCGGCCACGGTCTCGAAGCACTCGACGCATACTTCGGCCGGTACCTGCCGCAGCTGGTCGCGACGGCGATCACGATGCCCCTCCTCATCGGCACCATCGCCCTCGCCGACCCGCTGTCGGGTCTGATCGTCGCGCTGACGATCCCGCTCATCCCCGTGTTCATGGTGCTGATCGGTCTCGCCACCCGCGGCGTGCAGCAGAGGCAGTACGCCACACTCGGGCGACTCGCCGCGCGCTTCGCCGACACCGTCGAGGGTCTGGGCACTCTGAAGGCGTTCGGACGACAGCACCGGGCCGCCGACTCGATCGAGACGATCACGCACGACTACAAGCGCGAGACGATGACGGTGCTGCGCGTGTCGTTCCTCTCGGGCTTCGCGCTGGAGTTCCTGGCCTCCATCTCGGTCGCGATCGTCGCCGTGACGATCGGGTTCCGCCTGCTCGCGGGCGACCTGTCGCTGCTCGTCGGGCTGTTCGTGCTGCTGCTCGCACCCGAGGCGTACCTGCCACTGCGCCAGGTGGGCGTGCAGTTCCACGCCGCGTCAGAGGGCGTGGCGGCGACGGACGAGATCTTCGACGCGCTCGACGCGGCGCGGTCAGCGGAGGTTCCGAATGCCGCCTCCCCGGTGCTCGGATCGGTTCTGACACTCGACGGCGTGCGGGTGCACCGCGAGGGGCACGCCCTGCCGGCGGTGTCGCTGACGGTCACGCCGGGCGAGGTGGCGCTCATCACCGGGCCCAGCGGAGTGGGCAAGTCGTCGCTCGTCGCCGCACTGCTCGGGTACGCCTCATACGAGGGTTCAGTGCGGATCGACGACGCGATCGTTGCGGACGCACGAACGTCGGTGGCATGGGCGGGCCAGCGGCCGGGGCTCGTGGCGGGCACGGTCGCCGAGAACGTCTCACTGGGGTCTGAGGCCAACGCAGCCCGGATCGTCACCGCCCTCGCCGACGCCGGCGCCGGTGACATCGACCCGGCGACCCCGCTCGGCGCCGGTGGCTCGGGGCTCTCGGGCGGGCAGGCGCAGCGCGTCGCCGTCGCGCGGGCGCTGTACCGCGCGCGGGTGACGGGGGTGCCGGTGCTCGTGCTCGACGAGCCCTCGAGCGCCCTGGATGCCGATACCGAGGCGCACCTGTGGGCCACCCTGCGCCGCGAAGCCGACGCCGGCCGCGGCGTGCTGCTGGTCTCGCACCGCCGGTCGGCGCGTGCGATCGCCGACCGCGTGGTCGAGCTGCACCCGCGCGAGGCGGCGACGACTCCCGGCGACGCGCGGGCCCCCGAGCGGGTGACCGCATGAACGCCCGGGTACGCGGCATCCTGCGCGCGGCGATGCCGTCGCGTCGTCGGTTCGCACCCGCCGTGCTGTCGGGCCTCGGCACCGCGGCGAGCGCGATCGCGCTACTCGGGGCGAGTGCGTGGCTCATCGCGCGGGCGGCCGAGCAGCCGCTCGTGATGTACCTGTCGGTCGCCGTGGTGGGCGTGCGGGCGTTCGCGTTGTCGCGCGGGGTGTTCCGCTACCTCGAACGCCTCAGCGGACACGACGCCGCCCTGCATCAGCTCGCCGGCGTGCGCGCCGAACTGGTGCGCGACATCGTGCCCCTCGCCCCCGACGGCTTGGGCCGGTCGCGCCGCGGTGGGCTGCTCTCGGGCGTCGTCGACGACGTCGAAGAGCTGCAGAACCTGCCGCTGCGGGTCGTGCTGCCACTGTCGGTCGCGGCGGTGACCTCGCTCGCCGCGGTCGTGTTCACGGCCTTCGTCTCGTGGTCGGCCGCACTCGTGCTGCTGGGATGCCTCGCCGTCGCGTTCGCCGTCGCGGTGGCGGTCGGGTGGGCGGCGGGTGCGCGGGCGGAGCGCTCGATCGCCCCGCTGCGCGCCGCCGTCGCCGACGCGATGCACGACCTGCTGACGAACCTCGACGTGCTGACCGCCTACGGCGCAGTGGATGCCGCGACCGTGCGCATCCGTGAGGCCGATCGGGCGCTGCGTCGGGCCGTCGTCCGCCGTGGCGGGGCGCAGGGGCTCACCTCGGCCGCCGTGTCGGTGCTCGCGGGAGCCGCCTCGCTCGGAGCCCTCGTCGTCGCCGCGCCCGGGGTCACCGGCGAGGCGCTGTCGGGTCCAGGTCTCGCCGTCGTCGTCCTGCTGCCGATGGCCGTCTTCGAGGTGTTCGGGCCGGTGCCGCTCGCCCTGGCCTCGTGGCGCCAGGTACGCGCGGCGGCCGAACGCATCGCCGAGACCGTGCCCGAGCGTGTGCCCGACGGCCTTCCGCACGACGAGCCCGCACCGAGCGGCATCGCTCCGGCGCTCGGTACGGGACTCGTGCTGCGCGGCGTCGGTGCGCACTGGCCCGCGCGCAGCGACGCCGACGGCGACGCGGGGCGCCTCGACGACGTCGAATTGTGCGTCGCCCCGGGCGAGCGGGTGCTCGTCACCGGGCCCAGCGGCGCCGGCAAGACGACGCTCGCGCACGTGCTCGCGCGCTTTCTGGACTATCGCGGTTCGTACACGATCGGTGGCGCCGAAGCCCGCGAGCTCTCCGGCGACGATGTGCGCCGCACGGTCGGCCTGGTCGAGCAGTCGCCGTACCTCTTCGACGAGTCGGTGCGGCAGAACCTGCTCTTCGCGCGCGACGACGCGACCGACGCCGACCTCTGGAACGCGCTCGCCCGCGTGGGTCTCGACCTGTGGGTGGCCGAGCGCGGCGGCCTCGACACCCCCGTCGGCGACCGGGGCGTGCTCGTCTCGGGCGGCCAGGCACAGCGCCTCGCCCTCGCGCGGGCACTCCTGCGGGGTTTCCCGGTGCTCGTGCTCGACGAGCCGACCGCGGGCGTCGACCCCGCGGCATCCGATGCCCTGCTCACCGACCTGCTCGGTGCGGTCGGACGCGATCAGGCGGTGGTGCTCGTGTCGCACGTCGAGGTGCCGGAGGGGCTGGTCGACCGCGAGGTGCGGCTGGAGGGCGGGCGGGTCGCCGGTTCCGCGCTGACCGAGTAGTCGGGGCGCGGCGCGTTGACGGCGGCCGTACGTGCCGGGCGTCGGCCGCGGGGTCACGCCGGAACGCCGGAACGCCGGAACGCCGGAACGCCGGAACGCCGAGTGTCCAAAACACCCGGACGGATTCGCGAGACGTCCGGGTGTTCTGGACACTCACCGGAGGGCGCCGTGGGGCGCCCGTCCGAGCCGTGTCAGGCGGCGACCTTGCGCTGCCAGACCCCGAAACGGTTGCCCGCCGGATCGGCGAGGTGGGCGAAGAGGATCACGCCGTTGTCGACGAGCGGGCGCACGGTATCCGCACCGGCAGCGGTCGCGTGTGCGAGCGTGGCGTGGATGTCGGCGACCTCCACGTAGAACACGGCCCACGACCCGCCGCCGATGTCGGAGCTATCCCACAACCCGCCCGCGTTCTCGTTGACAGTGGCGTAGCCGCCGGGGTTCGCGGCGCCGAACGCCCAACCGAACACCTCCCCGTAGAAGGCACGAGCCGCCTCGGGGTCGGTGGTGCCGATCTCGAAGTAGTTCACCGTGTTCGTGTCGCTCATGGGCCTGGCCTTTCTCGTCCCGGGCGGTCCGTCCGCCCTCTGTTTCGAGAGTGGGACCTGCCACCGTGAGAGGGTCAAGCGATCGGCACGTTGACCTCGGTGATCCACTTCGCCGGGTCGTGCTCGCGCCCGGGTCCGACGACGTAGACGTTGAAGGGGGCTCCCGTCCGGGTGAGACCCCGCTCGGCGATCCAGGCCCCGAGCGTCTCGGTCGCATTCGAGATCGTGTCGAAGTCACCACGGTGGGTGGTCCACGCGACGCGCTGCTCGGGCAGCTCCACGATCTCGAACCCGTCGCGAGCGGTGAACGGACCGTCGTAGTCGCGCCAGATCGCCATCTCGACGTCGTCGTCGCGGAACTCCTCGTCGAAGTACGTCGCGCCGACCAGGTCGCCGAAGCGGGCGGGGTCGACGCCGTCAGGGTGGGCCAGGAGGTCGCGGAGGTCGTCCCACAGCTCGCCCTCGGCCGGATAGCAGGCCACCGTACGGCGCAACCAGAGCGTGCGCACGGCGGGGAAGATGCGCTCGCCGACCTCTGCCCATGGGGCGTCGAGCGCGTCGGCGAGTGACAGCGCCAGACGTCTCTGCGCTTCGAGCTCGGCGACCGCGGCCTCGAGCGAGGCCGCGTGCCGGGCCAGCCGTTCGCGGAGCGCTTCGGGGGCGGCGAACAGGGGAAGCAGCTCCGCGATGAGGGCGATGCCGCAGCCCGCGTCGCGAAGAGTGCGGATGCGCCCCGCCACGCGCAGCTGATCGGGCGTGTATCGCCGGTATGCGGTGAACGGGTCGACCGACGCGGGCGTCAGCAGTCCGCGCTCGTCGTAATGACGCAGCATGCGGACGCTGATGCCGGCGTACCGCGAGAACTCACCGATGCTCAGCAGGCGCGAGCCCGTCGCTCGGGAGATGCTCGCGTCGCTCATATGTCGATTGTGGCGGAGGGGTCCGACATCGCGGTCACCGTGCGATCCCGCCGCCCACGTCGAGAAGAGAGATGCGCTACCACGCTCCGAATCGGGCCGTCGGCAGGCACGAACGCGACCCTGTGCTCCACCGCGTCGCGAGCCGAAGGACCCCTCCCGCGTCCGGGAAGGCGACATCAGCGGCGCTGCAGACGCACGGCGTACTCGCCGAGCACCACCGTCGCTCCCTCGGGCACCGCGGTGGCGACTCCCGGGGCGACCGACACCGACGGGGCGGATCCGCCGTCGATGCGGGTGCCGTTGGTGGAGTGCAGGTCGGTGACCGTGATGCCAGCCGCCGTGAGGTCGAAACGCGCGTGCGTCTTCGACATCGAGCGGGCCGGGTCGTCGATCGGAACGAGGATGCCGCCGTGCTCGCTCACCGGGTCACGACCCAGCGACACGGCTCCGTCGACGGCGAGGCGGCGCCCGTCGGGAAGCTCGAGCGTCCACCCGCTGGTGTCACGCGGAGCGACGATCCGCGTGGAGTCGAGGTCGCCCTCGACCGCCGCGGGCGGGCTCGCGAGGGACGAGGGCATTCCCGGGATGCCGGAGATCGGGATGCCGGAGATCGGCGACGGCGCGCTGGGCATGGTGCCCGCGGCGGCGGCAGGCGAGGTCGGGGCAGGGGGCGTGCTCGGTACGACCGGCGCGAATGCCGGCGGCGGCACCGCGACGGCGGGGAGCACCGTGACGGGAGCCGGCGGCGGGACCGGGACCGCGAGGGGCCCGGCCGCAGGGGCGGGAGGAGGAACCGGGACAGCCGAGGCCGAGGCGGTCGATGCGGGCGGCGCCGCGATCTCGCCGTACGTCGAGACCGTCGGCGCAGCCGGAGCGCCCGAGGTGGGCGTGGAAGACGGCAGGTCGAAGCGCGCTCCCTCCGGTCGCGCGGGCTGCGCGAGCATGCCGAGCAGGAGGAGCCCACCGATGAACGGGATGAAGGTGACCAGGTAGTACGCACCGGACTTGTCGATGTCGTGGAGACGGCGAATCGTGAGGGCGATCACGGGGATGACGATCGCAAGCGCATACAGCGCGGCCACCAGCAGGAGTAGTCCCGCGATCACCGTCACGGTCGTGAAGGCCGAGTAGTTGCCCGCGCTCATGGCGGCGGACGTTCCCGCGACGCTGACGAGGATGGACCCGAGGTACAGCGCCAGGACGACACCCGTGGTGAGCGCCCACGCACGCCAGAACTCAGAGCGGCTGGCGCGGCCCGTGAAGGTGAAGCCCTTCTTCCAGAGCCGCCGGTGCGCAACGCCCCAGGGTGCGCCCTCGTACGGCTGATCGAGCGCGGGCTCAGGGGGAGAAATGGTCATGAATGCTCCTATCGGGTGGGCAGGCCTACGGATGGATGTCGTCGAAACGGGTATCTCGCAGACTCAACCGACGGAAAGATCGTCCTCGACCGCCGTCCGCAGCAGCGTCTCCAGTACGGGGCCGTCGACGTCGTCGCGTCGCTGCTCCGGCCAGAGGGCGCACTCGCCGAGCGCGATGTTCCACGAATCGTCCCCCCGATGATCGGCGAACAGCGTGGCTCCAGCGGCCAGATCACTGACCTCGACGAACACGGAGGCCTTCTCGTGCGCGTCGCGGAAGCCGGAGATCAGTGCCCAGATCGCCTCCGCATCCGACACCTCGGGAGCCTTCACCACCATCAGCCACGCCCCGCCCTGCCGGGGCTGCAGAATCGCCGTCACCTCGGGGGCGTGCAGCAGGACCGCACCGTCGATCGCTTCGTCTCCCTCGGAGAAGAACCCGATCCGCGTCCAACGGGTCGCCTCCGCGATGGCGTATGCCAGGACGGCCGCGGCGCCCAGCGGACGCGGCAGTCCGTCCTCTCCAATCTCCAGAAGCTGGTGAGCCACCAGGGATGAGACCGCGGCGATCGCGACGTCTTCGGCGTACGCCTGGTCGATCAGGTCGAACATCTCCCGTGCTTTCGCGACGACAGGCACGTCGTCCTGAATCAGCAGGTAACCGATCTCGCCGAAGCCGAATCCTTGCCAAACCTGTTCGCTCATACTCATGCTCTCTTCTCCGCCGTTCACCACGGCAACCATTTCTTCGCCGCTTGTCCAAGGCCCTCGAGGAAGTTCCCGGTGGCTTTTCCGACGCCTTCGCCGATGCGGTTGATCGCTTGGACGGCGTTGCCGACGCCTCGGCCGATGGCTTCACCGGCGCCGACGACGACGTCGGTGACGGCCTTCGTCACGACGGGATTCTTCGACAGCATCTCGCCGACGGTGATGCCGATCCCGGCGGCCGCGGCCATGGGGCCGACCGGGGGCGGTGCGAACGCGGCGATACCGAGCCCCGTCTTGATGCCCGAGATGATCGCGCCTCCCGTGTCGCCCGCGGAGGCCTTGGAAAGGGTGTCCACGGCGCTGAGGACGACCGAGACTCCCCCGATGGTCTTGCCCGCGACATCCAGGAGGCCCCCGAATCTCGAGGCCGCCATGACCTCATCGAGGTGTCCGGCAGCTTCCGCGCCCTTGCCGGAGGCCAAGATGACCGCCACCCGATTGCCGTACTCCGCGACGGCGTGGGGCAGCTCGACGACCTTGACCATGTTGTCGAGCGTGTCGTGCACGCCCTCGGAAAAGGCAGTGACGGTTCCGACGACTCCTGACACCAAGAGCGAACCGAGAGTGGGCGATGGTTCCAGAGCGCCCATCCTGATCCCAGCGAGGAGAGGCCGGAACATCTCAGCGGGGTTCAGCGCTCCCGGAGGCAGCTTCGTCCCGCCGCCCGGATTCGCCCCGTTCGCCTGGCTCGTGCGCTCTTGGTCGTCGGCGTTCTTGCGCAACGACTGGGCTGCTGCATGCAAGCGTCGCGCGGCACCGGCCACCTTGGCGCTGTGAGCGGAGTCCCACTCGGCGCGGAAGCGCACGGCGACCGGCCCCACCCACGCGTTGATGCGGATCGCGTTGCCCACCGTCATCCGGTCGTGGTCCAGCTTGTTGGCTGCGGCGTCGAACGACCGCGCGAGAGCGCGCAGCTGCTCGACGTCTGCGCCGTACATTCCGCTCACGTCATCCTCCTTCCGTGTTCTGCGTGATGCGGGGGAGGCCAGTGCCTCCCCCGCGAACGCGTCAGCTGTTGGACGTCTGCTCCTGCGCCGCAGCGTTCTGCGAGGCCTTCTGCGAGGCATCCCGCAGGGCCTGCGCGACCTGGCGCAGCGCCGAGGTGTGCTGGCCCGACCAGTCGCTGCGGAACTGCGTCGCGTCCGGCCCCTCCCACTGCGTCTGCGAGAGCGCGTTGGTGAGCTGGCTGAGGATGTTGTCGATGTCCTGCGCCTTGTTGCTCAGCTGCGAGCTGAGCGCGCGGACCTGCTGAACGTCGAGACCCCAAACGGCCATGATCTTCTCCTTCTCTGTGTCGTTCGGACCCGCTTCCCGGGTTCCGGTTCTTCGCCGCCATCGGGCGATGAGGCGAGGCTATGGGCGGCCCCGAACAGGCGTCGATGGGGAGGAATCTCCACCGTCGTCACCGGGACTCCCGGGCGATCTGCACTTTGCTCGCACGACCGCTCTCGATGAGGAATCCCCGACCGGGAGGGAAATCGGCGCGACGGATACGGCCCAGGGGCGTTCCGAACAGCACGTCGCCGTCCATGTCTCCTGGTGCGAGTGCAAGGCCGCGACGAGCGGCTTTGAAGGGGCCCGAGAGGGTGTACGCCTGCCCCCACGACGACGACTCGCCCTCGCCGACGACGAAGTGCTCCTCCCGGGCCGCGAGTCGCAGCAGGCGGTCGAGCTCGAACTCCGCTTCGGTGCCGGTGAACTCCGGCAACGCCTCGACGAAGATCGCGACGGGAGTCGACACCCCCGCTTCGAGTCGCTCGGTCCAGCGCGCGGCGCAGGTCGCAACATCGGCGGGCGTATGCGCCGAATCGGTCCATCCCGTCGTGGGCAGCGACGTGCGCCGCGGTGACAGCAGCACGCGCGGTCGCCCGGGCTCGGCGCGTCTCACCGCCGCGGCGATGGTCGCCAGGGCGGTGGTGCGCCCCGCCGCCGGCGACCCGCTGAGCAGGAACGCCCCCGTCGTGGCGATGGCGACGGGTGCCAGCGAGAGATCGTCGAGTCCCACCACGGCGCGACCGCTCTCGCCCGCCGGCAGCGACGCGAGGTCGACGTCATCCGACAGGCGCGCAATCCCGGCCGGGGGTTCGAGACCGGATCGGCGGATGCTGGATGCCAGTCGGTCGATCTCCCGCGCCTGCACGGCGACGTTGCTCGACTCCCCGAGCACCGCGACCTGCATCTCTCGGCCGTCGAGGATCGCCCGTCCCGGTGGAGACGCGGGCGACAGCACATCTCGCGGCACGTTGAGAAGCAGATACTCCTCGTCGTTGGCCATGCGCAGCACGATGCGGCGCTGCACCGTGGAAGCGATGGATGCCGGCAGCGAGGTGGGTCGATCACCGGCGACGATGACGTGCACGCCGACGGCGCGCCCATCGGCGGCGATCTGGGCGAACGCGGTGAACCACATCGACAGGTGCACGGGGCCGAACTCGTACTGCTCCTTGAAGGCCCCGATGCCGTCGACGAGGAGGAGGATGCGAGCCTCTTCGGGGCGTTCGGCGAGGCGCCGGTACTCCGAGATGGACCCCGCGCGAACCGCGGCATAGCGCACCGCGCGTTCGTCGACGATGTCGCGCAGAAGGCGGATCGTTCGCACCACGCGCTCTTCGTCGTCGCCCGCCACGATCGCACCGACGTGGCCGAGTCCCTCCAGCATCGACAGACCACGGGCGCCGAAGTCGAGCCCGTAGACGTGCGTGGGGCCTCCGTTGCGCCGTGTGGCCGCAGCGGCGACGGCGATGGTGCGCAGGGTCGTGCTCTTGCCCGAGCCGCCGGTGCCGAAGATCGCCAGGTTGCCGTCCTGGTCGGGTTCGTAGAACACCGGCGGCTGCGTCTGCGTCTCGGGGTCGTCGCCTACTCCCAGCGGCAGCTGCTCGTCGGTACGCGGATTGGGCAACCGGCTGAAGCTGTAGATCGGAGCCAGTTCGTCGAGCCAGGGCCGCCGGGGAGCGGGCAGCGACAGCGACTGCGCCGCGCGGCGAACCGACGAGACAATCCGTGCGATATCGGTCGGCCCTTCGTCGGCGATCTCGACGTCGTCGACGCGCGGCGGCTCCCACGGCGTGTGCACACCGAAGTCGAGTTCGGCGAGGTCGATGCGCGGCGGCGGCACCGCACCGGTCGTCCGGCCGCCGGCGTAGCCGGTCTGAAAGGTCGAGAGCCGCCCGGGTCCGCGTTTGGCGGCACCGCGTCCGGGGACGGACGGGTCGAAGTAGGCGGCCATCCGGTCGCCCAGGATGTCGAGGGAGTCCTCAGTATCGGCCATGCGCAAGGCGATACGCAGGTTGGTGTTGGCCCGCAGGTTGTCGGTGATGACACCGGCCGGGCGTTGGGTGGCCAGCACGAGGTGCAGACCGAGCGAGCGCCCACGCTGGGCGACGTCGACCACGCCGTCGACGAAGTCGGGGACCTCTTGCACGAGAGCGGCGAACTCGTCGACGACGATCACCAGGCTGGGCGGGCAATCGGGATCGCCCGAGCGCTCGAGGGTAGCGAGGTCCTTCGCCTTCTTGGCCACCAGGACGTGCTCGCGGTAGCGCAGTTCTGCCTTGAGCGACGTGAGGGCGCGACGCACGAGGTGCGGAGACAGGTCGGTGACGAGCCCGACTTGGTGTGGCAGGTCGAGGCAGTCGGCGAACGCCGACCCGCCCTTGTAGTCGACGAACAGGAACGTCAGCCGGTCGGGGCTGTGCGCCGTGGCCATGCCCAGGACCCACGACTGCAAGAACTCGCTCTTGCCCGCTCCGGTGGTTCCGCCCACGAGCGCGTGCGGGCCGTCGCTGCGCAGGTCGAGCACGAAGGGCTGGGTTCCGGCGTGACCGACGACGGCGCGGAGCGTCCCCGGCTTGGAACGGCGCTTCGGCGGCGACCCGTCGCGCACCGCGAGCGAGTCGTTCTGGCGCCACCGTTCGACCACGACGTCGGGGTCGTCGAGGATCTCGGGCCCGACGAGCGCCGGATAGGGCACGGCTCGCGGAAGGTCGGAGTCGTCGGCTTCGGGAACGCCGACGTCGATGACGGGCGCGAGCAGGCGGGCGACGTGGTCGGCCACGGCGACCGTGCACGTCTCGAGGGCGACGGGGGCGATCTGTTCCCCCGCCCGCACCTGCGCGACGGCACCGACGCCGCGCTCTTGGCCGATCTCGACGAAGCTGCGGCACGCCGCGGGCAGATCCTCCACCCGCGGGGCGCACCAGATGACGTGCACGCCGGCGTCGGGCCCGCGCTCGGCGACGCGGGTGAGGCGGGCTCGATCGACGGGGGCCGAGTTGTCGATCAGCAGCACCACGGCCGGCGCGATCGGCGCGGATTCACCCGTGCTGGTCGCCGCTTCGCCCTCATCGGTCGTCCGGCCGCGGGGTACCGGCGCGTCGCCGTCGAGACGCTCGTCGATGAGGCCTTCGATCGCCGAGAGCAGATCGGATGCCGCAGCCCGGGCGTCCGCAAGGTGCGGCACCGAGAGGGGGCTGTGCGACGAGCTGGTGTGCGGCATCCATTTGATCCACTCCCACTCGGCGCGCGCCGGCGGAGACACGATCGCGGCGAGGACCACCTCGGCCGGCGAGTGCTTCAGCAGCAGCTGCAGCACGCCGGCGCGTGCCACGGCGGCGACGTCGCCGTGACCGGCGTACCCCAGGGATCCGGCGTGACGGAGCTGCACCGGCACGGGGACGTCGTCGATCACGGCGCAGAGCTCGACGACGGCGGCGAGCTGTTCCGCCGCTGCCGCAGGGGCCTCATGCAGCGGGGGCGTCTCGACACGTGCGCGCGAACGCACCCGCCCGGCCCCGACCGAGAGCACCAAGTAGGTCGGCGACTCCGGACGCTCCACCCACAGCAGGGGGCCGAGGCGCTGGGCATCGGCGACGAGCTCGGCACACGACGGCAGCTCGCGACGTCGCTGGGCCCGTTCGGCGTCGTGCGCGTGCGCGATCTGCTCGCGCGTGCGGACGAGACCGTCGGCGAAGACCTTGTTCTCGGCCGCGAACTGGCGGCGTGCGGTGAGCCGTTGGTCGATCACCCCGCCGATGAGGAGCACGGGGCTCAGCCCCATCATGATGACCCCCAGCAGCTGCTGCGTGAGGAACCACACCACCGTGCCCATGAGAAGCGGTGCCGCCAGCGCGAGCCACGGCAGACGCTGCGGCTGCGGCGGTGTCGGTGGTTTCGGACCGGGGATCACCGTCTCGCGGCGGGGCGGCACGACCCTCGGAGCGCGGACGTGGTCGATCTGCGTCGTCAAACCGGCCGACTCGACGCGGCGGATCACCACGACCGACAACGTCGTGTCGCCGAGGGTCACCACGTCGGCGGGACCGAGGACGCTGCGCTCGACCGCGGCTCCGCCGACCAGCACGCCGTTGGCGGAGTTCTGATCGATCACCTCGACGTGCTCGCCGACGTTGAGCCGTGCGTGGCGCTTCGAGACCATGGGGTCGGTGAGACGCACATCGACCGTGTGGTCGCGCCCGATCAGGCTTGCGCCGGCCGCGACGGGGAACTCCCGACCGGCGTCGGGCCCGCTGAGCACCCGCACCATCGCCACGGCATCCGCTGCCGACACGGGCGCGAAGCGTCCTCGCGCGTCGACGATGTCGATGTGGGCGCCCGAAAGCAGCCCCGAGTCCACGATCGTGGTGGCGGGTTCGAGCGTGCGGCCCCCTCCGACGGTGTCGGCGATGTGCAGCGTCACCAGGTCGGGCACCGGGCCGCTGCCACGCGGGTCGGCCAGAGCGAGCGTCCGGGCGATGTCGCCGACGGTGGCCGTGGCATCCGCCGTCACACTCAAATCGGTGGTGCGGTCGGATCGACGCAGGGTGAGCTTGAGTTTCATTCTTCGGGCGCCCTCAGATCGAGAAGGGAAAGGTCGGCACGCGACACCAGCCGTGCGGAGATGGCGTATTCGACGAGACGGATGCGCCGGTTGGTGGCGTAGGAGCGCAGGCCTCCGCGCAGCCCTTGCACGCCGAGACGGTCGAGCTTGTCGCAGACGTTGTCGAGCTTGCGGTTGAACCTCGTGGTGGTCCATCCGAGCCGCGCGGCCGCCTTGACGCTCGTGGGGATCTCGCCCAGGCCCGTCCCGTCGCGTTTGAGCAGCGGCTCGGCAAGCGCCACCATGAGCTGCCGCTGCGACAGGGTGAAGGTGACGTCGTCGCCGATGGTGGTCGTGCCCTCGATGGATGCCGGATGGGTCTCGCTGAACACCGGCTCGGCGACGTACACCGAGATCTCGTACGTCGTGGGGCCCGCGGTGAACACCGCCGTCGTGCGCCCGAAGACCAGCGGCAGCCGGGCGCCCGGCGCGAGCCAGGACTGCAGACGGCCGGCGCCGTCGGTCACGGTCACCGACAGACGACTGCCGACGTTCGCGAGCAGCCAGAGGCCTTCGAAGCTCGAGATCTCGAGCAGGCGGCGGTGCAGGAACGGGTTGTCGTCGATGGCGAGGTCGGCGTCGCGCCCGACGGTGAAGGTCTCGCCGGGGTGCACGACGAACCATTCCCCGCAGTACTCCACGTGCACGCCCGCCTCGGTTCCGAGGTCGCCCACCACGGGCACCGGGCCGGTCACGGTACGCACCCCTCGACGCCCGAGGCCGCCGACGTCCCGTCGGAGCGGCGCAGCAGCACCTCGATGCAGGTGCGTCCGCTCGGGTCGGCCGGCACCACGACGGCGGTGTCGGCCGTCTCCTGGAAGGTGGTCTCGGTCCCGGGAACGACCGTTCGCCACAGGTACCGGTCCCCCTCGAGCGGGTCGGGGTTGGTCCAGGCGAAACGCACACCCGCATCGGTCGCGCTGCCGGTCAGGGCGGTGACGCTCACCGGGTGCGCCGCGGGCACGGCATCCACGGGCCGCGGAGCCGTCGAGGCCGTGACCGCCGGCGGGGAAGGAGTCAACGTGGCCGCGGCGATCGCCCCGCCCACGGCGAGCACGATGACCGCCGCCGCGACGCCGCCGATCACGAGGCTCCGGCGCCGTCGCGGTGCGGGAGCCGGGGCGGCCACCGGCTGCTCGACCTCTTCGACCTGACGTCGAACGGTGTCGAGCGGCGCCGGTGCCGAGGGCACCGACCACGACGGTGCGGCGGCGGGCGCCGAGACGATCGGGGGTCGGACGGGTGCGGTGGTGTCGGGGACGACCGCGGCGACGGGAGTCGTGGGGCGCGCGGTGGATGTGCGCACGTCGACGGATGCCGGGGCGACCGGCTGGGCGTCGATGCTGGTGATCCCCCGGAACCGGGTGACCAGCTCCTCGCCGTCGTCGTCGATGGGAAGCAGGTCTTCCTCTTCGACGTCGATCGTCGTCTCTTGCATCCCGTGCTGGATCTGCACGTGCTGCAGGGCATGCCCGAACTCGAGCGCGCTGGCGTACCGCGCGCGCGGATCCTTGCTCATGGCCCGGGCGAGCACGGCCTCGAGCGCCGGCGAGACGTCGGGGCGGCCCGTCGGCGGCAGCGGCATGGACTCGATGCGAGTGACCACGTCGATCTCGCCGTTGGACGCACCCGGGATCTCGAAAGGACCGCGGTTGGTCAGCAGCGTGTAGAGCGTCGCCGCGAGGGAGTACACATCCGATGCCGGGCCGCTCGACCCCCCGCCGGCGAAGGACTCCGGCGGCGACCACGGCACGCTCATCGCCGTGACGGCCGAGGTGGCCGCCCCCGCGATGCCGAAGTCGGTGAGCTTGGGGCGTCCGAAAGAGGTGACGAGGATGTTCGCGGGCTTGATGTCGCGGTGCAGGATGCCGGCACGGTGGGCCGTCTCGATGGCTCCGGCGATCTGCACGCCGATGCGCAGCGTCTCGGCCTCGGAGAAGCGTTCGCGGCGGTGGCGCACTTGGAGGTTGGGCTTGGAGCAGTACTCCATCACGAGGTACGGACGCCCGCCCTCGGACACACCCGCGCCGTAGACCGAGACGATGTGCGGGTGAGCGGCGAGCTTGGCCATGAGGTTGGCCTCGTCGGTGAAGCCGCGCACGGCCGCCTCGTCGAGTCGGTGCGCGTGCATGGCCTTGACCGCCACCTCGCGCTCGGGGTGCTGCTGGCGGTAGAGGAAGACGTCGGCGAAGCCGCCGGATCCGAGCAGGCGGATCGGCTCGAACCCCGCGAGCTGGGGCGGTGTCGAGGGTGGGCGGCTCATCGGAGTCCCTCGAACGACAGCTCGACGCCGTCGCCCAGGTCGAGCCGGTCGCCGTCGACCAGCAGCGTCGCCGCGCCCGGGTGCAGGCGAACGGGCTCGGCGCCGACGCGCAGCAGGCGCGTGCCGTTGGTCGAGTCGAGATCGACGGCGAGGATGTGAGAGGCCTCGACGCGGATCTCGAGGTGCCGGCGAGAGATCTCCCCCGACGGGCTCGGAACCGCGATGAGGTGCGGGATGACCCCGGTCGCGCGCACCGCGCTCGGGCGCACCCCCACGACAGCTCCCCGGTCGAGCACGGCGCGGGCGCCGGTGGATGCGACGAGCACGACCTCCGACGTCGACGCACCGGGCAGGGAAACGGCAGGCGTGCCAGCACGTTGCGCGCGCAGCGCCTGCAGCTGCTCGGCCGAGACGGTCAATCCGTCGTGGTCGCCGAGGCTCACGGCATCCACCGGGGCCGCAGCAATCGCCCCGGCGGGTGGCATCGCGCCGATGGGCGACGGCGACGCGGGCGTGTCTTCGGGTGCGCGGACGGCCGCGTCTTCGACGGTCGCGGCGCGGGTGAGGCCGAAGATCAGATCGTCGTACGCGGTGGTGCCCTCTTCGACCGGCAGCGGCGAGGCGGTCACCGGGTCGGCGGGGACGGGACCGGCGGTGAACGAGAAGGTCGACTCGTTCGGCGGCAGGGTCTCGCCCCCGCTCGCGACCCCGAGTGCCGCGGACGGCGACGCGGGCTCGAACGCGACGGGCGCGTCGTCGACGACCGGGATCGACTGCTCCTGCGTCGGGGGCACCGACGGCTCGACGGCGGGCTCGGTGTCGGGCTCGAACGCGACGGGCGCGTGACCCCCATCGGCGCCGGGCGCGTCAGCCGCATCGACGGGCGGGACGGATGCCGACGACATCGGCGCCGGCGTGGACGGAACCGCCTCGGCAGCCGGGAGCTCTTTCGTCGGCGCCGGACGCACGGGCGCTTCCGGCCGCTCCGCCGCCTCGCCGATCACCACGGCAGCCGCGCGGACGACCCCGTCCACGAGCGGAAGCACTGCCGCACCCGTCGTACCGGCAGCGCGCAAGACGATCCCGGTCGCCTCGTCGACGTGGCGCTCGGCCCAGAAGCTGGCACCCTCGGCCTGCACCACCTCGTCGGCATGCGCACCCCCGACGATCCGGGCATCGAAACGGCCGCGCACGACCGCGCGGGCACCGTTCTGAGCCATCGTCGCCAGGGCGAACGACGGCAGCGCCGTCACGCCGAACGTCTCGACGAGCACGCCCAGAGCGGCCCCGAGGGGGTCACCGCTCACACCGCCCAGGGCTCGCCACACGCGCTCGACCACGTCGAGCGACGCCTCTTGGTCGATGAGCACGGCTCCTCCCGGAGAGACACCCGCCCATGCCGCACCGGACTCATAGCTCGACACGGTGGGCCTCCTCGGCAGGATTCGATCGGGGAACGGTGTCTTCATCGATGTCGTCGACGTCGCCCGCGCGCGTGTCGAGCCGGGCATCGACGACCACGACCGTGACGTTGTCGCGTCCTCCGCGCTCCAGGGCCTCGCGCACCAGACGCGCTGCGGCTGCGGATGCCGTGTCTTCGACGGCGAGGATCGCGCTGATGACCTCGGCCGGGACCTCTTTCGACAGCCCGTCGGAGCAGACCAGGATGCGGTCGTGATGCCCGACGGGGAAGAGCCAGTAGTCGGGTTGGCCCGACGAGCCGGCTCCGACCGCGCGCGTGATGACGTGGCGGTGGGGATGCCGTTCAGCCTCGGCGATCGAGAGAACGCCGTCGTCGACCAGCGACTGCACGGCCGAGTGGTCGATGCTGACCTGCTCGAGCGCGCCGGCGGCGAAGCGGTAGGTGCGGGAGTCACCGATGTTGAGCACGAGCCAATGGGGAACGCCCCGCTCCTCGCACACGATCACCCCCGACAGCGTCGTGCCGGGCGCCGTCGTCCCCCGCGGGATCTCGTCGACGCGGGCCACGGCGCGCGCGAACGCCGCACGCACGGTGTCGACGTCGGTGGCGTGCGCGCCGACGAGCTCGCGGAAGCCGTCGAGAGCGCGGGCGCTGGCCTCGGCTCCCCCGACGTGCCCGCCCATACCGTCGGCGACGAGGAACACGGGGGTTCCGGCGAGGTAGGCGTCTTCGTTCGCCGCGCGGCGCACGCCCGTGTCGGAGCACGCGCCCCAGCTCACCTCCATGGCCACCGTCATGAGCCGGCCTCTTTCTTCCGAGGTGCGCGCAGAACACGGCCGAGCAGGGAACGCCCGCGCGCGAGACCGCCACGTACGAGACGGCCGAGGGCGAGACGCGCCCGCACCTCCACCCAGACCGACGTCGGGAACAGGCGCGCGCGCACGCGGCGACGCCACGACAGACTCCGGCCGAGCCCGCGCGACGCCGAGGCGACATCGGCCCAATAGGCCTCGACCTCGTCGGGGCCGATCGTTCCCGCGCCGAAGACGGCGGCATCCGCTCGCACCGCCAGCGCTCCGGCACCCGTCTCGGGGAACCGCTCGTCGAGGGCGGCACCCTGCTCGCGCCGCGTCGCGCCCCGGCGGATCGGGGCGCCCGCGTCGCGGGCCGTGTCGATCAGCTCGGCCCATCCGCCACCGACCCGCTCGACGGCGTCGGCGGCGCGGGCGCGACCGCGCCGGCGACGGGCACGCAGGGCGCCGAGGACGATCGAGGGTCCGAACAGCAGCGCCACCGCCGCCAGCGACCACCCCGTGACCTGCAGCAGGCCCCACAGCCAGCCGAGATCGGCCGGCCGGTCGCTGCTATGGGCGTCTTCGACGGGCGGTGCCGGCGGCAACTCCGCCGGTTCCTGCGGCTGGTCGGGCGGCTGCGCCACCTGCACGCGCGGCTTCTGGCGCTTCTCGGGCGTCTGCTGCTGGGGAACCTTGTCTTCGGCGGGGGTGGCCCAGAACGGCACCCAGCCGTAGCCGTCGAAGGGGACCTCGACCCAGGCGTGCAACTGCTTCCCGGTGACATCGACGGTGCCACCGGACAGGCCCGTGTTCTCGCCCGAGAAGCCCATGACCACGCGCACCGGAAGTCCGAGCTGCGACACCATCAGCGCCATCGCCACGGCGTACTGCTCGTCGTCGCCGATCATCTGCGGCTGCGAGAACAGTTCGCCCTCGCGCGCCAGGCCGTGTCCCGACCGAGACGCCACCTCGCCCTCGAGACCGTGCGAGAAGAACCCCTCGGTCTGCAGGTACGCCTGCACCGCGCGGATCTGCTCGAGGGGAGTCGCCGCGCCCGAGACGGCGGCGTCCATGGCCGCCAGCAGGTCGTCAGGCACGCGCTCCGGTGCCGGTGTCGTCACGTTCGAGATCGACGCCGACGCCAGCTGCTCGTCGCTGGGCGTCGCGGGCAGTACCGCGTCGAACTCGTACGTGTCGCCCTCGGCGACGCCGGTCGTCACCACGGCGGTCGACGACGCGACGTTGTAGTGCACGGCGGCGTCGTGGTCGACGGCATCCGTTCCGTTGAAGCCGATCGCGGTGAGCGAGCCGACCGTCGGCAACCAGACGCCCGACAGCGTTCCCACCTTCACGGTGACGTGCGCCGCCGATCCTTGGACCGGGGCGGCGATGCGGCGCCCGACGCGGGCGAACGTGCCCGCTCCCGAGCCCGAGCCCGACACCGAATAGACCATGCCGTCGTACAGGTCGAGGGCCGCCAGGCGCACGCGCGCCCCCTCGGGGAGCCCGGTCACCGAGAACAGCGGCTCCTCGCCGTCGTCTTTCACGTACTTGCGGAACGCCGTGAGCGGTGAGGCGTAGTCATGCAGCTCCAACGGCGGCACGACGCGATCGCGCACGACCTGCCGGTCTGCGAGGGGCGTGAGCGACGATGCGGCCGCGCCGACCGTCGCGGCACCGCCGACGACGGCGACGACCGTCAGGGCGGCGACGATCCCCAGGGTGCCTGACGAAGAAGGAACGTCGGCGGTCGCCGCGTGCCGCTCCGCCGCCGCCAGACGCGATCTCCACACCGCCCATCCGAGGGCGATCGCGCCGAACAGCGCGCCGACGGCGACCGGAAAGGCGCTGTCGAACGTCGACAGGGCCACGGATGCCAGCAGCAGGGCGCCCGGGACGATCAGCGCCAGCGCGAAACGACGCAGCCGCACCGCGAACGAGACGGCGATGCTGCCGGCCAGAAGCCCCAGGATCAGCGGCAGGACCGACATCGTCTCGACGCCGGCGAAGGGGGTCGGCAGCGTCACCGACTCCTTCCACACCCGCACCGTGCCGGTGGCCAGCGAGACGAGCACATCGACGGTGGGAACGAACCCGAGCAGCGAGCGGGAGGGGAACACCAGTGCTCCCCCGACGAGGAAGTACGCCACGACCAGAGCCGCCGCGACCAGGATCACGGCCCATCGCCGCACCGCCGCCACCACGGCGATGGCCGCGCCCACGAGCAACCCACCGCCACCTGCCACCCAGAAGGCGACATCGCCGTAGGCCGACGACAGCGGCACGAGGGCCACGGCGCACAGCGCCAGCATGACCGCGGCATCCACCGCCCATCGCCGCGTCATTCGGACACCGCCCGCATCGCCTGCGGCAACGCCTCGAGCTCGGGCACGTCGACGAACGCGAGGTCGCCGATCGCGCGACGAGCCGCGGGCTCGCTCCCCGCTGCGCGCACCGCGACCGTACGAGCCGTGATCGGCGCGCGCAGCGACGCCGCGCGCAGGTCGGCCAGCGGGCCGGCCCCTCCGGTGACGAACACGACCACCGACGCCCCCGGCGCCGCCGCCGCGATCGCCCGGGCCGGAGCGGTCAGTCCCGCCGCCCGCGAACGCGCCTCCAGACCCGAGAGGGCGTCGAGGAACCCGCGCGCTCCCCGCGAGGCGAGAGTGCCGTCATGGGTGATCACGGTCATGTCCTTGCCGCCGCGCAGAGCCGCCAGCCCGATCGATCCCACCGTCGAGACTGCGAGCTCGAACTCGTCGTCGTTCGCGTAGTCGTCGAGATCGCTCGAGAGCACGAGAAGCAGGTGTGAACGACGGGTCTGCTCGAACTGACGGATCATGAGCCGCTGCGTACGCGCCGTCGACATCCAGTGCACGTGGCGCAGGTCGTCGCCGGAGGCGTACTCGCGCAACGCGTGGAACGACATGTCGTCATCGGCGAGGTCGCTGGTGGGCAGACCCTCGAGATCGCGCAGGATGCCGGTGGTCTCGCTGTCGAGGGCGATCACACGGGGGTGCACGTACAGCAGTTCCGGCTCGGTCCACGCCACCTCTCGGCGAAGCGCTCCCAGGGGGTCGCTGCGCACCGATGTCACCGGGCCCAGCGTCAGCACCGCACGACGGTGGGTCGGCACCGAGAACAGTTCGTCGTGCTCGATGCCGGGCGCCAGGCGCGGCATCCGGAACTCCGCCCTGGCCACACCGACCGGCAGCTCGACGCGCGTGGCCGGCGAGGTGCGTCTGCCGGCGCCCGTGACCACGAGCCGTCCCACCGCCCGCTCGCCCACGCGCACGCGGTGCGCGGCGAGCTCGATGCGCACGTCGTAGACGGGCCGCACGATCACGAACGGAACCGCGACGAGCAGGATGGCCGTCGCGCCCAAGGCGAGCGCCACCAGCTCTGCCCAGCCCAGGGCGAAGCCGATGGTGCCGGCCGCCGCCGCAACCGCCACCAGCGTCCATCCCAGAGCCGACGCGATGCGCGCGCGGGGCACGACGACGCGTCCGACCTTCGAGGACAGCTCGCCGACGTGCGAGAGCGGACGGCGCAGGTTCATGCCGCCGACGACCTCGACTGGGGAGCGGCGACCTCGGCCAGGGCACGACCGACGACGCCGGCCGCCGTGGCGCCGGCGAACTCGGCCTCCGGGTCGAGCACGATGCGGTGCTCCCACACGGGTGCGGCGAGGGCCTTGATGTCGTCGGGGATGACGTACGCGCGGCCGTCGGAGGCCGCCCACACCTTCGCCGCCCGCACCATCGCGAGGGTTCCGCGCACCGAGACGCCCAGACGCGTGCTCGGGTCGTTGCGGGTCTCTTCGGCCAACTGCGCGGTGTAGCGCAGCACCGCCGGATCGACGTGCACCCCGGTGAGCATCTCGGAGATCTCGGCCACCATCTGCGTCGTGATGATCGAGGTGAGGCTCGCCGAGCGATCCTTGACGGCGGCGCCCGAGAGGATGCGCTCGGCGGCCTCGAGATCGGGATAGCCGATGCTCGTCTTGACGAGGAAGCGGTCGAGCTGCGCCTCGGGCAGCTTGTACGTGCCCGCCTGCTCGATGGGGTTCTGCGTCGCGATCACCAGGAACGGCCGCCCCACCGGGTACGCGGTTCCATCGACGGTGACGCGCCCCTCTTCCATGACCTCGAGCAGCGCCGACTGGGTCTTGGGCGATGCGCGGTTGATCTCGTCGGCCAGCACGATCGAGGCGAAGATCGGCCCCTGGCGGAACTGGAACTCGCCGGTCTTCTGCGCGTAGATGACCGTGCCCGTGACGTCGGAGGGCAGCAGATCGGGGGTGAACTGGATGCGGCTGTTCGTGCCCTGCACGGTCGCCGCGATGGCCTTGGCGAGCTGGGTCTTGCCCGTTCCCGGTGCATCTTCGAGCAGCACGTGCCCCTCGGCGAGGAACGCCGTGAGCACGAGCCGGACGACCCCGGGCTTGCCGAGGACGGCGAGCCCGACGTTGTCGCTGAGCTTCTGGAACGTGTCGGCGAACCAGGTGGTCTGTTCTTGTGTGATGGTCATCGTGAGCTCCTGAGGTGAGGGGCCGTCATCGGGTGATGGTGTTGGACTGGATGCCGTCGGTCTTGACCCAGACGCTCGCGCCCGGGAATCCGAATGCGCGCGGTCCGGGATTGCCTTCGAAGTAGCCGTCACCGTTGGTGGTGAAGTACTGGTCGTCGTAATGCTGGTTGTGGCTGGTATCGCTGCCCCAGCACTGCGCGCTGTACTGGCCAGCGCAATCGGTGTAGTAAGCGAGGGTGTAGGTCGTGTTGGGTCGGAAGCCTGCCGCCTTGACGTTGATGCCCCGGCAGAGAGGGCCATTACATGCCCCGGCGTTGACCGTCTCGTCGGAGAACCAGATCGTGATCGACCGACTGGGGTTCGACCCTGTCTGGCCGGACGCCGACTTCGAACCGGAATTGCCCTCCGCGGTGTTGAACGTGAGCGAGAAGGAACGTTGCGTGTAGTAACCGCTGCCCGAGCACGCCGAGCCGGTGGCACCGCCCGTACCCGAGTCCCCGCCGTCCGCGTTGTACGAGAGCGATCGAAGCTCCTGACCGTTCAGAGCGCCTGACACGTCCCAGTCGAAGCAGACGCGGTCTCCAGTGACACGGGTGGACACGCTCGCGTCGCGCAATGGGCCCCACGGTTTGGCCTGGTTGCCGCTCGTCGTCGACCCGCCGTCGCCGCCGGTGATCTTCGAACGGCCCCGGATCGATACCGACTGCAGCTCACCGTTCGATGCACCGCCGATGACGCCCACGACGCTGGTGGTGCTGGAGCTCTCGACGGACACTGCGCCGCCGCCCGTACCCGACCAATACCACTCGACATCGCCGGGCGTGTTGCCGTTCCAGCCGCCCGGGGTGATGCGCACGCGGAGCTGCCCGGCCACGCCGGTCGCTTCGATCGAGACCCCCGAGGGAGCATCGGGAGCGTTCGCTGCCCGAACGGGGCTCGAAGCGCTACTGGGTGCTGACGATCCCGCCTTGTTGCGCGCCGTGACCGTGAAGGCATATTCATTGGCACTGGTACCCACAGAGAAGTTCGCTGATGTACCCGAGACGGTCTGCGAGCGCGCCTGACCGTCGCCACCACTGCTGGTCACCGTGTAATCGGCGACGTTGTCGCCGTTGTTGTCGGCGGGAGCAGCCCACGTCACGGTGATCTGCGCCTGCGATCCCACTGACGGGGCGAACGATGCCTTCGGTGTGCCAGGGGCACTGGGCACCCCCGCCGGCACCACCGACGCCGAGTACGGGCTCCACTCGCTCGGCTCGGGCGCACGGTTCACGGCCTGCACGCGCACCTGGTAGGCGACGCCGTTCTGCAGCCCGTCCCAGACCAGGCTCGTGGCGGTCACGCCGGTGCGCTGGATCGGGCCGGTCGCGGGCGCGGGCGAGATCTCGAGGTTGTACGAGGTCACGGGCGATCCGGTCGAGCGCGGAGGGGTCCACGACACCGCGAGGCTGCGGTCGCCGAACACCAGCGTGGGTGCGGCCGGGGTGTCGGGGCGCGCGTCCGGGCGCGCGGGGGCCGATGAGGGCGACGGGTCGGAGGTGCCGACGGCGTTTTTGGCGACGACGGTGAAGGTGTACTCGACGTCGTTGGTGAGCCCGTCGAGGGTGCAGGTCGTCGACGCGCAGTCGCGGGTGTAGCCCTGCGGAGACGTCACGGTGTAGCCGGTGATCGGCGAGCCGTTGTTGACGGGGGTGGACCACGACAGCACGACGGTGCGGTCCTGGATCGAGGTGACGGTGGGTGTCCCGGGGGCGCCGGGGCGGCCCTGCACGGTGAGCAGGATGCGGCCTTCGACCTGACGGTCGGCCGACTTCGTGGCATCCCCGATGCGGTAGCTGACGGTCATCGTGCCGGTGAAGTCGCCGGCGGGGGTGACGTTCACGCGGTCGCCGTCGACCGCCGCGGTGCCCTGTCCGCTGTCGACGCGGGTCGAGATGAGCTCGAGCGGCCCCCTGTCGGCGAAGGGGTTGATGTCGTTGGCCAGCACGTCGACGGGGGTCGTGCGGCCCTGGTCGGCGCGCGGCACGACATCGTCGTTGGCGACGGGGAACGGGCGTTGCGACACCACCGCCGCCAGGGTGATCGTGCCGGCGCCGGGGGCCGAGGTGCCGTCCGAGGCCAGCACGCGCAGGCTCGCGGTGGTCCCGGCGGCGACGTCGGCGTCGGCCGACACGTCGAGGCTCGTGCCCGAGATCGACGCGCGGAAGCCCGTGGGGACGTCGCCGTCGATCGAGAACGTGAGCTTCTGCTCGTCGCCGTCGTCGGGGTCACGGGTCAGGCGTGCCAGATCGAGCGTCTCGGAGCCTTCGCCCGGGGCGACGTTCACGGTGGCGTTGCGCACGATCGGCGACTGGTTCTCGGCCGGCAGCACCTTGATGGGGATCGAGACGTACCCCGACAGCCCCTGCGGGTCGTCGGGCCCGGTGCCGTCGGTCACCAGCACACCGAGCGAGTCCCGCCCGAAGAAGCCCGCGGCCGAGCGGTATTCGAGGGTGTGCTCGTCGACGAGCAGCGGGGAGCCGTCGGCGTGGCCGGCGCGCACGGAGTCGGCGGTCGCCACGCGCGGCTCGTGGTCGGGCCGCACGTGCACGTGATCGGCGAGCGCGATCTGCACGCTCTCCCCGCTGGTGACCGTGATCGGATCGGCCGTGGCGAGCGTGGGCACGAGGGTCGCCAGGCCCGGCACGAACACGAACGCCTGCGCGCTCTTGCCGTCGGGGTCGTCGACGCGGTAGCGCACGATCTGCGGCGCCGGCTGCAGAGTGATCGTCAGGATGCCGCTGGCACCGACGGTCGTGTTCGCGTCGCTCGTGCTGACGGTGAGGTCGTCGACGGTGCCGTCGGGGTCTTCGTCGTTCTCGAGCACGGCGACATCGACGGTCGGCGCGGCGGTGATCTGTCCAGGCGTCACCCGATCGTCGCGCGCGATGGGGGCGACCGGGGGTGCATCGGGGTCGACGGTGACCATGAGCGAGCCGACCGCCTTCGCGCCGTACGAGTCGGTGATCGTGTACGTGATCGGGTACTGGCCCGGCGTGGACGGCGCGGTGAGCACCGCGCGTCCGCCGAGCACCTCGGCGGTGATCCCGTCGGGCACGGTGAGGCCGTCGGGGTCGATCGCGATCGGGTCGCCGTCCGGGTCGGAGTCGTTGGCGGTCACGGCCACGGCCACCCGGCGTCCGGGTTTGACGGTGACGCTGTCCTTGACGGCGTACGGGGGCTGGTTGTCGAAGCCCGGGGGCGGCGACCCCCACGACCACGGTGCTCTGCGCCTGTGCCCCCAGGCGGTCGCGGACGGTGTACGTGAAGGTGTCGCGGCCCGTGGCATCCGGATATGCCTCGTAGACGAACCAGCTGTCACCGGTGGTGACGGTTCCCTTGCTCGGGTTCGAGGCGACGCCGACGAGCTCGACCGAGTCGCCGTCGGGGTCGATGCCGTCCAGCGGAACGGGGATGCGCACGGTGTTGCCCGCCACGACCCGCGCCGTCACCGGCTTGGGGCGCGGTGCCGAGTTGCTGCCCTGGTCGGCCGGGAGCACCTGGATCGTCAGGTAGCCGGCGGTGCGGTTCTGCTGACTGTCCGACACCTCGTAGGTGGCGTGGACGGTGCCCGGCTCGGCGCCGGCCTGGAAGCGGATGCGGTCGCCGTCGACGAAGATCGCGCTCTTGTCGGCGGCGTCGGTCTCGACGAGTGCGGGCTCGAGGGTCAGGATGTCGTTGTCGGGGCTGTAGTCGTTGGCGAGCACGGGCACCGAGACGACGTCGCCCACCCGCACGATGGCGGTGTCGTCGACCGTCACCGGCGGGCGTACCTGCGCCGGCAGCGGGACGGGCATGACCAAGACCTCGCCGGTGGCGCTCTGCGAGCCGTTCGAGACGTTGTAGGTCAAGGTCACGGGGGCAGACAGGCCCGACAGATCGGTGATGCGCAGGATGCGGTGCTCGAGCACCTCGACCGAGACGCCCGCGTTGGGCGCGACCCGGGCGCTCTGGACGACGAGGATGCCGCCGGCGGGATCGACGTCGTTCGCGAGGACGTCGACGAGGGTCTGGCGTCCGACCGGCAGCAGCGCCAGATCGCGCACGGCCACGGGCGGGAGCGGCGAGGAGTCGGCCGTCACGACGTCGATGCGCACGATGCCCACGGCCGAATGCGGCCCGTCGGTGACCAGGTACTGCACGTAGTAGGTCCCCGGCTGTTCCGCGGTGAAGTCGAACGTTCCCCCGGCGAAGTCGGGAGTGATCGTCGTTCCCGGCACGGCGTCGTACTTCGACAGGCGCAGCGGGCGACCCGTCGGGCTGATGTCGTTGTCGAGCGGGGCGACGGTGACCGGCACGCCCGCGACTGCCGTGACGCGGTCGGCGTTCGCGACCGGGTTGAGGGTGTCGGTCGGGCGGACGTCGACGCGCAACACGCCCTCGGTGCTCTCGCGCCCGTCGGACACGACGAGCTTCACCTCGTGGATGCCCGTCTGAGCGGTCGCCG
Organism: Microbacterium trichothecenolyticum; assembly: GCF_030818955.1. Classification (NCBI taxonomy): domain Bacteria; kingdom Bacillati; phylum Actinomycetota; class Actinomycetes; order Micrococcales; family Microbacteriaceae; genus Microbacterium; species Microbacterium trichothecenolyticum. The sequence continues at coordinate 3,459,692 of NZ_JAUTBF010000001.1, read as the reverse complement.
CGGTGTACTCCACGACGCCGTTGCTGCGGAACGTGACGAGATCGCCGCCCTCCACCGAGGCGTGCTGCAGGAACACGTCGTCGCCGTCGGGGTCGCTCCACGCGTCGAGCACGCCGTAGGTGATCGAGGCCCCCGCCTCGACGAGGACGGTGTCGACGCGCTTCTGCACGGGTGCGGCATTGACGTCGGGGGGCCGCACGGTCACGGTGGCGGTCGCCTCGGCGGTGCCGCCACGCCCGTCGTCGTCGCGATAGCGCAGTGAGAACGTCCCGGTGGCGTTGGCGGGAACCGCCGCCTGCAGGGCCGCGCCGCCGAGCACCGACTGCACATCCCACCCCGTCGGCGGCTCGCTCACGAGCGACGCCGCGAGCAGATCGCCGTCGGGATCGGAGTCGTTCTCGGTGACGCGCAGGATCGTGGTGCGGCCGGCTCGCACGCCGTACTGGTCGTCGACGGCCGTCGGCGGGGTGTTCTGCGCGGTGCGCTGGGGGATGTCGAACTGGGGCTTGTCGTCTTGGCTCTGCTCTTCCTGCGCGTTGTCGTCGGCGGGCGGAACGACCTCGTCCCAGTTCTCGATGCGCTGGACGTTCTGATCGACGACCCACACCGTGCCCGCCATGGTGTCGTTGACCACCACGACATGACGGTTGGTGCGCAGCACCAACGACGCGTCCGCCGTGGTCTCGATCGTCCGGTCGACGTCGTCGCCGTCGCCCGGGCAGTCGCGCACGTATGCTCCCGTTCCGCTCCACACGGCGTACACGCACCCGTCGAGCCAGACCGGTGGCGAGGGCCGACCGCGCGGCACCGAGGCGACCTGTTCGGGCTCGCCCCCGCCCAGGGGTTGGCGCAGCAACGACGTCGGGGTGGCGATGTACACGGCGTCGGCGCCGTCCCCCGCTTGCTGAAGCAGTGCCCCCGCACCGTCGGGAACCGTCACGGCCGAACCCGACGGCAGGTAGACGACACCGTCGTGCGCATCGAGGGCGACGCCGCTCTCGCCCACCGCGGTCGCCGAGAGCTCGGCATCCGGTGAGAGGTCGGCGAGATCGACGGATGCCGACTCCTCGCTGTCGGAGGCCAGGACGCTCATGCGCTTGTCTCGCGGTGACACGGCCACCACGTGCGCACCCGAACGGGAGACGGCGATCGCACCGCCGTCACCGACGTCGGCACGAGCGGAGTCGGCGTCGAAGACGGGAGCGGCCGCGTCGGGAGCGAACGTGAAGACCCGGCCGTCGGCGAGGACGCCGATGGTCGCCGCGCCCATTCCCACCCGGGTGCCGGGCGGCAGCGCGAGGTCTTGTCCGAGCGCGACGGCGGCGGGGTCGACCGTGGTGAGCGTCGAGTTGGCGCTGTCGAACACGGCGACGCGGTCACCGTCTTGCAGCACGTCGTATTGCGGGGCACGGGTGCGCAGCGCCCCGTCGAGCAGACGCGAGGGGTAGTTGAGGTGACCGACGAGCAGATCCGACGTCTTGGTCACCCAGACGCCGCCGTCGTCGAGTTCGAGGTCGGCCGTCGGGACGCCGGGGTGCAGCACCGCGAGAGTCGAGATGGCGACGGCCGCGACGGTGAGGGTGGCACCGGATGCCATCGCCGCGCGCTTTCGCCGCAGCAGCTCGATGAACGAGCGCATGATCACCTCCCGCGCAATCCCGTTGACAGATCGTCCGGTGCTAAGTAGAGCGCAGACGCTCCGAGCACCTACATGGGGAGAATTCACCATGTAGGCGCTCGATGAGGGCCGGGAAGATCGATTCCGGACGATTTCGGACAATCCGTCTGCTCACATATCCGAAGGGGTGCTCATGAAAGACGACCCGATCGACGATCGACCCGCGTCGACCCACGTCGGCGGGCCCGCTTCCGACATCGCCGCCGAACTACGACGCCTGCGCCTGGCCGCCGGCAGTCCGACGCTGACGCACCTTCAGCACGCGACGGGCATCTCCCGCACTGTGATCTCCGACGCCTTGCGCGGCAGGTCGCTCCCGAGCGACCGCACGATCGACGCCCTGGCGCGGACGCTCGGTGCCGACCCCGCACCGCTGTTGGAGCGCCGTGCCGAGCTCGTCCGCCAGCACGCCGATGGCACGGCCGAGACGAACCGCACTCCCCGTTCCTCGCCCCGGGGGATGCGGCGCCGCACAGGCGCTCTGCTCGCGGGAGGCTCGTTCGTGGCGGGCGTCGTCGCCACGCTGGCCGTGGTCGCGCTCGTGGGCCAGCTGACCGCTCGCGACGACGGTGCGCCGTCGATCGTGGTGCACAGCGGCGAGAACCCCGCGAACACGAGATGCCTCGACGATGCCGTCGTCGCCACCAGCGACACGCGCGCCGACGATTCACTGCTGCAGATCGTGTGGTCCGACAAGTGCCAGGCCGGCTGGGGGCGCATCACCCGCTACGACGCCACCTACCTGGGCAACTCGGTCACGATCGCGATCTATCCGCAGACCGACCCCGACGGCCCGTTGCGCCAAGAGGCGACGGAGCACGACGTACAGGGTGCCTTCACGACCCTGCTGGTGCGCCCCTCGCCCGATACCCTCATCTGTGCGGACGGCAGTTTCACGGTCGACGGCACGCGCATCGACCTCGGCGATCCGCTCTGCATCTAGATCTAGCCCTGCATCGACGAGCCCCGCATCGACCCACCGCGGGGTGCCGCCACGAACCGCACGTGCTCGGGAGCCACACTCCACCGCACGGTGTCGCCGGGGCGCAGCCCGACCGCCTCTCGGGGCGCCACGTCGGCGGCTCCCCCGGCGAAGACGATGCGCACGCCCGTCGGCGTGGGCTGGAGGTGCGACACGACGGCCGGCGCTCCCTCGCCCAGACGCACATCGGCCGCGCGGAAGACGGCGGCCAGCGGGGCCCCGTCGGTCCCGGCGCGCGCGAGCGAAGCGGCATCCGTCGACTCCAGACGCACCCCGTCGCTCACGAATGCACCGCCCCGCGCTTCGCCGAGCACGCGCTCCAGCCCGGCGATGCGCGCAGCGACCTCGGTCGCCGGAGCCGTCAACACCTCGCACACCGGCCCCTCCTGCGTCACCCTGCCCCGTTCGACGATGACGAGCCGGTCGGCGAGTGCCGCGGCGTCGACCGCGTCGTGGGTCACCGCGACGGTCGTCATCCCCGCCAGCCTTTCGCGCAGCATGGCCCGGATCTCCGATGCCGTGACCGCGTCGAGCGCCACCAGCGGCTCGTCGAGCAGCACGACCCGTGGCTCGGCGGCGAGCGCCCGGGCGACGGCGACCCGCTGCTGCTCGCCGCCCGACAGGTGCGCCGGCAGCCGATCGCCCGCCCCCGGCAGCCCCACGCGCGTCAGCCACTCGTCGGCCGATGAACGGGCGAGTGATGCCGCGACGCCGGCCGCACGGGGGCCGAAGGCGACGTTCTCGCGCGCGGTGAGGTGGGGGAACAGCCGAGCGTCCTGTCCGAGCAGCACGACACCGCGGTGCATCGGGTCGGTGCGCACCCCGGGGGCCCGATCGAGCACGCGTCCGCCGACGCTGATCTCGCCCGCGTCGAGCGGTGTGAGCCCTGCGAGCGCGCCGAGCAGCGTGGACTTGCCCGCGCCGCTACGGCCCATGACCGCCACGGTCTCTCCCGGTGCAGCCTCGATCGCGATGTCGACGTCGAAGTCACGGCGGCGCACGCGCACCCGAGCGCGCAGGGCAGCGGCATCCGCGCTCATCGTCCCGCCCCCGGTCGCCAGCCGCGCACGAGCAGCAGCACCGCGACGGCCGTGACGAGCAGCAGCAACGACAGGGCCACCGCCGTGCCCTGCGAGACGCCCGCTCCGTTGAACGCCGTGTAGATCGCGAGCGGCATGGTCTGCGTCACGCCCGGGCGGTTGCCGGCGAACAGCGCCGTCGCACCGAACTCGCCGATCGCGCGCGCAAAGCACAGCACGACGCCCGCGACGATTCCGGGGGCCGCGAGCGGGAGGGTGATGCGACGCAGAATCGTGGCGCGCGAGGCCCCGAGCGACGCGGCGGTCCGCTCGAACTCCACGCCCGTGCTGCGCAGCGCGCCTTCGACGGCGAGCACGAGAAAGGGCAGCGCCACGAACACCTGGGCCAGCACCACGGCGGTCGTCGTGAACGACAGCCCCAGGGCGCCCAGGGGCCCGCTGCGGCCGAAGAGGTACAGCAGGGCGACTCCGCCGACCATCGGGGGCAGCACGAGCGGCACGGTCACGAGCGCGCGCAGCACGGCGGCGATGCGCGCGGGACTGCGGGCGATGAGCAGCGCGAGCGGGATGCCGACGACCGCGCAGACGACGGTGGCCACGGCCCCCGTGCCCAGCGACAGTCCGAGGGCTGCCCGCGCGGTCGGCGAGGTGACGTCGCTCCACAGCGTCGCCCACTCCACGCGCCCGATGAGCGCGGTCAAGGGCACGAGTAAGAAGAGCAGTCCGACCGCCGCCGGCACGACGAGCCAGCGCGGGACGTAGCCGGTCGAGGTCACGGGGCGCGGAACCCCGTGGCGGCGAGGATGCCCTGCCCGTCGGCCGACAGCACGAACGCGACGAACGCGGCGGCCGCGGTGGGGTGGGGCGCGTCGGTCAGCACGGCGATCGGGTAGTGATTGACCACGGCGTCGGCACCCGCGGGCACGATCGCTTCGATGTCGTCGCGGCCGACCACGTCGGTGGCGTACACCAGACCCGCGTCGGCTTCCCGAGCGGCGATCTTCGTCAGCACGGCGGTGACGTTCTGCTCTTCGCTCGCGGGCGTCACCGCGACCCCGGCGTTCGACAGCAGCGTCGCCGACGCCGCCCCGCAGGGCACCTCGGCCGCGCACAGCACGGTCGTCACGCGCGCGAGGTCGTCGAGCGTCTTCACCCCGCCGGGATTGCCGGCGGGGACGGCGATCACGAGGGTGTTGCCGGCGAACAGCTGCGGGTCGGGTGCCTGAGCGGCGACCTTCGCCATGTTCTTCTCGTCGGCCGAGGCGAACACGTCAGCGGGGGCGCCCTCGCCGATCTGGGTCGCGAGCGTGCTCGATCCGTCGTACACCGACTGCACGGTGACGTCGGGATGAGCGGCCATGAACGCGCGAGAGATCTCGTCGAACGACCGCTGCAGCGACGCGGCGGCGTAGACCTCGAGCGTGCCGCTCAGCTGATCCCCGGGTGCCGCGGGCTCGGGGCTGGCGCAGGCGGCGAGCAGTGCCGCGGCGGCGAGAACACCGGCAAGACGGAGCGGGCGGCGCATGGGTCTTCCTCCGGTCGCGTCCAAAATCCGCGAACGCGGATTTCAAAACCGATCTTATCCGCGAATCGGGGCACAGGATCGGTCCGCCGTCCGACTCACCGGCGGGTCGGGTCGCCGGCCCCGCCCGGCGCCCGGCCCCGCCCGGCGGCGTGCCAGACTCCGGAAGAACTGGCCGCAACGGCATCCGTTCCGCCCCTCCCGCGGCGGAAACGCCGAAACCTCCGGAGCCCGGCACACCTCCCCGGCACGCCGCCGCGCGGCGCTCCAGACGCGTCAGTCGCGCGGCACCTCGACGGTGACGACCGTCGCCTTGACCGATGCCACCGCGAGCGACCCGGGCGCGAGCGCGAGCTCTTCCGCCGCCTCGGCCGACATGAGCGACACGACCCGGTGCGGGCCGCACTGCAGATCGACCTGCGCCATCACCCCGTCGACTCGCACGCGCGTGACGATCCCGACGAAGCGGTTGCGCGCACTGGAGGCGATCCCGGTGGGGTCATCGGGCTCGTCGGCAAGCGCCACCGCGCGTTCCGCCAAGGCGGCGCCGGGGATCTCCGCCGGCGATACCCCGGTCGTCGGCAGCACCCCCTGGTCGATCCAACGCCGCACGGTGTCGTCGCTGACCCCGAGCAGGCGGGCGGCCGTGGCGATGCGGAAGGTGTTCGGCATGCGACGACGGTACTCGCCCCCGCGCCGGACGTCCTGTTGCGCAGCGCCCCACACGGCAGCGGTCTCGCGGTCCCGGCATACCCCGACGCCACCGGCGGCCCCTCACCACGACGCCGTCACGCCCCGTCGTTCTCGGCCCTCTCCTCTCCCCGCTCGCCTAGGCTCGACCCATGGATGCCGCGCACGAGACCGGGACGCCCGGCCCCGTCGTCGTGCCGCTGGGCGCGACGGTGACCGTGAGCGCACGCCCGAGCACGCTCGGTGCCGTCCGTGCCACCGGATCCGGGCAGCCGCACCTCGACGAACCTCGGCAGCCGCCGCACCCGCAGCACGACCCCGGTGCCGTTCGAGCGACCGGCGCCCCCCGCGAGGGCGGCATGCTCGACCGCTTCGGGCGCGTCGCGACCGACCTGCGCGTCTCGGTCATCGACAAGTGCAACCTGCGCTGCACGTACTGCATGCCGGCCGACGGGATGCCGTGGCTCCCGCAGTCGCAGCTGATGTCGACCGACGAGATCCGGCGTATCGTCCGCGTGGCCGTGCAGGCGCTCGGCGCCGAGGAGCTGCGGATCACCGGCGGCGAGCCGCTCGTGCGCAAGGATCTCGAGTTCGTCATCGCCGGCATCCGGGCCGACAATCCCGACCTGCCGATCTCGCTCACGACGAATGCCGTGGGTCTCGACCGCCGCGCCCAGGCCCTGAAAGACGCGGGCCTCAACCGCATCAACGTCTCGCTCGACACGCTGCATCCCGAAACCTTCGCCGAGCTCACCCGTCGCCCGCACCTCGACAAGGTGCTCGCGGGACTCCAGGCCGCCCGGGCCGCGGGGCTCGGGCCCATCAAGATCAACGCCGTGCTGATGCGGGGCATCAACGACACCGAGGTCGTCCCGCTGGTCGACTGGGCGGTGTCGAACGGCTTCGAGATGCGATTCATCGAAGACATGCCGCTCGACGGCGACCGCTCGTGGACGGCGACGAACGTCATCCCCGCCCGCGACATCCGCGCCGCGATCGAAGAGGCCTTCACCCTCAGCCCCGACCCGCGCGGGCGCGGAGCCGCCCCCGCCGAGCGCTGGGAGGTTCGCCGCCACGGCGACACCGCCCTCGCCGGGCATATCGGCATCATCTCTTCCGTCACCGAGCCGTTCTGCTCCGCCTGCTCGCGCACGCGCGTCACCGCCGACGGCCGCATCCGCTCGTGCCTCTTCTCGCACGAAGAGACCGACCTGCTCACCGCCCTCCGCGACGGCGCCGACGACGAAGGTCTCGCCCAGATCTGGCGGGATGCCATGTGGGCCAAGCCCCGCGCCCATGGCTCCGACCGCGTCGGACTGGCGCGCGCCGACTTCGTCCAGCCGGAGCGCACGATGAGCGCGATCGGCGGATGAGGCCGCTCGTCGAGCCGGTGGCATCCCTCGCCCCCGAAGAACTGATCCGCACCGCCCGCCACGCCGTGCTCGCCGGCATCGGCGAGGAGGGCCAGCGGCGGCTCGCGGCCGCGCGCATCGCCGTCGTGGGTGCGGGCGGTCTCGGCTCCCCCGTGCTCCTGTCGCTCGCCGCGGCCGGGGTCGGCGAGATCGTCATCATCGACGACGACGTCGTGGAGCGCACGAACCTGCAACGCCAGCTGCTGCACCGGGTCGACGACATCGGCGTCGCCAAGACGGCATCCGCCGCCCGCGCCGTGCGCGACCTCTCGCCCGTCACCGTCGTTCATGAACGAACCGTACGGCTGACCTCCGACAATGCTGTCGGCCTGCTCCAGGGCGCCGACCTCGTCATCGACGGCAGCGACACCTTCGACACGCGCGAGGCCGTCGCCGCCGCAGCGGAGGACCTCGGCATCCCCCTCGTCTGGGGAGCCGTGCAGGAGTGGGCGGCGCAGGTGACGGTGTTCTGGTCCGCCCCTCCCGAGGGGTACTCCCCCGTGGTGCTCGGCGACCTCTTCCCCGCCGGGTCCGCCGGCGAGCCGCCCACGTGCGCCCAGGTCGGCGTCCTCGGCTCGCTGTGCGTGCAGGTCGGAGGGCTGCTCGCCACCGAGGCCGTCAAGCTCGTCACCGGCGCGGGTGAGCCGCTGCTCGGTCGCCTCATCGTCGTCGATGCGCTGCGTGCCCGTCAGGACGTGATTCCCCTCACCGGAAGGACCCCCGCGTGACCGACCTGCTCACCGTCGAACAGCACCGCGAGCGCATACTCGCCGAGGTCGCACTCCTGCCCGCCGAGAGCGTCTCGCTCGCCGGCGCGACCGGTCGTACCCTCGCCGAACCCGTGCTGGCCGCGCACGACCTCCCCGGCTTCGACAACTCCTCGATGGACGGCTTCGCGGTCCGCTTCGCCGACGTGCACGGGGCGGATGCCGAGACCCCGGCGACCCTGCGCGTCGTCGCCGACCTGCCAGCCGGCACCGCCGACGATCCCGCGCTCGCCCCGGGCGAGGCGGCACGCATCATGACGGGTGCCGCCGTCCCCGCCGACGCGGATGCGATCGTGCCCTTCGAAGACACCGCCGGCGGTCTCGCCGATTCCCTTGGCACGGTCCAGGTGCTCCGCGCCCCGATCGGCGTGGGCGCCTTCATCCGTCGCCGCGGCGGCGACACGCTCACCGGCGCCACCGTGCTCTCGCCCGGAGAGCGGCTCGGCCCGCTCGCGCTGGCGGCCGCCGCGGCGGCGGGCGTCGACACGCTCAGCGTCCACCGCCGCCCCCGGGTCGCGGTCGTCTCCACGGGCAGCGAGCTCGTCGCCCCCGGCACGGAACCGGGCCGCGGCCAGACACCCGACTCCAATGCCACCTTGCTCGCCGCCCTCGTCGGCGCAGCGGATGCCGACATCGAACTCGTCGACCGCGTCGGCGACGACCCCGCAGGCATCGACGCGGTCCTCGCGCGGGCGACGCGCGCCGACGTCGTGATCTTCACCGGCGGGGTCAGCGCCGGTGCTTACGAGCCCGTCCGCCTCGCGCTCAGTGATCGCATCGCGTTCGAGAAGGTCGCGATGCAGCCCGGCAAGCCGCAGGCGTTCGGCGTGCTCGACGACGGACGCCTCGTCTTCGGTCTGCCCGGCAACCCGGTGAGCGTCGCGGTGTCGTTCGAGGTGTTCGTGCGGCCCGCCCTCCTGGCGTTGCAGGGTCGCACCGTTATCGATCGGCGCTTCGCCCGCCTCACGGCATCCGAGAGCTGGTCGACTCCGCCCGGACGCCGCCAATACCTCCCCGCGGCGATCGATCTCGTCGAGGGCACGGTTCGGCCGGCCACCGCTGGCGGTTCGGGGTCGCACCTCGCGGCATCCCTCGCCCGTGCCGAGGCATTCGCCGTCGTGCCCGCCGAGGTGTCCACCGTGTCGGTCGGCGACTCGCTCGATGTCATGCTGATTCCATGACCTTCCCCCACCTGGATGCCGCGGGCCACGCCCGCATGGTCGACGTCACCCTCAAGCAGCCCACCGTTCGCACCGCCACGGCGCGCGGCTTCGTGCGCTGCGCGCCCGAGGTCGTCGCGGCGCTGCGCGATGGCACCGCCCCCAAGGGCGATGTGCTGGCCGTGGCGCGGATCGCCGGCATCCAGGCCGCGAAGTCGACGCCGACACTCCTCCCCCTCGCGCACGTCATCGGCGTGCACCGGGCGTCGGTCGACCTGTCGATCACCGACGACGGCGTCGAGATCGAGGCGACGGTGGGCACGGCCGACCGCACCGGCGTCGAAATGGAGGCGCTCACCAGTGTCTCGGTCGCCGCACTCGCGATCGTCGACATGGTGAAGGGAATGGACAAGGGCACGTTCATCGAGAACGTGCGCATCGTGTCGAAGACCGGGGGCAAGTCGGGCGACTGGGTGCGTCCGGGCGAGCCCGATGCCGCAGCGGGAGGGACCGCATGAGCGTTCGCGTGCGCTACTTCGCCGCCGCCGCCGAGGCCGCCGGTACCGACGCCGAGGACCGCGCCGAGACGACACTCGCCGCCCTGCGGCTCGCCGTCGTCGCCGCGCACCCCGCGCTCGAGCGCATCCTGGATCGCTGCGCCGTGCTCGTCGACGGCACGCGCCACGACGACGACCTGTCGCTCGATGGTGTGACGCACGTCGACGTACTGCCGCCCTTCGCGGGCGGCTGAAACCACGGCTCCCACCCGGACGAGCCCGGACTACCCTCCCAGGCCCTTCCACTCCGTCGTGCCGTCGGCCTCCACCTGGCGCTTCCACACGGGCAGGTCGGTCTTGATCGTCTCGATCACCTGGCGGCATACCTCGAACGCCTCGGCACGATGCCCGGATGCCACGGCGATCACGACCGCGGCCTCACCGACGCCGAGCCGCCCCACACGATGGCTGACCGCGACGATGGCGTCGGTACCGGCGGCGGCGGTCTCAGCGATGCGGTGCAGCGTCTGCTCGGCATCCGGGTGGGCGCTGTACTCGAGCGCGACGACAGCGTCGGAGGCGTCGGGATCGGTGTCACGGACGCGCCCGACGAAAGTCGTCACCGCACCCGACGACGAGTCCTCGACCGCGTCGAGGTGCGCGTCGAGGTCGAGCGGCTCCTCCGACAGGCGGGCGATGCGGACGGCGCTCATGCGTGGTCTCCTCCGGCGAGCTGGTCGAGCACGTGCGGCGCGATCTCCGCGATGACGGCGATTCCGGATGCCACGGCGCGCGTGGATCCGGGAAGGTTGACGATCAGCGTGCCGGGGTCGGCGATGCCTGCGAGCCCCCGTGAGATGACGGACAGGGGGGTGTCGGTGAGGCCGCGACGACGCAGCTCCTCGGCGATACCGGGCAACTCGCGGTCGAGTACACGGGCGGTGCCCTCGGGCGTCCGGTCCCGGGGCGCGACACCGGTCCCACCCGTGGTGACGATCAGGCCCGGGCCGGCCGCGACGGCCGCGCGCAGGGCGGCCTCGACACTGTCGGCCCCGTCGGGCACGATCACGGCATCCGCGCAGTCGAATCCTGCGTCGCGCAGAAGCGAGACGGCGAGCGGTCCGCCGCGGTCCTCACGCAACCCGGCGGCGGAACGGTCGGAGACGGTGATCACCCGGGCGACATGCGGCACGAATCCAGCCTAGGTGTCTCACCGCGCACGCGGCCCGCCCGGCCAGCGCCGAGATCACTCGGATCACTCGGCATTCGCGAGATGACCCGAGATTCGCCGCGAACGGCCGTCATCTCGGCGAACGCCGGTCATCTCGCGCCGCACCGCGCCACGCGGCGTCAGGGCGCGTCCGCGGGCGCGGGCCACGCCTCACCGCGCGGGCCGCGCGTGCGCGGGCGCGACCCGCGTCACCGGCTGAGCGTCTCGACCTCAGGCACCTCCGGGGCGATCCGCCCCGCCTCGGCCCGCGGCTCGGGGTCTTCGCGCTGCACGTGCTCGGCGGCCGCGGTGATGCGCCGCGCCATGCCGCTGAAGATGAGTCCGTGGAAGGGCAGCACGGCCAGCCAGTACAGCCGGCCGGGCAGGCCGTGGGGGAAGAACAGGGCGCGCTGATCGAAGCGGGCGCCGTCGCCCTCCGGCGTCGCGCGCAGCTCGAGCCACGCCCCGCCCGGAACCTTCATCTCGGCCCGAAGGCGCAGCAGATGCCCGGGCTCGATCGCCTCGACGCGCCAGAAGTCGAGCGCGTCACCCACGGTGACCACGGACCGGCTACGCCGGCCGCGCGCGAGACCCACCCCACCCACGAGCCGGTCCATCCACCCGCGGATCGCCCACAGCAGCGGCGAGGAGTACCAGCCGTTCTCGCCACCGATCCCCTCGATCACCGACCACAGCTGCTTGGCGTTGGCCGTCGTCATCATCGTCCGCACATCGGTGTAGACCAGGCGACCCGCCCAGTCGGGGTCGCTCGGCAGGGGGTCGCTCGGAACGCCCGAGACCTCGGCATCCAGCCAGCTCGTCTCGATGTCGTCGTCGTTCACGCGTCGCAGTGCCAGCCGAACGGCGTCGCGATACGGCATGAGACCCGCCTCGGGGCGCGGGATGAGGTCATCGACCGCGCGGTCCTTCACGACGCAGTCGTTCTGCAGCGACTCCACGAGCGGGCGCGCGATGGCCTTCGGGATGGGTGTGACGAGGTTGACCCAGTGCGACGCGAGTCGCGGCGTCAGCACCGGGAGCGATGCGATCGGCCGCTGGTGCAAGCCCGCCTCGAGCGCGTAGCCGTTCATCATCTGGCCGTAGCGCAGCACGTCGGGCCCGCCGATGTCGACCGCCCGATTGACGTTCGGCGCCACCCTCGCCGCGCCCAGCAGGTAGTGCAGCACGTCGCGCACGGCAATGGGTTGGATGTGATTTCGCACCCACTTCGGCGCGGGCATGTACGGCAGCACGTCGGTCAGGTGACGCACCATCTCGAACGACGCCGATCCCGACCCGATGACGACGCCGGCCTGCAGCACGAGTGTCGGAACGCCGCTTCGCAGGAGGATGTCGCCGACCTCGACGCGTGAACGCAGGTGCGGCGACAGCGGGGCGTCGTCGGGGTGCAGACCGCCGAGATAGACGATGCGACTCACCGACGCTTCAGCCGCCGCGTCGGCGACGGTCTGCGCCGCGCGGCGATCGGTGGTCTCGAAGTCGCGGCCGCCACCCATCGAATGGATGAGGTAGTAGACGACGTCGACCTCGTCGACCGCTTCGCGCACCGCCGTCACGTCGGTGGCGTCGCCCGCGACGATCTCGACCTGCTCGCCCCACGGAAAGGCGGCGGCGCGACGCGCATCGCGCGCGAGCACCCGCACCCGGTAGCCGGCGGCGAGCAGGCGGGGCACGAGGCGACCACCGAGATAGCCCGTCGCCCCCAGGACGAGAGCGCGGGGTGCCGAACCATCGGGCCGGGGCTGTGCGACGAGAGCCGGCTCGCGGCCGGTGGGCGTGGTCAGGGCGCTCATGACCGACACGGTACGCGCGGCCTCCGACATCGCCCGGGGCTTGACGACGGCGCTAGGGTGAGCGCGTGCACACCGCTTCATCCGGCCCGCTGGCCGAGGCTCCCGCCGGGCGGTTCCGCGGCCGGGTCGTGAACGGGGCACGCCGCTGGCTCGGCATCCGCTACGCCCAGCCGCCCCTCGGACCCCTGCGCTGGCGCGCGCCGCTGCCCGCCCCCGACGCCGGCCTCGAGGTCGGCGCCGACGCCTTCGGCGCGGCGTGCCCGCAACCTCCCAGCCCGCTCCCGCTCGGCGACGGCGTCATGCAGGACGAGGACTGCCTGTCCGTGAACGTGTGGTCTCCGGATGCCACGTCCTCGGCGCCGCGGCCGGTGATGGTGTGGCTGCACGGCGGCGCCTACGTGTTCGGCGCCGCCAGCCAGCGCACGTACGAGGGCGCGTCGCTGGCGACGACCGGCGACGTCGTGGTGGTCACGCTGAACTACCGACTCGGCGCCCTCGGCTTCCTCGACCTGCGCGACGTCCTCACCCGGGCGGAAGGCAACGGCGACGTCGATGGCAATCTCGCTCTGCGCGACGTCCTGCTGGCCCTGCGCTGGGTCCAGCGCAACATCGCCGCTTTCGGCGGCGACCCGGCGAACGTCACGGTGTTCGGCGAATCCGCGGGCGGTGGGCTCGTCACCACCTTGATGGCCACGCCCTCGGCATCCGGACTCTTCCACCGGGCGATCGCGCAATCCTCCCCCGCCTCGAGCGTGTACGGACGCGAGCGCGCGGCCGAAGTGGCCGCGCGCTTCGTCGAACTAGCGGGTGTCGATCCGGTATCGCCCACGGCGGGCGAGCAGTTGCGCGCCGCCGACGTCGAAACGCTGCTCGCGGCGGCGCAGCGGCTGTTCGCCGAAGTACCGGCCCACGCGCCGGGCACCCTCGCCTTCGCCCCCGTCGTCGACGGCGAGCTGGTACCCGAAGCGCCGATCACGGTCCTGAGCGAGGGACGCGGCCTGCCCGTCCCCCTCATGATCGGCACGAACAAAGACGAGGCGTCGCTTTTCGCGTACATGAAGTCACCGCTGATCCCCATCACCGGCGATCGCCTCCAGCGGATGTTCGCCGACATGGCGGCCGAGAACCCCGACGTCGTCCTGCCCGAGCGAGCGCAGGTGCTCGCCGCGTACGAGAACGTGCACCAGCGCGCGCTGGGCCTGGGGATCGCCGGCGACATCGGCTTCCGCTTACCCACGCTCTGGGTCGCTGAGGGGCACCGTGCGATCGCTCCCGTGCACCTGTACCGCTTCGACCACAGCACCCCTTTTCTGCGGCTCGTCCGTCTGGGCGCGACGCACGGCAGCGAGCTGATCTACCTCTGGGGAAATCTCCACGCAGGACCGAAAGACCTCACTTTTCGCCTCGGCGGGCGTCGCACGGCCGAGACGCTGTCGCGCCGCATGCAGCACCGCTGGAGCGCATTCGCACACGGGCTCCAGCCCGACGCCCCCGACGGCCCCGGGTGGCCGGCGTACCGCGCAGATGTCCGCGCGACGCTCGTGATCGACAGCCGCGACCGCGTGGTCGACGACCTCGATGCCGACCTCCGTCGGGCGTGGGGCGATGAGGTGCTGACCTTCCGCTAGCACATCCGGGTCACGCATCCCGTGGTTTGGAAACGAAAGCCACTCGGGTCAAGCTGGAATGATGAACGAGACACCCCCCTCGACATCCGAAGCCCCTCGGCTCGAAGTCGATGACGTGATCGTCGTCGACAAGAAGCGCGTCCGCACCGCCATCGGCGGCACCGTGGTCGGCAATTTCATGGAGTGGTTCGACTTCGGCATCTACGGCTACCTCGCCGTCACCCTCACTGCCGTCTTCGCCTCCGATCTCCCCGCTCCCTGGGGCCTGCTGGTCACGCTCCTCGGCTTCGCGATCTCCTTCCTCGTCCGCCCCTTCGGCGGTTTCGTCCTCGGCCCCCTCGGCGACCGCATCGGCCGGCAGAAGGTGCTCTTCCTCACGATGGCGATGATGGCCGCGGCCACCGCGCTCATCGGCATCCTGCCCACCTCCGCGCAGATCGGACTGTGGGCGATCGTCCCGCTCTATCTGCTGAAGATGGTGCAGGGCTTCTCGACCGGCGGTGAGTACGCCGGCGCGACCACCTATGTGTCGGAGTTCTCCCCCGACCGCCGCCGCGGTTTCTGGTCGTCGTGGCTCGACGTGGGCTCGTACGTCGGCTTCGCCGCCGGTGCCGGCGTGGTCGCGATCACGACCGCGATCGCGACGAGCGTGTCGGGTCCCGATGCCATGACCGACTACGGCTGGCGCATCCCGTTCCTGCTCGCGATCCCCCTCGGCATCGTGGCCATCTGGTTCCGCCTCAGAATCCCCGAGACGCCCTCGTTCGAGCAGACCCACGCCGCCGAGGCCGCGCAAGAGATCGACAAGGACGACCCGATGGCTCGTCAGGGCCTCGGCGGTATCGTCCGTCACCACTGGCGAGCGCTGCTCATCGCGATCGCCCTGGTCGCGGCCACCAACACCGCCGGCTACGCGCTGACCAGCTACATGCCGGTCTACCTCGAGAAGGAGGTCGGCGTCTCCAACGTCATGTCGGCCGTCGCGACCGTTCCGGTGCTGCTGTTGATGTCGGCCATGCTCCCCATCTTCGGGCGGCTGAGCGACAAGGTCGGCCGCAAGCCCATCTACGTCATGGCCGCGGGCTCCGCGCTGGTACTGCTGGTGCCCGCGTTCCTCATCATGCAGATCGGCGAGATCTGGGCCGTCATGGTGGCGCTCGTGCTCGCGGCCGTTCCCGTGGCGTTCTACGCCAGCATTGCGGCATCCACCCTGCCCGCCCTGTTCCCCACCGCGTCGCGCTTCGGCGCCATGGCGATCGCCTACAACGTGTCGGTGTCGCTCTTCGGTGGAACGACTCCGCTGTTCAGCCAGGCGCTCATCGATGCGACCGGCAACACCCTGATGCCCGCGTTCTACATCATGTTCTTCGCCGCTCTCGGCCTGGTCGCACTTCTCGCGATGCCCGAGACCGCCCAGCGCCCGCTGCTCGGCTCGGTGCCCACTGTCGAGACGCCCGCCGAGGCCGAGGCACTCGTCGAGCGCCAGGACGAAGACCCGCTCATCGACACCTCGACCATGCCGCTCGAGCTGCGCCGGTCCTGACACCGAGCGCCCGGCTGACTCGCACAACCTCCGCGATCCGCACAGCCTCAGCCCGAACCCGCCCCCACGCACTGACACCGCGCAGATCACTGAGCTTGTGCAGCGGCGCCTCGGACACCCGCAGCGCCCCGCCGCCCGCCCGGCGCCCGCGCGGACGACGCGGCTCCACCGCGCGGAGCCGCCGGGGAGCGAGTAACCCTCAGCGCCGCCGGCCGGTCCCGAAGATCCCGCGGATAACGCCGGTCACGATGCTCTTCGTCGCCCCGCGCCCGAGCAGGCCGTCCAACCCCGGAGCCGGGGCGCTCGCGCGAGAGCGCGGCGCGGAGGTGGACCGGAGGATCCGCTCGTACTCCTGCTGCGCCTTCTTCTGTGCGGCGGCGTTCGCTTTGTCGATCGCGGCCTTCTGCTTGGCGTATTCGGCGGCGTCGGCTGCGGCCTTCTCGGCCCGCTCGGCGGCCTCGCGCGCATCCGTCGCGGCCTGCATGCGCGCACCGAGGATCTCCCGTGCGGACTCGGGGTCGATCGGCGTTGCGTAGGTGGCGAAGAGCGAGGATGCCGCCACCGCCGAGGCCATCGCCTCCGCGGGGATCGGCGACATCGACGCGCGCGGCGCGAACATCCGCGTCCACGCGACCGGGGTGGGCGCTCCGCGCTCGCTCATGACGGTGACGATCGCCTCGCCGGTGCCGAGCTCTTGCAGCACCCGCTCGAGGTCGTACCCCGAGTCGGGGTACGTGCGCACCGACGCGCGCAGCGCTTTCGCGTCGTCGGGCGTGAAGGCGCGGAGCGCATGCTGCACGCGCGAGCCGAGCTGGGCCAGCACGTCGCCGGGGACGTCTTTCGGCGTCTGCGTGACGAAGAACACGCCCACACCCTTCGAGCGGATGAGCCGCACGGTCTGCGTGATGGCGGCGAGGAACGCCTTCGATGCGTCGCGGAAGAGCAGGTGCGCCTCGTCGAAGAAGAACACCAGCTTGGGCTTGTCGACGTCGCCAACCTCGGGCAGCACCTCGTAGAGCTCCGCGAGCAGGTACATGAGGAACGTGGAATACAGCTCGGGGCGGGCGGCGACGTTCGGCACCTCGAGCAGGCTCACGATGCCCGCGCCCGTGGCATCCGTTCGCAGGAACACCCGCACGTCAAGCTCGGGCTCGCCGAAGAAGGTCTCGGCACCCTGCGCGGCGAATGCGACGAGCTCGCGCAGGATGACGCCCGCCGTCGCGGCCGACAGCCCGCCGATGCCCTTCAGTTCGACCTTCCCCTCGTCGCTGGTGAGGAAGGTCAGCACCGCCCGCAGGTCGGACAGGTCGACCAGCGCCAGGCCCTTCTCGTCGGCGTAATGGAAGACGAGGCCGAGGCTCGACTCCTGTGTGGCGTTGAGCCCGAGTACGCGACTGAGCAGCAGGGGCCCGAAGCCCGACACGGTCGCGCGCACCGGGATGCCCGAGCCCGTGTCGTCGCCGAGCGCGAAGAACTCGGTCGGAAATGCCCGCGGTGCCCAGTCCTGCCCGATGGCCGCCGTGCGCGCGGCGAGCTTCTCGCTGGGCGTCCCCGCCGCGGCCAGGCCCGACAGATCGCCCTTGATGTCGGCGGCGAAGACCGGCACCCCGTTCTCTGACAGCTGCTCCGCGAGTAGCTGCAGCGTGCGGGTCTTGCCCGTGCCGGTCGCGCCGGCCACGAGGCCGTGGCGGTTGGTCATCGAAAGAGGAATGCGGATGGGAGCGGATGCCACGGGCCCGCCGTTGACGAGCACGCCGAGCTCGAGCGCGGCACCGTCGGAGGCGTAGCCCGCCGCGACGGCCGAGACCTCGGCGTCGGTGAGAGGCGCGTCGGTGAGAGGCTCGTCGGTGACGCGTACGCCGGCGACGGATACGTCGGTGACGGGCACGTCGGAGGGCGACGAGGTGGCGGGCGGACCACCGCGAGGCGGTTCCGGCGCGGACGAGCCGTTCGAGGGAACGGGGGCGCCGGGCGCCGACGCCGAGGGGATCACGGGGGCGCCCGCCGCAGCCGACGACGCCGCTGCACCGGACAGCACACCACCGGACGGAGACACCCCGGACGACGCCGCACCACCGGCCGCGCGGGCCCGCGCCGCCGCGGCTTCGGCCGCAGCAAGATCGGCGCGGGCACGGGCAAGGCGCACCTCGGCCTCCGCCGCCTCGGCCTCGGCCCGCAGCCGAGCAAGTTCGGCGTCGGTCTGCGCTTCGGCCGGGGAGGGATCGGAGGCCATGGCACCTGACGCGGTCATGCGCGCCAGCCTACGACGGGGTTCGGACATCGTCCGCGCCCTTGCGGCCAACAGTCCCTGTCCACCTCGCGACGGAGGACGCTCCGTCTCACTGGTCGTCCCGGGGCGCGCTCGTCCCGGGTGCCCGCGCCGTGTCGCGCTCGCCCCCCGGCGATGCGGCAGAGCCCGACGACAACCTCGCGCCTTACGATCCGGCCGGCAGTGTGGCATCCGTTCGACGCGAGCGCCTCAGCTCGAGCCGATCATCGTCGCGGGATCGCAGTCGCGAGAACGCCGCCGCCAGAATCAATGCGGCGCCTGCGCCCACGAGCGCGCCACCGACGGTGTCCGAGAGCCAGTGCGCGTGCAGATAGGTGCGACTGAACGCCATGAGAACGACCCAGGCGACGCCCACGGAACGTACCCACACCCGAGGAAAGACCACCGCCGCGACGACGGCGATCGTGGCGGCATTGGCCGTGTGCCCCGACGGGAAGGAGCCGTAGTCGCTGAGGATGAGGATGTCCTCCGGACGAGCCCGACCGAACGTGTGCTTGAGCAGCTGCACCAGCGCGGCGCTGCCCGCCGACGCCGCGATGAAGTACAGCGCCGACCACCGTCTGTGGAACAGGAACAGCACCAGCGCCCCGCCCAGCGGCACGATGAGCACCGCCGTCAGATGTCCGCCCACCTCGTCCATCACCAACGCGAAGACGAAGAGCGGCTCGGAGGGCGCCGCGGCGAACAGTTGGTTCCACCACACGTCGATCGCGAACGGGCTCGCTCCCCGGAAGAAGACCCAGGCGCCCAGCCCGCACGCCACCGCGATGAAGACGACGCCCACCACGGCGCGAAACCGCTGCGGTCGTGGATCGAGCACGGGGTCGTCGGTCGAAGCGGCATCCATCGCCCCATGATGCCGGGCCGCGCCCCGCTGGGGAACACCGTTGCGCGCTCTGCTACTGTTCGCGATCGCCGTGCTCGGCGCGGTGTCGACTGCGCGGTGTCGGCCGACGCTCAGGGGGCGAGACGCTCGACGGTGCGCGGTCGCACCAACGCCCACAGCGCGATCACGCCGACGATCGCACAGCCCACCATGACGGATGCCATCGTCGTGGCCGTGATGCCGGAGCCGGTGGCGAGCAGGCCCACGAGGGGCGAGATGACACCGGCGACACCGAAGTTCGCCGCGCCGATGATCGACTGCGCCGTGCCCGCGGCCTTGCCGTGGCGGTCGAGGGCGAGCACCTGCGCGCAGGGGAAGGTGAAGCCGCACGCCGTCATGAAGAAGAACAGCGGAACGACCGTGCCCCACAGGCCCAGCCCCAGCTGATCGGTCAGCACGATCGCGCCACCCGCGAGCACGAGCACGGCCGTCGAGACCGCCATCACCCACTGCGGACCGAAGCGGGCGGCCAGCCGCGACGCCACCTGCACGCCTACCACGACGCCGACGGAGTTCACCGCGAACAGCACGCCGTACTGCTGCGGGTTGAAGCCGTAGGTCACCTGGAACAGGAACGAGGATGCCGAGAGGTACGAGAACAGTCCGCTGAACGTCATCGCCCCGATGATGAGCACCCCGATGAACACGCGGTCGCGGAAGACACTGGCGTATCGCTGCCACACGGTCGTGGTGCCGGGGCCGCCACGGCGTGCCGGCGGCAGAGTTTCGGGCACGAAGAGAACCGCGGAGACGAGCATGATCGCGCCGTAGACGGCGAGCACCACGAAGATGCCGCGCCAGTTCATCACCAGCAGCAGCGCCGATCCGGCCAGCGGCGCGAGCACGGGCGCGACACCCGAGACCATCGCCATGCGCGACAGCATGATGACCAGGCGCCGGCCACCGAAGAGGTCGCGGATGATCGCCGCGGCGACCACGCCTCCGGCCGCCGCGCCCGCACCCATGAGCACGCGCGCGATCGAGAGAGTGCCGAGGGTGGGTGCCAGAGCGGCGAAGACGCTCGCCGCCACGTGCAGCGCGGTGACCGAGAGCAGGGGGATCCGACGCCCGACCTTGTCGCTCAGCGGCCCGACGATCAGCTGGCCGAGCGCGAAGCCGATCATGGTGCCGGTGAGCGTCAGCTGGATGGCCGCCGCGGTGGTCTGGAAGTCGGCCTCGAGTACGGGGAACGCCGGCAGGTAGAGGTCGATGGTGAAGGGACCGAGAGCGGTCAGCGCACCCAGCACGATGATGTACAGCACACGGCGCGAGGCCGAGATCGCATCACCGGGGTGCAGCACGATGGGCGCGGTGGCGGGGTTCTTGCCCAGGGAACGGATGGCGCCGGTATTCGTGTGCGCGGCGGGGGTCGTCGGGGGGATCACGGGGTGGGAAGCAGTATCGAGCACGCGTCAGTTTCGTTTCGCAACACGGACGGCCCGAGCGAGTCGGGCCGAAAAAGAGGGGGGGGGATCATCGAACCTCGAATCGATTCGACACCGTTCATACTAGCGCCCCACCCCGCGCGCCACCATCCCGGCTCGCGGGTTCCTCCCAGGCCACCGGCCCATTCACCCGAATAGGCTGGGTCCGTCGGCGACGCCGATGTGTCCCGCCCCGAAGAGAGACGAACACACAACGCATGAGCTCCCCCTCCGATAAGCGAGCGAGCGGCAACCCCGCGAAGCAGGCCCAGATCGACCTCACCGTCAAGCAGCAGCGCGAGCAGAAGCGCCAGGAGAAGCTTGCGGAATACCAGAAGCAGGTCGCCCGGCGTAAGCGCGGCAAGCTCGTGTGGTGGGTGGTCGGCTCGACGGCGGCGGTCGCTGTGATCGGCCTGGTCGTGGCATCCTTCGTGTTCGCCCCCGCTCCCCCCACGACCTATCAGGCGGGCAACAGCACGGGCCGCGAGATCGAGGGCGTGCAGACGTTCGAGAATCGCTCCGACCACGTGCAGGGGACCGTGAACTACGAGCAGAATCCCCCGGCCGGCGGCCCGCACAACCCGTACTGGCTGAACTGCGGCGTCTACACCGAGCCGCAGCCCAACGAGAACGCCGTGCACTCGATGGAGCACGGCGCCATCTGGATCACCTACGACCCGGCGCGCGTCGACGAGGCCGGCATCGACGCGCTGAAGGCCGTCATGCCCTCCAGCTACGCGATCCTCTCGCCGTATCCCGACATGGACACCGCCGTGGCAGTCAGCGGCTGGAACCACCAGCTCAAGGTCGACGACCCCACCGACCCGCGCATCGGTGAGTTCTTCACCGAGTACTGGCGCAGCCAGAACGTCCCCGAGCCGAACGCCACGTGCTCCGGCGCCGTCGACGGCCCGGGAAAGGCCTGACATGAGCGATGACGCCCCGGTCGCGCGTCCCGCGGTCCGGTGGGTCGTCGTCGCGCTCGTGACCGTCGCGGTGGTGGCCGTGGCCTTCGCGATCGGACGCTTCACCGCGTTCGGCGCGACCGCCGCGCCCGCCCACCCCGCGACCAGCTCGGCCGAGGCGGGCTTCGCCCGCGACATGCAGGTGCACCACACGCAGGCGGTGCTCATGGCCATGGAGATCTACCGCAAGACCACCGACGACGAACTACGCACCCTGTCGTACGACATCGCGACCACGCAGGCCGGGCAACGCGGCGAGATGTACGGCTGGCTCGTCGAATGGGGACTTCCGCAGGCGTCCAACCAACCCCTCATGACGTGGATGGAGAGATCGGGCGCGCACAGCCACGGCGACACCGCCGCGCTGACGCAGGAGCAGCTGCTGTCCGAGATGGGGATGGCCACTGACACCGAGCTCGACGAGCTGCGCGAGCTCGAGGGCAAGCCCGCCGACTGCTTCTTCCTGACCCTGATGATCCGCCACCACCAGGGCGCCATCCCGATGGCCCAGGCCGTGATCGAGCTCGGCGACGACGTGCGCGTGAAGGAAGTGGCCGGCACGATCGTGAGCGGCCAGTCGGCCGAGATCGACGCGATGCGCGACATCCAGTCACGGCTGGGCTGCAGCGCCTGACGACGCGTCGGTCGCAGATCGCGCCGCCTCCCACCGACGCATAGCGCCGCCGCCCACCGACGCATAAACGCGATCCGCGCACATAAACGCGCTCTCCCCGCGTTTACGCGCGTGGATCGCGTTTATGCGAGGGGCGTCAGCCAGCTCCCGCGCGCGCCGACGGCGCCCCGTCACGCCCGGCCCCAGCGACACGAACACGACGAGGGGGCACGGCATCCCGGATGCCGTGCCCCCTTCGTATGAGCCGGACTCAGCCCTTCGTGGCTCCGGCCAGCAGGCCTCGCACGAAGAAGCGCTGCAACAAGAAGAACACGACCAACGGCACCAGGATCGAGATGAACGTTCCGGCCGACTGCAGGAACCACTGGTCGCCCCACGTGCCCGAGAGCGAGTTGAGCGATTGCGTCAACGGCAGTGACGACGACGGCGCAAAGATCGTCGCGACCAGCAGGTCGTTCCACACCCAGATGAACTCCAGCACCGCGAACGAGGCCAGCGCGGGGGCGGCGAGCGGCAGGATCAGGCGGAAGAAGATCTGCCCGTGGCCCGCGCCGTCCACCCGCGCCGCCTCGATGACCTCGTGCGGGATCTCGGCGATGAAGTTGTGCAGCAGGAAGATGGCCAACGGCATCGCGAAGATCACATGCGCGATCCATACGGTCGCGAAGCTGTGCTCCACGCCGCGCAGGTCGAAGCCGGGGAAGATCGTGACCTCGTTGATCGTGAGACCGCGCGAGAACAGGCTCAGCAGGGGTACGAGCGCCATCTGCAGCGGCACGATCTGCAGCGCGAAGATGAAGATGAAGAAGAAGTTGCGGCCCTTGAAGTCGATCCACGCGAAGGCGTAGGCGATCAGCGACGCGATGGCGAGCGCGAACAGCACGACCGGGATCGTGATCGCGAGCGAGTTCAGGAACGACTGCGCCAGCGTCAGCGCCGTGCCGCCCGAGGTGAACGCGAGCCGGTAGTTCTCCAGCGTGAACGACGGGTCGGTGAACACCGTCCACCATCCGGTCGACTGCGTGTCGGAGCCGGGGCGGAACGAGGTGACGAACAGACCGAACGTCGGGATGGTCCAGAAGAACGCGATCACGACGGCCGCGATCGTGGCGCCCTTCGACGTCAGGCGCTTGCGCGCCATGGCCTCGTGTTTGCGCGTGTCGCGAGCGACCTGCCGGGCCGAGCGGGTGTCGTTGGTGGGCTCGAGAACGACGGTGGAGGTGGTCATCGCACTTCCCTCTGCTTCCGGATCTGGCGCACGTTGAAGATGATCAACGGCAGCACGAAGAGGAACAGCACGACCGCCAGCGCCGCGGAGTGCCCGTAGCTCTGGAACCGCTGCTGTTGGTTGACCATCTCGAACGCCAGCACGCTCGAGTCGTTACGACCACCGGTCATGACCGCCACGATGTCGTAGATCTTGAGGGCACCGATCGCGATGGTGGTGAGCACCACGATGAGAGAGGAGCGGATGCCGGGGACGGTGACGTTGATGAACCGCTCCCACGCGCTGGCTCCGTCGAGTTCGGCGGCTTCGTTCTGCTCCGGCGGCACGGCCTTGATGGCGGCGGACAGGATGACCATGGCCAGTCCCGTCTGGCTCCAGATGAAGACCACGACAAGCAGCAGGGTGTTGATCAGCGGCGTGGCCGCCAGCCACGAGACCGGCTGACCGCCGAAGGCCGTGACGATGGCGTTCAGGATGCCGATCTGGTCGCCCTGACGGAAGTCGTAGACGAACTTCCAGATGATGCCCGCGCCGACGAACGAGATCGCGAAGGGCATGAAGATGAGCACCTTGAGATACTTCTCCCCTGCGGCACGGTCGATGAAGACGGCGTACGCGAGGCCGATCGCGGTGGCGATGGTGGGCGCGAGGAGCACCCAGATGAGGGTGTTGATGACCGACCAGAAACCCTCGGGGTTGGTGAAGGTCCACACGTAGTTGTCGAAACCGACGAAGTTCTCGCCCGTCTTGTCGAGGAACGACTGGAAGAACGTGGTGATCGCCGGGTAGACGAG
Organism: Microbacterium trichothecenolyticum; assembly: GCF_030818955.1. Lineage (NCBI taxonomy): Bacteria > Bacillati > Actinomycetota > Actinomycetes > Micrococcales > Microbacteriaceae > Microbacterium > Microbacterium trichothecenolyticum. The sequence continues at coordinate 3,435,528 of NZ_JAUTBF010000001.1, read as the reverse complement.
CCCGAGCAGCAGCAGGATCGCCGCGGGTGCGGCGAACAGGATCAACTGGAACAGGTAGCCGGCGCCCTGACGCGAGCGGTAGTCGGCGTAGAAGAGGATGGCGCCCAGCAGCACGGCGATGCCGAGCACGTAGATGACGGCGTTCTGGTACGGGCGCAGCAGCATGAACGCCAGCACCGGGATCGCGAAGCATGCCACGAGTCGGAGCCAGAAGTAGCCCTTCCCGGCACGCGGGGCGTATTCGATGAGGAGCAGGAGCACGGCGACGACCGCGGCGAACGCCAGCAGGACGAGGGGGATCTGCACGATGGGGCTGAGCCCGCCGAGCCAGATGAAGAAGCTGTTGAGCGAGAACCCCAGCGTCGTCGGCTTGGTGTCGGCGGGGGCACGCGTGACCATGAAGAGGAAGAGCGCCACCACGAGGATGACACCCACGAGCACCACCAGCAGCGTGGTGCGATGCGTCTTCGCGGAGCCGTGCGTTCGGGCCGGAGCCCTGTCGCCCGGAGGTGACGCCGACGGCGTCGTCTCCACTTTCGTGATGTCGGTCATGACGGCCCTCCCGAACACGGCTGCGTGCTCATTGATGATGTGCCCGGTTGGCCGGGCAGATGAGAAGTGTGGGACCGGATGGGCCGCCCGCCCTGCGGGCGACCCATCCGGTGGTCAGATCCGGGTCAGTTGTTGTATCCGGCCTGGATGTCGCTGAGCACCTGGTCGGTCGGCGTGCCGTCGATCCAGCTCACCATTCCCTTCCAGAACGATCCCGCGCCGACGGTGGCCGGCATGAGGTCGGAGGCGTCGAAGCGCAGCGTGGTCTTCGGGTCCTGCAGCGTCTCCATCGCCTCGGTGAGGAACTCACTGGAGGCCAGCGACGGGTCGGCACCCTTGTTGGCCGAGATGACGCCGCCGAGCTTGACGCGAGCGTTGGCGAAGTCCGGCGTCGACATGAACTCGACGACCTTCTGCACGTTCTCGTCGTCGGAGAACGCAGCGACGAATTCGCCGCCACCCTCGACAGCGAGCTCACCCTCGGTGACGCCCGGGAGCAGGAAGGCGTACACGTCGCCGTCGGGGGCGACCGTGGGCGTCTGGCCCGCGGCGTTGGTCACGGTGAGGAAGTTCGCCGACAGGAACGACGCCTGGTGCGTCATCGGGCAGCTGCCGTCGGCGACCTTGGCGGCCACGTCGGCGAAGGCGACCGAGTTGATGCTGCGGACGTCGCCGAAGCCGGCGTTCACGTAGGCGGGGTTGAGCAGGAACTTGCCCGTCGTGTCGAACGCCTCCTTGATGGGGGCATCGGTGAACTTGACCTCGTTGGCGACCCACTGGTCGTAGACGTCGGGGCCGGACTGGCGCAGGACCATGTCCTCGATCCAGTCTGTGCCGGGCCAGCCCGATGCGTCGCCGGAGGCGAAGCCGGCGCACCACGGGGCGGCGCCCGTCTTCTGCTGGATCGTGGCGGTGAGGGTCAAGAGCTCGTCGAGCGTCTTGGGGACCTCGACGCCCCACTCCTTGAACTTCGCCGGCGAGTACCAGACGTAGCCCTTGAGGTTGGCGAGCATGGGCGCGGCGTAGAAGGTGCCGTCCTCGCTGCCGTAGGACTTCCAGTCCTCGCCCCAGTACTCGTCGACGTTCGACGAGACGGTGTCGGATGCCTTCTGGACGTCGCCCGTGCCGATGAGGGTCTTGAGCAGACCCGGCTGCGGAACGATCGCGATGTCGGGGGCATCGCCACCGGTCACCTTGGTGACGATGTTGCCCTCGAAGCTCTTGTCGCCGGTGTAGACGACCTTGATGCCGGTGTCGGCCGTGAACTGCTCGAACGACTGGTTGAGCAGGTCGGCCTCGGAGCCGGTGATGCCGCCGGAGATGCGGACGGTGGTCTCGCCGCCCGTCGCGGTGCCGCTGCTGTCGCCCTCGGCGCAGCCTGCGAGAGCGATTGCGCCCACCGCGAGCAGACCGACCGGTGCCAGAAGGCGTGTCCGCTGTGACATACCCATGTGGTTTCTCCTCTTCGAGTCATATGGTGCCTCGGATCCTGTCAGGAACCGATTCCACATCACCGTAAGGGACAACCCGAGTTCACGCAACGCCGAAAGATCACGAACGGGTAACTCGCGATTTTCCGGTGTTCGCGACCAGGGTCTTGACACGAAACCGGTTCCACATTCGCGCAATGTCGGATACTCTTCTTCGACGTCGACACGGATGTCGACCCGACAACGAGGATCACGCAATGAGCGGAATCGCCGATGTGGCACGCCTGGCAGGCGTGTCGAAATCGACGGCGAGTCGCGCGCTGACGGGCGGCGGCTACGTCTCCGACGACACCCGTCGTCGAGTGTCCGACGCGGCGACGTCGCTCGGGTACGTCCCGTCGACGAGCGCGGTCAGCCTGGCCACGGGTCGTACCCGCACGATCGCCCTCATCGTCCCGAAGGTCAACCGCTGGTATTTCGGCGCGATCGTCGAGGGCGTCGAGCGCACGCTCATCCCGCGCGGGTACGACGTGACCCTCTATGTCGCCGAGCCCGGTTCCCACGACCGCGAGAGCCTGTACTCCACCTACCTCGCCCGCAAGCGCTTCGACGGCATCATCGCCGTGGCGCTGGAGCCCGACGACGCCGATCTCGAGCGTCTGGCGAACATCGGCAAGCCCGTCGTCAGCATCGGCAACGCGCTCAGCGGCGTGCCCACGCTGGGCTTGGACAACGTGGGCATCACCCGCATCATCACGCAGCATCTGATCGCGCTCGGCCACACCGACATCGCCTTCGTCGGTAGCACCCCGCCCACCGACGCTCCCGCGAAAGACGTCGACGAGCGCTCCATCGGCTACCGCAACGCGATGAACGATCACGGTCTCGCCGTGCGCATCCGCGATGTCCCGTCGACGCTGACGATCACCGACGCGTATGGCGCCGCGGCATCGTTCCTCGCCGACGCGGCGTCCCGGCCCACCGGGGTCGTCGCCGCGTGCGACGAGGTCGCGATCGGCGTCATCATCGCCGCGCGCCGCATGGGCATCTCGGTCCCCACCGAGCTCAGCGTGGTCGGCATCGACGGGCACGACTACGCCGAGATGTTCTCGCTCACCACGATCGAGCAGTTCCCCCTCGACCAGGGTGTCGAGGCCACCAGACTGCTGCTGTCGATGATCGAGGGCGAGGCCGGTCCCGTCCGACGCACCGAGGCGGCCACGCGCCTCGTGGTGCGCGCCTCCACCGCTCCTCCGCGATCCGTGTGACACACGGAGCCCCGGATGCCATGGCATCCGGGGCCCCTGTGTGTCACGCGTCAGTTCGCTCGGCGTGCTCCACCTCGTCGGGCCGCGACGCCGAGGGTGAGCAGGGCGAGGGCGGCGAGCACGCCGCCCCCCATCCACCCGGCGTCGATGCCCGTGCGCGGGAGGGATCCCGGAGAACCGGGAGCCGCCTCGCCCCCGCCGGGTGCCTCCGGCTCACCTTCGACGGCACCGATCACGCGCACGGGAACCGTGGCTGTCGAGCCCGATACGGTCGAGACGGTGATGTCGAGCGCAGCGGGCGCATCGGTGGGGACCGCGACGACGACCTCGGCGATGCCGTCGCGGACGGCGACCGTCTGCGGCTCCCCCGCACCGAGCGTCACGGTCGCCGTCGCCGCCGCAGGGCTACCGAGCGAGGTGAGGTCGAGGCCGGAGACCGTGAAAGCCGCTTCCGCCCCGCGGACGACCTCGGCGGGAACCCCGGTGACCTGAACTCCGCGAGCGCCGAAGTCGGGCACGAGACCGGGATTCGCCGACAGGTACGAGATCCACCCGTCTCGATCGATGAGACCCGAGTCGCGCGACTCGCTGCCCTCCCCGAAGACCGTGAACGCGTCGCCACCCTGCAGCAGGAAGCTGAACGAGCCGACCCGGTACGACGCCGCGGGGTCGACTGCGGCATCGTCGATCCAGACGCCCGTGATGCGCTCCCCGGCGGGACGCGTCGCGTCGTAGGTGTAGCGCAGGTTGTCCGAGACGCTGAGCGCGAGCGTCGCCGCGCGCCCGGCCGCGTCGCCCCACTGCTGCTCGAGCAGGCGCCGTAGCTGATCACCGGTCAAGCTCGTCGTGCCGAGGTTGTTCACGAACGGCAGCACCGCGTTGGCCTCGGCGAACGTGATCACTCCGTCGTCGCCGCGCAGCAGTTCGGCCCGCAGGCCGCCCGGGTTGACCACGGTGACGTCGGCGCCCCCGCGCGCGGGGTCGTCGAGGGCGTCGAGCAGGGCGTCGGCGACGAGGTTGCCGAGAGCGGACTGCCGGGACCGGTCGTCGCGCTTCCCGCCCTGGTAGACGCCGTCCACGTATCCTCCGCCGAGGAAGGCGGTGGTGATGTCGGCCGCGACCGATCCCACCGGCTGCGAACCGACGCGGTCGGCTTCCTCGAGGGCACGGTCGACGATGTCGGCCACCTCGGCCACTCGCGGGTAAGTCGCAATCAGCTCGGCATTCAAGGCTGCCTTATTCGCGGCGGTCTGCTCCGGGTCGTCCGCGACGACCTCGGCAGCCAGACGCGGCACGTTGCGGGCTTCGTGTCCGACGACGTCGCCGCTCTCACGGTCGACGGTGAGCACGACCTGGCCGATGTTCTCGCCGTAGTTGCCGGTCTGCAGCACGGGTCGAGTGCCCTCGCCGCCCGGGACGGGGGCCTCCCACGCGTACTCCTCGTGGGTGTGACCGGTGAAGATCGCGTCGACATCGGCATCCGTCTCGGTCACGATGCGCGCGAACGCACCGCCCGCCGCGAGTGCATCGTCGAGAGTGGCGTCCGCGGACTCTCCCTCGGCCGCGCCCTCGTGGTACTCGGCCACGAGGATGTCGACCTGATCACGGATCTCGGCGACCACCCGGTTCACCTCGGCGACCGGCTCGCGGAACTCGATGCCCTCGATGCCGCCCGGACTCACGAGCGACGCGGTCTCCTCTGTGACGGCACCGATCACCCCGACGCGCAGACCGTTCACCTCGACGATCTCGTACCCGGGCAGCAGGGGCTCCCCATCGCGGTACACGTTCGCGCCGAGGTACGGGAAGTCCGCCCGGCCGGTGACGCGGCCCGTGAGGTCGTCGATGCCCTTGTCGAACTCGTGATTTCCGACGGAGGATGCCGCGAGCTCGAGCGCGTTGAGCACGTCGATCGTGGGGGTGTCTTGCGCGTTGGCCGAGGCGAACAGCGAGGCACCGATGTTGTCGCCGTTGGAGAGGAAGAGCGAGCGGTCGTCGCCTTCCTCGGCGCGCAGCTGCTCGACCGTTCCCGCGAAGGTCACGGTGTTGGCGTCGATGCGGCCGTGGAAGTCGTTGATGTTGAGCAGGTTGAGCTCGGTCGTCCCCGACAGGTCGATGCCGACGACGACGGGGTCGTGGTCGCTCGAGCGATAGGGCGAGGCATCGTAGAAGTTCCGCACGTTGGCGTTGTACCGGCTGTATTCCAGCGCGAGGGCCTCACCGGCATTGATGTTCCAGATGTCGGTGCCGCTGACGAGCTGCCGGGCCGCCGGGGAGGCGAACACGTGGTCGAGCGAGCCGGACTCGCCGCTGAACGAGTAGGTGTACTTCCCGGTGCCCGCCGCGAGGTCGACGTACCCCGCATCACGCAGCACCTGGAGGGGGTCCTCCTGGGTATAGGCGTTGAAGTCGCCGAGGAGGAACACCTCGTCGACGCCCAGCGCGTCGCTGCGCGCGTTCGCGAAGGCGACGAGCGCCTCGGCCTGGCGCACGCGGTCGCCGTTGAAGGCACCCTGGTCGCCGTCGGCGTTGTCGCCCTCGGCCTCCGGGTCGCTGTCACTCTTGGACTTGAAGTGGTTCACGATGGCGATGAACGCCGCCTCGTCGCTGCCGGCGGGCGCAAACCCCTGTGCGAGCGGCTGGCGTGCGTTGGCGAATGCCGGGTCGTCGAGGATGAAGCTCTCGCCCACGGGGGCCACGGTCGCCTTCTTGTAGATGAAGGCGGTGCGGATGACGTCTTCCGACGCGGGAAGCGCGGACGGTGAGGGCACGAAAGCCCAGACCTCGTCGCCCACCGCGGTGTTGAGCGCGTCGACAAGCGTCGACAGCGCCTCGTCACGCGGCTCGCCGAGGGCTGCGGAGTTCTCGATCTCCTCGAGCGAGACGACCTCGGCATCCAGGCCGTTCAACGCCGCGACGATCTTCGCCTGCTGGCGCTGGAAGTTCTCGTCGTTCGCGGCACCGCGAGGCCCGGGCTCCGGGCACCGGTTCGCGGTGGTCGGGTTGCCCTCGCGGTCCCGGTAGACGGAGTCGCAGCCCACGTCCTCCGCCGTGGTGGTGAAGTAGTTGAGCACGTTGAAGCTCGCGAGTTGCACTGTGCCGCCGACGTCGGCGGGGCCCTCCGTGCGGGTGTTCTGGAACGTGGCGGGCTGCACGTCGGCGGCGTTGTCGACGGTGAGCTGGGAGGTGGGCTGGAACTTCCAGGCATCGTTGCGGAAGTCGAGCACGACCGGTCGCGTGAAGGTCACCGGAGCGCCGACGCGGACGGGGTCGGTGAGCGACAGGTACGGCAGCGGGACGCCGGTGGCCGACCGCTGGAAGTTCAGCGAGGCCCCGTCGTCGAGGACGACCCCGCGCGCGGCGTTGTCGGCGACGGCGTCGTCGAAGGCGGACGTGCCCGGGCGGGCGACCTCGGTGGGCGCGATGAGCGGAGTCGTCCCCGCAGCGAGACCCACCTCGGCGTACTGGCCTGTGATGTAGGTGTTGGTGACGGTGAAGTCACCCTGCGGCGCGAGCAGCATGCCCTCGAAGCGCTCGCGCGCGGCGTCGGTGCGCGGCCAGCCGATCGGCGCCGGGGTGACGGCCGCGGCCTCGTCGGTCAAGACGGTGACGAGGTCGGCATCCGAGACGATCTGGGTGAGGCCGTTGTACTCTCCCGCCGTCCCGCTGACCTCGACGTAGTCGCCGACCGAGACCTCGGCGACGGCGCGGGAACCGTAGACGAAGAGCGCGTCGGATGCCGTGTGCGCGGTGCCCGTCTCGGCCCCCGTGCCCGCGGTCTGCAGGAAGAAGCCGTTGTAGCCGCCCGTGGGATACGCGGCAGTGACGATGCCCCGCGTGGTGACGGTCTGACCGTCGAGCGGGGTGCTGTCGCCCTCGCCCTGGATGTCACGGATGGGGGTGATGGCGGCCGCGGCGACGACGGCCTCCGGGGTCTCGGTCGTCGCTTCGGAGGTCGGGGGCTCGATGGCCGGGCTCTCGGTCGCTGCCGCATCGGGCGCTGGCGCCTCGGCGCGCGACGCGTCTTCGGGAGCCGGGTCGTCGGTCTCAGGGCCGGGTGAGGCGGTCGCCGCAGTCTCGGGGGCCGCCGTGTCGACGGGTGCGGGTGACTCGATCGTGGCCGCGGACGCGGCCGGGGCGACGAGGGCGGAGCCGAGCAGGGCGGCGGCGACGGCCGCACTCAGAGCGGTCGAGGGGCGGCCCGAGGGTCGCCGAGAAGGCATGGGGGACATGGGTCTCCTGCGGTCCGACGGACATCGTCGGGTGGGGGGATCGACGGGGGGGTCTCTTCGACCGTAGACGACCTCATCAGGAATTCCCAGGGTTCGTTCGTTGCCATCATGTGAACGATCGGGGGCGTGCGGGGGCGGCATCCCGACCCTTCGGCGGGAACGATGAAGGCCCGGATGCCAATGGCATCCGGGCCTTCAGATGGTTCGCGTTGCCGCGACCGTGTGAAGCGTGATTACTTCAGGGTCACCGTAGCGCCGGCGGCCTCGAGGGCCTCCTTGGCCTTGTCGGCGGTCTCCTTGTTCGCGCCCTCGAGCACGGCCTTGGGAGCGCCATCGACGACGGCCTTGGCCTCGCCGAGGCCGAGCGAGGTGAGCTCGCGGACGACCTTGATGACCTGGATCTTCTTGTCGCCGGCGGCCTCGAGGACGACGTCGAACGAGTCCTTCTCCTCGACCTCTTCGGCGGGGGCAGCGCCACCGGCGGCGGGGCCGGCCACGGCCACGGGGGCGGCAGCGGTGACGTCGAAGGTCTCCTCGAACGCCTTGACGAACTCGGACAGCTCGATGAGCGTGAGCTCCTTGAACGCGTCGAGCAGCTCTTCGGTGGCTGAGCTTAGCCATGTTGTATCTCCTTGATCGGGTTAATCAGCCGGGCCGGTTCAGGCCGCGGTGTCCTGCTTCTCGCGCAACGCGTCGACCGTGCGAACGGCCTTCGACGGAAGCGCCTGGAAGACGTATGCCGCCTTGGTCAGCGAGGCCTTCATCGCACCGGCGAGCTTCGCCAGCAGGACTTCACGGCTCTCGAGATCGGCGAGCTTGTTGACCTCAGCAGCGGTCAGGGGGGCGCCATCGAAGTAGCCGCCCTTCACCACGAGCTGAGGGTTAGCCTTGGCGAAGGCACGCAGGCTCTTCGCGACGGCGACGGGGTCACCGTGCACGAACGCGATGGCGGACGGGCCCTTGAGCTCGTCATCCAGTCCCGTGACCCCCGCGTTGGACGCGGCGATCTTGGTCAGCGTGTTCTTCACCACGGCGTAATCCGCGTCCTGACGGATGTCGTTGCGCAGCTGCTTGAGCTGGGCAACCGTCAGACCGCGGTACTCGGTCAGCAGAACGGCGGTCGAGTTCTCGAAGTTCTTCGTGAGCTCGGCGACCGATGCATCCTTCTGCGCCATGGCCACTCCTTGTGTGTACGAGGCGCTCCGCGATGGCGGGGCGCCGGCCGTGGACATCGGGGTCTGGGCAAAAAAGAAGAGCTCCGGCGCAGGCGCACGGAGCTCGAGAAGAGATTCGTTTACCTGCGTAGGTCCCCTGCTTCTCAGCAGACGCTTCGATCGACGTGTGAGCACGACGATGACCGACGGTCTTTGGCTTGAACACAACTGTACCGCACTCCCGATGCTCCCGCCAAACCGCCGGCTCGTGCCACCTCCCCCGGGCCGTCGTGCGGAGATACGCCGAGACACGCCGGCACGCCACCCCCGCGTACGGCGCGCCGCCACGAAACTCCGCACGACGGACCACCGCACGACACCTCACCGCCCACCGCCGGGCGCGGCGGCGTCAGGACACGCGGGGCTCGGGCAGGAGGGCGCGCGTCATGCGGACGATACGGGAGGGGGTTCGAGCCCCGAGCCACACCGTGCACACGGGGGCCTCACCGCACGCCCACTCGGCGCACCAGGCGTGGATCGCCGCGGCAAGACGCTCACCTCGCGGGCGCAGCTCGCCCTCGATGGAGCGGTCGAGCCAGCTCACCCGCACGGCATCGGGCGCCTCGAACACGCACACCCCCATCGATGCGTCGACCTCGACCAGCACGGTGGCGTGGGCCTCGGGCGACAAAGCGGCGACGATCCGCTGCATATCGGGCACGTTGCGCACGTCGCCGGCCAGGAGCACGGCGCCCCCGAGGTCGCACCAGCGACCGCCGTCGGGGCGGCGCAGGGAGGTGGCATCCGGAGTCATGCCCTCAACTTAGGGCACCCTTACTTCCACCACAAGACCCCGGATGCCGACGCGCCGGGGTTCGGATCGGATCCCGGGGCGAGCGGGGTTAGGGTCGAACGCATGTCCCCCGAGCTCGTCGCCTCCCGCAGCGCCGACCTCGACGCCCGGATCGTCGCCGATTCGCGTGACCGCGTCGCGTGGATCCGTGCGCGCTCGCGCGGCATCACCGCGACCGATGTCGCGACGCTGACCAGCGCCAACGCGATCTCGCGAGCAGCGGATGCCAAGCTCATGGGCTCGAGCTTCTCGGGCAACGCCTTCACGGCGCACGGCCGCCGCCGCGAACCCGAGATCGCCGCCTGGGTGGCGGCGACGCACGGGATCCGCCCGTCGTCGGCGCTGTATCACGCCGTCGTCGAGAAGCGGCACCTCGCCACCCCCGACGGCGTGGTGGTCGACGGCGAGGGCCGCATCGTCCTCGCCGAGATCAAGACCACCAACAAGGCATGGCGTTCGATCCCCCGCACCTACATGCGCCAGATCTGGTGGCAGCAGCACGTGCTCGGCGCGGAGCGCACGCTCGTGGCCTGGGAGCAGCACGACGGCTTCGTGCCGATGCACGACGAGCCCCGCTGCCAGTGGATCGACCGCGACGACCGCGAGATCGCCAAGCTCGTCGGCCTCGCGACCTCGCTGATCGACGAGCTCTACCGCCGCACCATGGCGGCGCGCCGGCCGCTGCCGGTGCAGAAAGAACCCACGGACGGGTACCGCGCCCTCGCGCTCCTCGATTAATAGTTGACGCAAGTCAAGCATTAGGCGTATCGTTGACTTCAGTCAACTAATCGCGCCATCGTCGTCGCGGCATCCGTCCCCCTCCGTGGAGTTCCCGCATGGCAACCGCTTCCCTCGACGCGCCCGCACAGCGCCGCGTCCTCCCCGCCCTCATCGGCCTCCTGCTCGGCACCTTCGTGTCGATGCTCGCCTCGACCGTCGTCTCGACCTCGCTGCCGGTCATCGTGCACGACCTGTCGGGCGACCAGAACGCCTACACATGGGTCGTCACCGCGACCCTGCTCACCACCGCGATCTCGACCCCCATCTGGGGCAAGCTCGCCGACCTGTTCAACCGCAAGGTGCTCATCCAGGTCGCGATCGCGATCTTCGTCCTCGCCACCGCGGCCGCCGGTTTCTCGCAGAACACCGACATGCTCATCGCCTTCCGCGCGGTGCAGGGCCTGGGCGCGGGCGGTCTCGCCGCCCTCAGCCAAGTGATCATGGCCGACATCATCAGCCCTCGCGAGCGCGGGCGGTACATGGGCCTGTTCGGTGCCGTCATGGCCGTCGCCACCGTGGGCGGGCCGCTCCTCGGCGGTGTCATCACCGACGCGTTCGGCTGGCGCTTCAACTTCTTCGTCGCCCTCCCCTTCGCCGTCGCGGCCCTGCTGATCCAACAGCGCACGCTGCACCTCCCGGCGCGCGCGAAGCGGAAGGTCAAGATCGACTACGTCGGCATCGTCCTGCTGTCGGCAGCCGTGTCGCTGCTGCTCATCTGGGTGACCAACGCCGGCAGCACCTTCGAGTGGGCCAGCACCGAGACGCTGCTGATGGTCGGCGGCGCTGTGCTCGCCGCGATCCTCTTCGTGGTCGTCGAGCTGCGCTCGGCCGAGCCCCTCGTTCCACTGACGCTGTTCCGAGATGCCACCTTCACCCTCGCCACGATCGCCTCGATCGCAACGGGCCTGGCGATGTTCGGCACCTCGGTGTTCCTCAGCCAGTACATGCAGATGGCCCGCGGGGCCACCCCGACCGAGGCCGGCGTCATGACCATTCCGATGATCGGCGGCCTGCTCGTGGCATCCATCGTCGTCGGCGCCCTCATCTCACGCTTCGGACGCTGGAAGCCGTTCCTCATCGCCGGTGGCGTGCTGCTGATCGCGGGGTCGTTCCTGCTGTCGACCATCCACTACGACACGAACTTCGCGCTCGTCTCGCTGTACATGTTCTTGCTCGGCGCGGGCGTCGGCATGACGATGCAGAACCTCGTGCTCATCGTGCAGAACACCGCCAACCCCACCCAGATGGGCGCGGCGAGCTCGGGCGTGACGTTCTTCCGGAGCCTGGGCGGCACGATCGGCGTCTCGGTCATGGGCGCGGCCCTGGCGAGCATGGCGACGAGCCTGTTCACCGACCGGGCCGACGACCTCAAGTCAGCGATCATGGGTCTCGGTGAGAGCGGCGCGGCCGTGGCGCAGTCGCTGCAGTCGGGCGCGATCCCCCAGGTATCGACCCTGCCCGAGAGCGTCCGTGTCATCGTCGAAGACATCTACGCACAGTCCATCGCGCACTCGTTCCTGATCGCGGTGCCCGTCGCCGTGGTGAGCCTCATCGCCATCCTGTTCCTGCCGAACCGTCCGCTGACCCGGATGACGACCACGGAGCGGGTCGCCGCGAGCGAAGCCGACTTCGCCACCGTGTCCGTTCCCGCCGGGATGGCATCGCTGTCCGCGACCGGAACGGTCATGACGCAGGATGCCGCTGCCTCGCATCGCGACGCCCGCATGGGAGAAGATGGCTGACGTGACGAGCGAACTGAGCGAGGACCGCCGCGAGGCCGTGCAGGCCCTGGAGTCGTCGTTCTCGGAGCTCATGACCGTGTTCCGCCGCTTCGTGTCCGAGGCGGCGGAACGCGTGAGCCCCGGGATGCTGCCGGCCACGTTCAAGGCCCTCTCGGTGGTCAGCCGGTTCGGTCCTCTGACACTGTCGGCGTTGGCGGAGCGTCTCGCCGCTGACAAGGGTTTCCTCAGCCGCGCGATCAGCGAGCTGGAGGAGCTGGGCCTCGTCACGCGCACACCCGACCCGAACGATCGCCGCTCGCGCCTGATCGCGGTGACCGAGACGGGGCATGCCCGCCTCGCCGATGCCCGCGCTCCACACGAGAGCCGACTGTACGAAGCGATGGCCGACTGGTCGGTCGACGACATCCGCCACCTCTCCACGCTGCTGCACGCCCTGGCCGTGGGCGAGTCGCCCGCTCACGACTGAGAGCCGCCGCGAGCCTTCGCGACACGGTGACCCCGGTGTAACACCCTGGAGACAATGGCGCGCTTGACTTGTCCAACCGGGGCGGAGCCGCCGCGGATGCGACCGCACGCGAGAGAGAGCGCCGAATGAGATTCCGATCGACGCGTCCCGAGACCACCCTCGAAGCCCCGCCCGCGGTGCCCGAGACGATGCGTGCGGCGGTGTTCGACGGCCCGGGCACTGCCGACGCGCTGCACGTGAGCGAGGTCGCGGTTCCCACACCGGTGCTCAGCGAGGTCCTCATTCGCGTCGCCGCCGCCGGCGTCAACCCGATCGATGCGAAGACGCGCGCCGGACGCGGCATGTCCGGCGCCATCGACTCCTGGCCCGCCGTGCTCGGTCTCGACGTCAGCGGCGTCGTGGTGCGCGCACCTTTCGACGCGCACCCGTTCCCCGTCGGAACCGAGGTCTACGGTATGGCGGCATTCCCCCGCACCCCGGGCGCCTACGCCGAGTACGTCGTCGTTCCCACGCTGTCGCTCGCGCGCAAGCCCTCCTCCCTCTCGCACGTCGAGGCAGCGGGCGTTCCCGTGGCCGCGCTCACGGCGTGGGGTCTGGTGGTCGAGACGGCACGCGCTCATCAGGGCCAGCGGATCCTCGTGCATGCCGGCAGCGGCGGCGTCGGGCATTTCGCCGTGCAGTTCGCCGCCTACTTCGGCGCCCACGTGATCGCGACCGGATCAGCCCACAACCTCGAGTGGCTGCGGGAGCTGGGGGCCGCCGAGGTCGTGGACTACACCTCCACGCGCTTCGAAGACGTCGTCTCCGACGTCGATGTCGTGATCGACCTCATCGGCAACGTCTCCCACGACACCGGCACGCGTTCGCTCGACGTCATCCGCCCGGGTGGAATGCTCATCGAGGTGCCCACAGGTGCCTGGCCGGGCTTCCGCGAAGCCGCCGCGGCACGCGGCATCCGCTCGACCGACTACAAGACGATCCCCGACGGTGCCGCCCTGGCAACGATCGGCCGCCTGCTCGACTCCGGAGCCGTGCGCGTCTTCATCGACCGGGTCTTCGATCTCGACGAGGCCGCCACGGCCCACGCCGAGATCGAGCGCGGCCACACCCGCGGAAAGATCGTTTTGCACGTCAGCGACGACTGAGCTCATCCGGTCGCCAGCACGCGCCGCCCCTCGGCGACCACCTCGTCGGCGACATCGTCGAGCAGCGCCGAGGTGAGGTTCCACTGCTGCCAGAACAACGGCACGTCGAGGGGGTCGTCCCCGAGGCGCACGAGGGACCCCGCCGCCAGTCCGGACGCCGATGGGAAACGCGGCAGCAGACCCCACCCCAATCCCAGTTCGACGGCCGTCGCGAAGTCCTGGGATGCCGGAACCCGGTGCCGCGGAGGGGCTCCCGCCGGCACCCCCCGGCGCGCCAGCCACTGCGTCTGCAGGTCGTCGCGTCGGTCGAAGTCGACCACGGGCGCCCGAGAAAGAGCGTCTGCGTCCACACCTTCGGCGAACCACCGGGCGACGAACGGCGTCGTCGCGACGGCCTCGTAGCGCAGGACGCCGAGCCTGCGCACACGGCATCCCGCCACCGGCGTCTGCCGCGAGGTGACCGCCGCCATGACGGTTCCCGTCTCGAGCAGTCCCGCGGTGAAGTCCTGGTCGTCGCGGTGCAGGTCGAAGACGACCGGTCGGCGCGCGGCGACTCGGGCCAGCGGCGGAAGGAACCACGTGCCGAGCGAATCGGCATTCACCGCGAGGGGGACGGATGCCACGACGCCGCCCTCGCCCCCGATCGCGGCGAGCGCGTCGTGTTCGAGCAGGGCGAGCTGCCGCGCGAGACGCACGACGGCGTCGCCGGCCTCGGTGGTGCGCACCGGCTTCGAGCGCACGAGCACCACACGGCCGAGCTGGTCCTCGAGGGCACGCACGCGTTGGCTCACCGCGGACGGCGTCACGTGCAAGCGCCGGGCGGCGGCCTCCAGAGTCCCCTCCTCGACGACGACGGCGAGTGTGCGGGCGAGATCGAGGGGAATCGACATGAAGCAAAACTAATGCTGATACAGAATCATGAGCTGTTCTTCTGTCGAAGACGCGTTTAGCGTCGGGACGTGCTCACTCCCCTGCTCGCCGGACTCGGCCTCGGTTTCTCGCTCATCGTCGCCATCGGCGCGCAGAACCTGTTCGTTCTGCGCCAGGGCATCCGACGAGAACACCTCGTCGCCGTCGTGGCCGTCTGCGCGCTCTCCGACGCGGTGCTGATCGTGCTCGGCGTCTCGGGCGTCGGGATCGTGCTGCAGGCCATCCCGTGGCTGATCGTCGTCGTACGGTGGGCGGGAGCGGCGTTCCTGATCGGATACGGCCTGCTCGCCGCGCGCCGTGCCGTGCGCCCGAGCGGCGCGACCCTTCGCGTCGACGTCGACACCCCGGCATCCCCCTCGAGCCCGGATGCCGGTGGCACGACCGTGCAGACCCGCCCGGCGCGGACGTCGCTCGCCGCCACCCTGCTCACCTGCCTGGCCCTGACATGGCTCAACCCGCACGTGTACCTCGACACCGTGTTCTTGCTCGGATCGATCGCGTCGACGCATGGCGAGGGCCGCTGGGCCTTCGCGCTGGGTGCGTGCCTCGCGAGCCTGGTGTGGTTCTCGGCGCTCGGTTTCGGTGCGCGATTCCTGGGCCGGTGGTTGGATACCCCGCGCGCGTGGCGCGTGCTCGACGCGCTCATCGCCGTGGTGATGTTCGCGATCGCCCTGTCGCTCGTGCTGCCGCACTGAATCGTCCCGGCGTCGTCGTCCCGGCGTCGAGAGCGGCTCGGCGAGGGCGGTGCGGCCATGCGTGCGCAGGGGCGAGAATGTCCCCATGCCGACGATGACGATCACGGTGCGCGGCCGGGTGCAGGGCGTCGGCTTCCGCTTCGCCCTGCGCAACGAAGCGGAGCGTCTCGGCGCTCGGGGGTGGGTGCGAAACCGCCGCGACGGTTCGGTGGAGGCACTCATCGCCGGCGATCAGGCCACCCTCGACGCCCTGGTCGCGTGGGCGCGCACCGGGCCACCGCCGGCTCAGGTCACCGGTGTCGATGTCGCCGGCACCGCTGAAACGGCGCCGGAGGCCTTCGAGATCCGCGCGACCGCTTGAGGCCGCCGCGACGGCGGCTGGCGGCGATCTACGAGCGCTACGCCGGCAGGCCCGCCCGCAGCTCGGCCAGGACATCGGCCGCATCGTCGAGCCGCGCCAGCCCCGCGGCCTGCCCCGCCCACAACGACACGAGATCGGCGTCGCCCGCCGCGGCCGCCGCCGCGCGGAACACTCCGGTCAGCCAGTTCTGCGCGGGGAACGGCGCGATCATGCCCGACGCCTCGAGCTCGCGCATCGCGCGATTCGGGATGCCACGGGCCAGTCGCCCGCTCATGGCACGCGTCAGCACGGTGTCGGTGTCGGCCGCTGCGGCGATCGCCGCGCGATGCCCCTCCGTCGCCGCGGACTGCCGCGTCCGCAGGAACGCCGTCCCCACTTGCACGCCGTCCGCGCCGAGGGCCAGGGCGGCCGCGACACCCCGTCTGTCGGCGATGCCGCCGGCGGCGATGACCGGGACGTCTACGGCGTCCACGACCTGCGGCACCAGTGAGAACGTCCCCACCAACGACTGGGCGGGGTCGGCGAGGAACGACACGCGGTGCCCACCGGCGTCCGCTCCCGTCGCCACGACGGCGTCCACTCCCGCGGCCTCCAGCGCGACCGCTTCGGCGACCGAGGTGGCGGTGCCGATCACGCGGATGCCGACAGCTTTCGCACGAACGAGGGTGTCGGCATCCGGAACGCCGTAGACGACGCTCAGCACGTCGGGGCGGGCGGCGAAGACGGCCTCGAGCTGGTCGTCGAGCGACGGCAGGAAGGCAGCCGGAGTCGTCGGTGCGGTAGCACCGGCCGCGGCGTACAACGGTGCCGCGGCCCGCAGGAACGGTGCGAGATCGAGGTCGCCCGGCGTCACCTCGTCGCCGCGCGGCAGCCACAGGTTCACCGCGACGGGTCGCGAAGTGGCGGCGCGCAGCACTGCGATCGTGTCGCGGATCCGGTCCGGCGCATAGCCGTACAGACCGAACGAGCCGAGACCGCCGCCCTCGCTCACCGCCGCCGTCAACTCGATCGACGACAGGCCGCCGAAGGGGCCGAGCACGAGGGGTACGTCGATGCCGAGCAGCTTCTCGAGGCGCATGCTCCGACGCTACCGGACCCCGGTGTCAGGCGGGGTCGGGACCGTCGAGGGGGCGCAACAGCCGGTCGAGGAAACGGCGGGTCCGCTCCTTCTCGGGACGCGTGAACAGCTGCGCGGGCGCGCCACGCTCGACGATCACGCCCTCGTCGAAGAAGAGCACCTCATCGGCGACCTGGCGGGCGAAGCCGAGCTCGTGGGTGACGATGACCATCGTCCATCCCTCGTTCGCGAGTTCGCGCAGCACCGTCAGCACCTCACCGACCAGCTCCGGGTCGAGGGCGCTGGTGGGCTCGTCGAACAACAGCAGCTGCGGCTGCAGGGCGAGGGCACGCACGATGCCGACGCGCTGTTGCTGACCACCCGACAACTCGGACGGGTACGCGTCGCGTTTCTCAGCCAGCCCCACGCGGGCGAGCAGCTTCTCGGCGCGCGCGACGGCCTCGACCTTGGGCACGCCGTGCGCCTGGACGGGCCCCTCGATGACGTTCTGGATCACCGTGAGGTGGGGGAAGAGGTTGTGGTGCTGGAAGACCATCGCCGAGCGGTCCCGCAGCGCGGTGCGATCGGCTTTCGATACCTTCGCCGAGAAGTCGACGGTCGGGCCCCCGTGGAACGCCACCACACCGGCATCCGGGGTCTCCAGGCCGTTCAGGCACCGCAGAACGGTCGTCTTGCCCGAGCCCGAGGGGCCGATCAGCACGAGCACGTCGCCGCGGCGGACCGAGAGGTCGACGCCGTCGAGCACGCGATTCGCGCCGAAACTCTTCTCGAGGCCGGTGACCTCCAGCAGCGGGGCATCAGTGTGCGACATGGCGATCCAACCTCTTCTCGAGGGCGTTCTGCGCGAACGACAGCACCAGGCAGAACAGCCAGTAGATGAGTGCCGCCTCCAGGTACACCGCCATGAACTCGTACGAGAACGCAGCGATGTTCTGCGCCTGCCGGAACAGCTCCGACACGAGGATGAGGGATGCCAGGGAGCTGTCCTTCACGAGCGAGATGAACGTGTTCGACAGCGGCGGCACCGATACCCGGGCGGCCTGCGGCAGGATGATGCGGGTCAGCGTCTTGCGGTACGAGAGACCCACGGTGTGGGCGGCCTCCCACTGCCCGCGCGGCACCGAGAGGATCGCGGCGCGGATGACCTCGGCGGCGTACCCGCCCACGTTCAACGAAAACGCGATGATCGCCGCGGGGAAGGGGTCGATCACCACGCCCACGGCGGGCAGACCGTAGAAGATCACGAAGAGCTGCACGAGCAGCGGCGTGCCGCGGATCACCGAGATGTAGAAGCGGGCGAAACCCGAGAGCACCACGTTGCGCGACAGCCGCAGCAGCGCCATCCCGAGGGCGATCACGAGCCCGATCGCGAACGAGGCCAGCGACAGCGGGATCGTGCCCGTGAGCCCTGCCAGCAGCATCGGCCAGAACGAGTCGAGCATCAGGGTCCAGACGTCGTTCATGGGCCTCTTTTCTCACTCCGGGTGTGCGGGCGGTCGTGGGTCGCCCGCGTCCCCACGCTAAAGAGGGGACGCGGGCGGCCGGCGGGGGTTTACAACCGGCGCTTACCGCGTGACGTCGGCGCCGAAGTACTTCTCGCTGATCGTCGTGAGCGTCCCGTCGGCACGGAGCTCCTCGAGGGCGCCGTCGACGGCCTCGGCGAGCTTGTCCTGACCCTTCTTGAATGCGAAGGCGCTCTCGGAGGTGTCGTCGGTCTCGGCGGCGATCTTCAGACCGGTCGGGCTGTTCGTCTTCTCGTAGTCGAGGTAGGTGAGCTGGTCGTTGATCGTGGCATCCACGCGTCCCTGCTTCAGCAGCGCCACGGCCTGCGCCCAGCCCTCGACGGCCTCGACCTGCGCGCCGCTCTGGGTGGCCAGCTCGTACCAGTTGCTCGTGAGCGACTGAGCGGTGGTCTTGCCCGACAGGTCGGCGAAGCTCGAGATGGAGCTGTCGTCATCGTTCGTGACGATGACGCCACGCGAGACGGTGTACGGCGCGCTGAAGGTGTACTTCTCCTGGCGCTCGGGGTTGATCGACACCTGGTTGGCGATGACGTCGAAGCGACCGGCATCCAGGCCCGCGAAGATGGCGTCCCACTGCGTCTCTTGGAAGCGCACCTCGAGGCCGAGTTTGCCGGCGACGGCTTTGGCGATCTCGACGTCGAAGCCGGTGAGCTCCCCCGCGCCCTCGTGGTACGAGAAGGGGCGGTAGGTGCCCTCGGTGGCGACGGTCAGCGTGCCGTCCGAGACGAGGTCGTACTCGGCTCCCGCGTCGGAGGAGGCACCGGAGGTCGCACCACCGCTGCAGGCGGTCAGGGCGAGGGCGCTCAGGCCCAGGGTGGCGGCGAGGACGGTCAAACGGCGACGGGGCATAGCTGTTCCTTGCAGGGGGGTGAGGGGGGATGGCACGAGATGCGCTCTTGATCTGAACACGACGGCACGCCGGTTCCTTCCCGGTTGACGCCGGTTGCACGAGCGTGCGTGCGCGGGGGCGACACGAGGAAGCCCCGCCGGCGCGGGGCGCGGCGGGGCTTCCGGGTGACGTGGATGTCAGACGATGGCGTTGACGTCCAGCGGGATGCCGGGACCGAAGGTGGTCGAGACGGCGCCCTTCTGGATGTAACGGCCCTTCGAGCTCGACGGCTTGAGGCGGACGATCTCCTCGAGCGCGGCCTTCAGGTTCTCGTCGAGCTGCTCGGCCGAGAACGACGCCTTGCCGACGACGAAGTGCACGTTGGCGTGCTTGTCGACGCGGAACTCGATCTTTCCGCCCTTGATCTCCTCGACGGCCTTGGCCGGGTTGGGGGTCACGGTGCCGGTCTTGGGGTTCGGCATGAGGCCGCGGGGTCCGAGGACCTTACCGAGGCGACCGACCTGGCCCATGAGCTCGGGCGTGGCGACGGCCGCGTCGAACGCGGTGTAGCCGCCGGCGACCTTCTCGATGAGCTCGGTGCCACCGACCTCGTCGGCGCCGGCGGCGAGAGCCGCCTCGGCTGCGGGGCCGTTGGCGAAGACGATGACGCGCGCGGTCTTACCCGTGCCGTGGGGCAGGATGACCGTGCCGCGGACCATCTGGTCGGCCTTACGGGGGTCGACCGAGAGCTTCAGCGCGACCTCGACGGTCGAGTCGAACTTCTTCGAGCCGGTCTCCTTCGCCAGGGCGACGGCCTCGGCGGGGGTGTAGAACGTGTCGGCCGCGATCTTCTCAGCAGCGGCGCGGAATGCCTTGGACTTGGTAGCCATTGTTATCTCCCTCAGTCCTCGACCGTGATGCCCATGGAACGGGCGGTGCCGGCGATGATCTTCGAGGCGGCCTCGAGGTCGTTCGCGTTCAGGTCGGGCTGCTTCGTGGTGGCGATCTCGCGGACCTGCTCCTTGGTCAGCTTGCCGACCTTGGTGGTGTGCGGCGTGGGCGAGCCCTTCGCCAGGCCGGCGGCCTTCTTGATGAGCTCGGCGGCAGGGGGCGTCTTCAGGATGAACGTGAAGCTGCGGTCCTCGTAGACGGTGATCTCGACGGGGATGACGTTGCCGCGCTGGGCCTCGGTCGCCGCGTTGTACGCCTTGCAGAACTCCATGATGTTGACGCCGTGCTGACCGAGCGCCGGACCGATCGGCGGCGCGGGGTTGGCCGCGCCGGCCTTGATCTGGAGCTTGATCAGGCCGGTCACCTTTTTCTTGGGTGCCATATCCTTTTCCTCTCTCGAGCGGGAGCCTCGCGGCTCCCTCTCTCCCGCACACCCGGCGGTTCCGGGCAGCGGTCGTCGCGCACTGACGCACGCAACCTTGCCATTGTACGCGATACCGAGATCTTCGGCATCCGGGAGTCGGGGGGCGGGGGCGGGGCGCGGGGCGGGCGCGGGGGCGGGGCGCGGGGCGGGCGCGGGGGCGGGGCGCGGGGCCTGCGCGCCTCGCCCTGCACGCATAAACGCTGTTCGCGCGCATAAACGCGTGGGCATCGCGTTTATGCGCGCGAACAGCGTTTATGCGTGCGAGTACCCGGGGTTATCCACAGCCCGAACACGGGTCGCCCGCGAAACTGGCACGCTCGCCGAATGGACGTCGCTCCCCGATCGTTGCTCGCCTCGCCGGCACCGCTGATGCGCGCGTCGCACGCGCCTCGATCCGGACCGCCGTTCTGGCGCGACGAAGCGCTGCTGCGCGTGCGTGCCGGGGTGTACACGGTCCGCACCGCATGGGAGGAGCTGCCACCCTGGGGCCGCTACCTCGTTCGCGTCCACGCCTTCGCTTCGGCCAGACCGGATGCGGTGTTCTCCCACGAGTCCGCCGCCTCGCTGCTCGGGTTGCCCGTCTTCGGGCATCCCCGCGCGATCCACATCTTCGATGGACGTCGCTCGCGGTCGGTGACCTACGGCGACGTCACCGTGCACACGAGCGCAGACACGCGAGCGACCTGTTCTTTCGCCGGCATCCGCATGACCGCCGTCGAGGACGTCGTCATCGACCTCGCCCGGGCACTTCCTCCCGCGCTGGGCGTCGCGGTCGCCGACGCGGCGGTCCGGTCGTTCGGCTTGGATCATCGGATGCTGCTCGATCGCGCCGCCGCACAACAGAACACTTTCGGGGTGAGACGCGCGCAGTGGGTCCTGTCGCGCGCGACGCCGCTGGCAGAGTCGCCAGGGGAATCGATCAGTCGAGCGGTCATCGAATGGTGTGGATTCCCCACACCTTCCTTGCAGACAGAGCACCGCATCGATGGACGCGTCTACCGGTCGGACTTCTGCTGGCCGGAGCGGAGGGTCATCGGGGAGATCGACGGGTGGATGAAGTACAGCGGCACCGATGCTGCCGCGGCGGCCGAGGCCGTTCGCGCCGAGAAACGCCGCGAAGACGCGCTCCGACGGCAGGGGTGGCGTATCGCCCGATGGGACTACGCGGGAGCGCTCGGCGTCAACGAACTGCGCAGGGCCCTGCTCTTGGCCGGGCTGCAACCCGTCCGTCGCCCCGAGGCAGCCGCCCTGGCTTGCGTCGGGCGGAACACCCGCTCGAAGTGACACGGGATGCCGGGGGCGGAGCACCCCGTGGCGGGAGCTGTGCCGCGGCGGAATGCACCGCGCGACGTGGGCGCGGACACGGCAGAGCGGCGGCGGGGCATGGCATCCCGGAGCCGCGCCGACGTGCGCGGTCGTCGCCCGAGCAGCGAGGTCACGCATAAACGCCCTTCACGCGTATAAACGCGAGGGCAGCGCGTTTATGTGCGCGAATCGCGTTTATGCGTGCTGGCGGCGGAGCGCCAGCGGGAACGGCGAACGCCCCGCCGGCGGAACCGGGCGGGGCGTTCGCGAAGACGCGGGACGTCAGATCATCTTGGTGACCTGATCGAACGACAGCTCGACCGGGGTCTCGCGCTCGAAGAGCGACACGAGCACCGTGAGCTTGCCGCTCTCGGGCTTGATCTCGCTGATCGTTCCGGGAAGACCCGCGAACGAGCCCTCCTTGATCGTGATCGTCTCGCCGGCCTCGAAGTCGACCTCGGCGGGGATGACGCGGGCGGCAGCCGGGGCACCCTTGGCCGCGCCGGCCTTGGAGGGTGCGGCCTCCTTGACCTCGACGAGGCTCTTCAGCATGTTGAAGGCCTCTTCGAAGCGCAGCGGCGTCGGGTTGTGAGCGTTGCCGACGAAGCCCGTGACACCGGGGGTGTGGCGAACGACCGACCAGGTGTCTTCGTTGAGGTCCATGCGCACCAGCACGTAGCCGGGGATGCGCACGCGCGTGACCATCTTGCGCTGGCCGTTCTTGATCTCGACGACGTCCTCCATGGGGACCTCGACCTGGTAGATGTCGTCCTCGACCTCGAGCGTCGACTTGCGCTGCTCGATGTTGGCCTTCACCTTGCGCTCGAAACCGGCGTACGAGTGGATGACGTACCACTTGCCGGGCAGCGACCGCAGCTCGGCGCGGAACGCCTCGTACGGGTCGAGGTCTTCGTCGTCGGCGGCGTCGAGGTCGACGGGAGCCTCAGCGGCATCGGCGGGCGACTCCGAGGCCTCGACCTCGTCGACCACGCTGGCCGCGGCCGAGACGTCGTCGATGAACTCCTCGTCGAGCACGGGCTCGTCGGGGTCACCGTTGACGTCGGGGCCGTCGTAGGGGGTGACCTCGTCGGCGGCCTCGGCCGCCTCTTCGGCCTGCTCCTCGGCAAGGGCGTCGTTCAAGACCTCTGCGGCGGCCTCGGCCTCGCTGGTCTCGTCGATCTCGAGAGCGTCGTTCACGATCGCGTCCGCCTCCGGGTCGGTGATGTCGATGTCGGCCAGGTCGGCGTCATCGGTGTCGGTCTCGTCGTCGACGATGTGGACGGCGTTGTGCTCCGCCGAGTCGGAGGCGTGCTCCTGCGAAGCGAGAACGTTGCCCTCTTGGGCCTCGTCGTCTTCGCTCGACTGCTCGGCCGCGGTCGCCCAGTCGGCGTCGTCGACATATCTTTCAGACACTGTGATCTCTTCCGTTCAGAGGCGGCCGCTCTTGGCGCCGCGCGACCGCCGCGACGCCGGTCAGGCGCCGGCGGTACCGGGGACGCCGAAGACGGTGGTGGTGATCCACACGAACAGCACGTCGAGGCCGTAGACGATCGCCATCATGACGACGACGAACCCGAGGACGACGGCGGTGAACTTGACCAGCTCCTGCCGCGTCGGGGTGACGACCTTACGCAGTTCCGCGAAGACCTGACGAATGAAGAGGGCAATCCGCGCGAAGAAGTTGAGCTTCTTCTCGCGGGGCGCGCCGCGGTCTGCGACGACCTCGCCCTTCGCCTCGTCCTGCGTCATCGAACCACCTAGGTCTGTTGTCTGTCTGTGCCAGCGTGCGCTGTGCGCAGGGCGGACAGGAATCGAACCTGCAACCTGCGGTTTTGGAGACCGCTGCTCTGCCAATTGAGCTACCGCCCTAAGATCCCGGAGGATCCAGGAATCGAGATCGACATGCTTGCGCCTGGAATCTCTCGGGGAGGGATGCCGCGTACCCGATGGCACAGCGAAAGAATGCAGATTTCGACTGCACTCCCCAGTCTATGTCATGTCCCCCGGCCTGGCGAACCGGACCGGCACACACGACATGGCCGGGGCCGTGCGGGCGTCCCCCGGCACGGCGCACCGGGCCGGGGGACGCGGGAGGTTCACGCCGTGCGGACGAGCTTCTTGTTCACGAACTCGTCGGCAGCGAGAAGTCCCATCTCCCGCGAGGTGCCACTGCGCTTCACGCCCCCGAACGGCAGCTCGGGCGAATCGGCGAGCACGACGTTGACGTAGACCATGCCGGCCTCGATCTTGTCGGCGATGCGCTGGGCCTGCTCGGCATCCGTCGTGAAGACGTACGAGCCCAGGCCGTACCCGGTGTCGTTCGCCAGCTCGACCGCTTCGTCCTCGCTCGATACGCGGTAGACGGTGCCGACGGGGCCGAAGAACTCCTCGCCGTAGGCATCCATGTCGCTGGTGACGCCCGTGAGCACGGTGCCGGGGTAGAAGGCGCCGTCGCGCGTGCCGCCGACCACGACGGTAGCGCCCTGGGCGACGGCACGCTGCACCTGCTCGTCGAGGCGCTCGGCGGCCGCCAGCGACGACAGCGGACCCAGCACGGTGTCGTCGGCGAACGGGTCGCCCACCTTCGCCTCGCCGAGCGCGGCCGAGAACTTCTCGACGAAGGCGTCGTACAGATCGTCGATCACGATGAAGCGCTTGGCGGCGTTGCAGGACTGGCCGTTGTTGTCGAGGCGCGCGTCGACCGCGGCCTGCACCGCGGCGTCCAGGTCGTCGGTGGAGAGCAGGATGAACGGGTCGGAGCCGCCGAGCTCGAGCGCGACCTTCTTGAGGTGCTGGCCGGCGAGGGCGGCGACCGCGGCACCGGCTCGCTCGGAACCGGTCACCGACACACCCTGCACCCGGGGGTCGGCGATGATCGTCGCGGCCTGGTCGTTGGTGACGCGAATGTTGACGTAGGCGCCCTCCGGGAACCCCGCGTCGCGGTACATCGCCTGCAGGGCCTCGGCCGACTCGGGGCACTGCGGAGCGTGCTTCAGCAGGATCGTGTTGCCCACCGCGAGGTTCGGCGCCGCGAAACGGGCGACCTGGTAGTAGGGGAAGTTCCACGGCATGATGCCCAGCAGCACGCCCAGCGGCGAGCGGCGGATCACCGCGGTGCCCTCACCGAGGATGTCGAGCGGGGTGTCGCCGGTGATCTTGTCGATGTTGTCGGCGTAGAACTCCGTGATGTCGGCGGCGAAGTCCACCTCGCCCAGCGCCGCCTCGAGCGGCTTGCCCATCTCGCGCACGATGATCGCGGCGAGCTCGTCGCGGCGCTCGCGGTGCAGTTCGGCGACGCGGCGGATCGCTGCGGCACGCTCGGCCGGGACGGTGCGCGACCAGACGCGGTATCCGTCGTGCGCGGCCGCGACCGCGGCATCCACTCCGGCGTCGGACAGGGTGTCGTATTCGGCGAGGGTCTCTCCCGTGGCCGGGTTGACGACGGCGTAATCGCTCATGTGCTTTCCGTTTCTCTGTCGATGTCGGTGGTCATGATCGGCGAGCGGGGATGCCGAGCGGCGCGGCGATGCCTGCGGAACTCATCCGCGCGTTCGCTCGAGGATCTCCTGCGCAGCGCGGTGCCCCTGACGGATGGCTCCGTCGACGTGCTGATATCCGGCGCCGGCCATGTCGCTGCACGCGAGGTGGATCGGCCCGAAGGGCTCGCGCAGGTCGGCCCCGTAGCGGTGCAGGCCGCCGAGGTCGAAGCTCGCCGCGTACGCGCCGCGGGTCCACTCCTCGGTGCCCCAGTCGCTCTCGTAGTAGACGATCGGGTTCTTCGCCTCGGGTCCGTAGTAGTGCGAGAGCGATTCGAGGATGCGCTGCTTGCGCTCCTCGGCGCCGAGACGGAACAGGTCGTCGGCGTTCTGGTCGGACACGAAGCCCACGAGGGTGCCGCGCTCGTCACCGTGGTTGGTGTTGTCGTACGCCTCGTGGCACAGCTCGTACGGGCTGAACGCGGTGCCGGACAGACCCTGCTCGCGCCAGAACGGCGTCTCGTACACGGCGTGCACCTTGATGACGAAGCCCATCGAGATGTGCTGGTGCATCTGGTGCTGCAGGCGCGGCAGCGGCGGCTCGAACGAGATGCGAGGGTACAGCACGGGCGCCAGGGCGAGGATCGCGAAACGGGCGCGGACGGTCACGCCGTCGGCGATGACGGTGACGCCCGCGGGTGAGGATGCCGCGGCCTCGACGCGCGCGGTCAGTTCGCGCAGGTCGTCGACCCGGCGGCCCGTCGTCGACGCGGTGGCGCGATCCCCCGGCGCGGGATCGGCGCCCCAGACGATACGTCGCACCGGCTGGTTCAGCACGACGTCGTCGCCCAGGCGCTCGGCGAGCAGCTCGGGCACCTGCTGGAGGCCCCCGACCACGCGCTTGTCGAGGATGAAGTCGGCGTCGACGAGGTGCGAGTACGACCCCGCGGATGCCGCCATGAGCAGCGACTGCAGCAGCGAGAACGTGTGCGTGGGCTTGGTCAGCATCGCCGATCCGGTCGCGAAGGCGAGGTTGCGCACCGCTTCGTCGTCGTCGGTCTGCTCTCGCAGCCACGCGTCCCACGAGATCCTGTCCCACTCGGCGGCGTTCGGGTGCTCCCACGGCTTGTCGGGGTCGATCTCGGCGACCATGGCATCCAGGCGCGCGGTGATCTCGTCGATGGCTTTCTCGGTCTCGGGTGCCACCGGGAACATCTCGCCCGTGAAACGCTTCGCCACGCCGTGCGGGCCGACGTAGACGCTGTCACCCTCACGGTAGCGGCTGTAGGTCTCCAGGCCCAGCTCGGCGACGGTGTCGATGAGCGCCTGCTGGTCGGGTGAGACCCATTGCCCGCCGAGCTCGAGCAGGGCCCCGTCGACGACGTCGGTCCACAGGCGCCCGCCCACGCGGTCGCGTGCCTCGAGCACGACGACCGACAGGCCGGCCTTGCGCAGGTCGTTGGCGGCGGTCAGACCGGCGGCACCGGCTCCGATGACGACCACGTCGCGGGTGATCTCGTCCATGAAAGCATCCTTACTTGTCGTGCAGGTCGTGGGGGTGGCCCCGGCGGCGGCGGAGTTCGGGTCGACGCCTCCGCCGCCGGCGCTCGTCAGCTGCGGGCGAGGGCAGCCTCGATGACGTCGAGGCCCTCGTTCAGCAGCTCGTCGCCGATCGACAGCGGCGGCAGGAACCGGATGACGTTGCCGTACGTGCCGCAGGTGAGCACGATCACACCCTCGGCGATCGCGGCCTTGGCCACCGCGGCGGTGAGAGCGGCGTCGGGGGCGCCGGTGGTGGGGTCGACGAACTCGGCAGCGATCATCGCGCCGTGACCGCGAACGTCTCCGATGCGCGGGTCCGCCGCCTGGAGGTCGTGGAGCCGTCCCTTCAGCAGGTCGCCGATCGCGCGGGCACGTTCGACGAAGCCCTCGTTCTCGAACGCGTCGATGGATGCCAGAGCCGCGGCGCACGCGATCGGGTTGCCGCCGTAGGTGCCGCCCAGACCGCCCGTGTGAGTGGCATCCATGATCTCGGCGCGGCCGGTGACCGCGGCCAGCGGCAGGCCGCCCGCGATGCCCTTGGCGGTGGTGACGAGGTCGGGGACGATGCCGAACAGCTCGGAGGCGAACATCGCGCCGGTGCGGGCGAAGCCGGACTGCACCTCGTCGGCGATGAAGACGACGCCGTTGGCGCGGCACCAGTCGACGATCGCGTTGAGGAAGCCGTCGGCGGGGACGATGAAGCCGCCCTCGCCCTGGATCGGCTCGATGATGACGGCGGCGAGGTTCTCGGCACCGACCTGCTTCTCGATGAGCGAGATGGCCTTCGCGGCGGCGTCGGGGCCCGACAGGCCGTCGCGGAAGGGGTACGACAGCGGGGCACGGTAGACCTCGGCGGCGAACGGGCCGAACCCGCTCTTGTACGGCATGTTCTTCGCCGTCAGCGCCATCGTCAGGTTCGTGCGGCCGTGATAGGCGTGATCGAAGGCGACGACAGCCTGGCGGCCGGTGTGCTTGCGCGCGATCTTCACGGCGTTCTCGACCGCCTCGGCGCCGGAGTTGAACAGCGCGCTCTTTTTCACGTGATCACCCGGGGTGAGGCGGTTCAGCGCCTCGGCGACCGCGACGTACGAGTCGTACGGAGAGACCATGAAGCACGTGTGCGTGAAAGCGGCGACCTGATCCTGCACGGCCTTCACGACCGCGGGGTGCGCGTTGCCGACGCTGGTCACGGCGATGCCCGAACCGAGGTCGATGAGCGAGTTGCCGTCGGCGTCGACGACCACGCCGCCGCCGGCCGCGACGGCGTGGATCGGCACGGTGTGGCCGACACCGGATGCCACGGCCGCGGCCTTGCGGTCGAGCAGTTCCTGCGAGCGCGGGCCGGGGATGGCGGTGACGAGGCGGCGCTCCTGGGCGAGCGAGGGACCGCCGACGGTGGGGAGGGTGTCGAGGCTCATGGCCGCGATGCTACGGACGCCGCATCACGCCCCGCACTCTCCCCCCTGTACAGTCGCAAGCACCGTCGTATACGTCTCGTACAGGAGTCATCATGGTCGACGCCGCCGTCTCGCCGCCGAGTCTGCGCGCTCTGCTCGCACGCCGCGACCTCCGGCTGCGCCTCGTCGTCGACGAGGCGGCGTTACCCGCCGGAAGCGTCGACCGTCCCGTGCGTTGGGTGCACTCCAGCGACCTCTCCGACCCGACCCCGTTCCTCAGCGACGGGCTCGTGCTGTTGACGACAGGGACACAGTTCGCCACCGACGACGACTACACCGCGTACGTCGGCCGTCTGGCGGCGCGAGGAGTGCGCGCGTTGGGCTTCGGCACGGAGGTCGTGCGCGACGGCATCCCCGCCGGCCTCACGGCCGCATGCCTCGCGGCCGGGATGCCCCTGTTCGAGGTGCCCTACCGCACGCCCTTCATCGCGGTGGCCCGCGCCGGAGCCGAAGCACTCGCCGCCGACGCCTACGCCCGCCGCAGCTGGTCGCTCGCCGCCCAGCGGGCCGTGTCACTCGCGGCCCTGCGACCCGACGGGCTGTCGGCCACCCTCTCCGAGTTGTCGAAGCAGCTCGACTGCTGGGTGGGGCTGTTCGACGCGGCGGGGGCACTGCGGGTCGAACACCCCGCGGGCGGGCTCGACACCGCGACCCGCGAAGGCGTCGGCGCCGAGGTGACCATGGTGCTGCGCCGCGGCACCCGGGCCGCCGCGTCGTTGCGCGTCGCCGACACCTCGGTCACCCTGCAGACCCTCGGCCGCGGCGGCCACCTGCGCGGGGCCCTCGCGGTCGCCGCGGACGACCTCGATCACGAGGCCCGCAACGTCGTGACCGCGGTCGTGGCGATGGCCGCCCTGGCCCTGGAGCAACAGGATGGCCTCGGGCGTGCGATCGGCACGTTCCGGGCCGGCCTCGTGCAGACGCTCCTCACCGACGATCCGTCCCTCGCCCGCCGCGCCGGCCGCGACCTGTTCGGTCCGCTGCCCGCGGCCCCCGTGCTCGTGGGGCTCACCCCCGCCGCAGCAACCCGTTCGACCGCGCTCAACGAGTGGCTCGAGTTGCGCGCGCACGAACGACGCGGCGAACTGTTCTTCGGGCGGGGTGACGACGGCCTGGTGCTGATCGTGCCCACCGGGGCACGCGAGCTGCTCGATGAGATCGCCGACCGCTTCGAGACGGTGATCGGCTGCTCCACCCCGACCGGGTACGACGGCTTCTCGGGTGCGCTGGCGCAAGCCCGCACCGCGCGCGAGCGAACCGCTGAGCCCGGCGTGGCCGACTTCGCCGACACCGCGCGAGCCGGTCTCATCGCGTCGCTCGGCTCGGAGGCCGCCCGGGCCGTCGCCGACGGCGCGCTGGCCCCGCTGCGTCGGTACGACGTCGAGCAGGGGTCGGCGCTCGTCGAGACGCTCGACGCGTGGCTCGCCCACGACTGCTCCCACGAGGCGACGGCGCAGGCGCTCGGCATCCACCGCCACACCGTGCGCGCCCGCATCGCCCAGGCCGAGCGCGTCATCGAGCGGGATCTGTCGTCGTTCGCCGCCCGCGCCGAGCTGTGGGCCGCGCTGCGGCTGGCGGGGTAGGGCCGGGCGCCGCTCGTTGACCGTCGGTGGGCGTGGCCGTTCTGGAAGGCCGGGAAGGTGAGAGCCGGCCGGGATCACGGCCGGGGCGGGGGGCCGCGGGGCGTGCCGTCCTGCGGAGATCGGCCCCGACACACCGGGCACCGACGGCCGGAACCGGCGTGTCGTGAACGAACTCCGCACGACGGCACGGGGGATGCCGGGCCGGCACCGGGCGTCGAAGCCGAAACCGAAACCGAAACCGAAACCGAAACCGAAGGGGAGGGTCAGCCGGCGTCGCCGAGGTTGTCGGAGAGGATCTCGAGCACCCGGGCGCGGGCGCGGGCGGCGTCGCCGGAGCGGGCATGGGCCACGGCATCGACGAACGCCTCGGCGAAGACCGCGTGGGCGATGCGCGAGGTGTGTTCGAGCTCGTCGCGGAACGTGCCGCCCGACGCGAGCGCGAGGGTGAGGTCAGCGCGTTCGGTCAGGGGCGATGCGACGAACGAGGTCAGGGCGATCACGCGCGCGCCGGCCGCACGCGCAGCCGCCGCAGCCCGCAGGCTCGCCTCGTTCGCCCCCGACCCGCTGATCACGATGCAGACGTCGTCGGGCGCGAGGTGCCGGGCGGCGATCTGCTGGCCGATCGGGTCGCCCACGGTCTCGGCCGAGCGCCCCACCGCGGTCAGGCGCATCGCGAGATCGGTGGCCACCGGCGCCGAGAGACCGCTCGCCACCACCAACAGCCGTCGCGCCCCGACGACGGCATCCACGACCTGCGCGACCACACCGGCATCGAGCAGGCTGGTGGCCGCGCGCAGATCGTCGGCGATGCGGTCGATGGCGGAACGGATGCCGCCGAGCGGGCCGTCCTCGGCGGTCGGCGCCGGTGCCGCGCGGCGCCCCCGCTCCGCCGCGAGCGCGACACGCAGCTGCGGATACCCGCGGTAGCCGAAGGTCTGGCAGGCACGCACGACCGTGGCCCGGCCCACCCCCACCCGGTCGGCGATCTGCTGCGCGGTCAGCTCGATGACGGCGTCCGGGTCGTCGACGATGAGGTCGGCGACGCGGCGCTCGCTGGGCTGCAGCGAGTTGCGCACGGCCGCGATGCGAGCGGTGACGGGCACCTCAGCGGACACGGTGACCCTCCATGATGCGGCGGCGGATGCGCCCCGACACCGCGTCGATCGCGACGGTGACGGCGACGACGACGATCAGCAACATGCCGACCGTCGACCACTCACGGTACTGGGTGTACGAGGTGAGCATGTCGCCGATGCCCCCGACGCCGATCAGGCCGAGAACGGCCGAGGCGCGCACGTTGATCTCGAAGCGGTACAGCCAGAACGACAGGAACGTCGGGGTCGTCTGCGGCCAGACGCCCCAGCGCAGCACCTGCGCCGTCGACCCGCCAGCGGCGCGGGCGGCCTCGATGGGGCCGGGGGCGACGTTCTCGACGGCCTCGTAACCCCACTTGCCGAGCGTGCCCACTCCCCCGACCGCCAGCGCGAGCGCACCGGTGAGCGGGGTGAGCCCCGTGACCGAGAGGATGATGATCGCGAACACCAGCTCGGGTACGGCGCGCACGAGCGAGAACACGAGACGCAGCGCCACCCGTACCGGGGCCGGACCGAAGCCGCGCGCCGCGACGAGCGACAGCGGGGTCGCGATCAGGATGCCGAGAACGGTGCCGATCCACGCCATCTCGACGCTGCGCCAGGTCTGCCAGAGCGCCTCGGGCAGCTTCGACCAGTTCGGCGCGGCGAACATCAGGCCGAGGTAGCGCACGATCTCGGCGGGCAGGTCGCCGAGCCGGGACCACCCGATGTCGGCCGACCAGAAGGCGGCCACGACGATCGCCGTGAGCACGACGCCGGCGATCACGCGAACGGGGTTCCGGCGGCGCGGGGGCACGACGAGCGCGGCGGCGCGCGCGGGGGCGAGGGCGGTCATACGAGCCTCCGGCGGATCGCGTCGCTGACGGTGTCGAGCACGACCACGATCACGAGGATCTCGACGATGATGAGCGACAGCTGGTCGTAGCGGTAGAAGGTGCGCACGGCGTCGATCAGCAGACCGATCCCGCCCGCGCCGACGAGTCCGAGCACCGTGGAGGCGCGCACGTTCAGCTCGAACACGTAGAGCGTCTGCGAGATGAACGCGGGCCACGTGTCGGGCAGGGCGATCGCACGGTTGATACGCGTCTGCGTGCCGCCTGCCGCGCGCCCCGCCTCCAGCGGACCGGCGTCGGACGCGTCGATCGTCTCGGACACGAGCTTGACCACGATGCCGACGTTGAACAGCACGAGCGCGATGATGCCCGGAAGGGCGCCGACGCCGACCATCGCCACGAGCACCGCCGCGTAGACGAGTTCGGGCACGGCGCGGACGATGTTCAGGATGCCGCGCAGCACCGCACGCGTCCACCCCACGGGGTTCGTCGGACGCGCTGCCCAGAAGCTCAGCGGCAGCGAGATCGCGGCACCGACGGCCGTGCCGATCACCGCCATCTGCAGCGTCTCGAGCAGGGGGCCGACCGTGCGCGGGAAGAACGACCAGTCCGGGGCCAGCAGCTCGACGATGCGCACGGCACCCTGCTGCCAGTTGCGGGCGATCGCGGCGATGTCGAGGCCGACGCCGATCCCCGGCAGGCACATGACGATCGTGACGGCGACGATCACCGCGGCGGCGGTCCACGGCATCCACCGCCCTTTCGGGCGAGCGGGCACGGTGAGCGAGGTCATCGCTCGAGCCTGTCGGCGGCGGTCACCGAGCGCCCGTAGATCTCGGCGAAGTCGGCGTCGGTGGCGGATGCCGCGGGCCCGTCGTAGACGATCTCTCCGGCGCGCATGCCGATCATGCGCGTGCCGTACTCGCGCGCGAGATCGAGCAGGTGCAGGTTCACGAGCACCGTGATGCCGAGGTCTTCGTTGATGCGTCGCAGGTCGTTCATGACGCCGCGCGCGGTGGGCGGGTCGAGGCTGGCGACCGGCTCGTCGGCGAGGACGATCCGCGGCTGCTGCGTGAGCGCGCGGGCAATCGCCACCCGCTGCTGCTGACCGCCCGACAGCGCCGACGCGCGGTCCCACACCTTGGGCAGCATGCCCACGCGGTCGAGCGCCTCGAAGGCGAGCTGCCGGTCCTCGTGGCGGTAGGCGCCGAGCAGTGTGCGCCAGAGCGGCGTGTGCGCGAGGCGCCCGACGAGCACGTTGTTGAGCACGCTCGTGCGACCGGCGAGGTTGAAGCTCTGGAAGACCATGCCGATCTGGCCCCGCGTCTCGCGCAGACGGCGTCCCGAGACGCCGTCGACCCGGCGCCCGCCGACCTCGACGGTGCCCGAGGTCGGCGGCACGAGCCCGTTGATCGTGCGGATGAGCGTGGACTTGCCCGAGCCCGAGAGCCCGACCACGGCGACGAGGTCGCCGGGGGCGATGTCGACGCTCACCTCGCGCAGCCCCACCGTGCCGTTGGGGTAGCGCACCGAGACACCGTCGAGACGGATGCCCCAGGGCGCCGAGGTCTGAACCTCGACGCCCTGGGTCGCAGGACCGGTGGTCACTGGAGTCCGAGCTCCTGCGCGGCCCGGGCGACGACGTCGAGCGAGGACGGGTCGGCCGGGGCGAGCTTGGTGATCGAGTAGACGGCCTTGAGCGCCGCGGAGCCCTCGTCGGTGGTCGAGTACTCCTCGAGCGCCGACGAGATCTTCTTCTGCAACTCGGGCGAGAGGTCCTTCGACACGGCGACGCCGTCGTTGGGGATCTCGTTCGTGAGCGCGAACACGACGACCTTCTGGCCCACGTCAGGCTTGTCCTTCTTCACGAGCGTGCGCGCGTCCCAGAAGCTGAAGCCGACCTCGGCGTCACCGTTGTAGACCGCGAGCACCGAGGCGTCGTTGGCGGTGACGGGCACCTTCTGGAAGCCGTCGTCGATGTTCACGCCGGCCTCCTTCAGCGCGAGCATCGGGTAGATGTACCCGGCGGGCGAGCCGGGTCCGAGCACGGCCACCTTGGCCCCGGCGATCTTGGTGATCGAGTCGAGTCCGGCAGGGCCCTTCAGTGCGTCGGCGCCGTTGCAGAAGCTCATGCCGTCGCGCTCGACGACCGGGGTGTGGCAGTACTTGTCCGGGTCGTTCGTCATGAATTGCCCGGGGTAGGTGATGTTGCCGTTGCGCTCGGTCTGCAGCACCACCGAGGCGCCGTAGCGGTCGTTGGCCTGCCAGAGCTGCAACGAGGGGAGGAAGCCGATCTGCGCCTGCCCGGCACCCATGGCTTCGACGGCGGCCTGGTAGTCCTTCGACACGACACCGGTGACCGGGATGCCGAGCTTCTCGGTGAGCATGTCGGTGAGCGGCTTCGCGGTGTCGACGAGGTTCGCCTGGTCCTGCGAGGGGACGAGGGCCAGCACGAGTGAGCTGGGGTCGGCGGCGGGCGCGGCGTCGGATGCACCGGCGGAGCCGGAGCAACCCGCGAGGGTGACGGAGGCGAGAGCGGCCGCGGCGAACGCGGCGGCGAGGCGGATGCGGCGGCGAGGCGGATGCGACGAGTGTTCATGATTCCTTCTGCGGGTCGGGTGGGTTCAGGCGGAGAAAGGGAAGTGTTCGGCGGGGGATGCGTCGACGCGAGCGGAGTGACGGAGGGCGGGGTCGTGAGCAGAGCGGTCACCCGCGGCGGCGACCCAGTCGCCCAGCGCGGGGAACAGGTCGTCGAGAGTGTCGGCGCGGAAGGTGGGGCGGGCTGCGGGGTCGGGGTAGCCGGCGACCAGGGCGGTGGCGTGACCGCGCGCGTGGGCGGGGGCGAGATCGTTGCGCCACACGTCGCCGATCGCCAGGACGCGAACACCCTCGCCGAGAGTGTCGAGGAGCAGTTCGAGTCCGACGGGCTTGGCGGCGTCGGTGACGATCCGGTCGAACAGCCCCGCCAGGCCGAGCGCGGTGAGCGCCTCGTCGAGACGCGTCGCCGGGGCGTTCGTGACGAGCAAGCGTTCGGCATCCACGCCCTGCAGGAACCCGATGAGGCCGGCGGCGGTCGCGATCGGCGCCGCCGGTGTGCCCAGGTGCGCGCGGCTCTCGCGATAAGCGGCGGACAGGGCGTCAGCGGGAATCGCCTCGGCCTCGGCCGCGCGGCGCACCACGTCGTAGCCGTCGATGACGTCGGCCGTGGGGGCGGCGAGCTGCGCGGCGACCGCCGCGACGAACGTATCGGGGGATGCCGTGTGGGCGGCGACGGCGCGGGCGTAGGCCAGCAGGGGGCCGTCGCCGAGGGCGACGGTACCGTCGAAGTCGAAGATGAGGACGGGGCGTGGCACGGAGCCTCCTGTCGTGTGGACGTTGCGTCCATGATGCGCCTTATATGTGGACGTTGCGTCCACACCCGGTAAACACCGTGTAAACGATGCGGCCGCGCCGTCGTAGCGTGGGGCGGTGACCTCTCTCGATGCCGCATCGGCCCTCGCCGCCTCCGACCCGTCGGCCGCCATCGACTCCCTGCCGTGGCTCGCCGCCGCCCTCGCCGACGATCGCGACGCCGGCCGTTTCGCGACGTGGGGGCTTTCGACCGTGATCGACGAGAACGTCGGCGCGGCGGTCGTGGCACGACCGCTCTTCGAGGAACTGCACCGACGCACGGGGCTGTCGGCGCGATGGCCCGTCGGCAATGCCGGACTGCTGCACGTGTACGGATACCTGCTGTCGACCACGCCCACGCCGTACGGCCTCAAACGCGAGCGTTGGCTGTCGGGCGAGCTCGAGCGCGCGTGCGGCCTGCCCGCCGGAGGCCTCCAGCCGTGGGGCACCGCCGAGACGCTGCTCGTTCGAGCGACAGCGGCGGCCAGATCGGTCCTCTCTCGCGCCGATGCCCTCGTCGAGACGGTCGACGGCCGCTCGGCCCGCATCGCCATCGGTGAGCGGCACCCCGACGGTTCCGCCGCGCTCGCCTACGCCGTCGACGATCGGATCGTCACCCTCTTCCCTGTCGCCGACCCCGCCGCCCTCCGCGCCGACCTCGGGGCGCCGCGGCTGCGGTGGAACGCCATGTGAGTCGCCGTCACCGCGGGCCGTCGGGCGGAGTTCCGATCTCCCACGCCGGGTCCACGGCATCCCCAGCCGGCGTGTCACCCACCAACTCCGCACAACGGCACGACCCACCCACACCGACCCTCCCGCGGACTCCCGAACCGACACACCGAGTCCACGGCATCCCCAACCGGCGTATCACCCACGAACTCCGCACAACGGCACGAGGCAGGCACTCCGGCACGACGACACCGCGGCGCAACGGCACGACGGCACAACGGCACCGCCCGCGGCCGACACCGCCCCGACCGGTCAGCAGCCGCAGCTCGCCCGCACCTGCACCCGCGGCTCGAACACGACGTCGAACGCGCCGCCCGCGGGCGGAGCACCGGCCGTGCCGGCGAGGATCCGCGCGGCGGCACGGCCCATGGCCTCCATCGGCTGTCGCACGGTCGTCAGCGGCGGGGTGGTCAGGCGCGAGCCGAGGGTGCCGTCGAACCCGGTGACGATCACGTCCGCGGGCACGCGCACACCCTCGGAAGCGAGCACGTCGAGCAGGGTGAAGGCGTTCTGGTCGGTCGCGCAGACGAAGGCCTGCGGCATCCGATCCTCGGCGATCAGGGCGCGCAGCTGCGGCACGAGGTCGTCGGCCCCGCGGACGGTCGCGTCGACCACGTCGAGACGGGGACGGATGCCACGGGCCTCGAGCTCGGCGATCAGCGCGTCGCGTCGCTCGACGGCATCCGTGGCCTCGAGGCGCCCGACGAACGCGAGGTCGGTCGCGGCGTGCTCGTCGACGAGGTGACCCACCAGCGCCCGCATGCCGCGGGCATTGTCGACGCGCACCCGGTGGTGGCTGTCGTCGGCGGGGGCGGCGCTGAAGAGCACGATCGGGATGTTCAGCGAGTGCCGGGCGAGGGTCGGTGCGGTCTGCGGCGAGGGGAAGATCGCCAGCCCGTCGACGCGTCCCACCGTGTCGGCGACCGACACGTCGGCATCCGATCCGCTGCTCAGCATCACCGGCCGCCCGAGAGCCCAGCACTCCAGCTCGAACCCGCGCTGCACCTCGTCGACGTACAGGGGGAAGGCCCGCGGGTCGGAGAGCACGTCGTCGTCGGTCTGGTCCCAGGGGATCACTCCCCCGGTGTCGAGCGGCGGCGAGTGCATGCCGCTCAGCGGCTGGGCCAGCGGGTCGGCGCGCTCCAGCAGCAGGTCGAAGGCGTGCAGGCCGAGCGTGCCGGTGCGCCCGTGGGCGAGACCGCGGGCGGCGGCGCTGGGGGCGTACCCCAGCCGCCGCGCCGCGTCGAGCACGCGTTGACGCGTGGCGTCACTGAGCTTGTCGGGGCGGCGGAACGCGAACGACACCGAGGCGATCGAGACGTTGGCCTCGTGCGCGACGTCGTACACGGTCGGTCGACGCGTCGCCTGCCCCTCCGCCATCCGCGTCCCTATCCCCTCTGCAGCACAGCCGGCTCCACCAGCTCCAGCCCGTGGTGCACGGGGAAGATCGGGTCACCGGTGTCCGACGGTACATCCTCGCGCGAGGATCGCACGGCATCCATCGACCGGGGGATCTCGATCGGCAGGCGTCCGCGCGGCGCGACCCGGCCGGTCAGCGCGTCGAGCACGGCGGCCGCGGAGCTGCCGTAGTCGGCGACGATCGCCGCGGCGTGACCGACGAACGGGGTGAGGATCGCGGGGCGATCGAGGTTCACCACGATCACGAGCGGGCAGGATGCCGCGATCTGGTTCAGGCGGTACACCAGCCCCGGCGCGAACTCCAGCGAACCCTGGTGGAACCACGCCTCGAGGAAGAGGTCGTCGCGCGGATCGAACGGGGCGCCGATGCGCACGATCGCAAGGTCGGCCTCGGCGGGGTCGGTGACGACACGGCCGAGCTCGGCGACGTCGTCGGGGCGGAAGCCCTCGACGTAGACGGCGTCGACCGGCCGCAGGGGAAGGATGGACCCCTCGTTCACGAGCACGGTCAGCGAACGCGCCTGCGCCCGCTCCCCCAGGGCGCGGAACTCGGCGTTGCCGACGATGCGCTCGGCCTCGTCGACGTCGACGTACGGGTCGTCGAACAGCCCGAGCTGGAACTTCACCCGCAGCAGACGCCGGACGGAGGCGTCGATGCGCTCCTCGGACACCCGGCCCGAGCGGACGAGGTCGATGAGCATGTCGACGCACTCCTCCCCGCCGAATTGGTCGCTGCCGGCATCCAGGATCTTCTCCATGCGCTCGACCGCGGTGAGGTGCTCGACGCCCCAGGCGCGCGCGGGCAGCACCTGGTCGCCGACGTGGTTGTCGTTGACGAGCTCCCAGTCGGTGACCACGACACCGTCGTAGCCGAGCTTCTCGCGCAGCAGCCCCGTGACGATCTGACGGTTGTAGCCGAAGCCGACCTCTTCGATCCGTTCGCCGCCGACCTCGAGGCCCACCGGCATCCCGTAGTACGGCATCATCGCGGCGGTGCCGCGGCGGATCGCCTCGCGGAACGGCTCGAGGTGGTAGTCGAACATGCCGCCGGGGTACACCTGCTCGCGGCCGTACGGGAAGTGCGCGTCCTCGCCGCCCTGCTGCGGACCGCCGCCCGGGAAGTGCTTGGTCGTGCATGCCACGCTGTCCGGTCCGAGCTCGTCGCCCTGGAAGCCCTGCAGGTAGGCGGCGGTGAAGGCGGTGACCCGCTCGGCATCCTGACCCAGCGTCTGGGCCTGCCGCCCCCAGCGCGGCTCGGTGGCGAGGTCGATCTGCGGGTGCAGCGCTGCCCGGATGCCGACGGCGACGTACTCGCGGCGCGCGACCTCGGCGAACTCGCGCACGGTGTCGACGTCGTCGAGGGCCGCGAGCCCCAGCCCCTCGGGCCACTGCGAGAAGGGCCCGGCCGAGAAGGCCACACCGGTGTTCTCGACGAACGCGTGACGCGGATCGGTGCTGATGGTGACCGGGATGCCGTGCGGCGTCGCCTCGGCGAGCGCCTGCAGGTTGTTGTTCCAGGTCGCCGCCTGGCGGGCGGTGCGGATCGCGTGCACGTTGAAGTGGTTCATGTTCTTGTGCACGACCACGGTCGTCGTGGGCGACTTGGAGATCCTGCCGGGCGCCTCGAGCACCTCGCCGTCGTCGCCGACCTCGATCACGGTCTGGAACATCAGACCGCACTTCTCCTCGAGGCTGAGCCGCGCGACGAGGTCGTCGGTGCGCTCGTCGACACTGAGGGTGGGGTTCTCGTACGGGTCCATCACGCCGTTGCCGTTGAGGTCGCGGAAGCGCGTGCCGTCGGGGGCGGTGAGGAAGCTCGCGGAGGTCATGGGGGTCCTTTCGGGTCCGCCGGTCTGCGGACGGGCGGGAGCTCAGAGGGGCGGAGGCGGGGTGGGCGCGGACCCACCCCGACACCTCACTTCAGGCCGGTCGAGGCGATGCCCTGGATGAAGTAGCGCTGCAAGAAGACGAACAGCAGGATGATGGGCGCGATGACGAGGACGGAACCGGCCAGCAACAGGCCGTAATCCGTGGCGTTCTGGCCCGTCGAGTACAGCGACAGCGCGACCGGCAGGGTGTACTTCGCCTCGGTCTGCGCCGCCACGAGCGGCCAGAGGAAGTTGTTCCACGAGGCGAGGAAGGTCAAAATGCCGAGGGTCGCCAGCGGCGGTCCGCACAGCGGCATGACGATCCGGGCGAAGATCCGCAGCTCCCCGGCGCCGTCGATGCGCGCGGCCTCGAGCAGCGGATCCGGGATGCCGAGCATGAACTGCCGCATGAGGAAGACGCCGAGCGGGGTCGTGACGAACGGCAGGATCAGCGCCGCGTAGGTGTCGACGAGACCGAGCGAGGAGACCATCACGAACAGCGGCACGAAGGTGACGACGCCGGGGACCATGAGCGTCACCATCACGACGAGGAACAGCGCCTTCTTGCCGGGGAAGTCCATCTTCGCCAGCGCGTAGCCGACCATCGAGCAGAACACGAGGTTGCCGAGGACGGTGAACAGGGCCACGACGATGCTGTTGCCGAAGAACTGGCCGAAGTTCAGCTGCCCGAACCAGGCGCCGAAGTTCTCCCAGGTGAACTCCTGCGGCCACCACGTCGGCGGGCGCTGCAGGATCTCGCGTTGCGTCTTGACCGAGCCCAGCAGCATCCATGCGAAGGGCAGGATCCAGACGATGACGCCGACGACGAGGATCGTGTAGGTCAGGGCGCGGCCGGGGGTGAGCCGGTTCTCGGAGCGGCGGCGACGGCGCGGCGGCTCGACGGTCTCGGCGGCGACGGCCGGAGCCGCGGGTGACGTGAGTGTCATGGCATCCTCCCTCAATCCTTCGAGCGCAGCACGCGGAACTGCACCAGGCTGAGCAGCGCGATCGCGAGGAACAGCAGGTAGCTCGCGGCCGAGGCCGTGCCGTACTGCCCGAAGCCGAACTGCTTGAACGTGTAATACGCCACCGAGAGGGTGGAGTTGAGCGGGCCGCCCTGGGTCATCACGAAGGCTTCCTCGAAGAACTGCAGGAACCCGACCGAGATGAGCACCGCGCCCAGCAGCAACGTGGGGCGCAGCAGCGGCAGGGTGACCGAGGTCAGACGCCGCCACGACGAGGCGCCGTCCATGAGGGCGGCTTCCTTCACGTCGGTGGGAATGGCCTGGAGCCCGGCGAGGAAGATCACCATGAGCGTGCCGACGTTGCGCCACACCGCCATGGCGATGAGCGACGGCAGCGCGGTCCGGGTGTCGTTGAGCCAGTCCGGACCCTGGATGCCGATGATCGCGAGCGCGGAGTTGAGCAGGCCCTCCGGCTGGAGGATGTAGCGCCACACCACCGCGACCGCGACGATGCTCGTCACGACCGGGGCGTAGAAGCCCACGCGGAGCACCGAGACGATGCGCCCCTTGCTCGCGTTGAGGGCGAGGGCGAGGGCCAGGGCGAGCGCCATGGTGACCGGGATGCCGACCACGACGAACGTCGCGGTCACGCCCAACGAGGTGAGGAAGACGGGGTCGCCCAGCACCCCGGCGTACTGCTCGAGCCCGACGAAGTTCACCGAGAACGGCGAGCGGATGTCGCGCGCCGTGAAATCGGTGAACGACATCGCGAACGAGCCCACGATCGGCACGACCATGAAGATCGCGAAGACCGCGACGAACGGCAGGGCGAAGCCCCACGCGACCCATCCCTGGCGCCGGCGGCGGCTCGATCCCCCGCCGGCGCGGGCGCGACCGGGGGCCGGAGCCCGCCCGGTCGCGCCCACGACTGCTTGCGTCATGATCTCAGCCCAGGCCCAGCTGGTCGGCGGTGGCCTGGAGCTCCTTCAGACCGTCGGCGGGCGACTGCTGGCCCAGACGGATCTTCTCGAGCATCGCGTCACCGGCCGCGGCCACCTGCACCCACGTCGTGACGGCGGGCACCGACTTGGCGGTCTCGAGCTGCGTGCCGAAGGCGGCGAGGGTGGGCGACGAGGCGAGGGCGTCGTCCTTCCAGGCATCCTGGACGGCAGGGAGGTCGCCGGTCGCGGCGTACCAGGCGGCCTGCGTGTCGGGCTGGGTGAGCCACTGCACGAGCTTCCACGCGCTGGTCGCGTTCTTCGAGTTGTCGAACACGGCGAGGTTCGCGCCACCACTGAAGGAGGTCGACGACTCCTTCGTCGGCAGCACCGCGGTGGTGAACTTGTCGCTGAAGCCGGCGCCGCCGAGCTCCTCGAGCTGTCCGATGAGGAAGGGGCCGTCGATGAGCATCGGGGTCGCGCCCGAGACGAAGTCCGCCTCCTGGGCCCCCGCCGAGCGGTCGGCGGCCGGGTTGGCGATGCCGTCGGTGTAGAAGCTCTGGTAGTAGTCGAACGCCTCGGCGGTCTCGGGGGTGTCCAAGGTCCACTCCGAACCGTTCTCGAGCTCGGCACCGTTGGACCACGGCATCCACAGGTTGCCCTGGAACGAGTCGTTGCCGGCGGGGAAGCGGATGCCGTAGTCGGCACCGCCCTTGGCCTGCATGTCGGCCGCCATCTGCTTCAGGTCGTCCCAGGTGGCGGGCGCCGTGGTCCATCCGGCCTGGGCCGCGATGTCGGTGCGGTAGTACAGCACGCGGGTGTCGACGTACCAGGGCACGCCGGTCGCACGGTCGTCGATCATCGTGGAGTCGATCGCGCCGGGGAAGATGCCGTCGGTCGAGAGGTCGATGGGCACGGTCTGCAGCGCGTCACCGAAGTCAGCCATCCACGTCGAGCCGACCATGGCGAGGTCGGGGGTGTTGCCGCCGGCGATCGCCGTCTGGAACTTGCTGTACGCGGCATCCCAGGGCACGGGCGTGACCTCGACGGTGACGCCGGGGTTGGCCTCTTCGAACTGCTTCACGAACTCGGGCAGCGCCTCGCCCTCGGCGCCCATCGCCCACATCGTGAGCGTGCCCTCGGCCTTCGCGTCGCCGATCGTGCTCGCCTCGGCGGCACCGGAACCGGTGTCGGAGGTGCGGCCGCAGCCGGTCAAAGCGATCGCCGCCGCGGCGACAACGGCCACGGCGCTCCATCGGGTGATTCTCATGGTGTTCCTCCTCGAACCTGGCACCCGTCGTCGGGTGCACGTCTGCACGTCGTGGCCGAGTTTAAGCGCATAACCTTTGCCCCGCAACCCATTCCCGCCGCCGTCGTTCCCGCCGTCCTGCGGAGTTCTCTCCCTCGTCCGTTGATCGACCCTCGTGCCCCACTGCCGTCCTGCGGAGTCCCGCCACAGCCCGCCGACCGTCCCTCGCGCCCCCACCGCCATCCTGCGGAGTCCCGCCACAGCCCGCCGACCGTCCCTCGTGCCCCACCGCCGTCCTGCGGAGATGGCCCACCTTTCCTGCCGAATTCACCGCCGCGACCGGGGTCTCGGCGCCGAGGTCCGCGGGACGGCAGACGGCCACAGAACCACCGCCCATCAGACTCCGCAGGACGGCACGGGGTCTCGGCGCCGAGGTCCGCGGGACGGCAGACGGCCACAGAACCACCGCCCATCAGACTCCGCAGGACGGCCGGGGTCTCAGCACCGAAGTCCGCAGGACGACAGACGGCCACAGAACCACCGCTCACCGGACTCCGCAGGACGGCCGGGGAATGGCATCCGGCACTCCTCCTCCCCTGATCACCGGATGCCGTCGGCATCCACAGATCGTCCGAATCGGGGCATGCGGCGCGTCGCCGATGACGATCATGAGGGCGTGTGCACACCAGCCGACGGAATCCATCGACGGCTCGACCTCCTCGAGGCCGGGTTCCGTCGGCACGACATCGACCGCGCGGTCGGCAACGGATCGTTCGTCCGCCTTCGGCGAGGGGTGTATGCGGATGCCGAGACGTGCGAGCCGCGTCGGAGCGCGGCCCTGCATGGCGGAGCGCTCGCCTGCGTCAGCGCCGCCCGGCACGTCGGACTCTGGGTCCTGTCGCCGACGGATCCCCTCCACATCGCTCTGCGGCCGCACGGGCACGGACACCCGCACGACGGGTGCGTGTGCGTCGAGCACTGGGACCACGAGGAGCGCAACAGGTTCCGCCTCGCCACGATCCGCGGCATCCTGCGACAGATTTTCTTCTGTCGCGGCGTTGAGGAATTCTTCGTGGCCCTGGAGTCCGCCCTCCACGCACGCAAGATCGGTCGGTCGGGTCTGGACTGGCTCGCGAAGAACACGTCACCTCTCGCTCGCGAGGCGATCGCTCTCGCGCGGCGCGACGCCGAGAGCGGGCTGGAGTCTCTCGTGCGATGGCGGTTGCGCCATCTCGACCTGACCGTGCGCACGCAGGTTCGGATCGACACGGTGGGCCGAGTTGACCTCCTCATCGGCGACGCTCTGATCGTCGAGGTCGACGGCGTCGAGAACCATAGGAGCGCGGAGCACCGGCACCGTGACCTGCTTCGCGACGCGCGGGCCGCGGCGCAAGGCTTCGTCACCCTCCGATTCGACTACGCGCTGGTCGTGCACGACTGGGAGACGGTCGAGCGCGCGATCGGCGCGCACGTCGAGCGGGGCATTCACCGGCGCTGATCCCCTGCCGGGACCGGGCGCCGAACCGCTGCCCGAGGCCCCCGTTGCAACGTTCACGTCCGCACGACGGCCCCCACCCGGCACCCCGCACACAGATGCCACACCCCTGGCCCCGAGAACACACCGCCGCCCCGCACACGCACCGCCGTCCCGCGGACCCCGAGGCCCACACCCCCGTCTCCGCCCCAGCGACACCGGTATCACGACCCCACCTCCGCAGGACGGCTTCACAGCGCGACCTCACGTCGACGGACGGATGCCGGAACTCAGGCCGGAGGCTGCAGATACCCCCGCACGAACTCCGCGAAGAGCGCGGGCATATCGACCGTCTCGTCGAGGAGCCACTGCTGCTGCAGGCCGTCCATCACGGCGCTGAGGAGCCTCGCGGCCCGCTCGGGATCGACGTCGGCGCGCACCTCGCCCGCGGCCTGTCCGGCGCGGAGCAGGTCGGCGGCCGTCGCGGCGCTCTGGCGATACCGGTCCGCGAAAGCGTCGTGCGAGGGGTGCGCGGGGTCGCCGGCCTCCGCGACGACCAGGCTGTAGAGCGAGGTGAGGCCGCGGGTCGTGGCGTTGTGGGCGACGACCTTCTTCATCTGCTCGACGAGCGTGTGCTCGTGCGGATCACCCGCCGCCGCACGCACGCGCTCGTCGCGCTGGCGCAGCACCTCGGCGAACAGCTCCTCCTTCGACGCGAAGTGGTGCAGGAGGCCGGCGGGCGTGAGACCGACGCGGGCG
The DNA here is from genome assembly GCF_030818955.1 of Microbacterium trichothecenolyticum. NCBI lineage: Bacteria > Bacillati > Actinomycetota > Actinomycetes > Micrococcales > Microbacteriaceae > Microbacterium > Microbacterium trichothecenolyticum. Next base: position 3,391,034 of record NZ_JAUTBF010000001.1, on the reverse strand, counting down.
GCGACCTCGCGAAGCGACCCCGCCGTGACGCCGGAGCGTCCGAACACCACGACCGCCTCGTCGACGATGCGCTGGCGGGTCTGCTGCCCCTTGGCGTAGCTGCCGCGACGCGCGCGCTGCGCGGGTGCGTCGGTCATCGGCATCCTCTCCCCCGTCCGAACACGTCGATGCCCGGCACCCCCGCGAGGCACCGGGCATCGAGCGGTCGAGCCGTCAGGGACGCCGATCGCCCCATGACGAGCCGAAGACCTGCTGCTCGATGGCGGGCCGGAGGTTCTGCTCCATCCTGTCATCGACCATGTAGTCCTTCAGCGAGTCGCCGGTCAGCGCGTTGCCGATCGCGGCCATGATCATCGACTGGTCGAGCGACAGGTAACGCTCCGCAACCGTGCCGCTCTTCACCGCGACGGCGTCGTAGAACCCGCCGGGCCCGTAGGCGCCGAGCTTCTTCTCCAGGCCCCGCAGGTTCTTCAGCACGCCGGCGCGGTCGTACGGCAGGGCGAGGAACGCCGCGTGCGGGGTAACGACCCCGTCGCCGAACGTCGGGTCGGGGTTCGTCCCCTCGGTGCAGCCCGGGCGGTCGATGTCGACGTCGGTCTTCTCGGCATCCGAGGTGTACCCGTCGGACCGGATGCCGGCGACGTCGACGCCGTACTCGGCGTATCCGCCGAACGGGTTGCTGGCGGGCGAGAAGCCCCAGAAGCCGTACCCGGCGTCCTTCAGGCCGTGCCTCTTCTGCACCTCGACCGTGATCGGGTGGTTCACGCCCCACGAGCGCGGACCCCACTCGCTCTCGGGAATCAGCAGGTCGGGCATGAGCGCCTCGAACATGCTGCCGCCCCAGCTCGGCGCGAACGACATGCCGTCGGAGGAATACACGCCCTCGTACACGTCGACGCCGTCGTAGGTGCGCGTCTCGCCGGTCGGCAGCTGCTCCTGCCACGCCCAGTCGCAGCCCGCGGGCATGGTGCGGTGGGTGCCGTACAGCCCCGTCGCCGGGATCGCCCCCTCCGAGATGCCGAGGTAGGTCGCGATGCGGCTCTCGCTCACGGTCGTGTCGTAATGGTGGCAGGTGTAGAACGCGGCCTCGCCGCTGCCGTTGTACATCGGCGCCTCGACCGCACAGCCGTCGCCGGGAGGGGCCTCCCAGAAGCCGCCGCGGTTCGTGCCGGCCGGAAGACCCGCCGCACCAGCCGCGTCGAAGAACGCCGAGAAGTCCATCGACCGGTAGAGCGTGTCGGCCCGCTCGGCGAGGGTCGGTTCGGCCTCGCGGACGATCCGCAGCCCCGCCGCGAGCCACCCGTTGTCGACGGTGCTGAGGAACGGGTGGATGACCTCGCCCGAGGTCGGGAAGATCTCGAGCTTCGCGCCGGTGTCGGGCGCATACCAGTTGTAGTACATGCCGCTGGCATCGTTGCGCTCCATCGTCTCGAGCGTGGAGACCGTGGCGGTCAGGCGCTCGCGCGCCTCGTCGGCGTCGATGATGCCGAGGTCGCGCGCTGTCACCGTCGACCAGAGGTACCCGCCGATGTTGGTCGGCGAGGTGTATCCGGATGCCGTGGACTCCTCCAGCGCGCCGCCGATGTTGTCGTCGGGCAGGCCGGTGTTCTCATGGGCCATCGCCGCGAGCGAGGCCCAGGTGGCGGCGGCGTAGCGTTCGAGGTCGCGTGCGCCGGGTCCGGCGTGGGCGGGCGGACCGGCATGCCCGGGAGGGCCGGGTTTCTCGGGCGGTGCGGCGACGGCGGGGGATGCCGCGGCGAGACCGCCCAGGACGAGTCCGACGACCGCGGTGGATGCCGCGAAAGTGTGCTTTATGACGTGCTCTCCTCATCGAAAGCGCTCCGGGGGGACGGAGCTCACTGAGCAGAAACCTTACACGCGATAGGTTTTTACGCAACCCGTCTCCGACGCTCCGCGCGACGCGGGTCGGCGCCGCGCCGACCGCCATGCGGAGTTCATCCACGACACGCCGCGCCATCGGCACCCCCGAACGGCGCGCCACAACCCTCCTCCGCACGACGACACACCCCACGGCCCCGCAGCCGCACGACGATACACCCGCACTCCGGCCCGGGAGGCTGGAGCCGCCGGAGTCGTCCGGCACCGTCAACGCAGCGCGCGGCAGGCGAGGTGCAGGGCGAGGCGGGCGTCGGTGTCGGTGAGGTCGACGCCGAGCAGTTCCTGCGCGCGGGCGATGCGCATCGCCACGGTGTTGCGGTGCAGGCCCAGGGCGGTCGCCGTCGCCGAGACGCCCGACTCGTGGTCGAGGTAGGCCGTCAGCGTCTCGAGCAGTTCCGGTCCGTGCGAAGCGAGGGGCGCGAGCAACGACTCAGCGGCGGGGACGAACGTGTCGGATCCCGCCCACGACAGCAGCACCTGCTCGACGCCGAGGGCGTCGAGCCGCACGAACCATCCGGTCGCGGCGCGTCCCGTGGCGATGCGCACGCCGTCGACCGCGCCGTCGATGCTGCGCAGCAGCCCGCTCGCGCCGCTGTCGAGCGAGCCCACACCGGTCGCGACGTCGAACGACCGGCGCGCGTGGTCGTGCAGGGCGCGCACCGCGGCCACGTGTTCGTCGAGACGGGCGGGTGTGGGCGGCTCTGCGAAGCTGAGCCAACCGGTCACCCCGCGGCCGCTGGTGACGGCCTGCGAATCGACGGGCAAGGCGGCCAGGCTCCGGCGCACGAAGCGCAACAGTTCGAGCGTCTCGAGGCGGCGTCGCCCGGCGATGCGGAACGCGAGGTGGTACCCGCCCATGCGCCAGCCGCGCTCGCTCATGCGCTGCTCGACATCGGGGTCGCGGGCGTCGCGGGCTTCGAGGAACTCGCGCAGCAGACCGGATGCCACGGCGACATCGCTCACGTCGGCCACCTCGTCGATGAGGATACGGGCGGCGACCGCCGGCATCGCCACCTCGGCGGCGACCGCCAGCGCCGACAACTGCGCGGCGCTCAACCCCGTACCGAAGACGGCCAACCGCAGCCCGGCGCGGCTCGGACTGTCGACGCGCACGGACGCTGCCGCTCCCTCCGCGACCGAGACCGCATCCTGCCAGAGCCCGAAGTCGATCGCCGCGCGAACCGCCTCGGGCAGGTCGCCGCCGGCCTGCAGCAACACTCCCTCGGCGTCGATGAGGGCCACGCCGTGACCGACGCTGGCCGAGAGATGACGGAGCAGATCGGCCAGATGCGCGGCGGAGTACTCGATCGACTGCGCCACGCGCCGCACGTACCCGAGCGTCAGAGCGTCGCGCCCCTGCACCAGCTCCCACCCGGCGCGGGCCAGGGCCATCGGATCGTCGACGGCCAGCAGGGTGAGTCCGAGCCGGGCGGCGAGGCCGCGGCTTCCGGCACCCAGCGCATCGGCCCCCGGCAGGGCGAGGCCGCGGAAGCCGCGATCGCGCACCCGCCGCACGAGGGCGTCCTGCTGCCACGGCGCCGAGGGTGGAGGCTCGGTCAGCGCGGCGAGCTCGCGATCTCCGCGCGCGGGCAGCGTCGCCTCGCGCGCGGCGACGATCACCCCGGCGAAGGCATCGACGCCCGCGACCTCGACGAGTACCCGCGCCCGACCGTTCGCGGGGTGCGCGAGCAGCGCGCGCAGCTCCAGGGGCGTCACGAGAGCCCCCGGGGATCGCGGATCGAGGCCGTCACGACTCCACCTCCAGATCGCGCAAGCCGTACGCGGCCGGTACCACGTGCGCCAGGCGTTCGAGCGCGTCCGTCCACCACGGCGGTGCCGACAGCGCCAGCACCCGCACGTGCCGGGCGAGGGTCACGGCGTCGACCTGCAGCACGTCGCCCGACACGGAGTCGATCGCGACGAGGATGTCGGGCGATGCGGCGATCGTCTGCCCGTCGCGGGTGACGGCGAGGAACTCCGAGCGCGCGACCAGGCGCAGCAGCGCCCCGTCGTCGCCGGTCACCTCGACCGACCGCGCGAAGGCATCGTCCGGCACGGCATCCACCGCGCTCACGCGCCCCGCGCCGAGGGCGCGCGCCCCGGGGAGGTCGTCGCCGAACACGTCGGCGTCGCCGAGCGCGAGGGCGCGGGCGAACGTGCCCCGGATGCCGTGGTCGGCGAGGTCGCCGACGGTGAAACCGGCTACGAGCACGGCGCCCGCTCCCCCGGCACGGATGATGCTCGCGCGCACGAGGCTCTCGACATCGGCCGCCCGCGACGACTCCACGACCATGACGCCCCCGCCGGTGTCGGCGACGAGCACGACCCCGGGCACGGCGTCCACGACGAGCGAGAGCTGGTCGATGCCGGGAAGGGCGCGCCCCATGAGGTCGGCGTCGACGAGGGTGTGCTCGCGGGCGAGGAGGAACGGCGCCAGACCGTTCAGACCCGCCCCCTCCATGGCGCACACGGCCGCCGCCGCGACGCCCGTCCATCGTTCGGCCGCGGCCAGAAGCGGGGCGAAGGCGTCATCCCCGGGCACCCGTTCGCCCAGGAGGTACGTGGACCCGGCGAAGCCCACGGCGACGCACGGGGTCGACGGATCGAGGTCGTCGACGTCGTGCAACGCGACCGGTCCGTCGAGCACCTCGCCCGCCATGAGCTCGAGCAGCGTCGTGGTACCCCCGCCGCCCGCGCCGAGCAGCGCGAACCCCCGGGCCAGCGCCGGCAGGCGCTCGGGCCCGAGGGTTCTCATGCTCACAGGGTAATGAGCCGCCGCACCTCGGCGCCCCGCAACTGCTCGACCGGCTCGAACGCGTCGGCGAGACCGAACGCCGACGGACCGAACGCGGCGAGCGCGCCAGGGGTGCGCATGATGTCGGGCGTGGAGATGCCCAGCACGCGCACGCGCTGGCCGTACCGCAAGCCCTCGGTGGTGATGGGCTCTGCCGACTCGATGTCGGTGATGCAGATGAGGTCGGGCACGATCGCCACGAGCTCGCCGTCACGGCGGGCGGTGAGGTTCTCGTTCTGGAAGGCCACCTCGAGGGTCGCGTCATCGGCGGGGTCGAGGGCCGAGATGGTCGCGCGCCCCTTGGCGAACCCGTCGGTGGTGCGCCGCTCGACGTCGGTGACCTTGCCGACGAACAGCTCCCGCACGTGCGGGTACAGCGTCGTCGACAGCACGTCGGCGATGGCCTCGAACGGCGAGCGATGCTGCTCACGGGCCTCGCGGATGCCACGCCCCAGCGCCAGGGCCATCGACAGGGTCCGCGGGATCGCGGTGCGCCTGACGTCGGCTCCGGTCATGGCGTACTCGGCGATGTGCGCCACCCCGCCGAGGCGGATCGTGACGCCGCGGGCGAGCCATTCCATCTGCCGGTCGTCGTCGCCGGTGTCGATGATCGCCGTCTCACCGCGCTCGCCCGCGAGAGCGAGGGGCGAGCCGTGCACGCCGTAGACGGCGAAGGTCTCCATCGACAGTTCCGGGAACGCTCGGCCCATGCCGTCGGCATCCACCACGGGCAGCCCCGTCTCGGCGGCGACGAGCAGCGGGATCATCGAGTTGATGCCGCCGCACTCGATCGGCATCGTCGCGTCGGCGGTGCGGCCGAGGTGCTTCTCGAGGGTCCGCAGCGCCAGGGTGGGCTCGGTACCGGCCGGGATCTTCTCGATCATCACGGTCGGCGCGCCCATCTGCGCCGTCGGGATGACGAACATGTCGTCGGCGATCTCGTCGGGGTCGAGCACCGTGATGCTCCCCGCGCCGAGCACGCGCTCGACGAGCTTCTGACCGATGTAGGGGTCGCCGCCTCCGCCGGTGCCGAGCAGCGTCGCTCCACGGGCCAGGTCGGGCAGGTCGGCGGCGGTCAGGGTCCAGCTCATGCGGCGGTCTCCGAGTTCTCGATGGTTCCGTCGAAGCGGTGTGAGGGCAGGTCGTAGCCGAAGTAGCCGGGACCGACCATGGCGAGGGCCTCGGGTGCGTGCCAGCGCTCGTCGCTGGGGGCGGCGATGACGCGGACGCGCTGGCCGTAGCGCAGCCCCTCGGTGGTGATGGGCTCGGCGCTCTCGGCATCCACCACGATGATGAGATCGGGCGTGGTGACCAGGATGCCGGCGGTCGTGCGCGCGATGAGGTGCTCGTTCTGGAACGACAGCGTCAGCGTGTCGCCCGGGCCCTCGATGCGGGCGTTGCCGCGGGCGAAGCCGGCGGTCGTTCCCCGCTCGACGTCGACGACCTTGCCCTCGAACACCTCGCGCCCGCCGAGGGCGTCGACGACCGCGGCGACCGGGTCGGTCTTGGCCTCACGCGCATCGACGATGCCGCGACCGATCGACAGGCACGCCGACAGTGACGCCGGGACGAGGGCCTCGCGCGCCGTCGCACCCGACATGGCGAAGCCGGCGAGCATGACCGAGCAGCCCATCTCGACGCACGCGACGCGGGCGATGCGCTCGGTCCAGGTGTTGTCGATGGTCGACAGCACCGCGGTGTTGCCCTTCTCGTCGGCGAAGGCGAGGGGTGACGCGGTGACGCCGTAGAGGGTCGGCAGAACCATCTGCAGCTCGGGGAAGGCGCGACCCATGCCGTCGGCATCCAGAAGGGGCAGGCCGAGGGCGGCCGCCGCGGCGATGGGGATGGTGGAGTTCACGCCTCCCGCCTCGGCGCACGCGATGTGGGTGACCGGGCGCCCCAGCGAGGCACCGAGCGCGTGCACCGGGGCGACGACCTCGTCAAGGCTCGGGAGCTTCTCGACCATGACGGTCGGCGCGCCCATCATCGCGACGGTGAGCACGAGGGCGTCATCGGGCAGTTCGTCGAGGCCCACGACCGTGACGGGACCGTGCGCGGCGAGCGCCTGACGCGCCAGGAGCGCCCCGATGTACGGGTCTCCCCCGCCCCCGGTACCGAGCACGGCGGCACCGCGGGCGAGGTCGCCGACGAGCGACGGGGTGAGCTGCCAGCTCACGCCCGCACGCCCATGTCGAGATCTCCGACGGCCTTCACGCGCACGCGCGTGGCGTTTCCGGGAAGGTACGGGATCGGCACCTCGTCGAAGTCGACGATGGACACCGACGACGGACGCGCGCCCGCGGCGATGGCCTTGTCGACGGCCTCCGCGCGGATCGCGGCGATGCCCTCGTCGCGCCGACCCGCCTCGATCGCGTAGACCTTGTCGATCTCGCCGCCCACCTGGGCGATCGAGGCGCCGATGGCGTTGGCGACGGCGTAGTTGCGCGGGCGGTGCACGGCGCCGAACAGGGGCAGCTCCTCGGGGAGGAGGATGCTGCCACCGCCGACGGCGACCACCGGGATCGGCTCGGGCGAGGTGCGCATGCGGTCGACGGCCTCGGCCACACGATCGGCGATGCGCGCCAGCACGCGCTCGACGAAGGCGGGGTCGAGGTGCGCGACGCGAGAGGGGTCGCCCACGTTCGCGCGCCCGGCCGCCACGGCGATGTCGGTCGCGGTGAGGGTGGAGCCGCCGAACACCAGCGCCTCCTCGGTCAGACGGTAGCCCACCGATGCGGGCCCGACCTCCGCGGTCTGCTCATCGACGATCGAGCCGCCGCCGATGCCGATCGACAGCACATCCGGCATCCGGAAATTGGTGCGGATGCCGGCGACCTTGACCTCGTTCGCCGTCTCGCGCGGGAATCCGGCGTTGAGCAGACCGATGTCGGCCGTCGTGCCCCCGATGTCGACGACGGCGCAGGTCTGCAGGCCGCTGGTGAGGGCGGCCCCGCGCATGGAGTTCGTCGGGCCCGACGCGAAGGTGGCGACGGGGTAGAGGCGCACGTAGTCCTCGTCCATCAGTGTGCCGTCGTTCTGGCTGAGGAAGATGGGCGCCTCGATCCCTTGCGCACGCACGGCCGCGGTCAGGCCGTCGACGATCTCGGACGCGAGTTCGCGGAGCGCTGCGTTGATGATCGTGGCGTTCTCGCGCTCGAGCAAGCCGATCCGGCCGATCTCGTGCGAGAGCGAGATCGCCACGTCGGGTCCGAGCACGTCGCCGAGGATCTCGGCCGCACGCACCTCGAGGTCGTGGTTGACCGGCGAGAACACCGACGAGATCGCCACCGAGCGCACGCCGTGGGCCTTCATGTCGGCGGCGATCCCGCGCAGCTCGTCCTCGTCGAGAGGCGAAATCGGCCGCCCGTCGAACTCGTAGCCGCCATGCGCGAGGTAGCTGCGCGCCTGGATGGCCTCGGTCAGCACCCCGGGCCAGTCCACGAGCGGCGGGAGGGCCTTCGTGGCGGGAAGCCCCAGCCGCACCGCGGCGGTCGGCGCGAGGCGCTGGGCCTGCACGAGAGCGTTGATGAAGTGGGTGGTGCCGATCATGACCGCGTCGATGTCGGAGCCGGCGAAGTCGCGTTCGGTGCGCAGGGCCGCGATCGCGTCGACGATGCCGGTGGTGACATCCGGACTGGTGGACTTCTTCACGCCGGCGAGGGTGACCTTGCCGTCCATGAGCACTGCGTCGGTGTTGGTCCCGCCGACGTCGATGCCGATGTGCATGGGTGGAGCTTCTTTCGTTCGGGGGGGTCAGGATGCCACGGGGGCGGCGTCGCGCACGGGAGCCTGCGCGGTCGTCGCCTCGCCGACACCGCGCACCCAGCCGAGCTTTCCGGCGACGGTGTACAGCACGATCGAGAGCACGAGCGAGGAGATCGCCGGGATCCCCCAGGTGACGAAGTAGCCCACGAGGGCCGAGACGAGCCAGACCACGAGGGTCACGGGCACCAGGCGCGGGGCGGTGCTCGGCAGGCGTCCCTCGGCGCGCGAGGCGTCGAGCTCGCCACGCCAGCGGCGCACGAAGAAGTATTCCGCGACCATGATGCCGGCGATGGGCGGGAAGACGACGCCGAGGATGATGAGGAATCCGGTGAACTGCGACAGGATGCCGGCCGCGGCGAGGATCGAGCCGACGACGCCGAGCACGATGGTCGTCGTGACGCGGTGCAGGTTCTTGCCGAACGCGGTGGAGATGAAGTTCACCAGGCCCAGCGTCGAGGAGTACAGGTTCCAGTCGTTGATCTTCAGGGTGCCCGTGATGACGATGATGAGGCCCACCAGGCCCACCGACGACGTCACGATCGCGACGATGTTGCCCGTCTGCGCCGCGTGGGCCAGCAGCACGCCCGACAGGCCGATGACGAATTCGCCGAGCGAGACGCCCACGACCGTCTGCTTGACGACGTCGGCCTTGGAGCGATTGAAGCGGGTCATGTCGGCGGTGATGATCGCGCCGACGATCAGGCCGCCGGCGACGATCGCCGTGCCCTGCCACACGCTCATGGTGGGTCCGGGGGCGGGCGAGGTGATGAGGTCACCGAGGGAGTGGTTGCTGAGTTCGGTGATGATCGACCAGCCCACGAGCACGAGGAACAGCGGCACGGTGATGTTGGCGAGCCACTGCATGCCGACGAAGCCGACGGCGACGATCGCGGTCACGGCGAGGCCGAACAGCAGGCTCCACGCCCACATCGGCATGATTCCCGGCAGCAGCGAGTCGAGCGACTCGGCCGAGATGGCCGACTGGATGCCGAACCAGCCGATGAGGCTGATGCCGATCGCCAGGCCCACGAGCGAGGCACCGATCTCGCCGAAGCCGGTCCAGCGGGCCAGGAGCGCCGTGTTCAGTCCCTCCTTCTGCCCGATGATGCCGACGATGCACATGATCACTTCGAGGATGATCGAGCCGAGCAGCAGCGCGAGGAAGGCCTCGCTGAAGGTCATCGCGTACCCGAGGGTGGCGCCGAGGAGGAACTGCGACAGGGCCGAGACCTGGCCGAAGCGCTGGACGGCGATGCCGAACCAGTGCTTCTGGGCGTCGGGTGTCACGCGGCTGAGGGCGAAGTCGTCGGCGTGTGCCATACGTGCCATGGAAGTGTCCTTTTGCGGAAGAGGGACGGTGCGGGTGCTGCACACGTTATTCCCGGCATCCGTCGGACGACATGTGCGATTCGCCCTGATGTGCATCGCCAATGTGCACTTCGCCCACTCTCGCCGGTGCGAGATTCCCGGTCCGCGCGGCGGAGGGGTGGTGCGGACCACCCCTCCGCGATGTGCGGGGTCAGCGCCAGGCGGCGCCCGTCCCGCTCGCGCTCAGCACATCCTCCGCCTGGAACGCCCCGCGATACTGCGCGGCGGGGTGCCGCTCGGCCAGACGACCGCCCGAACCGGGGAAGAGGCGTTCGCGCAAGGTCCCGGGTGCGTATTCCCGCTGCGCGAGTCCGCGCTCCTGCAGGACCGGGATGACGTGCTCGACGAAGTCGCGGTAGGAACCCGGGAGGTGCTGCGCGATGATGTTGAGCCCGTCGACCCCGGCGTCTTGCCATTGCTCCAGGCGGTCGGCGATCGATTCGGGCGTGCCCACCATCCGCAGGTTGTACGACAGGGCGCCGGCGACATCGGCCACCCGTGCCTTCTTGCCGGGGTTGGCGTCTTCGAAGACGCGCGCGAACCCCTGGACCCCGACGACATCGGTCTGCTCGATCGGCATCTCCGGGTCGAACTGTGCCAGGTCGATTCCCATGTCCCGGCTGATGTGCGCGGCGAGACCCTCATAACTGACCCACTCGTCGATCTCGGCGGCCTTGCGCTGCGCCTCTTCCTCGGTGCTGCCGATCACGAAGGACATGCCCTGGATGAACTTGAGGTCGTCGGCTCGACGTCCGTTGCGGACGGCGATCGCACGCTGTTCCGCGATGCCGCGCCGCGCCCCGTCGATGCTGGGGAACACCACGAACGTCCCCTCCGCGTGCTTCGCCGCGAACTCCCGCCCGCGACCCGACGCCCCCGCCTGATAGAGCACGGGCGTGCGCTGCCGCGACGGCGCGACCAGATGCGGTCCCATGACGCGATAGGACTCGCCCTGGTGGTAGATGCGGTGGATCTTGTCCTTGTCGGCGTAGACACCGGCTTCACGATCGGCGAGCACCGCCCCTTCGTCCCACGAGCCCTCCCACAGCTTGTAGACCACGTCCATGTACTCCTCGGCCCACTCGTAGCGTCGGTCGTGGGCGACGATCTCGTCGAGACCGTAGTTCTGGGCGGCGTTGTGCGAGACGCTCGTGACGATGTTCCAGCCGATGCGCCCCTTGCTCAGCTGGTCCATGGTCGACACCTTGCGCGCGAAGCTGAAGGGGTGCTCGCTGAGGATGGAGCTGGTGAAGGTCAACCCCAGGTTCTCGGTGACCGAGATGAGCGCGGCGCACAGGGCGGCGGGATCGTTGCAGGGAATCTGCAACCCCTCCCGGATATAGGTGTCCCAGCTGCCGTTGTAAGCGGGGTCGATGCCGACGACATCTGCGAAGAACAGCGCGTCGAACTTCCCCTCCTCCGCGATGCGGGCCAGCTCTATCCATGTCTCGAGGTCGTTGAGGTGCAGTTGGGTGTTCTCCGGATGACGCCACAGACCGTGGTAGACGTGCGAGACGACGTTCATCGTGAAGGCGTTGAGGATCAGTCGAGGACGGCTCATGAGGTTTCCTTCGTGGTGCTGTCAGGCCGAGTGTTCGGCGAGGGATCGGGTGTGGCGGTCGAGGTAGATGAGGGGGTCGGCGGTGCCGTCGTCGGAGCGCGCGGCCACGACGTCGCCGATGATGATCGAGTGAGTGCCGTATCCGACGCGCTCGGTGATCCGGCATTCGAACGCCGCGAGCGCCGAACGCAGCACGGGCATCCCGGAGTCGGCGGTCGTCCAGTCGGGGTGGGCGAATCGCTCGTGACGGCGGGCGCTCTGCGAGAACGACTCCAGGATGCCGATGTGCTCACCCGCGAGGACGTTGACGACGAAGCCGCCCGTCGCCAGGATCGCGTCGTGGGCAGAGGCAGTCCGGTTGACGCAGATCAGCAGCGAGGGAGGCTCGAAGCTGACCGAGCTCACCGCCGTGACGGCCAGACCGGCCGGGCCCGTGTCGCCGCTGGTGGTGACGAGGGCTATCCCCGACGCGAGTTTTCGCATGCCGTCGCGGAAGTCGACCGCATCGACGACGGGCACGGGCGCCGAATCCTGCGTGATCGGCGGGGGTGAGGGGTTCATGTTTCGCTCCCTGGGCTCGATGGATGAGGGGAAGCTACGTCGCACACCCACCCCGAACCGACGCGGAAAGCCGATGGTGCGCATTGGTTCTGCCGCTCGTGCACGCTCATCCCAGACGCCCGCCACACGCGTGCGTGCTTCGTTACGTGAGAGAAATCGACGGGTAATTCCCCGGGAGGAAGAGCGCGCGAATCTGGAGGCCCCGACCACGTTCGTAGGAGGACACATGGCGTACTGGAGCCTGGACGCCCTTCCGGCCAAGGAACGATTCCCCTTCTGGCGCGAAGTGCTGTGCCAGGCGTTCACACCGCTCTCCGCAGAACTGGATGGCCGTCGCGGCGATGAACCGTCGGGTTGGGTCCGCTCGGCCCGGCTCGCCGAGTCGAACGGGGCGGAGATCGCCTCGCGCACCCAGGTCATCACGCACGGACGCTCCGAGATCGGTCGCACGGACGAGCACTTCCTCTTCGTCAACGTCGTGCTCGAGGGACGCTGCGTCGTGGAGCAGGACGGTCGTCGGGCGGCGATCCCGGCGGGCGGATTCTCGGTGGTCGACACCACGCGGGAGTACCGCCAGCACTACATCGAAGATCCCGGACATCGGCGGTGGCGCGTGTTGTCCTATCGCCTGCCCCGCACTCGTGTGCTCGGCCAACTGCACGATCCCGGGAGCGTGACGGCGACGCTGCAGACGGGGGAGCGCACGGGAGCGTCCGCGGTCGCGCTGTCCACCATGCTCGGTGTGTGGCGCAACGCCGAGCGTCTCGACCCGACGGCATCGCTCGCGGCCGAGACCGCCGTCCACGCGGTCGTCGTCGCGGCTCTCGACAACGTCGCGCGCCGCACCGCATCGTGGGATCGCGCGCAGGTCGATGGCGCACTCCGCGCGGAGATCGAGCGGCACGTCCAGCGGAATCTGCGCGACGGCGACCTGTCCGCCGCCGCGACGGCCCAGAGATTCGCGATCTCCCTCCGCAAACTTCACGCTCTCTATGAGGAGGGAGAGCAGAGCTACGCGCGCATGGTCATGCTCAAGCGCCTGGAGGCGTGCGCGTCAGACCTGCGCGCCGGCATCCCCGGCACTCTCGGCGACCTCGCCAAGCGATGGGGCTTCAGCGATCTGTCGCACCTGAACCGGGCGTTTCGCAAGCAGTATGGGACTCTCCCGTCCGAATACCGGGTGAGCAGCGTGGGGTGGGACTGACGGGCGGCGTCACTCCCCCGGCGCGTGCGCCTGCAGGAACTCGTACATCTCCGTCGTGTCCACCCCCGGAAACGCCCCGGTCGGCAGGGTCGCGAGCAGTGTCCGCGGCGTGCGCACGTTCGGCCACGCCTGTCCGCGCCATGCGTTCTCGAGCTCCGCGGGCGCACGCCGGCAGCACGTCTCGACCGAGTGCCGCGACACCCCGCGGTTCGGCGTGTCCCGCCCGCGGAACCACCGCGTGTCGTCGAAGCGCACCCCCACGCTCACCGAGTGCGCGCCCTCGCTCGACTGCTCCACGCGCGCCGTGCACCAGTACGTGCCGTTCCCGGTGTCGGTGTACTGGTAATACGGGTTGAACAGGTCGTCCTCGTCGAACACCACACGGCTCGTCCACCGCCGGCAGCACATCTGCCCCTCGATCGAGCCCAGCCGGTCGGTGGGGAAGTTCACGTCGTCGTTCTCGTACGCCTTCGTGATCGTCCCCGACTCGTGCACCTTCAGGAAGTGCACCGGGATGCCGAGGTGCACGGTCGCGAGGTTGGTGAAGCGGTGCGCGGCGGTCTCGTACGACACCGAATAGGCGTCGCGGAGGTCTTCGATGCTGATCGTGCGCCGTTCCTTCGCCTCGCGCAGGGCCGTGACGACGTGCGCCTCAGGCATGAGCAGTGCCCCGGTGAGGTAGTTCGTCTCCACGCGCTGGCGAAGGAACTCGTCGTAGCTCGTCGGCTCGCCGTGTCCGAGGATTCGGCTCGACAGCGCCTGCAGCACCGCCGCGCGCGGGTCGCCCTTCGCGACCTTCGTCGAGAGGTACAGCCGACCGTTCTTGGCATCCGCGATGCTGCGCGTCGACGACGGCAGGTCGGGCACGTAGTGCAGCGAGAAGCCGAGGTGCGCGGCGATGTCGCTCGCCCCGCGCTGCGTGAGCGGGCCGCCGGGGTGCGCGATCGCTTCCCGAATCTCGGATGCCACGCGCTCGAGCTCCGGGAAGTGGTTGTCCTGCGTGCGCATCAGGCGGCGTAGGGCGACGTTCGCGCGTCGCGCCTCCTCGGGTGTTGCCGACCGCTCCTCCCGCAGGCGTTCGATCTCGGCCTGCAGCGCGAGCATCGCGGCGAGCGCCTCATCCGGCACCGCGCGCCCGACCCGGAACGGCGCGATTCCCAGGGCCTGGAACGTCTGCCCGCGCATCGCGCGTTCGACCGACAGCTCGAGGGTGGCGCGGGCGTCGAGGGGCTCGGCATCCAGGATCTGGTCGAGCCTGCACTCCAGCGCGCGGGCGATCGCCTGGAGGAGGGTGAGCTTGGCCTCTCGGCGACCGTTCTCGATCATCGACATCTGACTCGGAGCGCGGCCGACCGCGGTGGCGAGGTCGTCGAGGGTCAGGCCGCGCGCGGTGCGCAGCTGACGGATGCGTCGGCCGATGGTGAGGGTGTCCACCTCTTCATCGTCGAGCGGAAGGGATGCCGAAGAAATCGAGACGCCGGTGTCCATACGCCAGAGTCTCACAGCCGCAGAAGATCGGGCAATCTTCACAACGCGGATGCGGTTTCAGGGCGTCGATCTTCGCGCACAGTGGTCGTCACGGGGCACCGACGCCCCGGCATCCGAAGGAGAAGCTCATGACGATCAACCCGCTGCGTCCCGGCGACCAGACCGAAACCGCCGCCGAGCTCCGTGCCTCGTGGGACGCCGACCCCCGGTGGGACGGCATCGAGCGCACGTTCTCGGCCGACGATGTCGTCCGCCTCCGGGGCACCGTCCGCGAAGAGGCGACGCTCGCCCGCCGCGGGGCCGAGAACCTCTGGAACCTCATCCACACCGAGGAGTACGTCCGTGCGCTCGGCGCGTACACCGGCGGCCAGGCCGTGCAGCAGGTGCGCGCCGGGCTCAAGGCCATCTACCTCAGCGGCTGGCAGGTCGCCGCCGACGGCAACCTCGCGGGACAGACCTACCCCGACCAGAGCCTGTACCCGGCCAACTCGGTGCCCGCCGTCGTCCGCCGCATCAACAACGCCCTGCTGCGCCAGGACCAGATCGAACGAGCCGAGGGAGAAGTGACTCAGGACTGGCTCGCGCCGATCGTCGCCGACGCCGAGGCCGGCTTCGGCGGTCCGCTCAACGCCTACGAGCTCGCGCAGTCGCTCATCCAGGCGGGGGCCGCCGGCATCCACTGGGAGGACCAGCTCGCGAGCGAGAAGAAGTGCGGCCACCTCGGCGGCAAGGTGCTCGTGCCGATCCAGCAGCACATCCGCACGCTCAACGCCTCGCGCCTGGCGGCCGACGTCGCCGGGGTGCCGACGGTGATCATCGCGCGCACCGACGCCCTGGCCGCCGACCTGCTGACCAGCGACGTCGACGAGCGCGACCGGGAGTTCCTCACCGGCGAGCGCACGACGGAGGGGTTCTACCGGGTGCGTCCGGGCCTTCCTGCCGTCATCGCCCGCGGCCTGGCCTTCGCGCCCTACGCCGACCTGCTGTGGGTCGAGACGGGCGAGCCCGACATCGAGCTCGCGCGCCGTTTCGCCGAGGCGATCCACGCCCGTTTCCCGGGCAAGAAGCTCGCGTACAACTGCTCGCCCAGCTTCAACTGGAAGCGCCACCTCGACGACGCCCAGATCGCGACGTTCCAGGCGGAGCTGGCGGCGATGGGCTACGCGTTCCAGTTCATCACCCTGGCCGGCTTCCACGCCGTCAACCACTCGATGTTCGACCTCGCCCGCGGCTACGCCGAACGCGCCATGAGCGCGTACGTCGAGCTGCAGGAGGCCGAGTTCGCCGCCGAAGCCAACGGCTACACCGCCACGCGCCACCAGCGCGAGGCGGGCACCGGCTACTTCGACGTCGTCTCGACCGCGCTCAACCCCGACAGCGCCACCCTGGCTCTCGCGGGTTCGACGGAGACCGCCCAGTTCCACTAACCCCCTCCCCCCTCTCTCCCCCCTCCCCCCCCTCGCCCCCCTTCCGTTGAGTGTCCAGGACACGCCGTTTCGGCCTCGTGTCGTACGGCGTGTTCTGGACACTCAACATGCAGGACGGGGGGCGCCGAAAATACGGAAAGTCACGGCCATGACCCTCATCACCTCTCCCCCGCCCCCGACCACCACGACACCGGCCGGCGCGACGCCGCAGGCCGCGGCATCCGTCCCCCACCTGCGCCTCGAACGCCCCCTCGAAGGCCGGGATGCCGAGATCCTCACGCCCGCGGCGATCGCGTTCCTCACGGAGCTGCACGACCGCTTCGCCCGGCGCCGGCACGACCGGCTCGCCGCACGCGAGCGCCGGCGCTTCGAGATCGGCACGGGCGACGACCCGCACTTCCGCGCCGACACCGCGCACATCCGCGACGACCCGTCGTGGCGCGTGGCCGGCGCTGGCCCGGGCCTGGAGGACCGCCGCGTCGAGATCACCGGCCCCACCGACCCGAAGATGACCATCAACGCACTGAACTCCGGTGCGCGGGTGTGGCTGGCCGATCAGGAGGATGCCACGAGCCCGACCTGGCGGAACGTCATCGGCGGGCAGCTCTCGCTGTTCGACGCGATCCGCGGGCAGCTGTCGTTCACGAACGCCGAGGGCAAGCGCTACGAGGTCACCGCCGAGCGGACGCCGACGATCGTGATGCGCCCGCGCGGCTGGCACCTGCCCGAGAAGCACGTGACGTTCGTCGATCGCTCCGGCCGTGAGCTGCCGGCATCCGGATCCCTCGTCGATTACGGGCTGTACGTGTTCCACAACGCGCACGCGCTGATCGCGGCGGGCCGGGGGCCGTACTTCTACCTGGCGAAGATCGAGTCGGCCGAGGAGGCGCGCCTGTGGGATGACGTCTTCTCGTTCACCGAGGAGCGGCTGGGCCTCGCGCACGGCACGATCCGCGCGACGGTGCTCATCGAGACGCTGCCCGCGGCGTTCGAGATGGAGGAGATCCTCTTCGCCCTGCGCGACCACTGCGCGGGCCTGAACGCCGGCCGCTGGGACTACATCTTCTCGATCATCAAGACCTACCGCGGTCGCGGGGCGCGATTCGTGCTGCCGGACCGCAGCGAGGTCACGATGACGGTGCCGTTCATGCGGGCCTACACCGAGCTGCTCGTGCAGACCTGCCACAAGCGGGGCGCGTACGCGATCGGCGGCATGAGCGCGTTCATCCCCAACCGCCGCAAGCCCGAGGTGACCGCAGCGGCGTTCGAGAAGGTCGCCGCCGACAAGCGGCGCGAGGCCGGAGACGGCTTCGACGGCACCTGGGTTGCCCACCCCGATCTCATCCCGGTGGCGCGCGCGGAGTTCGACGCGGTGCTGGGCGACGAGCCGAACCAGCTCGGGCGCACGCGCGACGAGGTGTCGATCGACCCCGCCGACCTGCTCGATCTGCGGATCGGCCTGCCCATCACCAGGGCCGGCGTGCGCGGCAACGTGTCTGTGGCGATCCGCTACCTCGAGGCGTGGCTGCGGGGCCTCGGCGCCGTGGCGATCGACGACCTCATGGAAGATGCCGCGACCGCCGAGATCTCGCGCTCGCAGATCTGGCAGTGGATCCACCAGGACCGCGTCACGGCGGAGGGGGATGCCATCACCCGCGCCTTCGTCGAGGGACTCGTGAAGGGCGTGCTCGCCGAGGCACCGCGGTCCGACGGCGACCGCTTCGACGACGCCGCCGAGGTGTTCCGCGAGGTGGCGCTGCGCCCGGAGTTCCCGGCGTTCCTGACGCTTCCGGCGTACGCGAAATACCTGGACTGAGCCGGATGCCGAGGGGTCGGGGCCACGAGCCCCGGCCCCTCGTCACGCGACTCGGCGGCCTACTCCCGGCCCGGGTCGATCGGCGCGAACTTCCGCAGGCCCGCGCGCGACGACAGCCGCGAGGCCGCGAGCGACCCGGCCACGGCCAGGAAGATCGGCAGCAGCAGCGTGAACCCGGTGTCGGTGAACTCGATCACCAGGGCGATCGCCGTGAACGGGGCGCGCATGTTGGATGCCAGGAACGCCGCCGCCGCGACGATGGCGAGGGCTGTGGCATCGGCGCCCGGCCAGATGAACGCCCATCCCGCCGCGGCGGCGGCGCCGAGCGCCGCGCCGATCGCGACCGAGGGCTGCAGGGTGCCGCCGATGGCACCCGACCCGAGCGAGACGGTGGTGGCGACGTACTTCAGCAGCGCGAGCAGGAGCAGCAGTAGCGCCGGCTGCGAGAGGTCGAAGCCCGCGGTGGCCAGAGCACGGCCGTTGCCGAGGATGAGCGGGAAGAACGCCCCCAGCACACCGACCGCGGTGAAGGTCAGGGGCAGAACGACGAGCAGCTTCCAGCCCGTCGGGCGGAACCGGCCGAGCGCCTTCGTCACGGTCGCGAAGCTCGTCGCCCCCCAGCCCATGAGCGGACCGATCAGCAGGGCGGCGACCACGAGCGAGGCGTTCACCTCGAGGGATGCCACCTGGTACAGCGACTCCTCCCCCACCAGCGGACGCGCGACGAAGGTGGCGATCGCGCTGACCGACAGGGCGACGACCGCAGCACCCACGCTGAACTGGGCGAGCAGGATCTCGATCGCGAACAGCGCGCCGCCCAGCGGCACGTTGTAGACCGCGGCGAGACCCGCGCCGGCGGCGGAGGCGATGAGGATGCGGCACCACCGGGCGTTGAGGCCGAACCAGCGCACGATCTTCGAGCCCGCCATCGCGGAGAGCTCGCGCGGCGCGACCTCTTTGCCGATCGAGGCGCCGAGGGCGACCGAGGTCACCTGCAGCACCGTGTCGACGAGCGTCTCCCACCAGGGCATGTGCGCGCCGTCGACGCCCTGCTCGACGGTGGCGAGCTTACGGCCGAAACGGCGGATCAGGTACCACCCGACGGCGGCGATGACACCCGCACCCCCCACCGTGACGATCGGCAGCCACCACGGCGACGGCATCGGGAGTCCGTCGAGGAACGGACCCTCTTCGTGGCCCCAGATCAGGTGCTCGATCGAGTGCACGATCCAGACCAGCAGCAGCACCGCGAGACCGGTCGCGATGCCGACGATGATGCTGGCCACGCCCAGTTTGAGCAGGAATCCGATCGCACGACGGTGGGTACGCGGGGGTGCGAGGGGTTCTGCTGTCACCCCGCCACGCTATCGGAGCCGTGCGCCCGCCCCAGACCGCGCGGCGTCACACCCTCTCCGCGCGAGGGCGCAAACAGTAGGCTTTCCCCGTGACTTCCCGCGCCCCGCTCTCCCGCAAGCTGTCCGCCATCGCCGAGTCCGCGACCCTGAAGGTCGATGCCAAGGCGAAGGCCCTCCAGGCCGCCGGCCGACCGGTCATCTCCTACGCCGCGGGCGAGCCCGACTTCGCCACACCCTCGTTCATCGTGGATGCCGCCGCCGAGGCGCTGCAGAACCCCAAGAACTACCGCTACACCCCCGCCGCAGGGCTCCCGGTGCTGCGCGAAGCGATCGCGGCCAAGACGCTGCGCGACTCCGCGCCTCGAGGTGGCGCCGTCGCAGGTCATCGTCACCAACGGCGGCAAGCAGTCGGTGTACCAGGCCTTCCAGACCGTGGTGAACCCCGGCGACGAGGTTCTGCTGCCCGCGCCGTACTGGACCACTTACCCCGAGGCGATCGCCCTCGCCGACGGTACCCCCGTCGAGGTGTTCGCCGGTGCCGACCAGGACTACAAGGTCACCGTCGCGCAGCTCGAGGCCGCCCGCACCGACAAGACGACCGTGCTCGTCTTCGTCTCGCCCTCGAACCCGACCGGCTCGGTCTACACCCCCGAAGAGACCGCCGAGATCGGCCGCTGGGCGCTCGAGCACGGCATCTGGGTCATCACCGACGAGATCTATCAGAACCTCACCTACGAAGGCACCCGCGCGGTGTCGATCGTCGAGGCCGTTCCCGAGCTCGCCGAGCAGACGATCCTCGTCAACGGCGTCGCGAAGACCTACGCCATGACCGGGTGGCGCGTGGGCTGGATGGTGGGACCGGCGGATGCCATGAAGCTCGCCGGCAACCTGCAGTCGCACCTGACGAGCAACGTCAACAACGTCGCTCAGATCGCCGCGGCCGCAGCCCTCAACGGCCCGCAGGACGAGGCGGAGCAGTTCCGTCTCGCCTTCGACCGCCGCCGTCAGCTGATCGTGTCGGAACTGGCCAAGATCGACGGTGTCGAGGTGCCGAACCCCCTCGGCGCGTTCTACGTCTACCCCGACGTGCAGGGACTGCTGAACCGTTCCTGGGACGGCGTCACGCCCACCACCTCGCTCGAGCTCGCCGACCTCATCCTCGAGAAGGCCGAAGTGGCCGTGGTCCCCGGCGAGGCCTTCGGCCCCAGCGGCTACCTGCGCCTGTCCTACGCCCTCGGCGACGAGCAGCTCCTCGAGGGCGTGCAGCGCCTCCAGCGCCTGTTCTCCTGACGCCGGGAGGAGGCGGGGTCGGTCGCCGCCCGCGGCATGGCGCCGCGTAACCGTCCTGCGGAGTCCGTGGTCGACACGCCGCGTCGGTGCCCCCGTAGGGCGGCGTGTCGACGAAGACCCCGCGGGACGGTACTGCCACAACGACGGCACCGGCCTGCAGCAGGACCTCCCCCGCCGAACCGTCAGACGGAAACCAGAACCGACACACCGACCCACCGGCATCCCCACCCGGCACGTCCGACCACTGCCTCCGCCCGACGGCACACCGGCCGCGCTGCGCGGGCGGGCTACAACTCGACGTTGACCAGCACCGGCTCGGGCTGCAGCAGCAGACCGAACTCCGCGTGCACCCGGCTCTGGACGAAGCGGGCGAGTTCGGCGATCTCGGCCGCCGTCGCCTCGCCGCGGTTGGTCAGGGCGAGGGTGTGCTTGGTCGACAGCCCCGCGCGCGAGCGCGGCAAGCGGAAGCCGCGGCGCAATCCCGCGTTCTCGATGAGCCACGCGGCGCTGACCTTGACCTCGTGCCGCTCCACCACGGGCGGCGGAAGGATGCCATCGAACGCGGCGAGCGGGATCACCGTCACCGGGTCGAGCACCGGCGCCATCGGCCACTTCGGGCACGCGTCGGGCAGAGTCCGGGCGAACGCCTCCGAGACGATGGCGTTCTGGAAGAACGAACCGGCACTCCAGGTGTCCGGGTCCTGCGCGTCGAGCACCATCCCCTTGCGGGCGCGCGTCGCCAGCACGTGATCGCGGATCCAGCGCAGCGACACCGCCTCATCGGCATCCAGGCCCAGTGCCCCCCGCAACTGCTCCCCCACGATGGGTCGGGCACCGTCGCCAATGCGCTCGAGCTCGAGGGTGACCGAGAGGATCACCGCCGAACGATCGGGGATCGAGCCGTAATGCTGCTTGAGCACTGAGGTACGAAAGCCCAGGCCGAGTTCGACCGCGGGAACGACCGAGACCTCGCCCGTCGACTCGTCGATCAGCTCCACCTCGACGAGGGTCTGCACGATCTCCTGGCCGTACGCGCCGACGTTCTGCACGGGGGCGGCACCGACGGTACCCGGAATGCCCGACATCGCCTCGATCCCGGCGAGCCCCCGCTCGACGGTCTCCGCCACCAGAGCGTCCCAGTCGTGACCTGCCTGGACGCGCAGGCGTACGGTTCCGGGGCGCGACCCCGGGAGCTCCTCGATCCCCGCGGTGCGCACGAGCACGACGGTGCCCTCGAAGGGCTCGTCGCCGGCGAAGAGGTTCGATCCGCCGCCGAGCACGAACCACGGCTCACCCTCGGCCCACACCTCGCGGAGCGCGGCGACGAGCTCGGCGGCGGTGCGCGCCTCGACGATGCGGGCGGGCGTGCCACCGGTACGCAGAGTGGTCAGCTGCGAGAGCGGGATCGGAGGGACCTCGGGCATCAGGGCAGCCGCACCCGCACCTGCGCCTTGCCGAGCACGGTGGTCTCGGCGAACGTGACGGTGAGGTCGATGCGGGCTATCTCGTCGTCGACCGCACCCACCTTCGCGCTCACGTGCAGGTCGGCGCCGGTCTCGGGGTCGACGACGACGGGTCGCGTGAACCGGACACCGTACTCGGCGATGCGGCCGGAGTCACCCAGCGCATCCGCGAGCGTACCCACCGCGATGCCCATCGTGAGCATGCCGTGCGCGAGCACCCCCGGAAGACCGACGGCTGCGGCGACGTCGTCGCGGTAGTGGATGGGGTTGAAATCGCCGGATGCCCCCGCATAGCGCACGAGCGACTCGCGGGTCAGATGCACGGAGCGCTCGGCGATGACCTCGCCCACGATGAACCCGCTCATGCACCCGCCTCCCCCGCCAGCAGAACACTGGTCGTGGTCACGACGTGGGCGCCGTCGGCATCCACGATCTCGGCCTCGCTGGTGATCATCGCGTTGCCGCCCATCGAACGGATGCCGGTGACCGACAGGGTCGCGACGAGCTCGTCGCCCGCGACGATGGGGCGGGTGTAGCGGAAGCGCTGCTCCGCGTGCACCAGGCGCGACAGTTCGATGCCCGAGTCGGGGTCGCCGAGCAGCTGCTGCAGGGTGAGGTCCTGCACCACCATCGCGAACGTCGGCGGAGCGACGACGTCGGCGTACCCGAGCGCGCGCGCGGCGTCGGGGTCGGAGTGCTGCGGGGCGTCGGCGAAGACGGCGCGGGCGAACTCGCGCACCTTCTCGCGGCCGACCAGGTAGGGCACGGTCGGCGGGAAGGCACGACCGACCAGATCAGGATTCACGGGCACCTGACCAGTCTACGGCGGGGTCCGGATCGTGACCGGCGGTCGGCCGCGTCAGCGCTGATGACGGCCGCGCACCGCTTTCACCGCGATCTGCCCGGCGATGAAGACGAGGAAGACCGAGAAGAGCACGTTCGCCACGAACGGATCGACGGCCATGGCGATCTGCGCGCCGAGCGCGGTGGTCGCGCACGCGGCGACGCCCACGCACGCCGCACCCGCGAGGTCGACGTTGCGACGACGCAAATTACCCGCGGTGCCCGACAGAGCCGTCGGGATCATCATGAGCAACGAGGTGCCCTTCGCGATCAGGTCGCTCGCACCGAACAGCAAGAGCAACGCCGGGACCACGATGATGCCCCCGCCCACGCCCAGCAGACCCGCCAGGATGCCGGTGACCACACCGAGCACCGCGAGCCCCGGTCCCGTGATCCAGGTGAGTTCCAGCTCGGCGTCACGGGAGGGGATGACGAAGTACAGGCTCACGATCACGACGAGCAGGAACGCGACGAAAGACCAGCGCAGGGCGGTCTGCGACAGCTTCGGCAGCAGCCAGGTGCCGATCTGCGCACCGCCGACGGCGCCCGCGGCGAGGATCAGGGCGGGAAGCCACGCGACGTGGCCCTCGACGGCGTAAGTGATCACGCCCACCGAGGCGATCGGCACGATCGCGGCGAGCGAGGTCCCCGCGGCGAGACGCTGGTCGAAGCCGAGGACGAGCACCAGCAGCGGCACGATCACCGTTCCGCCGCCGACACCGAACAGGCCCGACATCAGACCCGCGAGCAGCCCGACAGCCACGCACACGAGAAAGAAGCGAGCGGTGCGGGGTGGGCGGGTTGTGACGTGCACGACGACCAGTCTCGCATTCGGGCCGGGGAAAGAAAGCGGCCCCCGGTGGTCCGAAGCCGCGTCCACCGGGGGCCGTCGCCCTCACAGGTCCAGCAGGACGGTGACCCGAACACCGGCCGGCGACCACTCGCGCGAGGGTGCGACAGGTAAGACGTTAAGGCGTGCGCGCCGCGCGGGAAGGGCGGTTGACATGAATATCTCAAGCTGCTAATTATTTACGCCGGTGATGTCTCGGCGGGGCGACCGGGAATGTCCGTGTCCCCGACACGGTTGCCGGTTCGCATGACAACCGTAGGAATCATCGGAGCAGGACACATCGGCTCGGCCCTCGCGAAGGGCTTCGCGAAGAACGGCTACGACGTCGTGATCGCGAACTCGCGCGGGCCCGAGACCCTCACTGCCCTCGTCGCATCGGTGGGAGATCGAGCGCGAGCAGCCACCGCCGCCGAGGCGGCCGAGGCGGCGGACATCGCCGTCGTGACGGTGCCGCTCAAGGCCTACCGCGACGTGCCCGTGGAGCCGCTGGCCGGCAAGACCGTGCTCGACACGAACAACTACTACTTCGAGCGCGACGGCCACATCATCGCCCTCGATGACAAGCAGACGACCACGTCCCAGATGCTGCAGGAGCACCTGCCGCAGTCGACCGTCGTGAAGGCGTTCAATCACATCATGGCCGCCGATATCCTCACCGACGGCTCCCCCGCCGGCACCGAGAACCGTCGCGCGCTCGCTACCTCCAGCGACTCCGACGCCGCCGCCGCCCTCGTGACGCGCATCTATGACGAGTTCGGGTTCGACACGGTCAACATCGGCCCCCTGTCGGAGAGCTGGCGCGTCGAGCGCGACCAGCCCGCCTACGTCGTGCGCCAGAACCGCGACGAGCTCGAGCGCAACCTCGCCCGCGCGGCGCGGTGACCGCGGCGGCGCGGCGCGAGCCAACGCGTGCAGTGGCGGTGGCCGCGGGTCAGGACGCGGCGCCCCGGGTCAGGGCGCGGCGCGCGCCCGTCAGAGCGCGGCGCGCGCCCGGGTCAGAGCGCGGCGAGCGCCCGGTCGACGTCGGCGACGAGGTCGTCGACCGACTCGATACCGACCGACAGTCGCACGATCGTGTCGGGCACCGCGAGCTCGGTGCCGCGCACCGACGCGTGGGTCATGGCATCCGGGTAGTTCACGAGCGATTCGACACCGCCGAGCGACTCCGCGAGGGTGAACAGGCGCGTCGACTCCGCGAACCGGCGGGCGGTGGCACCGTCGGCGAGCTCGAGCGAGACGATGCCGCCGAAGCCGCTCATCTGCGACGCGGCGAGCTCGTGGCCGGGGTGCGTCGAGAGGCCCGGGTAGTAGACCTTCGCGACACGGTCGTGCCCGGCGAGGTACTCGGCGATTGCCTGCGCGTTCGCGCTGTGGCGTTCCATGCGGATGCCGAGGGTCTTGATGCCGCGCGTGGTCAGGTACGCGTCGAACGGGCCCGACACCGCCCCGGCGGCGAACTGCAGGAACTGCGTCTTCTCGGCCAGCTCCGCGTCGGCGAACGCGAGAGCGCCGCCGACGACGTCGCTGTGTCCGCCGAGGTACTTCGTGGCGGAGTGCACGACGACGTCGGCGCCCAGGGCGATCGGGCGCTGCAGCGCGGGTGAGGCGAACGTGTTGTCCACGACCACGATCGCACCGGCCGCGTGGCCAAGGCGCGCGAGACCGGCGATGTCGGTGATGCGCAGCATCGGGTTGCTGGGCGTCTCGACCCAGACCATGCGCGGCGCACGCTCGTCGATCGCCGCCGCCACGGCATCCAGGTCGCTCATGTCGACCACGCGAAGCTTCACGCCCCAGGGACCGAGCACGCGGGCGAGCAGGCGGTAGGTGCCGCCGTAGACGTCGTTGCCGAGCAGCACCTCGTCGCCGGGGACGAGCGCTGCACGCAGCAGCGCGTCTTCACCGGCGAGGCCCGACGAGAACGACAGCGCGCGCACGCCCCCCTCCAGCGCGGCGATCTGCGTCTCCAGCGCCGTGCGGGTCGGGTTGCCGCTGCGGCCGTACTCGTAGCCATTGCGCAGACCCCCGATGCCGTCCTGCGCGTACGTCGTGGAGACGTGGATCGGCGGAATGACGGCGCCGGTGGTCTCGTCGGGCGCTTGCCCTGCGTGGACGGCGAGGCTGTCGAAGCCGCGGGCGGCGTCGTGGGTGCTCATGCGGAGTGCTCCTGGGTGCTCGAGGGAAGAACGGATGCCGGGGCGTCGACGTCGTAGCCGCGCGCGGTCATCCACTCGTCGTCGAAGATCTTGCTGAGGTAGCCGCGACCGTGGTCGGGCAGGACGACGACCATGACGGCGTCGGCGGGCAGGTCGCGGGCGACGCGCAGGGCTCCGACGACGGCCATTCCGCTGGAGCCGCCGACGAGCAAGCCCTCTTCGCGGGCGAGGCGGCGGGTCATCGCGAACGACTCGGCGTCGGACACGCGCTCGTAGGCGTCGACCACCGTGGGGTCGAAGGCCGGGGGCCAGAAGTCTTCGCCGACGCCCTCGACGTCGTAGCCGTGGATGTCGCCGCCCGAATAGATCGAGCCGACCGGGTCGACGCCGACGATGCGCACGCTCGAGCCCGCGACCTCACGCAGGTAGCGGCCCGTACCGCTGATCGTGCCGCCCGTGCCGACGCCGGCCACGAAATGCGTGAGCGTCCCGTCAGTATCGCGCCAGATCTCGGGACCGGTGGTCTCGTAGTGACTGCGGGGGCCGTTCGGGTTGGCGTACTGGTTGGGCTTGAACGCCCCGGGGATCTCCCGCACGAGCCGGTCCGACACGCTGTAGTACGAGTCGGGGTCGTCGGGCTCGACGTTGGTGGGGGTCACCACGACCTCGGCTCCGTAGGCCCGCAGCACCGCGCGCTTGTCCTCGGCGACCTTGTCGGGCACGACGAAGACGCAGCGGTAGCCGCGCTGCTGCGCGACGAGGGCGAGTCCGACGCCGGTGTTGCCGCTGGTCGGCTCGACGATCACGCCGCCGGGCTGCAGGTGTCCGTCACGCTCGGCGGCGTCGATGATGTTGGCGGCGATGCGGTCCTTCGCCGAGCCGCCGGGGTTGACGTACTCGATCTTCGCCAGCACCGTCGCGGCGATGCCGTCGGTGACGCGGGTGAGGCGGACGAGGGGGGTGTTGCCGACGAGGTCGGCGACGCTCTGGGCGTAACGCACGGTGGTGTCCTGAGGGTGGGGCGCCGGGGGGCGCGGAAGGCTGACGGGGTCGTCGAAAAGAGAACGCGGGGCGTTCAGCGACAACAGCGACAGGTCAGCACGCGGACAGCATACCCGACGCGCGGGGCCGCGTGGCGCCCCGGCCGACCCGAGCCCGCGGAACGACTCACGAGACGGCGCCCAGGAACTCTTCGAAGGTCTGCGGCGGTCGGCCCGTCACCCGCTCTACGTCGCCCGACACTCCGGCGAGGTCGCCGCTGGCGATCGCCGTGTAGGTGCTGACCCACGCATCGACCTGCCACCGCGGGGCGCCGAACGCCGCTCGCGAGGCGTACGCCTCGTCGACCGACTCGTCGACGAAACGCACGGGGTGTCCTCGCACGGCCGAGATCTTCTGCGCCACCTCGGTCATGGTCAGAGCCTGCGGGCCCGTGAGGTCGTAGGCGGTGTCGGCGTGACCCGCGGAGTCCAGCAGCACCGACACCGCGGTCGCGGCGACGTCGGAGCGCGACACGAGCGAGCAGCGTCCGTCACCGGCGGGCCCACGGATCACCCCGTCGTCGCCGGCGAAGAGCTCCATCATGTCCATGTAGAAGTTGTCGCGCAGGAACGTCCACCGCATGCCGGAGGAGCGGATGATGTCCTCGGTCGCGGCGTGGTCACGGCCCAGGGTGAAGACCGCGTCGGCCGCGGCGGCCAGGAACGACGTGTAGACGATCGCCCGGACACCCGCGTCGGCTGCGGCCTCGACGAACGTTCGGTGGTGCTCCACCCGGTCGGCGGTCTCGGAGGCCGACACCATGAACAGCGTCTCGACTCCCTGCAGCGCCGCGCGGGCGGCATCCCCATCCGAGTAACGGGCGACGTGCACCTCGGCACCGTCGAGCGCGGGTGCACGCGAGGCGTCACGCACGAGAAGCCGCTGCGGGATGCCACGGGCGGCGAGGTCTCGGGCGACACGGCCCCCCACGGCTCCGGTGGATCCGGTGACGGCGATGAGGGGCGGCGTGGGCATTCGGCCTCCGGGGATGTGGTCGGTGCTCCCAGCGTATTGTGCCCCGTCGACCGGCGGCCGGGAACTCGCTAGGAAGCGGGCGCGACGAGCCGGGCCACGCGCACCCGCACCGTGGCGGGCACGTCGTCGCCACCGGCGCCGCGCGCGGCGGTGGCCGCGGCCGACGCCACGACGGCCGCGTCGTCGACGGCCGAGACGCCGATGCACACGGTGATCGCCCGGGCACCGTCGCTCTGCTCCACCGCGGCGAGCGAGCCTTCCACGTCGGCCACGCGTTCGTAGGCGCGGGCCACGACCGGACGGGCGGAGTAGCACTCCCTCACGCCGTCGACGGCCGTCACCGCGAGGTCGATGCGCGGCGCGACTTCGGCCGCCGGAATCCCGGTCATTCGTCGTCCTCCTCGTCGATGTGCACGTCGCCGACGGTGACGTCCACGCGGCCGACCCGGAGGTCGCCGTGCCGTTCGATGGCCGTGCGGATGCCGTCGCGCATCTCATCGACCGCGTCGGTCATGGCCCGGCCGAAGCGCACGCTCACCGTCACTCTCACGTCGAGCGGCGCGTCGGTCTGCGGCTGATCGAGCCGGACGCGACCGACCAGCAATCCCTCGACGCCGTCGCCCACCGAGCGGATGAGTTCGTACAGGGCTCCCTCGGTGACCACGAGCTCCGTTCCGTCGTCGGTCCGCGCGAGGGGAATGTCACGACCGGCACGAAACTCCCGCATGACCTCGCGCATGATGTCGTCGTACCAGGACTCGGCGAGGGGGCGGACAGCCTGCTCCTCCACGATCTCGCGCGAGAGTTGGCCCATGCGCTCCATGGAGGCCAGCACGGCCTGGCACTGGGCGTTGCGCTCGATGGCGGCGATGCGCGGGACGCGCGCGCGGTCGAGGTACGCCGAGAGGTCCTCGAGCGAGTAGCCCGAGCCCCCGATGTCGTCGTTGTGCTCGCTCACTCGGTCACCTCCAGTCCTGCATGCGTTCCAACACGGTCTTGCGCGCCCGGGCGAGGCGGCCGCGGACGGTGGCTGCCGATTCGCCCACCTCGACAGCGATCTCGTCGTAGCTGTGCCCGCCGATCTCGCGAAGGACCCAGACGACCCGCAGATCCTCCGGCAGATCCGCCAAGACCTTTTTCAACGCGTCCATCTGCGACGATGCCACAACCGCGCGCTCGGGGTCATCCGTCGCCGACACCATCTCTTCATCGATCTGCTCCGAGATCTTGCGCGCCCGCATCCGGTCGGTGACCTTGCGCGACACGATCGTGGTGAGCCAGCTGCGCACCTTCTCAGGCTCGCTGAGGTCGGGCAGCCGGCGCCACGCGGTGATGAGGGCCTCCTGCACGCAGTCGTCGGCGTCGGCGCGCGACCGCGTCAACCGCGTCGCGAAAGCCACGAGGAAAGGCGCGTGGCGTCGCACCAGCACTCCGAAGGCGATCTGATCGCCGTCGGCCGCGCGTGATGCGAGGAACGCATCCGTCGCGGAGGACAAAGAGGGCATCGCGTGTTCCTGTCGGCTGATCGTCGGCACCCGGTCGCTGACCGTTCGCGAACGGGGTCCGTCCCCATAACGAAACACACCCGCCCCGAATGGGACGGCGATCTTGACGCGACGACGAAGACATGGCAATGGCCTCCGACTCCGAGACGGCATCCGGCGACCGTGTCGCATGATGCCGCTAGTGTCGACGACACGTGCCCCGACGCGAAGGAGCCTCATGCGCATCGCCCTCACCGGTTCGTCCGGAAAACTCGGTACCGTCGTCGCCCGCGAGCTGCGCGCGAGCGGACACGACGTGATCGGCCTCGACGTCCGCGGAGAGCGTGGCCCCGGCTTCGTGCAGGTCGATCTCACCGACTACGGTCAGGTCATCGACGCCCTCGCGGGAGTGAACGACCAGCACGACGGTGTCGACGCCCTCGTGCACCTCGGTGCGATCCCCGCACCGGGTATCCGTTCCGACATCGCGACGTTCCACAACAACATGGCGAGCACGTTCAACGTGTTCTGGACGGCCGTGCGTCTCGGCATCCAGAAGATCGTGTACGCCTCGAGCGAGACCGTGCTGGGCCTGCCGTTCGACACGCCGCCGCCGTACATTCCCGTCGACGAGCAGTACCCGCCGCGACCCGAGTCGGTGTACTCGCTCGTGAAGACCCTCGAGGAGCACCTGGCGGCCGAGCTCGTGCGGTGGCACCCGACGCTGTCGATCACGGCCCTGCGATTCTCGAACGTGATGGTCCCCGACGACTACGCCGCCTTCCCCTTCGACGACGACGTGCGCACCCGCAAGTGGAACCTGTGGGGGTACATCGACGCGCGCGACGGTGCCCAGGCCGTCGAGCGCGCGCTCGCGACCGCTCCGGCGGGGTTCGACACGTTCATCATCGCGGCAGCCGACACCGTCATGACCCGCCCCAATGCCGAGTTGGTGGCCGAGGTGTTCCCGGACGTCGAGACGCGCGGCGACCTCGGCGAGAACACCACCCTGCTGTCGATCGACAAAGCCCGCCGACTGCTCGGATACGAACCTCAGCACTCCTGGCGCGATCACCGCTGACCGGTGCGCCCGGGGCGCACACGACAGCACGTTCGGCGCGCGAGCGCAACGACGTCTGGCCGCGACCGCGGCGTGTCACACTCGCACGATGGACGCCGACGAGCCGATCATCCCCCTGCCGACGGCGCGCGAGAAAGAAGTGAGCTTCCTCGCGCGCAGCGGCGCGGTGGTCACCCTGCGCCTGATCGACACGGGGCGGTTCGAGGTGAAACTCGACACCCGGGGCGACTACACCGCCGTGCTTTTGCACGACGGCGAGTCGTTCGACCTGCGCCCGGCTCCCGGCGTCCGCGCCATCGGCGGCACGGGGCTCAGCGCCACCGACCTGTACGAGCGCTTCTGACCCGGCGCAACCCCCCACGTGGAGTGCTCCGTGCGCACTTGACTGGTGGTCTCGACCGCTGAGAGGGATGCCGTGAACCACGACGCCGACATTTACGACATCGCCGTGATCGGCGCAGGACCCGCCGGAACCGCCGCGGCGCTGCGAGCGGCCGAGCTCGGCGCCTCGGTGGTCGTGCTGGAGGCCGGGCGGGTCGGCGGCACCTGCGTGAACACCGGCTGTGTCCCTACCCGCGTGCTGGCGAAGGCTGCGCGTCTCATGCGTGAGACGAGGTCGGCCGACGACTACGGCATCGTCGTGAACGAACCGCACGTCGACTGGGCCGCAGT
Source organism: Microbacterium trichothecenolyticum (assembly GCF_030818955.1). NCBI lineage: Bacteria > Bacillati > Actinomycetota > Actinomycetes > Micrococcales > Microbacteriaceae > Microbacterium > Microbacterium trichothecenolyticum. The sequence goes on along the minus strand of NZ_JAUTBF010000001.1, from coordinate 3,359,941 downwards.
CGTGGCCCGCGTGCACGAACGCGTGGATGCCGTGCGCTCGATCAAACGGGAAATGGAGCGGTTCGCGGCAGCCGGGGTCGACCTGGTCCACGAGGGGCGCGCGCGCTTCGCGGACGAGCACACCCTCGTGCTCGAGAGCGGGCGTCGTATCCGCGCGGAGTCGATCCTCATCTGCGTGGGCGGGCATTCCCGCCGTCTGCCCATTCCGGGGGCAGAGCTTGCGACCGTACCCGAGGACGTGCTGTCGCTCACCGCGCTGCCTCGACGGGTCGCCGTCATCGGCGCGGGCAACACCGGCGCGCAGCTGGTGACCGTGTTCCGCTCGTTCGGGTCGGAGGTCACTCTGCTCGACGTCGCTCCTCGCGTGCTCGTCACCTCCGACGCGCGCATCTCGGAGGCGATCGCCGCGTCTGTCTCCCACCACGGCGTCGACGTGCACACCGGCATCGAAACGGTCGAGCGGCTCGACCGCAGCGCCGAGGGATCCATCGCGCTCGCGTGGAGAGAAGACGGGACATCGCGAACGGTCGACGTCGACGTGGTGATCATGGCGACGGGCTGGCCCGCCGACGTCGAAGACCTCGGGCTGGACAACGCCGGTATCGAGGTCGAGCGCTCCGCCATTCCCGTCGACCGGTACTTCCGCACGGTCGTGCCGCACATCCTCGCCGTCGGCGATGCCAACGGTCGCGACATGCTCGTGCAAGCGGCGCAGTTCGAGGGAGAGGCGGCCGCCGAGAACGCCGTCCTCGGCGCCAACCGCCGCACGCCCCACCACCTCCTGCCGGCCGGCGGGTTCACCGATCCCGACTACGCCGGGGTCGGCCTCACCGAGGAACAGGCACGTGAGCGCGATCCCTCGTGCGTGGTGGCGGTCGTCCGTTTCGCCGAGCTCGACCGCGCCGTGATCGACGATCGCGAGCGCGGGTTCCTCATGCTCATCGCCGACCGTCGTCGCGAACTCATCCTGGGTGCCCACGCGGTGGGCGAGAACGCCGTCGAGGTGATCCAGTCGGTCACCACCGCGATGGCGGCCGGGATCGACGTCGCCACCCTCGCGGGGGTGCGCTTCGCGTACCCCACGTACAGCGCCGTCATCGGCAACGCTGCGCGCGCCCTCTTGCACGAGGACGCCTCGGCGCTGTTGGAGTGAGGGAATGCGTCGTCTCAGGGGCGCTTCGGCGCGTCGCCCATCTTCGCCCGACGGGAGTTCAGCCAGTAGAAGACGGGCGTGAGAACGACGGCGATAGCGGCCATGCTGATCACGACCGTCAGGATGTCATGCTGATTGATCAGCGCGACGATGAGGTATCCGCAGCTGGCGAAGACGCCCATGATGAAGCTGTTGAGCCACAGACGTGCTTTGCCGACGTTCGGTGCGGGGGTGTTCGACATGTGTTCTGACTCCTTCGGAAGAGGGCTCGTGCGCACGCTCACCGCGGGGTGAACGCGGCGACCAGACGCTGGGGGTTTCGATCGAGGAACGCCCCGCTGAGACGGGTCGAGACGAGTGCCAGCGCTGCCGTGGCCACGAGCGCGACGGCCAGCACGAGGTCGAGCGGGATGACGGGCTGCACCCAGCTGCAGAACGCCCCCGCGCCGTAGACGAGAGCGAACGTGAGGCCGAACGCTCCGATCATACGTACCGCGACCGTGCTGCGATCACCCTGCGGGGCAGCCTGATCGAACGGGTTCCACACGCTGCACGCGGCTCCCGTGGCGAAGGCCAGCAGCAGGGAAGCGAGTGCGGCGACGAGCGCCAACGGGATGTCGGCGGCCAACCCTGTCACGAGCCCCAGGGCGATCGTGAACAGCGCGACCGTCGGCACGAGGAAGAGCGAGACCGCGAGCAGCTTGCCGCGCAGGACGCTGCTCAGTGACGCCCCCGTCTCGACGGTCGTCTCGACACCCCGCCCGTCGTAACCGAACAGGTTCATCAGAACACTCGAGCTCATGGCGACAGCGGCGACGGCGCTGGCGAACACCAGACCGGCCGTGTGCAATTGCGAGACCGCGAACAGTGCCGCAACCAGGGGCCCCAGCACGATGAACTGTGCCGCGCGAGGCGCGCGGAAGAAGTAATACCGCAGGTGCTGGCTGGCGGCACCGAGCGTCGCCCCCGCGGGGAAGGGATGCAGCAGGAGCGGCACGAGCGCCAGGTCGCTCGATGTCGCGCGCGCGCGAGGGGCGACCTGGTCGACCGACCCGCCCTTCACGTGGCGCCGCAGCGCCACCCCCCAGAGCAACAGCGCGAGACCGATCGTGGCGAGGATGACGCCGACGCGACCGATGACTCCGCCGACGTCGCCGGCCACCAGCACGTAGCCGAGAGCGCCGGCTGCCCCCGGCGGTGTCCACGTGAGGACGGTCACGAAGATGACGCCCGCGTCTTGGGCCAGGCCCAGCACCGGCGACAGCAGGTGCGGGAGGATATAGATCGCGGCGATGACGAGCGTCGAGAGCACCAGGGCGACGGTGCGCCCGCGACGCGCAGTGAGCGCTTCGGTGAACAGGGCGCGGACGCCATACGACGACGCGACGCACAGCAGGGTGAACAGCACCGCCCCGCCCACCGCGACCGCGCGGGACGACAGGTCGACGTTGGTGGCAGCCACGCCCCCCACGGCGGTCAGGAAGGTCGCCGTCGCCGTGGGCGTCAGCAGTCCGCCCAACAGCAGCCCCGTCACCTGCTGCGTACGGCTGAGCGGGTACTGCTCGAGCACCTCGGGGTCGATGATGTTCGCGGTCGGCATGGGTGTGGCGATCGGCAGCACGACCCAGGCACCGAAGATCGCCACGAACAGCAGCAGGACCAGCAGATCACCGATCGGGCTGATCCCCGAATCGAGCGCGGCCACGACAGCGCCGCCGCCCAGCCCCACGATGACGCCGGCGACCCACCCCAGCACGAAGATGGCGACGCCTCCGCCCGAGGATCGGGCGGTACCGAGCTGGAGGGCAAGTCTCAGGCGGGCGAGGACGAAAGCCACGAGAGGTCTCCCTTCTCGAGCTCGCGCCCGCCGACCAGGTCGACGAAGGCGTCTTGCAGGGACCCACCGTGCGAGAGTTCGGCGACGGTGCCCTCGGCGACCAGCGCGCCCTTGGCGATGATCGCGACCCGGTCGCACAACCGCTGCACCACGTCGAGCACGTGGCTGGAGAACACCACGGTTCCCCCACCCGTGCGGAACACCTGGAGCATCTCCTCCATGACGCGCGTGTTGACCGGGTCGAGCGCACCGAACGGCTCGTCGAGGATGAGCACGCGGGGACTGTGGAGCATGGCCACGGCCAGACCGACACGCTTGGTCATGCCGAGCGAGAAGTCGGCGATGGGCCGCCCCGCGTCGGCCTGCAGGTCGAGCACACGCAGGAGGTCGTCGCCGCGGCTGCGGATATCGGCCGCCTTCATGCCGCGCAGCATTCCCGCGTAGTCCAACATTTCTCGGGCATTCAGGCGTCCGAAGAGCGGCGGATTGTCGGCCACATATCCGAGCACGGCCTTCGCGGCACGAGGATTTGGCCACACCGATGTTCCGGCTACCTCGATGGTCCCGGCATCCGGTTCGAGAAGTCCCGTGATCATGCGGATCGAGGTGGTCTTGCCCGCGCCGTTGGGGCCCGCGATCCCGTAGAAAGACCCTTCTGGAACGGCGAGGTTCAGGCCCGCCACGCTGGTTACATCGCCGAACTTCTTGACCACGCCGGTGGCCTGGATCGCTGCACTCACAAAGCTGAGAATAGGGGGTGAATCGCCACGGGTTTTGCCGGAATGTCACGCGGATGTGAACGGTCGACGAGCCGGCAGGGAACAGCCCGCGCGCAAGACGCGTTCACCACGTGGTCCCTGAGAGCCCGAGGGGCCGAGCGAGCACGATCGGAACGACCACGATGTACCGAGACCCCTACGACGACACCGCGCAGCCGATCTGCCCGGCGTGCGGCGTCACGATGCACCCGCTGCTCGACGAGGGCCTGGGCGCCGACGAGTGCCGCGAGTGCGGCTTTCGGCTCGAGTGGTCAGAGCCGGACGCCTCGGGCCCCGCCCGCACCGGCGACCGCTGGGCCGAAGGATGGGGCTGAGACGTCAGCCCCCCAGGCCGAGCGAGTTCGAGCCAGCTAACTCGTCTGAGAAGGAGAGCCAGTACACCACTCCTCGAACAAATCGGCGCTCCTCAGATCCGGCGGAGCAGGTCAAGTACGCCCGCATGAAGCTTGGTGAGCTGGACGCCGCGATCGCGAGCGGCGAAATTGTCGATCCCTCACTCATCGTGGCACGCGCATGCGCTGCCGCGAGAGGCCTCCTGCCGCCGTTGACGTTCGGCAGCACGGTCGCATAAGCCGGTGGTCCCTACCGGGCCACATCAGACCATCGTGTTGACGCGAAACCGATCGGTTTCGCGTCAACACGAGGCGCCGATGTTACTTCGCCGACTGGCTCACGATGGTGTTGGTGCCGCGGCATCGGTGGTTCCGACTGTAGGAATGGTCACCTGCGTGATCGGGGCAGCGTGATCGAGGCGGGGTGGATGGGGTTCATCGTGGTCCTACTTCCTAGCCGCTGAGGTGGCTGACAGGAGCAGTTCCTTGCCCCGTCTATATCGTCCTCGCACGGTCGCGGAGGGAACGCTCTGAAGACGGGCAATGTCCGCGAGACTAAACCCCTCCCAGTGAACGAGAGTGATCACCTCCGCGACGTCGGGAGGCAAGCGTTCGATGAGGTCGCGGATCGCAGCTCCGTCGTCAGCGGGCGGAGCGGTTGTAACGGTCAGTTCAGCGCGGAGAGTTTCGTTCAGAGCTGAGCGTCGGATTTCTGTACGCACGCCATTGCGCAGGAGGTTACGCGCTATACCGAAGAGCCACATCCGGGCGTCTATAACGTTCTCGGGCAGTCGCGCGCGTTTCTGCCAGGCGACGAGGAGGGCATCGTTGAGGAGGTCGGCCGCCTCAGTCGGCATCCGCCGTTGGAGATATCGGAGCACGTCGAGCGCGGCTTCATCAACGAGAGCCAGATAACGGGCCTCCGATTTGTCCTTCGCAGATCGCCTCACTCGTCGACCCCGGCACAAACTTCTTGCCCTTCCCACCCGAGCCCGTTGGAGGGCACTCCTATCGACTCGAGGTGCCCAGTGATCACGTCGTTGATCGCTTCTTGCGCCGCCGAGTGATACTCCACGTCCTCGTTGTAGCGATCGGTGCCGTAGCCGAACGGTTCTGGCTCACCGTTGTCGTTAGGTCCCCAGTTCGCGTCGGAGCGGTTCTCCTCGATAACGCTTTGGACGTCCATGAGGGTGGCGATATCCGCCGAGGCGGCGAACTCGCGCGCAAGGTCAGCCGCGCGTGGATCGAAAAGAATGTCGTCGGGCGCATCAGGTTGGGGCGTGACGTTGAATCCCCACATCCGCAGTTCACACGAGCCGCCGCCGGGCAGCGAATAGATCACCCGCGCATCGGGGATCTGCGCTCCCGGAAGCCACGATTCAGTCTGGCTCGCGCCTCCGTTACTCTTTGACGCGTCCCAGTACCAGGACCAGCCGCCGGCTGCCGCATACGCGGCGGTGGCCGAGCCCAGGAGGAACAGCGGCGCCGTGACGGCCGCAGCGATCTTGAACCGGCGCGTCGGTCGAGATCTGCTGTTGCTGTGCCCCTGAGCGACTTCGCGCAGCATCCGGCGTACACGACCGCTGTCCTCCGTCACGTGGGGGGAAGCCGCGCGCAACAACGCGTGAAGCTGCTGGTCAGTCTGGTCGTCGCTGGTGTCGATCATGCTGGATCCCGTCGTCCGGTGTTGATACCTCTACACGGAACATGTCACCGACCCCCAGAATCGTTGCCGCGGTCCTCTTCGATTCTGTGGACGGTGCGAAACCGATCGGATTCGCAACATGACTCCCTCTACTTGGCGCGTTCTGTGTCGTCGAGGTTCGGGAGTCGACTGACGGCGATGCATGCACATGCGCAGAGGAGCGCTGCGCCGCCGATTGCCACCGACGTGTTGGTGAGAGAGGCCATGACGCCCCCTAGCGGGGCGGCGATGGGTGCGGTGCCCACGCCGGCGACGGTGAACGCGCTCGTCACGCGCCCGAGAAGGTGGTTCGGGGTGAGCTCCTGTCGAACCGTGACCGCCAGGATGTTCCACAGCATGGTCGCGACGCCGAGGGCGAAGAGGGCGCCTCCTGCGAGAACAGCGTTGGACGCCATCGAGAGGGCTGCGATGGAAACAGTCCCGAGGAACGCAGAAGTCAGCAGACACCGATTGGTTCCGAGTGTGTGTCGGAGTCGTGCGGTGAAGAGTGACCCCGCGACGCTGCCGACGGCGTACACGCTGATGAGCAAGCCGTACCCCACGGGCGGCAGGCGTAAGAACTCCAGCACATGAATGACAAGAACGGCGAGGAGCACGCCGGTTGAGGCTGCGAGCAGAATCGTGCCGACTGCGATGGAGCGCAGAACTCGGTGCGCAGCCAGCCACCGCACCCCCTCAGCGGTCTCGACCCAGATCGAGCTGCGCACTGTTCGCGATGCTGACGGCACGAGGGTCGCGGGGAGTCGCCACACGCACACTGTCGACACGACCAGGGCGAACGTCTGCGTGAGGAAGGGCGCGGCCGCGGAGAGGGAGTACAGCACGCTTCCCGCGGCGGGGCCGAGGAAGCTTCCCGAAACGGTTGAACCCGCCTGCAGGCGTCCGTTCGCGTGCGCCAGCTTTTCGCGCCGGACGAGTGTGGGGAGCAACGCGGGCGCCGCGCTGCGGATCAACGTCGACCCACACGCAAGAAGGAAAGCCGCGAGCAGAACGACGGCCACCGGTGCATGACCGAGCGCGACCAGCACCCCGAGCGAGAGGGCGATACACAGGCGTGCCAGGTCAGTGCGCCACATGACCGCTCGGCGGTCCCATCGATCGACCAGGGCCCCCGCCACGAGACCGACCAGCAGCCAAGGCAGGCCCGTCGCGACCTGCAGAAGAGAGACGATGAACGGATCCCGCGTCTGACCGGCGATCAACAACGGGAAGGCCGTCATCGATAGACCGTCACCCAGCGCGGCCCCTACCGTGGCGCCCCACAGCCACCCGAAGCTACGACCGTCCTCCGCCCGATTGACCACGTCTCTCACCTCACAGCATTTTGTACAAATTGTACATAATGTAGCATTGTGACATGGCGGATGAAGTTCCAGTTTCCGAGGCCCGCGGGCAGCTCTCAGAACTCGTCAACCGCGTCCGATTCGGGGGCGAGTCCATCGTCCTCACCCGGCACGGCAAGGGCGTAGCTGCTCTCGTGCCAATCGAACACCTGTCTCCTGAATCGACGCAGGCAACGGATGGCGAATTCCAGAACACGGTGATCGATCTGAGCAGCCGTTCGATGCCGATCAGACAGATCGCTGCTCAGTCGGACCCGGACTACCAGTGACCGCCACTCTCTGCTGATTGGACTCAACGAAAAGCAGGTCAGCAGGGTCTCGTGACCCGCGATAGGGCAAGGACGAGAACGCGTCTGAGCCATCACCGCGGAGATTCCGCGCCTTGGCCGTGGCCAATTGCTCGAGTAAGACTCGAGTCCTATCCCAGAAGTAGCGGGAGCGGGGCTTGAACCCGCGACCTCACGATTATGAGTCGTGCGCTCTCACCAACTGAGCTACCCCGCCGCACGGCATCCGATGTTCAGATGAGGATGCCTTGAGCCCCGAGTCAGGATTGAACTGACGACCCCTTCCTTACCATGGAAGTGCTCTGCCACTGAGCTATCGGGGCGTACCCGGATCGCTCCGGGCAACTAGAAGAGAATATCAGACCGCGACACTCTCTCACGAATCGGGATCAACCGCCGGCGTGCTGACGCAGCCAGACGATGGGGTCGATGGGCGTGGTGCCGTTCTGCAGGATTTCGACGTGCGTGTGCGCGCCGAACGAGCGACCCGTGTTGCCGGTGCGGCCGAGGAACTGGCCGACCTTCACGTGCTCGCCCGGGGTGACCTGCAGCGAGCCGTACTGCATGTGCCCGTAGCGGCTCGAGACGAGCTGGCCGTCGATCTGGTGGTCGATGAGCACGGTGACGCCGAAGGCGCCGCCCTGCTCGGTCGCGATACGCACCACGCCGTCGGCGATGGCCTGGACCGGTGCTCCCTCGCCGGGGACGAAGTCGGCGCCCTCGTGCATGTTGCCGTCGCGCATGCCGAAGCCGTACGTGATCGGCACACCGACCGCGAAGGGCCACTGGATGGGCGCCGTCGGATCGTTGACGTAGAAGTTGGAGGGGTTGCTGATGCCCGAGTCGGCGGCCATCTTGGCGTAAGTGGTGGCACTGTAGCCGTCGGCGCGGTCGACGACTGCCGCCTGCGCCTGCGCGGGTGCCACGTAGGCCTGGACCGCTCCGTCACCGGGGGCGACGTCGCCGCCGGTGACGGCGAGACGCGTGGTCACCGTGTCGGTCGACGCGACACTGTCGGTGCCGTTGACGGATGCCAGGGCACTGACGGGCATGGTCATGCCCACGGTCAGCAGGCCGACGACACCCATCACGCCCACCGAGAACGAGGCGGTCGCGATGCGGCGCACGTTGCGACGCGTGCGCGGCGCAGCGGCCACCGGAGGCAGCCCTTCGGCGACCGGCTGAGGCGCGGGGGCGACGGACGCGGGGCTCTGTACCGCGTTCTCGCCGGTGAAGGCGAACAGCCGCGCGGCGGACTCGAACTCGTCGGCACTGTCGTCGCGGGGCGACGCGGACGACGGGCGGGCGTCGACGGAAACCGTCTCGGCGGGAGCGAGGGAGAGCGGTTCGGCGACCACGGGGGCGTCGACACTCGCGGTGTCGATGATGACGTCGGCCTGCGGGCGACGACGCGCCCTGCGGCTCACCGGGAGCGTGATGGGCGAGGTCGGCAGGGTCACCGGCGTGGTCGCGACGTCGGCGTCGGCGCTCTGCAGGATGACGGCGACATCGGCGTCGTCGTTGCGGCGCTCGTCGACGACGGTGACCTCGAGGGCGTCGCTCTCGGCAGCCGCGACGGTGGGGCCCTCGGGCAGGGTCGGCTCGATCGTCGCGGCGATCACCGTCTCGATGACGGCGGCAGCGACGCTTTCGAGGATCTCGGACTGCGCGGCGACGTCGGCATCGACCGGCGCCGGCTCCGACGGGATCGCGGCGGCAGGGGCATCGGCATCCATCGCCATCACGGCGGCGTCGGCCTGCGCACGACGGCGCATCTCAGCCCGGGTCAGCTGCGGAACGGGGGTCGACGACGCGGCTTCGGTGGCGGGCAGGGCGACGGGGCGACGCGACCGCCGGATGTAGGCGGGCTCAGTCGAGGGGGATTCTGACGGCAACGCGCGAGGGCTCTCGTGTCGTGTCGCAGGCGCGACGGCTTCGGGCTTTAGGGCTTGGCCACTTCCGCAGCTTCGGGTTGCGGAAGATAACGAACTGGTAAACAGCCTACCCCGGGTGGTCTGGGAAAGCCATGGAAGCTGCCCGGCTTCACCCGATGACGTCGAGCTTCTCCTCTAGACGCCCGTAGAACTCAGGGCCGGCCGCGATGACCATGCCGTTGCCCGGACGACCGCCCGGCGCGCCGCCGACGATGCCGCCCGCCTCCTCGACCAACAGGGCACCGGCCGCGTGATCCCACGGCTGCGTGCCCCGTTCGTAGTAGGCGTCGACGCGTCCGGCGGCGACCGACGCCAGGTCGAGCGACGCCGCGCCGATGCGGCGCACATCGCGCGCGATGGGCATGACGCGGGCGAGCTGGTCGAGCGCGGGACCGTGGGTCGCCGGGTTGTAACCGAACCCGGTGGCGACCAGCCCTCCGGCCTCGCCGACATTCGCCGACACGGCCAGACGCTGCTCGCCGAGCCACGCGCCGCCACCCCGCGAAGCGCGGAACAGCTCGCCGGTCACCGGGTTGAAGACCGCGCCGGCCAGGGCCGTCCAGGTCGCCGTGTCGGCACTGCCTTCGACGGCGGCGATGCTCACCGCCCACGCGGGGATGCCATAGGCGTAGTTGACGGTGCCGTCGATCGGGTCGACGACCCAGGTGATGCCGCTCGTGCCCTCTTCGGCGCCCGATTCCTCGCCGAAGAAGCCGTCGTCGGGCCGTTCGCGCGCGAGTTCGGCGCGGATGAACGCCTCCACTTCGCGATCGGCGGCGGTGACGATGTCCGCAGCCGCCGACTTCGTCGCGGCCACCGTCACGCCCTCGGTGCGGCGACGATGCGCGAGCTCACCCGCCTCCCGGGCGATGCGCGTGGCGATGTCGAGCAGTTCCGCGGGGAGAGTCATGGCATCCACGCTACTGCGCCACCCCTCTCGCCGAGCCCCCGCCGTCGTTAGCGTGGACCTATGACCGCTTCGGATACTCGCCGGTACGACGTCGTCATCGTGGGAGGCGGGCACAACGCCCTCGTCGCCGCGGCCTACCTCGCCCGCGCCGGGCGCCGGGTGGTGGTGATCGAGAGAGCGGATGCCGTGGGCGGCGCCGCCGTGTCGGAACGTCCGTGGGCGGGGGGTCGATGCCCGCCTGTCGCGGTACTCGTACCTGGTGAGCCTGCTGCCGCAGAAGATCATCGATGACCTCGGCCTGCGCATCGCGCTGCGGCGCCGCCGCTACTCCTCGTACACCCCCGACCCGAGCGACCCCACCCGTGGTCTGCTCATCGACACCGGCGATGCCGTGGCGACGGCCGCGTCGTTCGCACGAACCCTGGGTGACACGGGCGAGGCGGAGCGCTTCGCCGCCCTCGATGCGCGCCTATCACCGCTGGGGCGCGCCGTCTTCCCCACGATGACAGAGCCCCTGCCCACGGCCGACGAGGTACGCGAGCGCGTGGGCGACGACGCCCTGTGGACCGCTGTGACCGAGCGCCCGCTCGGCGACCTGCTGCGCGCCTCGCTCGACAGCGACCTCGCCCGCGGGATCGCCCTGACGGACGGGCTCATCGGCACGTTCTCATGGTCGGACGACCCCTCTCTCGCGCAGAACCGCTGCTTCCTGTACCACGTGATCGGCAACGAGACGGGGCACTGGGATGTCCCGGTCGGCGGGATGGGCGCCGTCACCGCCGAGCTCGAGCGGGCGGCGCGCGCCGCCGGAGCCGAGATCGTCACCGGTGTCGACGTGATCTCGGTCTCGCCCGCCGGCGAGGTGCATACGATGACCGACCGTTCCGAGGTGTTCCACGGCACCCTCGTGTTGAGCGGGGTCGGACGCCGTGTCCTCGACGGACTGCTCGCCGCCGGCGGCGCAACGACGACGGGGGCCGACGAACCCGAGGGCGCACAGATCAAGGTCAACATGCTGCTGTCACGACTGCCCCGACTGCGCGACAGCTCCGTCTCACCCGAGGCCGCGTTCTCGGGCACCTTCCACGTCAACGAGACCTTGACCCAACTGGATGCCGCGTACGTCGCCGCATCGGGAGGTCTCATCCCCGCGCCACTTCCCGTCGAGATCTACTGCCACTCCCTCAGCGACCCCTCGATCCTGGGCGCCGAGCTGCAGGCCAGCGGCGCGCAGACGCTGACGATGTTCGGCCTGCAGGTGCCGCACCGACTCATCGCGGACACCGATCCGGTCGCCGCCGGCGCCCGGCTCCTCGCGGCGGCGCAGCAGTCGCTCGACGCCGTACTGGCCGAGCCGCTGCGCGACTGTATCTATCGAGCACCAGATGGACGCCTCTGCATCGAGGCACGGAGCACGCTCGATCTCGAGGAGTCGTTGAACATGGTCGGCGGCGACATCTTCCACGGCGGGCTGTCGTGGCCGTGGCTGTCGACTCCGGCGACGAGCGCGGCCGAGCGGTGGGGCGTCGCGACGGTGCACCCGCGCGTGCTGCTGTGCGGATCGAGCGCGCAACGCGGAGGCGCCGTCAGCGGCATCGGCGGGCAGAACGCGGCGATGGCGGCGCTCGAGATCCTGGCGGGGTGAGCCGGGCGTCGCGATGAGAGCCCTACGCGCCCGGGCGCGCATGCGCGGCCAGTACCGCGATGAGTTCGCCCACGGCATCCCAGAGCTGCACCGTCGAGGGGTGGGCGTAGCCGAAGACGATGCCGGCCGGCACAATCTCCGCGCGAGCGCCGCCCGGTGACGGTTCCTCCCCGCCGACGGCGTACTCCGACAGCGCCGCGACCGTGATGCCTCGCGTCGCCAGCGCGTCCACGACGGCACGCTCGCTGTCGGCTTCACGCCCGGGCAACAGCGCGACGGCGTGCAACCCGCCGTCGGTGGCGGCCAGCTCGACGCCGGGAACGGCCCCGAAGGCCTCGAGAAGCAGGCGACGCCGATGCCGATATTCGCGTCGACGGCGGGCGGTGTGCCGGGCGAGGGCTCCGTCGGCGAGATACCGCGCGAGCGCCTGTTGCTGCACGAGCGAGACCGGCAGATCGAGATCGTCGCGCGCGGCGCGAAGGCGCTCGCCGACCACGCCGGTCGCCACGGTCCAGCCGCACCGCAGCGCGGGGGTGAGCACCTTCGACAAGCTCCCGACCAGCACCACCCGCGCGGGATCGAGCAGGTGAAGTGGCGGCAGCGGGGCACGTCCGTGCGGAAACTCGCTGTCGTAGTCGTCTTCGATGACGACGACGTTCTCGCGCGCGGCCCAGGCGAGCAGACGGGCGCGGTCCTCGGCATCCAATCTGCTCCCGAGCGGATAGTGATGGTTCGGGGTCACGACGATGGCCGCGAGCCCGCTGCGACTCTCGAGCGCGTCGAGGTCGAGCCCCGCCCCGAGACGCACGGGCACCGGTACGGCGTCGATACCGAGACGCCGCAGGATCATGCGCACGCGCGGGTATCCCGGGTCCTCGACGCCCACGCGCAGACGACGCCGGTCGCCACCGTCCGGCAGAGCGAGCAGGGAGAGCAGCAGCGCGTCGCTCGTTCCGGCGGTCACGATGACGTCGCCGGGCGACACGTCGAGCCCGCGCGTGCGCCCGAGATGCCGCGCGATCTCGGCCCGCAGCGCTCGCGATCCCGAGGCCTCGTCGACGTCGTCATCCGGGTCGATCGCGCTCGCGCGTCTCCACGCGGAGCGCCATGCGGCATCGGCGAGGCCCGTCGTTCCGGGGCGCCCGGGGCGCAGATCGAGCGTCGCCGGACGCGGGGCTGCGGCAGCGGGAGCCTCGGCCGGCCGCGTCGCCGCTCGGGGAACGACGTCGGCGACGACCGTCGTTCCGCCGGGGCGGGTGAGCAGGTACCCCTCACCCGCGAGGATCTCGTACGCCGCCACGACGGTCCCCCGCGCGACCCCCACGTCGGCGGCGAGCGCACGCGTCGACGGCACCGCCTCGCCCGCGGCGACGCGCCCGGAGAGCACGGCCGCGCGCAGGCCGTGCGCGAGTTGCTCGTGCAGGGGTACCGGGGAGGAGCGATCCAGGATGCCGAGAGAGATCACCCTCGCATTCTCCCACTGGTCCATGACGATATGACTGAAGTGGACTACCTCGTGGACCAGCTGGGGCGGTGAGATCAGATCATGACCGACCTTCCTCTCAGCCCTCTCACCCGCGTCCGCCGCCTCGCGCAGTACCAGGTCACTGATCGCGCGGCCCTGTACGACATTGTCGACGGCGCCCTGGCCGCGACCCTGGCGATCGTCCGCGACGGCCGCCCGGTGGCCTTGCCCGTCGGCATCGGCCGCGACGGCGACGACGTGCTCGTGCACGGATCCACGGGCAGCGACTTCTTCCGCCGGATCGCCGGGGGAGCACCGGTGTGCCTCACGGTGACGCATCTGCTGGGGCTCGCGTACGCGCGTTCGCTCTTCGACAGCTCGATGCGGTACCGCTGCGCGGTGGTGCACGGCACGGCATCCGTCGTTCCTCCCGAGGAGAAAGAGGCGGCCCTGCTCACGCTGTCGGAGCACCTGATGCCCGGTCGAAGCCTCGAGGTGCGCCCCATGCTCGCGCGTGAGCTCGCGGCGACCCTGGTGCTGCGCATCCCCCTCGCCGAGGCCAGCGTGAAAGACAACGCCGGCTCGCTCGTCGAGGAAGACGGCGACGGTGAGGATCGCTCGGTCTGGGCCGGCACACTCCCCCTGCGCGTGAGCGTCGGCGAACCGGTGACCTCACCGCAAACGGCGGCGGGGACGCCGGTGCCCGACTCGGTCCGGCGGACGGCAGAGCGGGTGACGGCAACGAGCGCGGCCTGATCGGCGCCTCCGGGGCGACCGTCGTGCGGAGTTGCGGCCCGACACACCGCCGCCGACACACCCCCGACGGCGTGTCGGCGCCGCACTCCGCAGAACGGCACGGGGCCCGGCCCGACGGCCCGACGCCACGGGACCACGGTGACGCCCGGCCCGACGACCGTCCTGCGGAGTCGACGCCCGACACACCGTCTGACAGGCTCCGCCACCGGCGTGTTCGCCGCCCACTCCGCAGGACGGCGGAATCGACGAAGGGCGGAGCCACCGCGAGGCGGCCCCGCCCTCTCGCAGGCTCAGCGGACGGTGACCAGCGGCGGCACCGCGTAGCGACGCGGCGTGCCGAATCGGTGCGCCGTGATCGACACGGCCTGCTCGCGCAGGAACGGCAGCAGCTCGACAGCGCCGCTGCGCGTGACGTCACCGGCGTAGATCGCGACAGACGGCGACCCGCCCGTCACCTCGGCCACCGCCGCGACGGATCCGCCGAGCAGACGCACTCGTCCGCCCGTGCGAGCCAGGCGCGCTGCGCGGTGGCCCCACTCGACGGCGTCCTCGACGCGCGCCGCGACGCCGACCCCTTCGAGCCACGCGCGCACCGCGGGCGACAGGGCGGCGGCGGTACTCACCGTCACGGGTGCACCGACCCGCACGCCGGCGACGACGACGCGAACGAGCGCCGCCTCCGATGCCTCCTCTCGCCGCACGGTCACCGGGACGGTGTTGTAGCGCAACACGTTCTGCTCCGACTCCAAGCCGGTCACATCGCGGGCCAGCGAGAACTCCGAGGTCCACGCCGCGAAGTCGCTCGCGAGAGCGGATGCCAACCACTCGCGGTCCCGCGACGGAACCGCCGCGAGGGCCGGCGCGGCGAGGGCGTCTGCCGAGCGCGGCGCGGACGACGACGCATCCGTCCACGACCCGAAGCCGAAGAGGTAGTGCGGACCGCCCGCCTTGGTGCCGGCGCCGACGGCCGACTTCTTCCACCCGCCGAAGGGCTGGCGCTGCACGATCGCTCCGGTGGTGCCGCGGTTGACGTAGACGTTGCCGGCCGCGATGCGCGCGAGCCACGTGTCGATCTCCGACGTGTCGAGCGCGTGCAGACCCGAGGTGAGGCCGTACTCGATGGCGTTGACGATCTCGATCGCGTCGTCGAGCGTCTCGGCCGTCATGATGCCGAGGACGGGACCGAAGTACTCGGTGCGGTGGAAGGCGCTGCCGGGCTGCACGCCCTCGCGGATGCCGGGACGCCACAGCATCCCCTCGTCGTCCAGCTTCTTCGGCTCGACCACCCAGCGCTGTCCGGGCTCCAGCGTCGTCAGCGCCGCAAGCAGCTTGCCCTGCGCGGGCTCGATGAGCGGACCGACCCGCGAGGCCTCGTCCCATGGCATCCCGACCTCCAGCGAGGTGACGGCGTCGACGAGCTGGTCGCGGAACCGGCGCGAACGGGCGACGGAGCCGACGAGCACGACGAGGGATGCCGCGGAGCACTTCTGTCCGGCATGCCCGAAGGCCGACATCGCGACATCTTTCGCGGCGAGGTCGAGGTCGGCACTGGGGGTGACGATCACGGCGTTCTTGCCGCTGGTCTCGGCGAGCAACGGCAGGTCGGGGCGGAACGAGCGGAACAGCTCGGCCGTCTCGTACGCGCCGGTGAGCACGACCCGCTCGACGGCGGGGTGCGTCAGCAACTGCCGGCCGAGGTCGTTCTCGGACACCTGCACGAGCTTCAGCACCTCGCGGGGCACCCCTGCCTCCCAGAGCGCCTCGACCATGACGGCGCCGCACCGCTCGGCGAGCCCCGCGGGCTTGATGACCACGGCGGACCCGGCGGCGAGCGCCGCGAGGGTCGAGCCGGCCGGGATCGCGACCGGGAAGTTCCACGGCGGCGTGACGACCGTGACACCGACCGGGGTGAACGTCGCGCCGTCGACGGTCTCGAGCGTGCGCGCCTGCTCCGCGTAGTAGTGGGCGAAGTCGATGGCCTCCGACACCTCGGGGTCGCTCTGCTCGATGACCTTGCCGCACTCCGCGCCCATGACCTCGAGCAGGTCGGCGCGGCGCGCTTCGAGCACATCGCCGGCGCGGTGCAGGATCTCCGCGCGGCCCGCGGCCCCGAGCGCGCGCCACCCGGCGGCGGCGTCCGCGGCATCCTGGATCAGCTCATTCAGAGCGGCTTCGTCGGTCACGGTGTGCGCGGCGATGGTCGCACGTCCCAGGTCGGAGCCCGGCATGCGCGCGACGATTCCCGCGGCCCAGCCGCGGTTCGCCTCGATCGCGGGATCGGAGTCGGGGGTGTTGCGGAAGCCGCGCGTGGGTGCGGGGGCGGCAGGCGCCGTGCGGTCCTGCACGCGGTTCGACGGGGGCACTCCCTCGGGCATGTCGGCGAGGGATGCCAGGAAGCGGTCGCGCTCGCGGGCGAACAACGCCTCGTGGGTGTCGAGGTCGAACACCGCCGACATGAAGTTCTCACTCGACGCGCCCTCTTCGAGACGGCGGATGAGATAGGCGATCGCGACGTCGAACTCCTGCGGGTGCACGACGGGGGTGTAGAGCAGGATCGAGCCGACGGTGCGGCGGACGACGGTCTGCTGCGCCGTCGCCATGCCCAGCAGCATCTCGACCTCGATGCCCGGTCGGCCCGCCGGACCCGCCGCCGTCACCCCGCGGCGCTCGGCGAGCAGCCACGCGAGGGCGATGTCGAAGAGGTTGTGGCCGGCGACGCCGATCCGCACGTTCGCGGTGTGCTCGGGGCGCAGGGCGTAATCGAGCACCGCCTTATAAGAGGCATCCGTCGCCTGCTTCGACGGCCAGGTGGCGAGCGGCCAGTCGTGCACATCGGCATCCACGCGCTCCATCGGCAGGTTCGCGCCCTTCACGACCCGCACCTTGATGGGCGCGCCCCCGGATGCCACCCGCGCGGCCGTCCACTCCTGCAGGCGGATCATCGCGGCGAGGGCGTCGGGCAGGTAGGCCTGCAGCACGATGCCGGCCGCGACATCGTGGAACTCGGGCTCGCCCAGCAGCGTCTCGAACACCGCGAGGGTGAGGTCGAGGTCTTTGAACTCCTCCATGTCGAGGTTGAGAAAGGTGCCGGTCTCCTTCGCGACGCGGTACAGCGGCCGCAGGGCCGAGACCGCGTCGGCGACGGCGGCGTCGAACGCCCACGGCGTGTGCGGCGCGACGGTCGATGAGACCTTGATCGAGACGTAGTCGACGTCGTCGCGGGCGAGGAGCTTGCGCGTCCCCTCGAGCCGGCGCGCGGCCTCCTTCTTGCCGAGGATCGCCTCGCCGAGCAGGTTCACGTTGAGACGGATGCCGTCGCCCCGGCCGCGGATCGAGGCGATGGCGCCGCCGAGCTTGCGGTCGGTGGCGTCGACGATGAGATGACGCACCATGGAGCGAAGAGCCGTGCGCGCGGCGGGGACGACGACCTGCGGGAGGATCGGCGCGGCGAAAGCGCCCAGGCGAATCGCCGCCTTGAGGTGCAGGGGAAGGAACCCCGGGATGAGCGGGGTGAGCGCGGCGAGGTTGCGCGCAGCCACGCGGAGGTCTTCGGGACGCACGACCCCGTCGACGAAGCCGACGGTGAAGTCGAGCCCGTGCGGGTCGCGCAGCACACCGGCGAGGCGCTGAGCGGCGGCGTCGACCGGCTCGTCGCGGCTCTCGACGAGCCACCGCTGCACGAGGGCGATCGCCTCGTCGGCGAGGTCGTGCGGCGAGACGAGCGCGTCGTCGGTGGCGAGCGGGGCGGGGGTGGTGCCGGACGTGGTGCGGGGTGCATCGGTGAGCGACATGATGATCCTCTTCGTCGGATGTGATCAGCATGGAGCCCGGATACCGTCGAGAAAAGCGATGATTAGTGACGGATTATGTTCGATGTAGACGAAGGGATGCCATGTTCGATCTGCGCCGCCTGCGCCTGCTCCACGAGCTCTCTCTGCGCGGAACCCTGGCCGCCGTCGCAGAGGCCCTGTCGTACAGCCCCTCGACGATCTCGCAGCAGCTCTCGCTGCTCGAACGCGAAGCCGGTGTGCCGCTGCTCGAGCCCGATGGCCGCCGGCTGCGCCTCACCGCGCAGGGTGCCGCCCTCGCCGCCCACGCGGGCCGCATGCTCGCCGCCGACGAGGCCGCGCGGGCCGAGTTGGAGCGCCTGCGCCCCTCGCTCGCACCGGTGCGTGTGGCGGTCATGCAGTCCGCCGCGCACGGTCTCCTCCCCCGCGCCCTGGACGCCCTGGCCGAGAGCGAGCCGCAGCTGCGGGTGGAGGTCGCCGAACTCGCCCCCGAGGAGGGCCTGTTCGAGGTCGCGGCGCGCGGCTTCGATCTCGCCGTCGCCGAGCAGTATCCCGGCCACACCCGCGAGCACCTCGACGGGATCGAGCGGAGCCTGCTGGGGCGCGACGCGATCCGGCTCGCGGTGGCGCGAGACGACCCTGCCGCGAATCTCGGCGATCTGCGTGAGCGCGCGTGGGTGATGGAACCCGTGGGAACGGCCGCACGACAGTGGGCGACGCAGCAGTGCCGCGCCGCCGGGTTCGAGCCCGACGTGCGGTTCGAGATGGCCGACCTGACCGCGCACGTGCGTCTCGTGGCATCCGGTCACGCCGTGAGCCTGATCCCCGATCTGGTCTTCGCCGGCGACCGCCCGCCGGTCCAATTGGTCGATCTGCCGGGCGAGCCGCGTCGCGAAGTCTTCACGGCCGTACGTCGAGGCACCGCCGACCGGCCGGGTGTGCGCGCGGTGCGGGCTGCGCTACAGGTGGCGTACGACCGCGGCGACGGCTAGAGCGGCGGCTCGCCGGCGAACCACCACCCACCCGGAGGGCGCGCCTCAGGTGAGGGCGCGCACGCGCTCGGTGAGACGCCGCAGCAGCTCCGTGGCCGCCTCGATGCTCTCGCGGGGCTCGGCGTGCACCGCGGCGTCGACCTCGGTGGAGAAGCGCCCCAGAGCCACCCACGGCTCACGATCCAGGTCGACTTCGAGGTGGATGTGATTCACGCGGCGATCCTCGGCATCGAGCTCGCGACGGACGAGACCGCGCACGATGAGGCGGTCGACCATCGTCGTCACGCCCGCTGCGGTCACCCCGAGACGCGTGCGGAGCACGGAGGGACGAATGCCGGGCTCATCGGCGATGCACCGTAGCGCCCTCGCCTCGAGCTCGCTGACGGCCAGATCGGCCCGCGCCTTCGCGATGGCCGCATCGCGCACCCCGACGTACTCGTCGAGAGCAGCGGTCAGAACGGAGGGGTTCGTCATCGTCGCACCTCCTCCGCGCGATCCGGCCGATCACCCCTTCACTCTAGTGAAGTCGACGAATAACTTGCGATGTTAATTAATTTTGCGAACTACGTGATACCTTAGTTATCAGCCCCGCCGACCCCGACGCGAGGAGATCGCAATGGCCACCCTGTACTACGGATCCGACACTTCCCCCATCTGCCTGCACGACCGCCTGATGGGCTACATCAAAGTCATCGCGTCGACGAAGCTGCGTCGCGGCGAATCGTTCACCCTCACATGGACGGGCACGGAAGACGAGGGGGGCCGCTCCACGATCTGGCTGCAGCCCGCCATCCCTCTGCGCTTCGTGTTCGAGTCGCCCGAGCCCGAACAGCTCGTCGGCGAGTATCTGCGCGCGCTCGCCGACCAGTCCAACGCGGCCTCGGGTCTCGTCATCGACGCCGGCGAATGGGAAGCCGCCGAGCAGGCGGCCCGGAATGCCGGTCGCCCCGCCGGACGACCCGTGCGAGCCGCTTGACGTCGACCCTCGCTCCCCCGGGCGTCGGCCATAATGGTTTCCGCTTCACATTCACGCGAATGAATCGGGGACCGAGATGCCGGTACGTCACCTCTTGAACAAGGGCATGCTCGACGAGTGGCTCACCGAGTTCCGCAGCCTCGGCTACCTGACGGGAAGCGACATCCGTCTGCTCGACCAAGAGGACGACAACGATCCGGACGCGGGCCTCATCGTCGTCGACCTGAGCGAAGCGAAGACCGTCACCTACCTCCAGCCGATCACCGGCGGCGACGGCGCGTGGAAGGCGACGATGGAGGCCCGTGACGCCACCATCGAACTCAGCGCGGTGGCACTGGTGAACCTCGGCAACGAAGTCAACGTCCTCGGCGCCCTCGTGGCGTTCCTCGAGGTGAAGTCCAAAGAACTGTTGGCAGCCCGCTGACACGAAACGAATAGTTCGATCTTTGGTCGACTTTGTTCGATTTCGCAACCTAGTTCCGTAGAGTGGGCGCATGTCGCCCCACGCTGCCGCTCTTCGTGACGCGGAGTACGCCCCCGGCTCGGTGGGCGACATCTTCCGGCTCATCCGGTCGGACCGCGCCACCTCACGCTCCGCCCTCGCCCGCCTCACCGGGCTCTCGCCGTCGACGGTCGGCATCCGCGTCGACACGCTGCAGCGCCTCGGCCTCGTCACCGAGGAGGGCGAGCAGGAGTCACGGGGCGGACGTCGGGCGAAGCGCCTGCGCGTGGCCCGGGATGCCGGATGGGTGGCAGCCGTAGACGTCGGCGCGCAGCACCTCAAGGTCGCTCTCGCCGATCTCGACGGGGCGATCGTCGTCGAGACCGCGCACCCGCCGGCCGATGACCACGAGCCCGGCGCCGTCGTCGCGCTCACGTGGGAGCGGATCACCGAGGCATCCGCCGTCGCGGGCGTCGAGATGCCGGCTCTACGCGGCATCGCGATCAGCCTCCCCGCGCCCATCGAGTACCGCAGCGGCCGGATCGTCTCCCCGGCCTTCATGCCCTCGTGGCAGAACGTCAGCCTGCCGGCCCTGTTCGCCGACTACACCGACGCCCCCGTCCTCGTCGAGAACGACGCCAACCTCGTCGCCCTCGCCGAGGCGACTCCCACGGCCGGCGATCACCTGCTCGCCGTCGTCCTCGGCACTCGCATCGGCAGCGGGATCGTCGCCGAGGGGCGCCTGCAGCGCGGCTTCAATGGCGCCGCCGGCGAGATCAGCCACACCTCGGTCGGCGGCCACGCCACGATCTCGTGCATCTGCGGACTCGACGACTGCCTCGAATCCGTCGCCAGCGGCGATGCGATCGCCGCCACACTGACCGCGGCGGGCTACGACGTCGAGACCACCACCGACGTCGTCCGCCTCGGACGCACCGCCGACCCGGTCGTGATCGCGACCCTGCGCGAGGCGGGCGCGCGGATCGGCACCGTCCTGGCATCCGTCGTCAACCTGCTCAACCCGCAACGCGTCGTGCTCGGCGGCACGATGTCGGCCTGCGCTCCCCTCGTCGCCGCCATCCGCGCCGAGGTGTTCGCCCGCTGCCTGCCGATCGCGGCGCACGACCTCGACATCAGCGCGGCGAACGACCCCGCGACGGCGGGCCTGCGGGGCGCCGTGAAGCTCGCGCTGGAAGAGTCGCTCGCCCCCGCACGCATCGACGAGCTGGCCGTCCGACGGTCCGCCCGGGCGGCCACGGTCGCATCCTGACCCGAACGGAGAACGCCGTGATCGACCGCGAGGTCACCGCGCGCCTGGGCCTCGACCCGGCCCGCGTGCACGTGCCCGACGGGATGGCCGACGACATCGAGGGCGCAGCCGCCGCCTACGAGCGGGCGATCGTCGACGCGGGCGGCGTCGACCTGCAGATCCTCGGCATCGGCTCGACCGGTCACATCGGCTTCAACGAACCGACGTCGTCGTTCGCCTCGCGCACCCGGATCAAGACGCTCACCCCCGAGACCCGCCGCGACAACGCCCGGTTCTTCCCGAGCCTCGACGACGTGCCGCTGCACTGCGTCACCCAGGGGCTCGGCACGATCATGGACGCCCGTTCCGTGCTGCTCGTCGCCTTCGGCGAGGGCAAGGCGGATGCCGTGGCCGCGGCGGTCGAAGGACCCCTGTCGAGCATGTGCCCGGGCAGCATCCTGCAGATGCACCCCGACGCGACGGTCGTGGTCGACGAGGCCGCCGCCGCTCGCCTCACGCTGCGCGACTACTACGACTTCGTCTTCGAGAACCGGCCGGAATGGCAGCGATGACCGGGCGGCGCCGGCTGTTCCATTCGGTCACGGCGGTAGACGCCGAGGGTGAGCGGCCCGATGCCTGGGTGCTCGTCGATGGCGAGCGCATCTCCGAGGCGGGGACCGGGGCTGCGCCCGCCGTCGAGGCAGAGCGCATCGACGGTCAGGGCGCCACGCTGACCCCCGGCTTCATCGACCTGCACCGGCACGGCGGCGGCGGGCACCGCCACGAAGACGGCATAGACGGCATCCGCGCGGCCGCCGACCTGCACGCGGCGCACGGCACGACTCACGGCGTCGCGAGTCTCGTCGCCGCCCCCGTCGACGTGCTCGAAAAGCAACTCACCGCCATCGCCGCGCTCACCCGGACCGACCGCCGAGTACTCGGCAGTCACCTCGAGGGGCCGTTCCTCGCCGTCGACCGGTGCGGCGCACACGACCCGCGCCATCTCATCGACCCGACGCCCGACGTCGTCGACCGCCTGCTCGCGGCCGCCGACGGCACGCTGCGCCAGGTCACGCTCGACCCGCAGCGCCCCGGTGCCCTTCGCGCGATCGAGACCTTCCGCTCGGCCGGGGTGACCGTGGCGGTCGGTCACACCGACGCGTCGTACGAGCACGCGGCCGCCGCCTTCGCCGCGGGGGGCGACTCTGCTCACCCACGCCTTCAACGCCATGCCGGGGCTGCACCACCGCGCCCCCGGCCCGGTGCTCGCCGCCATCGACGCAGAAAACGTGGTGCTCGAACTCATTCTCGACGGCTTGCACGTCGACCCGCGTCTCGCCGCGGCCCTGTTCACGCTCGCTCCCGGCCGCGTCGCGCTGATCACGGATGCCATGGCTGCCGCCGGAGCCGACGACGGGTTCTACCGGCTCGGCGGATTGGCGGTGCACGTCGAGGGCGGTCGGGCCCTCGTCGAGGGGTCGGAGACGCTCGCGGGCTCCACGCTCACACAGGACGTCGCTCTCGCGAACGCGCGCGCTCTCGGCATCCCTCTTCCCGTGGCCGTCGAGGCGCTGACACTCACTCCCGCGCGGGCACTGGGCCTGGAGGACCGGCTCGGCCTGGTGCGAGCGGGGTACGCGGCGGATGTGTGCCTGTGGGATGCCGACGGGTGCATGCGCCAGGACTCCCCGGCCGCTCGGGCGTGAAACGACAGAGCATCGGGCACCCTCCCCGCTGTCGTTCGGTCAGCGGTGCGAGCGACGGCGCCCGTCGACCGCGAACGCGGTGAAGAGCTCGCGCAACCGAGCTTCGTGCTCCGCCGTGAGCGGAAAGGCGCGCGTGCCGGCGTGAGCGGTCGATGCTGTTCCCCCACCGAGACAGAGCGCGGCGCCGGGGCGGCTGTGCCGCGAGACGCAGAACGGCCGCCGGATTCGGCGGCCGTTCTCAGGGTGGCGAGTGAGGGATTCGAACCCCCGAATGCAATGCAGTCTGATTTACAGTCAGATCCCTTTGGCCGCTTGGGTAACTCGCCAGATGCGCACCCGCCCGGCTTTCGCAGTCGACCGGAGGCGCGATAGACCACTCTACTATCCCCGGAGGGGTGCCTCAAACCACCTCGGGGGTCCGCAGCAGGGCGCCCTCGTGCCTGCACGTCGCGGCGGCGACGTCCATCGCGCGCGCGAGCACGGCATCCCATTCCCCTGCGTCGACGGGAAGGCGATCCCGCACGAGAGCGACGGTCGTCGCCAGCACGGCGTCGCCGCCGCCCATGGTGTCGACGATGCGGCCGGGCAGGTCGGAGATCCCGCGCGAGACAGACGTGCCGGCCGCGTCGATGGCGGCGCCGCCGGCACCGTAGGTCGCCAGCACCGCGCCGACACCGAGTCCTGTGAGCTTCGCCCGCAGATCCTCGAGGGGGCCGCCGTAGAGCAGCTGCGCGTCGTCTTCGCCGACCTTCACCAGCAGGGCCCCGGATGCCGCTCGCTCGAAGCCCCGGACGAAGGCGGCGCGGTCGTGCAGCATGCCGCTGCGGGGGTTCGGGTCGATGGCGAGGGGCGTCGACGGCGAGGCCGTGGCATCCACGAGGAGGCGCGTCTGCTCGGCATCGTCGAAGGGGAAGCAGCTGACCACGACCATCGGAGCCGCCGCGATCGCCGCGCGCTCGGCCTCGCCGTACCGCACGCGCCGGTTCTGCGCCGCATCGTTGAAGACGTACTCGGGCTCCCCGCCCGGCGAACGCGTGCTCACCGCGCGCGACGAGCCGTGCTCCGCCGGGCTCGCGAGCAGCTCGACGCCGTGCTCGGTCAGGAACGCACGGATCTGTTCCCCCGCTTCGTCGTCGCCGACCATCGCGATGAGGGATGCCGGCACGCCCAGGCGCGACAGCCCCACGGCCACGTTGAGCCCGGCGCCGCCGACGAACTCGCGGGTTCCCGCCTCGTCGCGGATCTCGTCGATGAGGGCGTCGCCGATCACGACCACCCGGGCGGTCACCGCGACACCTCGGCGGTCTCGAGCACGCGCTCGACGAACTCTTCGGTGCGGCGCTTTGTGCCGTCGATCTTGCGGTCGACGCTGGCGCGGATCTCGCTCGGTGCGAGGGGCGCCGCCAGGCGCACCGTCTCGTGGCACGAGAGGTCGGCGCACATGTAGGTGCCCACGGTGTCGCCGTGCTCGCCCGCTGCCCCCGCCTTGCGCGCGGTGAACAGGGTCACCTGGTCGCCGGGCTGCATCGTGTGGCACAGATTGCACATCGACGATCGCGCACGGGACTGCCCGTCGGCGGCGCGCAGCACCACGCCCGTCGGCTCGCCGTCGCGCTCGGTGACGATGTAGCCGCGGCCGCGCACGCCCGGATCCCGCCACGCGAGGAAGTCGAGGTGATCCCAGTCGGTCAGCACGAAGTCGTGGGGAAGAGAGAGGACGCGCACCTCGTCCGGGGCGGCATTGACGAACGCGTCGCGCACGTCGTTCTCGGTGAGTGCTCGCATGGCATCCGAGTCTACGAGCGCCATACGCTCACGGGGCGGTCGGCGCCGAAGGGGTGTCGGCGCGGTGGCCGCGAATAGAATCGGAGTATGGCTGATTCTTCCTTCGACATCGTTTCCAAGATCGACCGACAGGAAGCCGACAACGCGCTCAATCAGGCTCACAAAGAGGTCGAGCAGCGCTACGACTTCAAAGGCACCGACGCCTCCATCGCGTGGAGCGGCGAGTCGATCGTGATCAAGGCGAACTCCGAGGAGCGCGCCAACGCGGTTCTCGACGTGTTCCAGACCAAGCTCATCAAGCGCGGCATCTCGCTGAAGAGCCTCGAGAGCGGCGAGCCCGTCGCCAGCGGCAAGGAGTACCGCATCACCTCCACGCTGAAAGAGGGGATCTCGCAAGAGAACGCGAAGAAGATCGGCAAGATCATCCGCGACGAAGGCCCCAAGGGCGTCAAGTCGCAGATCCAGGGCGACGAGCTGCGGGTGCAGTCGAAGTCGCGCGACGATCTTCAGGAAGTGCAGCGCCTGCTCAAGGCTGCCGACCTCGACGTGGATCTGCAGTTCACCAACTACCGCTGACCCCTCCGGGGAGCACGCCATGGCCGTCCGCGTCGATCTGAACATCTCGCTCGACGGCGTGGCCATGCCCGCCGACCCGTCGCCCGAGAATCCGATGGGAGCCGATTGGGGGCGTCTGGTCGAGGACTACACGGCCACGAGGACGTTCCGCGAGCGCATCTTCGGCGACACCTCCGGCGCCGGCACGACCGGGGTCGACGACCGATACGGGGCCGCGTACTTCGAGGGCGTGGGCGCCGAGGTGATGGGGGCCGGGATGTTCGGTCTGCACGCCTTCGCCGACGATCCCGAATGGCGCGGATGGTGGGGCGATGCGCCGCCGTTCCGTGTCCCGGTGTTCGTGCTCACGCATCGTCGTCGCGCGCCCATCGCCTTCGACAACGGAACCCGGTTCGAGTTCGTGTCCGCGACCGTCACGGATACCGTGCATCGGGCGGCGGCCGTCGCGGGCGGCGCCGACGTGCGCATCGGGGGCGGGGTGGGCGTGGTGCGCGCGGCCCTCGAGGCCGATCTCGTCGACCGTCTCCACGTCGCCGTGCGTCCGATCGTCCTGGGGCGTGGGACGCGCCTGTGGGACGACCTGCGCGATCTCGATCGCCGCTACAGCGTCACGTCGGAGGTCGCGGAGAGCGGAGTCGTTCACGTGACCTTCACGCGATGAGCAGCCGCAGCCCCCTGCCGTGCCCTACCTGCGGTGACCCGCTGTCGTTCGAGATCCTCGATGACGAACGATTCCTCGTGGCATGGTCGTGCGTGACGTGCGGGCTGATCCGCACGACCGAGCCGCTGTGACACGGGGCTCAGCTCTCGTAGAACAAGGTGAGCCCGTCGGGCTCGCTCGCTTCCTGCATCATCTCCGCGACGAGGGCGCGGTCGACCCGGGGCGGGAATCGCCCATAGAACTGCAGGACGATGGGCACGTGGGGTGAGACCCACAGCGAGGCCCGTCCGCCCTGTGGCGAGGGCAGATGCAGCATGAAGCCCTCGCGACGGCGCAGCTTGTTCATGAGCACCACGCGCAGCGCGACGAGCAGGGTGTCGTCGATGTCGAACGTCTGGTCGGGGCGGTAGATCAAACGGCCCACACCGGCTCCGATCGTCGCGGGCGCGGGATTCGGGAAGCATCCTCCGCGGCGCGGGGCCCGGCGGCTCGACGGTACTCGCCCGGCGGCTCGAGGCGAGACGCGCTGTCACCCCTCGACAAACAGCGTGGATTTCAGTATGAGAGCGCGAGGAGGATCCGCTCGGCGATCGCCCGATGACCCGCGTCGTTCGGGTGGAAGTCGTCGCCCTCACCCGCGAAGGTCTCGCGCCCAGCCGGTCCATGGTTCGCCGGGTCGGCGAAGGCATCGGCCAGTCCCACATAGATGCCGCCGCGTTCCCCGCAGGCGCGCGCGATCACCTCGTCGTAGGCGCCGCCATCGCTCGTCCACGTTCCCACGCACACCAGCGCCGCGGTCGGCGACGACACGCGAACACGATCCAGCAACCCCGCATAGTTCTGTTCGAAATCGACGAGGGGCGTCGGGAGGCCGACGTCGTTCGTTCCGAGCTCGATCACCGCGAGGCCGAGATCATCGGGAACATCCGTGATCGCCGCGACGGTGGTGAGCGTCTGGTGGGCGTACGCCGCCGTGGTCATCTCGACCGGGCCCACGGCATCCGCCACGAGGGTCGTGAAACCGAGTGCCTTCTCGGATGCGAAGAATCCCGCCGCGAGGGAGTCGCCGGCCACGAGCATGCGGACGACCCCCGCACCGTCGCGTTGCACGAGAGCCGTTCCCGGACGCGCCGTCGGCGTGGGTGTGGCGGTCGGCGTCGGCGACGGGGTCGGCGACGGGGAGGCGGAGATCGGCGCCGTGGCCGGCGAGCTCGGAGCCCGCTCCACCCCCGCGGTCATCGCGACCAGAACGCCCACGGCGAGCGCGACGAGCACGATGCCCCCGGCGATGCCCCACGCCACCCCTCGTCGCATGGGCTCAGTATCGCCCGCGGAGGGCGTCATCGCTCCACTCGACGCAGTCCACCTCACCCCGTGCGACGGCTTCCTCGCGCTGGCGCAGTTCGACGCGGCGGATCTTTCCGGAGATCGTCTTGGGCAGTTCACGGAACTCGATGCGGCGCACGCGCTGGAAGGGCGCCAGCTTCTCGCGGGCGTAGCGCAGAATGTCGAGGGCGACCCGTTCGTCGGGCTCATGCCCGGCCGCGAGCACGACGTAGGCCTTGGGCACGGCGAGTCGCAGCTCGTCGGGCGCGGGAACGATCGCGGCCTCGACGACCGCCGGGTGCTCGATGAGCACGCTCTCGAGCTCGAACGGGCTGATCTTGTAGTCCGACGCCTTGAACACGTCGTCGGTGCGCCCGATGTAGGTGATGCTCCCGGTCTCGTCGCGGCGGGCGACGTCGCCGGTGTGGAACAGTCCGTCGGCGAACGCCTCGGCATTGCGTTCGGGGTCGCCGACGTAGCCGGTCATGAGATTGAGCGGACGCTCGGTGAGGTCGAGGCAGATCTCGCCCTCGTCGGCGCGCTGCCCCGTGACGGGGTCGACCAGCACGACGGGGCATCCCGGCAGAGGGCGTCCCATCGAGCCGGGCACGAGCGGGGACCCCGGGGTGTTGGCGACGACCGCCGTCATCTCGGTCTGCCCGTACCCGTCGCGGATGTCGAGGCCCCACGCCCGCTGCACGGCGGCGATCACCTCGGGGTTGAGCGGTTCGCCCGCTGACACGACCTCGCGAAGCGCCCCGCGCCGGCCGGTCAGGTCGGCCTGGATGAGCATGCGCCACACCGTCGGCGGCGCGCAGAAGGTCGTCACACGGTCGTTCTCGAGCTCGTTCAGCAGCCGCTCCGCCGAAAAACGGGTGTAGTTCAGCGCGAGCACCGTCGCCCCGGCGATCCACGGGGCGAAGAACAGGCTCCACGCGTGCTTGGCCCATCCCGGCGAGCTGATCGCGAGGTGAACGTCGCCGGGCTGCAGCCCGAGCCAGTACATGGTGGTGAGATGCCCGACCGGGTACGACGCGTGCGTGTGCTCGACGAGCTTCGGCTTCGACGTGGTGCCCGAGGTGAAGTACAGCAGCAGGCGATCGTCGGCGGTGGTGTGCGGATGCCGGGCCGGCTCGGCATCCGTCTCGTACGCGTCGTCGTACGCCGCCCAGCCCTCGTGTGTGCCGCCCACGACGATGCGACCGAGGTGCGCGGGCAGATCGGCGAACTTGTCGGCGTCGGCGGCTCCGACGATGACGTGGCGGATCTCGGCGCGCTCGATGCGGTCACCGAGATCGGTGCGACCGAGGGCGGTGGTGGTCGGCGCGATGACGCCGCCCAGCTTCATGATGCCGAGCATCGCTTCCCACAGCTCCACCCGGTTGTCGAGCATGAGCAGCACCGTCTCGCCGCGCCGGACGCCTCGGGATGCCAACCACGCGGCGACCTGGTCGGAGCGGCGTGCGAGTTCGTCGAAGGTGCGCTCGTGGTGGGTGCCGTCGTCGTCCACGACGATCAGCGCGGGAGCGTCGTTGCCGCGCGCCATCGGATCGAACCAGTCGATCGCCCAGTTGAACGGCCCCTCGAAGCGCGGCCACGCGAAGCCCTCGGCGCGGGCGGGGTCGGTGCGCGCGGCCAGGAGTTCGTCTCGGGCTGCGCGGTAGTGCTCGGTCGCCGACGCGGTGATGGGGGTCATGGGGCTCCTTCGGACGCTCACTACGCTAGCCGCGCCTCACGACGCAGGATTCCTCACCGACCGAGCGGGGCGGTGGAGGAGCGCGGGATCAGCGTCGGCATCGTGCGCTCGATGCGCGCGGCGGTGCCGGTGTCGAGCAGCAGGTCGAGAGCGACTTCGGCGATGCGGTCGAAGTGCGTGCGGACCGAGGTGAACGGCACGGGCAGCCGCGAGACCAGGGGGATGTCGTTGTAACCCACGATCGACAGATCGCGACCGATCTGCCGGCCCCGGGCATGCGCGACGCTCGCCACGCCCATCGCGAGGTTGTCGTTCGCCGCGAAGACCGCCGTGGGTCCCCCGTCGCCGTCGAGAAGTCGCCCGGCGGCCTCGATGCCGTGATCGATCCCGTACCCGGCGGCGAGCACACGTCCATCGGGCAGGGCGATCCCCGCCTCGCGCAGCGCGCGCTCCGCGCCCGCGCGACGGTCTCGCCCGCTCGAGGTGAACCGCGGGCCGGTCACGATGCCGATGTCGGTGTGCCCCAGGTCGAGCAGGTGCCGGACGGCGAGGTAGCCACCGGTTTCGTCGTCGCCGAGCGACGAGGGGCTGACTCCGTCGGTACGCAGGGCGAGCACGTGCGGGATGCCGCGGTCGCGCAGCGACGCGGGCAGGGCGTCGTCGAGGCGGGCGGTGGCGAGCACGAGCCCGTCGACGCGCCGGTCGAGGAGCGTCTCGGTCGCCCGCGTCTCGTCGTCGGCGTCGTCGCCGCAGGTGGCGACGACGGCGAAGTATCCCTGTCGATGCGCGGCGCGTTCGACCGCCTCGAACATCAGCGCCATGACGGCGTCGGTGAGGCGCGGCACGAGCACGCCGATCGTGGCGGTGGCCCCGCGGCGCAAGCTCGAAGCGGAGACGTTGCGGCGGTAGCCGAGCTCGTCGGCGATGGCCCGGACCCGCTGCGCCGTCGCCGAGCGCGAACGCGGCGTTCGGTCGTCGAGCACACGGCTGACGGTGGAGATGCTGACCCCGGATGCCGAGGCCACGTCTTTCAGCGTGACGACGCGACGTTCGTCCGACGCGATGTCGACCATGACTCCTCCTCGAGACCCACCCTACCCACGCGGAGGAAATCCTTCCCGGGAACGATCTCGCCTTCGCCCTTGACACACGGCGACTCCACCGCGCACACTTGCAATCGTTCCTGCAAACGTTCCCATTCAGGAGCGCTCGACGAAGAGACGATGAAGGAGACGACGATGGTCCTCGACCTCCGCGGCCTGAACCCCGCCCCCGTTACCCCGTTCACCCCCGATGGCGACGTCGACTACGACGCCATTCAGCGCCTGGGCTCGTGGCTCGGCTCGATCGACGGCGTCAAGAGCCTCGTCGTGCTCGGCCACGCCGGCGAGGGCACGTTCCTCACCGAGAAGGAGCAGCTCGATGTCATCCGGGCCTTCCGCGACTCGGTCGACGA
Source organism: Microbacterium trichothecenolyticum (assembly GCF_030818955.1). Taxonomy (NCBI): domain Bacteria; kingdom Bacillati; phylum Actinomycetota; class Actinomycetes; order Micrococcales; family Microbacteriaceae; genus Microbacterium; species Microbacterium trichothecenolyticum. The sequence goes on along the minus strand of NZ_JAUTBF010000001.1, from coordinate 3,329,142 downwards.
CCGGCTGCCCATCATCGCGGGCATCACGAAGGAGGGGAACCTCACCGCCGCCCTCGAAGCGAAGGATGCCGCAGCGGCCGGCGCGAAGGGCGCCCTGGTCTACCCCTCGCACGGGTGGCTGCGATTCGGCTTCCAGCCCGGCGCTCCGCAGACCCGCTACCGCGCCATCTGGGAGGAGTCGGGCCTCGAGGAGATCCTCTTTCCAGTACCCCGACAACACCAAGGCCTCGTACGACCTCGACACCCAGCTCGAGATCGCCGGGCAAGAGGGTGTCAACCACACCAAGAACGGCGTACGCAACATGCGCCGCTGGTACACCGAGATCCCGGCGCTGCGCTCCGCCTACCCCGAGCTGCAGGTGCTGTCGTGCCACGACGAGTACCTGCTCCCGACGATGTTCGACGTCGACGGCCTGCTCGTCGGCTACGGCAACATCGCCCCCGAGCTCCTGGTCGACCTCATCGAAGCCGGTAAGGCCCGCGACTACGCCGCCGCGCACGCCATCCACGAGCGCCTGCTGCCGGTCACCAAGGCGGTGTACCACCGCGGGTCGCACATGGAGGGCACGGTCGCCCTGAAGTGGGGCCTGGTGAACCGTGGCATCCTGGACCACGCCACCGTGCGCGAGCCCCTGCTGCCCCTTCCGGCCGGAGCCGACGCCGAGATCGCCGCGGCCTTCGCCTCGGCCGACCTCGACAGCGTGGTCGTCCCGGCCTGACCCCGCGGGGCGGCCGTCACCACGGCCGCCCCTCATGAACCCCGCAACGTCAACGACGACGGAAGGAACGACCATGAGCGACCGCACCACCGCACGACCGCCCGCGACCCCCGGCACCGGCCACGGGCGCATCTCGACCGAGACGGTGCGCAGCATCGTCGATTCCCACCGCACGCGGCGCACGTTCTGGCGCCGCCTCGCCCTGATCGGTCCCGCCTTCGTCGCGGGCGCCTGGCAGTTCGGGCCGGGCAACCTGACCACCGCGATGAACGCCGGGGCCCTCTACGGGTACACCCTCATCTGGGTGATCATCGTGTCGACGATTCTCATGATCTTCCTCACCGACATGAGCGTGCGCCTGGGCATCCGCACACCCGTCTCGCTGATCTCCTCGATCAAGGATTCCCTCGGCACGTGGGCCGGCGTCGTCGCCGGCATCGGCGTCTTCCTCATCACCCTGTGCTTCTCCGTCGGCAACGCCGTCGGCTCCGGCGTGGGTCTGTCGATGCTCATCCCCGGCACCTCGCCCGTGATGTGGACGGTCATCTGCACCGTGCTGGTCGGCACGATCCTGCTGCTGAAGAAGATCTACGGCGTGGTCGAGAAGATCCTCATCGTCATCGTCGCGCTCATGGCGTTCTGCTTCATCGCCTCGGCGTTCGCGTCGAACCCCGACTGGGCGGCGGCGGGCGCGGGACTCATCCCGGTCATCCCCGGCGGGGCCTGGCTGCTCATCATCGGCCTCGTCGGCACCAACTTCTCGATCAACGCCGCGTTCTTCGCCTCGTACGGCACGAAGGCGCGGGAGCGGACCGAGAGCGAGTACCGCGACATCACGATCGTCGACACGATCCCCGGCATCGTCGCCCCGGGCATCATGACGGCACTGGTGATCGTGGTCGCCGCATCCGTCCTCGGGCAGACCGGCGCAGACACCCCCGGTGCGTTCACGGGACTCGCCCGCATCTTCGAGCCGGTCGCGGGGCCGGTGGGCGCCTGGATCTTCGCCCTGGGCTTCTTCGGGGCGGCGTTCTCGTCGATGATCCCGAACTGCATCGCGGGAGGCACCATGCTCTCGGATGCCATCGGACGCGGCGCCTCCGCCGAGACCCTGGCCGCGCGACTCGGCAGTGCCTTGATCCTGGCGTTCGGTCTCGGTGTGACCATCGCCTTCGCCGGAGCTTCGCCGGTACAGCTCATCGTCATGGCGCAGGCGCTGACGGTGCTGTTCGCCCCCATCCTGGCGGCGCTGATCATCGTGATGGCGAACGATCGGAAGCTCATGGGGCCGCTCCGAAACCGCTGGTGGCAGAACCTCGCCGGTGGCATCGGCCTGATCGCGGTGGTGGCCCTGTCGATCCGGCTGATGATCAGCCTCATCGGCGGATAGCCGCACGCGAATCAGGAGCGAGCGCGGGCGATCAGGTCGGCGATCTCGTCGAGGTGCACGCGCATCGCGGCCTCGGCCGCGTCGGGATCCCCCCTGCGCAGCGCGCGCAGGAGCCGCGTGTGGCCGTCGTGCGACAGACGGCGTCCTTCCTCGTCGAGATGCGACGAGACACGGGCTTCGACGGTCCACGACACGGTGAGCTCGCTGAGAGAGGTCAGCAGGGCGTTGTGCGTCGCCGACGCGATCGCGACGTGAAAGGCGATATCGAGCCGCACGGACTGTTCCACGTCTGTCACGTGGTCGGATTCCTCGAGCAGCGCGGCGAGCGCCTCGATCTCGGTTCCGTCGATCCGCGCCGCCGCCAGCCGCGCGATCTGCGGTTCGACGACCGTGCGGAACTCCGCGGACTCCGCAACGGCGTCCTTGTGCTCGCTCTCCAGCGAGGCCAGAACCGCCTCGATGGGGATACGCGCGCTGACGCGGGTGCCACTTCCCTGACGCCTTTCGATCAACCCCGCCGACTCCAGGCGCAGCAGCGCCTCGCGCACCGCCGAGCGCGACACCGACAGTTGCGCTGCGAGCTCGCGTTCGGTCGCCAAGCGCTCGCCGGGTTTCAGCACGCCCGCGACGATGAGCGCACGCAAGCGCCCGACGATCTCGTCGCGCAACGATCCGCCGCGTCGCTCGAGCGGCACAAGCGTCTGCTGGTCGGTCATCGGTTCTCCCCCTCACATCCTTCCACTCCCCGGTGTCGTCGGCATCCGATTGGTCAGACCTTAACGCCGGAGAAACACGCCAAGGAGGCCCTCGTAACGGGCCTTGTTCACAATTGGACGGACCGGATACCCCCAACCGAGACGAGGATCCTCCATGAGCGACGCACAGACGACGAGCTCCCGCGGCACCGCGGCGACGACCTGGCGGGTGCTACGGCATCCGGCGACCCTCATCGCCCTCGCGGCCGTGCTCGGGGTGCTCTTCGGCATCCTCACCGGGGAGTGGGCCGCGAACCTGAAATTCATCGGCGACCTGTTCATCCGTCTCATCCAGATGGCGATCGTGCCACTCGTGATGGCGTCGGTGATCGTCGCCACCGGCTCGATGACCGGCTCGGGCATGGGGCGGCTGGCCGGACGCACGTTCGCGTGGATGATCGGTTTCTCGATCGTGGCCGCCGCCGTGGGCTGGGGCCTCGCGGTGCTGATACAGCCGGGCGCGGGCATCGACTACTCCGGCTCGGTCGACCCCGCACTGCAGGAGTCGGCGAAGCCCACCGGCTGGCAGGAGACCATCCTCGGCTTCGTGTCGACGAACATCTTCAACGCGATGTCGACCGCCACGATGCTCCCGATCATCGTCTTCTCGCTCCTGTTCGGCCTGGCCCTCAACGGCTACGTGCGCGCCACCGCCAACACCCTCGTCGTCACCCTGCTCGATCAGCTCCAGCAGATCGTCCTCGGAATGATCCGCCTCGTCATGCGCATCGCGCCCATCGGCGTCTTCTGCCTGCTCGCAGCTCTCGCCGGCGACGTCGGCTTCGCCGTCGTCACGACCGCGCTGTCGTACCTGGGCTCGACGCTCATCGGCGTGCTCGTCGTCACGGCGCTCTTCGTGATCGTCGTCACGGTGCGCACGCGCCTGAACCCCGCCGCGCTCCCCGGCAAGCTCGCCGAGCAGACGGTGATCGCCATCACCACGACGAGCTCGGCGGTGACGTTCCCCACGGTGCTGAAGAACGCGGTCGAGAAAGTCGGCATCAGCCAGCGGATCGCGAACTTCACACTGTCGGTCGGGCTCACGATGGGCTCGTACGGCGCGGTGCTGAACTACACCATCGCCATCCTGTTCCTCGCTCAGGCCGCCCGCGTCGAGCTCACCCCCGGCCAGATCATCCTCGGCATGGCGCTGGCGATCATGCTCAACATGGGCACGATCACGGTCCCCGGCGGCTTCGCCGTCGCCGCCACCTTCCTGGCGACCTCCCTCGGCCTTCCGCTCGAGGCGGTCGGCCTGCTGATCGCTGTCGACTGGTTCACGGGCATCTTCCGCACGTTCCTCAACGTCAACGGCGACACGATGGTCGCCCTGCTCGTCGCGAACGCCACCGACGAGATCGACCGCGACGTCTACGCCGGGCGCAAGAGCGTCACCGCCGAGGCAGCCGATGAGGACGAGCTCTCCGAGAAGTTCGCCGCAGCCGATCGCGCCGACTGACACCGGTCGAGGTGACGGACACTCCGCGATCGTGGGCTGTGCGTCACCTCGACACGTCGCTCGTCATGAAACGTCAGCGGGCGCCGCAGAGCGTCACACGGAGCCCCGACGATCGGCATCCGGTCATACTTCCCCCATGCGCTCAGCACTTCCCGAGCTCACGAACGTCTGGGCCGAGACGTTCCCCGACCTCTCCCGGCCCGTCTCACCTCGCCGGACGCCCGCGCCCCGCCTCCTGGCGCTCAACGACGACGTTGCGCACGATGTCTCCCTCGACCCCGACGTCCTGCGAACCGATGAGGGCGTCCGCTTCCTCACCGGCGAGCGGCCCGCCCCGGGGGCGACGCCCGTCGCGCAGGTCTACGCCGGGCACCAGTGGGGCGTCTACAAACCCCTGCTCGGCGACGGACGCGCGGCTCTCCTCGGTGAACGCCCCCGCCACTCCGGAGGCTTCGCCGACGTGCACACCAAGGGCATCGGTCCCACGTCGATGTCGCGCGTCGACGGGTTCGCCACGGTCGGGCCGATGCTGCGCGAGTACCTCCTCGGCGAGGCGATGCACGCCCTCGGCCTGCCGACCACCCGCGCCCTCGCGGTCGTCGCGACGGGCGCTCCCCGCCGCTTCAACGGTGAGATGTTGCCCGGCGCGATCCTGACCCGGGTCGCCGCGAGCCACATCCGATACGGCTCCATCGAGTACGCGGCATCCCTCGGCGACCCCCAACTGCTGAGACGCCTGGTCGCCCACGCCCTCGAGCGCCACTACCCGGGAGTCGCTGCCGGTCGGTATCCCGCACGCGCGTTCCTCGACAGTGTCGTGGGAGCTGCGGCCCTGCAGACGGCGGGATGGATGGGCGTCGGATTCGTGCACGGCGTCCTCAGCACCGACAACGTGCTCGTCAGCGGCGAGACCATCGACTACGGCCCGTGCGCGTTCCTCGACGCGTACGACCCGGACGCGGTGTTCAGCTCGATCGACCTCCACGGTCGATACGCCTTCCGCCGGCAGCCCGAGATCATGCGCTGGAACCTCGGTCGCCTCGCCCACGCGCTTGCCGGAGTCCTCGCCGACGACATCGACGACGGGCGCGCGATCGGCGACGAGGTCGTCTCGACCTTCGACGAGCGCTACATCGCCGCGTGGACCGGGGTCTTCCGAACCAAATTGGGCCTCGACGCATCGATCGACTCCTCGACCGTAGACCGGTTCGCCGCGGAGGCCCTGTCGCTGCTCGCCGCGTACCGCGTCGACTTCACCGGCTTCTGGCGCGATCTCGCGACCGCCGCGCGAGGTGACTCGACGGCGGTACGCGGAGCCTTCCCTCCTGCCGCGGCATCCGCCGTCGACGCCTGGCTCGAGGGCTGGTCGGCTCTCCAGCCGGATGCCGACCGCCTCGCGACCACCAATGCCGTCTACATCCCGCGCAACCACATCGTGGACGACGCGCTGAAGGCCGCCGTCGCGGGAGACCTCGACCCGGTCCACGAGCTCGTCGAGCTGCTCCGAAACCCGTACACCGAGCGGCATACGTCGCTCGCCCGCCGCCTCGCTGCCCCACCGACTACCGAAGTCCCGTTCGTGACGTTCTGCGGCACGTGAGTCATCGCAGCGCCGCGACGCCGCGACCGAGGGCCGCGTAGGCCGCGTCCCGCGCCGCGGACGCCGACAAGAAGACGTCGTGCAGCGCGCCGTCGATGCGCGTGATCGTCACGGTTGGCGCGATACGGGTGGCGGCACGCGCGATGTCGTCGACGACGAGCACCGAGTCGCTCGCCCGCATGGCGTCGTTCCACGTCAACGCGACCGTCGACCGGGCCGCGAGCAGCACCAGTGCCGGGCACCCCGCATCGAGCCCGGATGCCACCCGCGCATGCCCCGCGATGACGGCGGCGAGCCAGCCGGGGTGTGTCGGAAACCCCTGGGCGGGGCGCCATCCGTCGGGGCTGTCGGGCAGGGTACCCGCGTCACGCTGCGCACGCGTATAGAAGCCGAGGTCGACGACCGGGTGGGTGCCGAGAGGATCGAAGCGGGCACGGGCGTTCACGAGGGGCGCGAGCGCCTGGCGACCGAACGGCCCCAGCTGCAGTTCGAGCCAGGGGCTGTTCAGCACGAGAGCGTCGGCGACACCGGGGTGCCGCGCCGCCCAGAGCGTGAGCGTCAACCCGCCGGTGCTGTGCCCGAACAGCAACAGCCGACGCTTCTCGCGGGCGGTGCCCATGGCATCCAGAGCCGCGGCAATGTCGGTGTCGTACACGTCGAGCGCGGCGACGTACCCGGGAGACTGACCGGGACGCAAGCTCCGACCGTACTTGCGCAGATCCAGCGCGAAGAACCGGGCTCCGCGGTCGGTGAAGAAGCGGGCGAGGTCGGTCTGGAAGAAGTAGTCCGACCAGCCGTGCACGTACAGCACGTCGGTGTCGCGCAACTCGCCGAACAGGCGCGGGCCGGGGTGGGGGCGTGAGCGCACGAGGGTCGCCACGACCTCGCCCTCGGCATCCTCACCCAGCGGCAGGGTCAGCTGCTCGAAGCCCGCGCCGAGGATGTCCGGATGCCACTCCCCCATCGCCACAGCCTACGGCGACGATGGGCCCGCGGCGACGCGCCGCTCCCTGCCGAGCTGGCCGGCTGACTCGCGTGCCGCACTCCGGAAGAGTCTGGACGAACGGCCGCCCCTCACGCCGCCGACGAGCAGCGCGCTCACGTGTTCCGGAGCCCGGCACATGGCGCGCCGCAGCCGGGGCGTCCGCGCCCGCTGACGTGTGCGTGTGCCGCTCGCCCGGAGCCGGAGCGCCGCATCGGGCCGAGGGCGACCGGCTGGTCGTACATGCCTCTCGCGCGCCCCGACCCGCGGTGGTGATACTCGCGCGGGACGCCGGACCATCGTCGGGGCCACGAAAGAAAAGGCCGCCCACGTCTTCGCGACGGGGCGGCCTTCTGTCGGCGGGGGTTACTCGCCGCGCGAGACCCGGATCATCTCCTCGCGCGGAACGACCTTGATGCGCGCGCGCTCGTGCGGGGCGCCGAGAGCGATCTCGTGCTCGTCGAGGCGGTGCCAGCCGTCGAGGTCGGTCCAGCGCACGCCGCGCTCCGCGAGCAGGGCCGGGATCGCTTCCTCGTCGGGGTGGGCGGGGCGCCACCACTCGCCCTGGTCGTTGATGACGTGGCGGACGGTCTCCATGGCATCCGACTTGGTGTGTCCGATGAGGCCGACGGGGCCGCGCTTGATCCATCCGGTCGCGTAGACGCCGGGGATGCGCTCGTTCGAGTCGGCCGAGAGCACCTGGCCCTCGTGGTTGGGGATGACGCCGTGGCGCTCGTCGAAGGGCACGTCCTTCAGGGGCGAGCCGAAGTATCCGACGGCGCGGTAGATGGCCTGGATCGGCACCTCGCGGATCTCGCCGGTACCGATGACACCGCCCTCGGCGTCGGGCTCCGTGCGCTCGTACTTCAGCGCGGCGACCCGGCCCTCGGCATCCTTCACCACTTCGAGGGGCTTCGCCCAGAAGTGCAGGTGCAGACGGCGCGATGCCTCTCCGCCGGCATTGTTCGCGCCCGGCCGGGTGCGCCACTGCTGCAGCACGCGGTCGATGACCTTGACCTGCTTGTTCGTCTCGATGGCGGCCTTCGAGGCCTCGTCGTAGTCGAAGTCCTCGTCGTACACGACCATGTCGACGTCGCGCAGCTCGCCGAGTTCGCGCAGCTCGAGGGGGGTGAACTTCACCTGGGCGGGGCCGCGGCGGCCGAACACGTGCACGTCGGTGACCGGTGAGGCCTTGAGCCCCTGGTAGACGTTGTCGGGCACCTCGGTGGGCAGCAGGTCGTCGGCGTGCTTGGCGAGCATGCGCGTGATGTCGAGGGCGACGTTGCCGTTGCCGATGACCGCGACCGACTCGGCCTCGAGCGGCCACTCGCGCGGCACGTCGGGGTGACCGTCGAACCAGCTCACGAAGTCGGCGGCGCCGTACGAACCCTCCGCGTCGATACCCGGGATGTCGAGGTCGGCGTCGCGGATCGCGCCGGTCGAGAAGATCACGGCGTTGTAGTGCTGCTTGAGGTCGTCGAGGGTGATGTCCTCGCCGAAGCGGACGTTGCCGAAGAGGCGGATGTCGCCGCGGTCGAGCACCTCGCGCAGCGCCGTGACGACGCCCTTGATGCGCGGGTGGTCGGGGGCGACACCGTAACGGACCAGGCCGTAGGGCGCCGGGAGCTGCTCGAACAGGTCGATCGACACGTCGAACTGACGCTCGGCTTTCAGCAGGATGTCGGCGGCGTAGATGCCGGCGGGGCCGGCTCCGACGATGGCGAGGCGCAGCTTCGTCATGGGGGTCCTCTCGATCGTGATCGGGGGGGGTGGAAAAGGTCAGGCCGAGCGGTCGGCGACCGCGCGGGCGAAGCGCGTCAGCGCCTCGCGCACGGCGCCGTCCGGCAGCGGCGCGAGGGCGTCGATCGCCTCTTGCGACCACCGGTGCGCGAGGCGCAGCGTCTCGTGCGTGGTGTCGTGGTCGCGGAGCTCCGCGAGCGCGGCGTCGAGGATCGAGGGGTCGGCGCCGGCGGCGATGCGCTCCTGCCCCTCGTCGATGCGCGCGCGGAGGTCGGCCGAGGCCGCGTCGGAGCGGTGCCCCAGCAGCAGATAGGGCATGGTGGGCACGCCCGCGCGCAGGTCGGTGCCGGGCACCTTGCCGGTCTCGGACGGATCGGGCGACAGGTCGATGACGTCGTCGAGCAGCTGGAAGGCGACGCCGGCCTTCTCACCGAACACGACCATGGGCTGCTCGAACTCCTCGGGCGCGCCCGAGTAGATGACGCCGCACTGAGCCGCAGCGGCGATGAGCGAACCGGTTTTGTCGGCGAGCACACGCAGGTAGAACTCGACGGGCTCGTCGCCCTCCTGGGGGCCGACCGTCTCGTGCATCTGGCCCAGCACGAGCCGCTCGAACGTGTCGGCCTGCAGCTGGATGGCGCGCTCTCCCCGACGAGCCATCAGTTGGCTCGCGCGCGAGAAGAGCAGATCACCGGTGAGGATGGCGATGTTGTTGCCCCACACCGTCTGCGCGCTGGGGACGCCGCGGCGCTTGTCGGCGCCGTCCATGACGTCGTCGTGGTACAGCGAGCCGAGGTGAGTCAGTTCGAGGGCCGTGGCGACCTCGACGACCTCTTTCGTCGTGCCCTGTCCCAGCTGCGCGGTGAGGATCGCCAGCATCGGGCGCACGCGCTTGCCGCCGGCCTCGTAGAGGTAGCGCGCGGCCACGTCGGCGAGCCGGTCGGCGCTGCGCACCTCGACCTCGAGCTCGCTCTCGACGCGAGAGAGTCCCGCCTCGACGGTGGAGAGCAGGGTGCGCGAACGGAGGCCTGCGAAGATGCGGTCACTCAGGCCCAGCTTGCCCGACAGGCGGGTGCCGGCCGCGGGCGGTCTCGGGGTCACCATTTCAGCCTATCCTGGCGCGGCCCGCGGCTACCGCGGGTATCTCGACGGTTGACAGGGCTCTACGAAGCCGGACGGATGCCGCGGTGCAGAGCCACGATGCCGGACGTGAGGTTGCGATAGGCGACGTCGTCCCACCCCGAGTCGCGCATCCAGCGCGCGAGCGTCGCTTGGTCGGGCCAGTCGCGGATCGACTCGTTGAGGTAGTCGTAGGCCTCGGCGTTGGAGCTGACGGCCTTCGCCACGAGGGGGAGGACGCGGCCGTTGTAGAAGCGGTAGAGGCTGTTGAAGGCCCGGGACTGCGGGTGCGAGAACTCGCACACCACGATGCGCCCCCCGGGGCGGGTGACCCGGCGCAGTTCGCGCAGCGCGCGACGCGGGTCGTTGACGTTGCGCAGGCCGAACGACATCGTCACCGCGTCGAACTCGCCGTCGGCGAAGGGGAGGTCGGTGGCATCCGCCTGCACGAACTCGAGATTCGGCACGTCGGCATGGCGGCGGCGTCCCTCGGCGATCATTCCCCGCGAGAAATCGGCGGCGACCACGTGCGCGCCGCTGGGGACGAACGCCATCGACGAGGTGCCGGTGCCGGCGGCCAGGTCGAGGATCCGCTCCCCGCGCTTGGGGGCGACGGCCCGCAGCGTGGCGGCGCGCCAAAGACGGTCGTTGCCGAGGCTCAACACGGTGTTCGTGCGGTCGTAGGCCGCGGCGACCTGGTCGAACATGCCGCTGACGCGCTGCGGGTCTTTACCGAGATCGGCGCGGTTGGGGTCGCTGCTCACCCGTCGAGTCTAGGCCGCACGCCCGACTGTTCGTCGGGGGTTGCCAGCGCCGCGAGGCGTGCGAGCCACGGGCCGGTCACGGCATCCGAGAAGGGCGCCTCGCCCGCTCGTACCCGCCGCTCGAGGTCGAGCGCGGTCGCCTCCAGATGCGCCACGACCTCCGACGGATAGCCGTACCGCACGCGGTGCTCGTCCCACTCGTCGCGATCGTCGATCCAGATGCCGCGGTCGTCGGTGCGACGCACGACGTCGAGATCCATGTCGATTCCACGCGGCACGCCGTCGGTGTGCCACCGGATGTCCCACGCCAGATCGATGTACACCGCGACGGGGTGCGGATCGGCATTGTGCGTGAAGGCCCAGTCTCCGCTGGCCGGCACGAGCGTGACGTTCGGCTGGCGGCACACGAACGAGGCGCCCGGGCGCTCGCTGCGCCACCCCACCTGCTGGCCGAACCACTCCCCCCACTCGTCGGATCCGAGATACACGCTGTCTTGCACCCAGTGCGGCGAGCCGTCCCATTTGCGCCACTCGAACAGCAGGCGGGTGCCGGGGGCGGGACGGTTGCTCATGATTCGGATTCTAGGTCGCCATCCGGTGGCCGTCGCCGCCCCGCGCGGTGGGCGGGTCTACGCTGAAAGACGTGCTCGAACCCGCGGATGACGCCGTGCCGCGCCTGCGCGTGGTCACACGGGAACTCCCTCCCATGGACGATGTCCTGGCCTACACCACGCCGTACGACCCGCTCTTCTGGTGTCGGCGAGGCGAGTCGCTCGCGGCCTTCGGCGACCTGCTGACGCTGCGTTACGTGGGCGCACAGCCCGGCGACGCCTCGATCGCCGAGCGCTGGCGCGCGATCGCGGCCGCCGCCGAGATCGACGACCCGGTGCAGTTGCCGGGGACGGGCCTGGTCGCTTTCGGGTCGTTCGTGTTCGACCCGCAGTCCGAACGAGACAACGTGCTGCGCGTACCCGGCATGATCGTCGGACGCCACAGCGGCCGCGCGTGGGTGACCCGGCTCGCCTTCGACGACACCCCCGACGAGCACGAGCCCGAGCTTCCCCCGCGCTCCCCGTTCGGCCCGCACTGGTCGGCCACGCTCGGCCCCGGTCGGCAGAGCGCCGAGGGCTATCAGGATGCCGTCCGCCAGGCCGTCGAAGCCATCGGCGCCCGCGAGGTCGGCAAGGTCGTGCTCGCCCGCGACATCGTCGGCACCGTTCCGGCCGGCTCCGACCTACGGCGCCTGGTGCGATCGCTGCTCGAGGGCTACCCCGACTGCTGGGTCTTCGCCGTCGACGGCCTCATCGGCGCGAGCCCCGAGACCCTCGTGACCGTGTCGAAGCGGACCGTGACCGCGCGCGTGCTGGCCGGCACGACCGCGCGCGGCGGCGACGCCGACAGTGACGTGGCTGCCGCGGTCGCCCTCACGCGCAGCACGAAAGACCAGGAGGAGCATCGCTTCGCGGTGCGTAGCGTACTGACGGCGCTCGAACCGCACACCTCGTCGCTCGCCGCGGCCGATCAGCCGTTCACGCTGAAGCTGCCGAACGTCTGGCACCTCGCCACCGACGTCGAGGGCGTGCTGAGCGAGAACGCGTCGTCGCTCGACCTGCTGTCGGTGCTGCATCCCACCGCCGCCGTCGCCGGAACGCCCACGGCCGCCGCGATGGACGTCATCCGCCGCCTCGAGCCGTTCGACCGGGGTCGCTACGCCGGAGCCGTGGGCTGGACGGACGCTTCGGGCGACGGCGAGTGGGCCATCGCACTGCGCTGCGCGCAGATCGGCCGCGCGGCCCCGTCGTCGCCGACGGCTCCCATCACCGCCTACGCCGGAGCGGGAATCGTCGCCGACAGCGTCCCGGAGTCGGAGCTGCTCGAGACACGGGTGAAGTTCCGCCCGATCGTCGAAGCGCTCGCCTGATCGCTCACGAGCTCGCGAGCCGCGCCTTCTCGACCTCGACGTCGTAGTCGGCCGCGGGCCAGTGCGGGTCGATGTCTTCGAGGGCGTCGACCAGCAGCTGCTGAACGGCCAGGCGCGCGTACCACTTGCGGTCCGCGGGGATGACGTGCCACGGAGCCACGGGTGTCGACGTACGGTCGATAGCCACCTGGTAGGCCCGCATGTACTCGTCCCACAGCGCCCGCTCGTCGACGTCGGAGGGGTTGTACTTCCAGTGCTTGTCGGGCCGCTCGAGTCGCTCGGCCAGGCGTTCGCGCTGCTCGTCCTTCGAGATGTGCAGCATGACCTTGACCACCCGGATGCCGAGATCCGCGGCCTCCGCCTCGAAGTTCACGATCGCCCCGTAGCGCCGCTCGATCTCCTCGGCCGGAGCAAGCTCGCGCACGCGTCCGATCAGCACGTCCTCGTAATGCGAACGGTCGAAGACGCCGAGCCGTCCGGCATCGGGGAGACGCTTCTCGATGCGCCAGAGGAAGTCGTGCTCGAGTTCCTCGGCCGTGGGCTTCTTGAACGACGCCAGCTCGACGCCCTGCGGGTCGACCGAGCCGACCACGTGCCGCACGATGCCTCCCTTGCCGGCGGTGTCCATCGCCTGCAGCACGAGCAGCACCGAGCCGGTCGCGGTGCCCGCGACGCTCTGCGCGAAGAGGCGCTCCTGCAGGCCTTCGAGGGGTGCGCGCCCGGCTTCCAGGTCGGCCGTGCCGGTGGTCTTGTCGCCGTCGTATCCGGGGGTGGATCGCGTGTCGATGTCGACGAGGGAGAACCCCGGTTCGACGCGCAGCGCCTCGGCGGCGGGCGTCGACCATCTGCTGTTCGTGCTCATGCGCCCATGGTGTCGCGGCGTTGGCCCGGCCCGCCAGTGCTTGACGCGACGGGGCTCACCGCGGCAGCGGCACCTCGATGAGGTGACGGCCGCCGGTGGGGGCGGTCAGCACCTGGTCGAGGGCGACGCGCGTCGTGCAGCGGTGGTACTCCCAGCCGAAGGCGAGGGCGAGCTGCTCGAGGCGCGCCGTGTGCGGGGTGTACTGCACGCGCGACATCGCATCGGCCCCGGCCACGGCGGCCACCTCGAGGCCGTCGAAGATGGTCCCCCCGCCGTCGTTGCCCACGATCACCTGCATGCGCGGTTCGCTCTCCCCCGGGGAGAGCAGCAGCGCGCCGATGTCATGCAGGAACGCGAGGTCGCCCAGCAGCACGCGGGTCACGCCCGGACGCTCGTCGTCTTGGCTGGCGAGGGCGACGCCGGTCGCCGTGGCGATCGTGCCGTCGATGCCGGCGAGCCCGCGGTTGGAGTGCACCGCGACCTTCTTGCCACCCAACACCTCGTCGGCCACGCGCACCAGGCGCGAGGAGCCGAACATCAGCCGGTCGTGCGGCCAGGTCGCGCGCCAGAGGGCATCGGCGAGCGCGGCGCGGTCGAGCGGGGCGCGTATCACCTGGACCTCGGCGTTGATCGCGCCCAGGCGCTCGTGGGGAACGGCCGACGCCAAGCCGTCGGCATCCGGCGCGGGCGGAGAAAGGTCGACGGCCGCGGCGCGCGAAGCGCGCATCCACTCCCCCAGCCAGACGCGATCGGTCGGACCGGGACCGACGCGTACCGAGTCGACGGCGACGGCGGCGCCGTTGAGGTTGACGGGCTCGCCCGGCCCACGCACGGCGACCACCTCGACGTCGTCGCGCGACAGCAGGCGGGTGACCTCGCGACTGAGCGTCGGTCGGCCGAACACGACGACGCGCTCGACGCGGCCCCCCAGCTCGGGGTCGTCCAGAAGAGGGCGGTAGCCGTGCACGATCTGACGCCCGAAACGGGCACCGCTGACGATCTCGGCCACGAGCGGGAACCCGCCCTCGTGTGCGAACTGCTCGGCCGCGGGTCCGGCATCCGCGCCCGCGACGACGATGGTCGCCGGGCCCGGCTCGACGACGTGCACGCCCTCGAGCTCGGGCGGGAGGTCGGACTCACCGATACCGCCGCCGCCCTGGTAGAGGGCTCCCGAGGCTGCCTCGGCGTCATCGGCACGGGCGACCTCGGCCCGGTCGGCGGCGGAGGCAGGCGCGGATGCCGCCCGCTCGGTGAGCCAGGTGGGCACGGCCCCGGCGAGGGGCTCGCGCAGCGGCACGTTGAGATGGACCGGACCGGCGGCGCGCGCACCCTCGCCCCGTGCGGCGGCCAGGGCCGAGGCGGCGAGCGCGTCGGCGACCGCGGTCTGCTGGGCGGAGCCGTCGTCGTCGGTCTGGTCGGGGACCGTGAGGTCGGCTTCGAACCGCACGGCGGAGCGGAACAGCCCCGGCTGACGGGTGGTCTGATTCGCCCCGACGCCGCGCAGCTCGGGCGGGCGATCCGCGGTCAACAGCACGAGCGGAACCCCCGCGTGATGCGCTTCGAGCGTGGCGGGCAGCAGGTTCGCGACAGCGGTACCCGAGGTGCAGACGACGAGGGCCGGCATCCCGCTCTCGCGCCCGATGCCCAGGGCGGTGAACCCCGCGACACGCTCGTCGATGCGCACGTGCAGGCGGATGAGTCCTGCGGCCTCGAGTTCGGCGGCGACGAGGGCGAGCGCCTGGGAGCGCGAGCCGGGACTGACGACCACGTGTCGCACTCCGCGCGCGACGAAACCCGCCATCAGGGCCGCGGCGGCATCGGTCGAGGGCGCGGCGCAACGGCCGGTCACCGGGATCACGGCTCAGCCGACGACGCCGCGGCCGCGCGGGTCGTCGTCGCCCGTGCCCGGGGTGTCGTCGGGCCCGGTGGAGGGCTTCGGCGGGGTCGGATCGTCGGCCTCGGAATCGAGTTGCGCGAGTTCTTCCTCGAGGCGGCGGATCCGCTCGTCCTGATCCGCGCGAGCACTCACCGACATACGGCCGAGGAACTCGGGATCGTCGTCGGGCGCGCGCCGCAGGACGGGCTGACCGGCACGCCCACGCCCGATGACGAACCACAGGATGCCGCCCAGCACGGGCAGCAGGATCACGATGGCCATCCACGCACCCTTGCTGACGCCGCGGTGTCGCGACGACGGCTGCACGGCGCAGTCCACGATCGTGTAGACCCAGAAGACGGTCGCCACGAGCGCCAGGATGAGAAGCAGCCGTGCCATGACCCGATTCTACGTGCGCCGGCTGGACGGAGGCCGGGCGCCGGCGCTTTCGGGAGCCGCCGTAGAATGGGAAGCATGCGTGCTCGCTCGGCCCTCGTTTACACCGTGCTGCGACTGCTCGCATTCCTCGTGCCGCTGGCCGTGCTGTTGTTCTTCCCGGTGTTCCAGGAGGTGCCGTGGCTCGCGGCCATCTTCGCGGCGCTGATCGGCTTGAGCCTGTCGCTGCTGTTCCTGCGACGCCCGCTCGACGACGTCACCGGCGGGCTCGCCGCACGCCGCGCGGAGCGCACCGCCACCGGTCGTCGCAGCGGTGCCGAGACCGACGCCGACGCCGAAGACGCGGTCGTCGACGCGACCCGCCGCGACGAGACGCCCGGCGCCGACGCGCGCTGAGCCCGGTCGGCTCAGACGCCGGCGCCCGCTGTCTGCCACGCCGCGGACGCCCGCGCCCGTCAGGCCGCGAACGCCCAGAACAACAGGGCCCCGTAGGCGACCGAGGTGAAGCTCGTGACCTGCAGCGCCGTGATGAGCTCGCGCGGGGTGCGGTACGTCCACACGATGAGGATGGCCGACAGCCCGCCCAGCAACGCGATGAGCGTGAGCCACGCCACCGGGTAGACGAGCGCGAGGAAGACGGCGATCGCGAACGGCACGAGCACGAAGAGCGTGAACAGCACCTGCGTGGCGCGCCGACCGATCAGCACCGACAGGGTGCGCTTGCCGGCCCGGCGGTCCTGATCGATGTCGCGCAGGTTGTTGGCCAGCAGCACGGCGCACGCGAGCAGTCCCGCAGCGACCGCGCCGAACCACGCCTCCTGGGGCAGCGACTGCACCTGCACCCACGTGGTGCCGAGAGTGGCGACGAGGCCGAAGAAGACGAAGACGAACAGCTCGCCCATCGCGTTGTAGCCGTAGGGGCGCTTGCCGCCCGTGTAGAACCACGCGGCGATGATGCAGAGGGCGCCCACGCCGATGAGCCACCACTGCTGCGTACGGATCACCAGCCCGAGTCCGATCACCGCGGCGAGCGCGAAGAACACCAGCGCGACGATGAGCACCGTGCGCGGCTTCGCCTTCTTCCCGCCCGTGAGGCGGCCGGGCCCGACGCGCACGTCGTCGGTGCCGCGGACGCCGTCGCTGTAGTCGTTCGCGTAGTTCACCCCGATCTGCAGGGCGAACGCGACGGCGAGGCACGCGAGTGCGATCACCCCATGGAGCCGGTCGTCGACGAGGGTGGCCGCGCCGGTGCCGATGAGCACCGGGGTGATCGCCAGCGGCAGCGTGCGGATGCGCGCCGCCGCGATCCAGTCGCGCGCCGTGGCCGGGGCGACCGCCTGCCGCGTTGCCCCCTTCGCCTTCTGCGGGTTGCCCCGAGGACGGTGTTTCTTGGCCGAGTGCGAACGTTTACGAGACTGTGCTGCCACGGAGGCTCATCCTAAGCCCGCGGCCCACGCCACCCGCGCCGCGGGGAGGGTGTCAGAGGCGGGGGTCCGCCGCGAGAAGGGCCCGCAGCGCCGCGCGATCGGGCTTGCCCGACGACAACAGCGGAACCTCGTCGACGGCCACGACGCGCGCCGGGCGTGCGGGCGCGCCGACCGCCGCACCCACCGCCGCGCGCACGCGCTCCAGCACCCCGGGCTCGTCGGCGACGGCGATACCGGGCGCGACCACCGCGGAGCCCTGCCCCCAGACGGCATCCGGGATGGGAACGACCACCGCGGACTCCAGGCCCGCGACGGAGCGCACCGCCGCCTCGACCCGATCGAGCGAGACGTTCACTCCGCCCGAGACGATGACGTTGTCGAGACGTCCGGTCACGCTCAGCACCCCCGCGACGACCTCTCCCCCGTCACCGGTGCGATACCACCGCGTGCCGTCGTCGTCGGCGGGGAAGACGGATGCCGTGCGCGCGGGGTCGCCGAGATAACCGTCGGCGAGCACCGGACCCGACAGACGCACTTCGCCATCGACGACGGCGACCCGCACGCCGTCGAGAGGAACGCCGTCGTACACGCAGCCCCCGCTGGTCTCGGTGGAGCCGTAGGTGCGCACGATCCGCGCGCCGACGGCCTCTGCGCGTTCGCGCACCGCCGGGGCCAGCGCCTGGCCGCCGATGAGGATCGCCTCGAACGACCGCAGGGCCTGCGCGACCGTGGCGTCGGTGTCGGCGGCATCCAACAGCCGCTGCAGCTGCGCCGGCACGAGCGAGGTGTAGGTCGGCACGCGCGTGCCGTTCTCGTGCGATGCCATGCCCAGGGCGGCCGCGGCGAACGGCTCGGCACGGAACGGCCCCGCCACCACCGCGGGTTCGCGATCGGCCAGCAGGGCCCGCACGAGCACCTGCACGCCGGCCACGTATGTCGGCGGCAGGGCGAGCAACCAGGCCCCCTCGCCGAGACGGGCGGCGGTCGCGTACGCGCTGCTGATGAGGGCGTTCCGACTGATCGCGACCGACTTCGGCACCCCGGTCGAGCCCGACGTCGTGACGACCACGGCCGTTCCCGCGGGCACATCGTCGGGCAGCCCCGACGCTTCGCCCAACGCCACCGCCGGTCCCGCTCCCAGCACGCCGGCGCGCAGCGACCGCAGCACGTCGCGCGGATCGGCGGATGCCGGAGCCTCGAGCTTCACGAGCGCCTGCGGGGGCGACTCAGTAGTGCCACGGCACGTCGGACCAGTCGGGGTCGCGCTTCTCGAGGAACGAGTCGCGTCCTTCGGCGGCCTCGTCGGTACCGTACGCCAGGCGCGTCGCCTCGCCCGCGAACACCTGCTGACCGACGAGTCCGTCGTCGACCGCGTTGAAGGCGAACTTCAGCATGCGGATCGCGGTGGGCGACTTGCCGAGGATCGTACGGGCCATCGCGATCGCCTCGCGCTCGAGCTCGGCGTGCGCCACGACGCGGTTCACGGCCCCCAGCTCGTAGGCGCGCTGAGCCGAGTACTCCTCGGCGAGGAAGAAGATCTCGCGGGCGAACTTCTGTCCGATCTGCCGCGCGAAGTACGCCGAGCCGTAACCGGCGTCGAACGAGCCGACATCGGCATCGGTCTGCTTGAACCGCCCGTGCTCGGCGCTGGCGATGGAGAGATCGCAGACGACGTTCAACGAGTGCCCGCCGCCCGCAGCCCAACCGGGCACGACGGCGATGACGACCTTCGGCATGAAGCGGATGAGCCGCTGCACCTCGAGGATGTGCAAGCGCCCGGCGCGGCCGGGATCGTGCACGACGTGCTCCTCGTGCGAGTACTTGTACCCGTCTCGTCCGCGGATGCGCTGGTCGCCGCCGGAGCAGAACGCCCACCCGCCGTCCTTGGGGCTGGGACCGTTGCCGGTGAGCAGCACGACGCCGATGCGGTGATCCTGACGCGCGATGTCGAGCGCGACGTACAACTCGTCGACGGTGTGCGGCCGGAAGGCGTTGCGCACCTCGGGACGGTCGAAGGCGATCCGCGCGATCCGGCCGTCGTGGCTGACGTGCGCGGTGATGTCGGTGTATCGCTCGGCCCCGGGTGCGAGCGTCCACTCGGCGGGATCGAACAGATCGGAGACGGTCATGAGAACCTCCCTGGGCACATCGGGGATACGACGTGCGCACGTTCCAGCGTACGGTGGGTGCAATTCATGCCGTACATCTCCGCCCTCGAGCGAGCGGACGACGTGAGGAGTCCTGCGCCATCACGGCGTACGGTGTCAGGCGTTCTTGGCGTCGCGCCAGGCCAGCCACCGCTCGATGATCGAGTAGTCCCAGTCGGGCCCCGAGAAGCCGAGAGTGAACAGGCGCGTACCCGCGGCGAACAACGCGTCGGCATCGGACTCGTCCCGGTCTTTCAGCTCGTTCGACACGACGAGGCCCGACAGGTCGCGCCCTTCGGTCTCGGCCCATTTCTCGATGACGCCGAGCTTGTGCGGCAGTTCGTCGGGCGTGACGAAGCTGTGCCAGACGTCGGCGTGACGCGCGACGATGCGCAACGTCTTCTGCTCGCCCTTGCCACCGATCATCACGGGGATCTTGCGGGTGGGCGCGGGATTGAGCTTTCCCCACCGCTCGACGATGCGGTCGAGGTCGGAGGCCAGGGCGTTCAGACGCGAGCCGGCGGTGCCGAACTCGTAGCCGTACTCGTCGTAATCGCGCTGGAACCAGCCCGAACCCGTTCCGAAGATGAAGCGACCCGTGTCACCGCCCTTCTTGCTGATGTGGTCGATCGTGCGGGCCATGTCGGCCTGCAGGTCGGCGTTCCGGTAGCTGTTGCAGTTGACCAGGGCACCGAACTCGACGCGCTCGGTCTGTTCGGCCCACGCCGACAGCATGGTCCACGACTCGAAGTGCTCGCCGTCGGGGTCGCCGTAGAGCGGGAAGAAGTGGTCCCAGTTGAAGAGGATGTCGACGCCCATCTCTTCCAGGCGGAAGACGGCGTCGCGGATGTCGGAGTACTGCACGTGCTGCGGCTGGATCTGGACGCCGAGACGCACCGGGGTGTCGAAGAGCATGCCGTCAGCCTATTCCCGGCCGCCGACACCGAGGCCAGGATGGGGGGATGAGCACCGTGCCCCTCCCCCCGCTCGCCGACGTCCTCGCGACGGCGCAGGTCGTCGCTCTGCCGCTGGCGACGCGCTTTCGCGGCGTCGAGACGCGCGAGGCCGTGGTGTTCGAGGGCCCGCGAGGGTGGACGGAGTTCTCGCCCTTCGTCGAGTACCCCGACGCCGAGGCATCGGTCTGGCTCGCGGGCGCCCTCGACTTCGGCTGGCGCGACGCACCAGCGGCGGTGCGCGACGCGATCCCCGTCAATGCCACGATGCCCGCCGTCGCGGCATCCGAGGTGCGGCGGATCCTGGCGCGGTACGACGGATGCCGAACGGTCAAGGTCAAGGTCGCCGAGGCGGGGCAGGTGCTCGCCGACGACGTCGCGCGGGTGCGTGCCGTGCGCGAGGAGATGGGGCCCGAGGGGCGGGTGCGCGTCGACGCCAACGGGGCATGGAACGTCGACGAGGCCGAGCGGGCGATTCACGCGCTGGCGGAGTTCGACCTCGAATACGTCGAACAGCCGTGCGCCGAGGTCGACGAACTCGCGCAGCTACGTGAGCGCATCGCGTATCTCGACATTCCCGTCGCCGCCGATGAGAGCGTCCGCAAGGCCGCCGACCCCCTGCGGGTCGCCCGCGCGGGCGCCGCCGACCTGCTCGTGGTCAAAGCCGCACCGCTCGGGGGTGTGCACGCCGCCCGCCGGATCGTGGCGGAAGCGGGGCTGCCGGCCGTCGTCTCCAGCGCCCTGGACACCTCGATCGGACTCGCGATGGGAGCGGCCCTCGCGGCCGCCCTGCCGAAGCTCGATCACGACTGCGGGCTGGCCACCGCCGCTCTCTTCACCGCCGACGTGGTGGCATCCCCCCTCGTCCCCCGCGGGGGCGTTCTGCCCCTCGAACGGCCCCGTCCCACCGGCACCGATCTCGACCGGGTCGCGGCCAGCGCGGAGCGGCGCGACTGGTGGCTCGCGCGACTGCGCCGGTGCTACACGCTGCTCGAGCTCACTCGAGGATGAGCCCGACGACCTGCGACAGCCGCTCGGCCAGGTACCTCCGCGCGCGGGTCTGATCCAGACGCGTCATGAGCGCGGTCTCCGACGCCGACCCCCACACCGACAGCAGCAGGTCGGTCGCTGCCTCGGCGGGGATGCGCAGGGTCAGGCCGCGGGCCGCGGCGATGTCGCTGACCAGGTGCGTGACGCTCTGGCCGAGCCCCTGCCCGAGGGCGAGGTAGGCCGCGGCGAAGTCGGGGTTGCGCAGCGCCTGCAGGCGCGTCTCGGCGCCGAGCAGGACGTCGAGACGGTCCTCTCCGGTGACCTCGAGCACTTCTTGCACGAGCTGCATCACGTCGCTCGCGGCGTCGAGACCGCGGTCCTCGATCGAGGTCACGCGCTCACGCACGGCCGCGATCGTCGTCTCGGCCGATCGTGCGCAGAGCGCGAGGAACAGCTCCTCCTTCGAGGCGAAGTTGGAGTAGAAGGCGCCGCGCGTGAAACCTGCGCGCTCGCAGACGGCCTCGACGGACGCCGCTTCGATGCCGACCTCCGCGAACATCTCGGCTGCGGCGTCCATCAATCGCGTGCGCGTGTTCTCGCGCCGCCGCGACGGTGCGGGGGCGGTGTCGGTCATCCGCGTCCTCCTGTTCACGGGGGAGATCCAGGTTCAATCGCCCCCTTCACGACTACGATACATTGATGTATCCGATACGGTGATGTATCGACTCGTTCACCGATCGGGGGAGCCGCCGTGTCGACATTCCTGTACACCCTGGGGCGCTGGTCGTTCCGCCACCCGTGGCGCGTCCTGAGCGCCTGGCTGCTCATCCTCGTGCTGGCCGGCGGCGGCGTCGCCCTGCTCGCCAAGGGCACCGACAACACCTTCACGATCCCGGGGACCGAGTCGCAGGCCGGCCTCGAGATGCTCGAGCGCACGTTCCCGCAGGTGAGCGGAGCCAGCGCCGAGATCATCGTCGTCGCCGCAGACGGGGCGAGCGTGCGCGATCAGGCCTATCAGGACGCCGTCGAGACGGCGACCGACGACATCTCGAAGCTCGACTTCGTCGCGGCCGTCACCGACCCCTACGACACCCGCATCGCGGGCGGCATCGCCGATGACGACCGCGCCGCCATCGTCCGCATCCAGTTCTCGGGCGAAGCGACCGAGGTGCCGACGGCCACCGAAGAGGGCCTGCGCGAAGCCGCGAGCACGCTGGGCGCGGCGCTGCCGAGCGGCTCGCAGGCGGTGCTGGGCGGTCAGCTGTTCGCCACCGAGATCCCCGGCGCCTCGCTCACCGAGGCCCTCGGCGTGCTCATCGCCGCCCTCGTGCTGATGGTGACGTTCCGTTCGTTCCTGGTGGCCGGGATGCCGCTGGCGACAGCCATCCTCGGCGTCGCTCTCTCGATCGGCCTCATCTTCATCGCCACCGGCTTCGCCACGGTGTCATCGACCACTCCCCTGCTCGCGGTGATGCTCGGCCTGGCGGTCGGCATCGACTACGCGCTCTTCATCGTGTCACGACATCAGGATCAGACCCGCGCGGGGATGGACCCCGAGGAGTCCACGGCCCGCGCCGTCGGCACCGCGGGCTCGGCCGTCGTCTTCGCCGGCATCACGGTGCTCATCGCCCTCATCGGCCTGGGGTTCGCCGGCATCCCGTTTCTCACCACGATGGGCATCGCCGCCTCGGTCGCCGTGGCCATCGCGGTGTGCGTGGGGCTGACGTTGACCCCGGCGTTCCTCGGCTTCGCGGGCGACCGCGTGGTCGGCTGGGGCTTCACGCGCACGAAGAAGCCGTCGCGCCGCCGTCGCGGGACCTCCGCCGCCGAAGACGCGGCGGCGGTCGCCGACGCCGCCGCCGAGCGCGAGCGCAGGGCCTCGGCCGCCCCCGCCCGCACCGAGCGCAACGGACCCGCCGGACGCTGGGTGGGCCTGGTCACGCGGCATCCGGTGGTCACCACCGTCGCCGTCATCGGCCTGCTCGGGGTCACGGCGATCCCCGCCGCGTCGCTCGCCCTCACCCTGCCCAACGCGGGGCAGCTGCCCGAGGGCGACGAGGCGCGGACCGCGTACGAGCTCACCGACCAGTACTTCGGACCGGGCGCCAACGGTCCGCTCATCATGACCGGCACGATCGTCACTTCGAACGACCCGCTCACGCTCATGACGGACATCGGCGACGAGATCGCGAAGATCCCCGGCGTCGCCGAGGTGGCGCTGGCGACCCCGAACGAGACCGCCGACACGGGCATCGTGCAGATCGTTCCCGAGACGGCGCCCGACGACCCGCGCACGGCCGACCTCGTCCGCGAGCTCCGCGCGCAGGAGGACCGCCTGTTCGAGCAGTTCGGCGTGCGCCTGCTCGTCACCGGCTACACCGCCGTCACCATCGACATCTCCGATCAGCTGGGCGCCGCGCTCCTTCCCTTCGGCCTCTTCGTCGTGGGTCTGTCGCTGGTGCTGCTGATGATCGTGTTCCGCTCGATCTGGGTGCCGCTCACCGCCGCCGGCGGCTACCTGCTGTCGGTTGCCGCATCGTTCGGTGTCGTGGCCGCGGTGTTCGAGTGGGGCTGGTTCGCCGACGCCCTGCACGTGGCCAAGGTCGGCCCCATCATCAGCTTCATGCCGATCGTCGTGATGGGCGTGCTGTTCGGCCTCGCCATGGACTATCAGGTGTTCCTCGTCTCGCGCATGCGCGAGGACTACGTGCACGCCGACCGCGAGGGCCGCACGCCCCGCGAGGTGGCGCTGGGCGCGGTTCGCAGCGGATTCGTGGGCTCGGCCCGCGTCGTCGTCGCCGCCGCCGTCATCATGTTCGCGGTGTTCGTGGCCTTCGTCCCCGAGGGCGACTCCAGCCTCAAGCCCATCGCGCTGGGCCTCGCCGTCGGCGTCGCCGTCGACGCGTTCCTCGTGCGCATGACGCTCGTTCCCGCGGTCCTCGCCCTCCTGGGCGCCAAGGCCTGGTGGATGCCACGCTGGCTCGACCGCCTGCTGCCCAAGCTCGACGTCGAGGGTGAGGCCGTCGAACGGGAGGTACGCCTGGCCGACTGGCCCAGCGAGCCCGCGATCGCGATCGCCGCCGACGACCTGCGCACGGTCGGATCCTCGGATGCCGACGAGCCGGTGTTCCGCGACGTCTCGCTGCGCCTCGGCTACGGCGGCACCCTGCTCGTCACCGGCGAGAGCCGCGCCACCCGCGCGCTGCTCCTGGCGCTGTCGGGCCGCCTCGCCGGCATCGACGGGCGCCTGCGCGTCGACGGTCTGCTCGTGCCCGAGCGGGCGGGTGCGGTGCGCTCCCGTGTCGGGGTCGCCCTGCTCGACGATCCCGACGATGCCGCGCGCGCGGTGTGCGAAGCCGTCGCGGGCGGATCGCGCATCGTCGTCGCGTGCGATGTGGACCGTCTCGACGACGATGCGCGCGACGAGGTCGCCCACGTGCTGCGTCGCGCCGCCGACGCCGTGCGCGAGCGATCGGGCGATGCGGCCTCGCCCTTCACGCTCATCGTGTCGGCCCGCGACGAACGCCGTGCTCTCGCCCTGCTGGCCGAGGCCCATCGCCCCGACGTGACATCCCTTTCCCTCCCGACGCGGCGCCGCCACCGCGCATCGGAACCCGACCAGCCCGAGACCTTCGCCGATCTCTCCGAGGTGTTCGCATGACTCTCCCCGTCGAGCGCTCCCGCTCGCGCCGTCCCATCACCTGGCTGACGCTGCTCGGCGTGCTGCTGCTGCCCGCCGTCATCGGCGGCATCCTGGTGGCGGCGCTGTACAACCCGACAGAGCGGCTCGACAACATCACCGCCGCGATCGTCAACGACGACAAGGCCGTCGAGCTCGACGGTCAGCTCGTCCCCCTCGGCCGCCAGCTCACCGGCGGTCTCGTCAAGGGCGCCGACGACCAGCCGAGCAACATCGACTGGATCATCTCGAACGACGAAGACGCCGCGGCGGGCCTCGCCGACGGCACCTACACCGCGGTCGTGACGATCCCCGAGAACTTCACGACCGCGTCGCTGTCGACCCGCCCGGGCGAGACGCCCGAGAAGGCGACCATCGGCGTCGTGACGGCCCCCGACGCCCGCGTCGTCGACGGCGCGATCACCGCACAACTGGCATCCACCGCCTCGAGCGTGTTCGGCAGCGAGCTGTCATCGCAGTACCTGCAGAACGTCTTCCTGGGCTTCACCTCGCTCAGCGACCAGCTCGGTACCGCCGCGAGCGGCGCCCACCAGCTCGCCGACGGCGCGGGGCAGGCCGCGACGGGAGCGAGCGGGCTGCGCGACGGTTTGGGCCAGCTCTCGAGCGGCGCGGGTGCGCTCTCGAGCGGCGTAGGACAGCTCGCGACGGGTGCGGACCAACTCTCGGGAGGCGTGGGGCAACTCGCCACCGGCGCAGACCAGCTCGCCGGCGGCGTGGGTGGCCTCGCAACGGGCGCGGACCAGCTCTCGGGAGGCGTGGGACGACTCGCCACCGGCGCAGACCAGCTCGCCGACGGGGTGGGTCGACTCTCGGGAGGGGCCGCCGGCATCGCCGACGGCGCCACGCAGCTCGCCGATGGCGCCACCGAGCTCGCGAAGGGCACCCGAGATGCCGCAGCCGGCGTGGGCACGCTCGCGAGCGGCGCCGACGACATCGCTTCGGGCAATCGCCAGCTCGCCGATCAGGTCGGCCAGATCGCCGATGCCATCCCTCCGGGGTTCGAGCAGACGGCGAACGACGTGGCCGCCGCCGCCCCACGGGTCAGCGACGCTCTCGGCACGGCCGCGGCAGACCTGCAACGCCTCGCCGATTCCTGCGACACCACCGCGAATCCGCAACTGTGCGCGCAGCTGCGTGCAGCGTCCGACCGCGCCAACGCCGAGCTCCCGGCAGCGCAGCAGACCGTCGCTGACATCGGGCGCGTCGCAGGGCAGGCGGCGCAGCTGCCCGCCGGTGTGCGTGCGATCGCAGACGCCAACGCGAAACTGGCCGACGGCGCCGCGGGCTTGGCGAGCGGCGCCCGCGATGCGGAATCCGGCCTGAACACCATCGCGGGAGGCGTCGACGGCTTGGCCACGGGCGCGACCCGCATCGGAGACGGGGCGCGGCAACTGGGAACGGGTGCTGACACCCTGAGCTCCGGCGCATCGCAGCTGGCCGGCGGACTCGCGCAGACGCGCGACGGCGCCGCGCAGCTGGCGACCGGAGCACAGACCGCCGCCGGCGGAGCATCGCAGCTGGCGACCGGAGCACAGACCGCTGCCGGCGGAGCGTCGGAGTTGGCCGCCGGAGCACAGACCGCTGCGGGAGGAGCGTCGCAGCTGGCATCCGGGGCCTCCGACGCCGAGACCGGCGCCGGCCAGCTCGCCGACGGCGTCGGGCAGGTGGCATCCGGCACGTCGTCTCTCGCGGACGGCCTCGACAGCGCCGTCAAGGCCCTGCCGACCTACACCGACGCCCAGGCTGCCAGCCTCGCCGCCGTCGTCGCCGACCCGGTGTCGACGACCGGAGCGAGCAACTCGCTGTTCGGTCTCGCCGCGGTCCCTCTGCTGGCGATGGCCGTGCTGTGGTTCGGCGGTCTCGCGTCGTTCGTGGCCTTCCAGGCCGTCTCGGCGCGGGCCTTGACCAGCCGTCGTCCGTCGGCGCTGGTCGCGCTGCGCGGTTTCCTGCCGGCGGCCGCCGTCGGCGCCGTGCAGGGCCTGCTGGTCGCCGGGGTCGTTCAGATCGCGTCGAAGTACGACTGGGGCGATTGGGCGCTGTTCGCGCTCATCTGCGTCGCGGCCGGCATCGCGTTCGCGGCGGTGCACCAGGCGCTCGTCGCCGTGTTCGGCGGCGCCGGTCGATGGATCGCCGCGATCGTCGGCGCCCTCGCCCTGGCGGCGACGATCGTCTCGACGGTACCGCCCGCCCTGGCCGCGGCGGCCTCGCTGCTGCCGACCGCGCCGGTGTATTCCGCGATGCTCGGCGCCCTGTCGTCATCGGGCGGCGTGGTCGCGGGCATCGCCGGATTCGTGATCTGGGCCGTGCTGTCGCTCGTGGTCACGACGCTGATCGTGGTGCGCCGCCGCACGACGTCGGCCCGCCCCGCCCGCCTCCCCGTGGCCTGATTGCCGCCCCCTCCCCGTTGACTGTCCAAGACACGCCGTAGGCACCCCGCATCGTGCGGCGTGTCGTGGACACTCAACGGGGGGCTGCGGACGGGGACCGCTCCTCCACAGAGCGTGGCTCCACAGGGCGGGCAGGGGTCTGCGACGGCCGGGTCGTGGCGGGCTGTCTCATATCGTCATGCAGCCCCGCCCGCTCCCCGCTGAGTTCGATCGACCGTTCCATATCCGCGACGCCGACCGCTTCGGCATCCCCCGCCGAAGGTTCTCGGCGACAGACGTGCGCGCTCCCTTTCACGGCGTACGCCACACCGGGGCCGACCCGCTCGAGACCGTCGCCGACCGATGCCGTGCATACCTCCCGAGGATGAACGGCGGTCAGTTCTTCAGCCATGCCACCTCGGCGGCACTGTGGGGGATGCCGATTCCCCCCACGCCCGGCACCGCGCTCCACATCAGCGCGGTACCGCCCGCCCGTGAGCCCCGCACACGCGATGTCATCGGTCACCGACTCGCCCTCTGCGGCGACGAGATCACCCTGCTGGGCGACCTTCCCGTTGCGTCGCGCGTCGCAACCTGGGCGCAGCTCGGCGAGTCACTCGGCGTCGAGGATCTCGTGGCGGCCGGCGACTGGATCCTCTCGCACGGAGGTTCCCGCGCAGAGCTCGACTCCGTCGCCCTCACCGCACGCCGTCGCGGTGCGATCGCTCTCCGCGAGGCAGCGGCGCTCGTGCGACCCGGATCGGAGTCACCACGCGAGAGCATTGTCCGCAGCATCCTGGTTCGAGCAGGCCTTCCCGAGCCCGAGC
The DNA here is from genome assembly GCF_030818955.1 of Microbacterium trichothecenolyticum. Lineage (NCBI taxonomy): Bacteria > Bacillati > Actinomycetota > Actinomycetes > Micrococcales > Microbacteriaceae > Microbacterium > Microbacterium trichothecenolyticum. Next base: position 3,301,149 of record NZ_JAUTBF010000001.1, on the reverse strand, counting down.
TCAACTGGACGCTCCGCACGCACACCGGCACGTTCGTCGCGCGACTCGACATGGCGTATCCGCAGCACCGTGTCGCCGTGGAATACGACGGGCGTCAGCACGCGGATCCCGAGCAGTTCCGACGTGACGCCGACCGCTGGCGTGCGATCGCGGAGGAGGGGTGGACGTTGATCCGCGTCGTCGCCCACCACCTCACCGCACCGCAGCACGACATCGTCGGCCCGGTGCGCCGAGCCCTCGCTCGTTGAGTGTCCACGACACGCCGTTGCGGCCCGACGCTTCACGGCGTGTCCTGGACACTCAACAGGAGTGCGCGTCAGGAGTGCGCGTCGCGAAAGCCCCGCCCCGGCCCGCGCCGCAGCGACACGTGAGTGTCCACGACACGCCGTTGGGGCCAGGCCCGGTGCTGCGTGTTTTAGACACTCAACGAACCGGGCAGGCGCGCACGGGCGCCCTACGTCGTCAGGCCGCTGTAAGCGTGCAGGCCCTTGAAGAAGACGTTGACGATCGTGAAGTTGAACAGCACCGCGGCGAAGCCGATGATCGACAGCCACGCCGAACGGGTGCCGCGCCAGCCGCGGGTGGCGCGGGCGTGGATGTATCCGGCGTAGAGCACCCAGATGACGAAGGTCCACACTTCCTTCGTGTCGAAGCCCCAGAACCGGCCCCACGCGTCGTTGGCCCAGATGGAGCCGGCGATGAGGGTGAAGGTCCAGAAGATGAAGCCGACGATCGCGAAGCGGTACGCCAGCGACTCCAGCGCGTCGGCGTTCGGCACGGTGCGCAGGAAGCTGCGCTTCGGTTCGGCATCCGCGGGCGCCTCGGCGAGCTTGCGCTCGCGTCGCGTCTGGATCAGCTGCACCACCGACAGGCCGAACGCCAGGGCGAACAGCGCCGTCGCCAGGCTCGCGACGAACACGTGCACGACGAGCCACACCGACTTCAGCGGGTCGGCCAGCGGCACGACCTCGACGTGGAACGCCAGCGTCGCCCCGCCGAGCAGCAGCACCGCGAGGCCCGTGATGAGCGAGCCGAGGAAGCGCAGGTCGTAGCGGGTGAGCACCGCGAGGTACACCGCGACGATCAGCAGCAGCCCGGTCATGGCGAACTCGTACATGTTCGACCACGGCACGCGCTCGGCCGCCACGCCGCGCAGGACGGTCGCGGCCAGGTGGAACACGAACCCGAGCGCCGTGAGCACGGCGCCGAGACGGGCCCACAGGTAGCGGGGCTTGGCGGTGGTCCCGGATGCCGACGACCCGGCGCCCGACGAGATCACTCCCCCGCCGCCCGCGGTCACGAGCTCGCGGGCGACGACCTCGTCTTTCGCCTTCAGCGCGAGGTCGGACCGACGCGCGAGGTCGATGGCGTAGGCGATGAACGCCAACACGTAGATGGCGACCGCCGTCCACACCAGGAGGAGCGAGATCTCATCGAGGAGAAGCGGATCGGTTCCGGGCATGGTGTCAGTCTACTTTTCCGGTGTCGGGCTGGCTCGGGCGGGGAAGGGTGGCACCGTGCTTCTCAGCGAGCTGGTCGACGGCGGCGGCGAGGGTGGGGTCCTCCCCGCGGGCGAGGCCGGCGTACTCGATCCGCACCCCCTCCGGCCCGGGCGTCGCCTTGACCCACATGCGTCGGCGCGGGACGAACAGCGCCGCCAACAGACCGAGCAGGGCCAGCAAAGCGAACGAGAGCACCCACGGTCCGGCGAGGTCGCGGTGGATCGACAGCGAGGCGAAGCGCTTCACCGAGCCGTCGTAGCCGACAGCCCCCGCGGGCGCCTCGTTCTCGAACGTGATGGTGCCGAGGCCGTTGGGAAGGTCCTCGGTCTCGCCGGGCATGAGCTGGATCGCCGGGTTGCCACTGTCGCCGCCCGCGATCTGCGTCATGCCCGACGGATCGAGCGTGTAGACCGAGCGCGGCGTGCCGTCGTCGATGCCCAGGTCGCCTTCGTAGACGCGCAGCGTCAGCACGGGGTACTCGAGCGCACCGTACGTCGAGGTGAGCGCGCCCGAGGACAGCACGTCCATCGTGGGGTAGAAGAAGCCGAGCAACCCGAGCTGCTGGGGCAGACCGTCGGCGACCTTGATCACGCCGAGCGAGGTCATGTTGGCATCCTGGGGCAGGAAGGCCACGGAGTCGTGGAACACCTCCCGCCCGTCCGCGTCGCGGATGGTCACCGTCGGGGCGTAGCCGTTGCCGAGCAGGTAGACACGGTCGCCCTGCACGTCGAGCGGGTGATTGACGCGCACCTCGCCGTCCTGCGGCTCACCGCCCGGCGATTGGGTGGTCATGTGCGCGACGAAGTCACCCGCCTGGCCCGATCCGGGCTGCCCCGGGGGGACGTAGGTGACGTCGAACCGGTCGAGCGTCATCGCGTAGGGCGTCAGGGTGTCGCCGCTGACGAAGCGACCCGGGTTGAACGACGAGTAGTCGAGCAGGCTGTTGGTGAATGCCTGACCCTCCACCAGGACACGCTGGCCCGTGTAGGTGAATCCGCCGCCCACGCCGACCGCGATGAGCACCCCCACGAGGGCGGCGTGGAAGACGAGGTTGCCCGTCTCGCGCAGATACCCGCGCTCGGCCGAGACCGAGAACGACCCGCGCCCGTCGTAGCGGGCCACGCGGTACCCGCTCTTGCGCAGCTGCGCGGCCGCAGCGTCGATCGCGCCCGAGGCCACGGCATCCGGATCACCGTCGACGGCGAGCACGCGGGTGCGGTGGTCGTCCAGGCGGGACAGGCGCGCGGGGGTGCGCGGCGGCTGCGAGCGCAGGGCCTTCCAGTGGTGCTTGGTGCGCGGCAGCACGCAGCCGATGAGCGAGACGAACAGCAGCAGGTAGATCGCCGAGAACCACGGCGAGGTGTACACGTCGAACAGGCTCAGCTTGTCGAGCACCGGCGCGAGATCGGGGTTGTCGGTGAAGTACTGCGTGACGCCGTTGGGGTCGGCCGTGCGCTGGGGCACCAGCGAGCCCGGCACGGCGGCGATCGCCAGCAGCAGCAGCAGCACGAGGGCCGTGCGCATGCTGGTCAACTGGCGCCAGCCCCAGCGCGCCCAGCCGACGACGCCCAGGCGCGGCTGCGTGATGTCGTCGTCGGATGCCGCCGCGTCGCTCGGCGCCGAATCGGCGTGGTCGGACGGACGCAGCGGATCGTTCACGTTCTTCCCTCGGTCGGACCGGGGGTGCTCGTGCCGGGACGGATCGGGCTGCGAGCGCGCGGTCTCGGCGCTCTTGCGCTCGATGCCGTCGGGCTCGCGATCGTCAGAGCGGGAGTTCGACACCGCCGATCACCCCCTGCAGCGACGACATCCACGCGCCCCAGACGCCCGTGACCATCGCCAGGCCCAGAACCACCAGAAGCACACCGCCGATGACGTTGACGACGCGGATGTGGCGGCGGATGAACGCGACCGAGCGCGTCGCCCAGCCGAAACCGAGCGCAAGGAGCAGGAACGGGATGCCGAGACCCAGCGAGTACGCCAGTCCGAGCAGCGCCGCCCGGCCGGGGTCACCGAGGTTGTACGACACCGAGATGATCGCCGCGAGGGTGGGGCCGATGCAGGGCGTCCAGCCGATGCCGAGGGCGATCCCCAGCAGGGGTGCGCCCACCAGGCCGAGGTTGCCCTTGGCCTGCACCCGTACCGAACGTTGCGCGATACCGAACAGCCCGATGAAGACCAGGCCCATGAGAACGATGACCACGCCGAGCACGCGCGTGATCACGTCGCCGTACCGGACGAAGAACGCTCCCGCCGTGCCGCCGAGGGCGTTGACGGCCATGAACACCACGGTGAACCCGGCGATGAAGAGCAGCGTGCCGCCGAGGAGGCGACCGCGACCGGCTCCGGATGCCGAGCCTCCGCGCGGCGCGACGGCACCGCCGATGTACCCGAGGTAGCCGGGGACCAGCGGCAGCACGCAGGGCGAGAGGAACGAGATGAGGCCGGCGGCCAGGGCGATGGGGAGGGCGACCCACAGCGCCCCGTCGAAGACGAGAGCGCCCGGGTTCACGCGGGCTCCGCGACCAGGGTGCGCACCATCGACTCGAGGATCGAGGCTTCGGGCAGCTCACCGATGACCCGGGCTGCCACGCGGCCCTGCTTGTCGAGCACGAGGGTCGTGGGGGTGGCGTTGATCGTCGTCTTGGCCGCGAACGCGAGCTTGAGCTCGCCGTCGTCGACGGCCATCGCGCTCGAGTACGACACCCCGTGGTCGCGGGCGAACGACAGCGCGGTCGCCGGCTGGTCATAGGTGTTGATGCCGAGGAAGGCCACGTCCTGACCCTGGAACGTCTGATACGCCTGCTCGAGTCGGGGCGCCTCGATGATGCACGGGCCGCACGTGGCGTACCAGAAGTTCACCACCAGCACCTTGCCGGCGTAGTCGGCGCTCGACACGGGCGAGCCGTTGTCGAGGGTGCCCGAGAACGACACCGGGTCGCCGCGGTCGGCCTCGGGGATCTCCTGCCACTGCAGACCGTTGGCAGCGATGTAGCCCTTGTTGTCTCCCGCGCGATACTGCTCGGCCAGGGGGTCGGGCGTACAGGCGCACAGACCCGCGATGAGGACCGTCGCGGCGGCGAGGGCTCCGGCGGAGGTGAGGACTCGGCGCATCACACGGCTCCTACGTCGACGGCTCCGGCTGTCGTCGCCGGCTCGGCATACGCCACCTCGACGAAGCGCGTCGAGCCGTCGGCGCCGTCTCGCCGTTCGAAGCTCGTCACGCTCGACAGCGCGCACCGGCGCTTGCGGGGGTCGTGGCGGGTGGGTTGGTGGGAGAGGGCGAGGTGGGTCACCCAGATCGGCAACTGGTGCGAGACGACGACGACATCGCCCGAGGGCACGCGTTCCCAGGCGTCGGTCATGGCATCCGTCACCCGGGCGACGATGCGCTCGTACGGCTCGCCCCAGCTGGGGATCTCGGGTCGGCTGAGATGCCGCCAGTTCAGCGGGTTCGCGAGCGCCTGCTTCATGCGGCGACCCTCGAAGACGTTGGTCGGCTCGATCACCCGGTCGTCGATGTAGGGCTCGATGCCGAAGAGGCGCACGAACGGCTCGGCCGACTCGCGGGTGCGCTGCAGGGGCGAGACGACGAGTGCCGTCACGGGCCGCTCGAGTGCGTGCACGTACTCCGCGGCCTGCCGCGCCATCCGGCGCCCGTCGACGCTCAGACCGAACCCGGGGAGCCGACCGTACAGCACGCGACGGGGGTTGTGGACCTCTCCGTGGCGCACGAGATGAAGGCGATCGGCAGGCACGACGCCAGTCTACGGGCGGGTTCTGTGGTCTGACTGAGTCCGGATGCCGGTTGCCTCGACGTGGAGATAACCGGGCTCAGGCTTCGGAGCGGCGGGATGCCAGCAGCGAGCGGACGCGCGCGTACAGGAACCACGCGACACCCACCGCGACGCCCGCGATCACCACATACTGCAGGATGTCGGCGTACTGCTCGATGACGTGCCAGTTCTCGCCCAGCAGGTAGCCGGCGAGCACGAAGATCGTGTTCCAGATGAGGCTGCCCGCCCCGGTCAGCAGACCGAAGCGCCACAGCGGCATCTTGGCGACGCCCGCGGGAATGGAGATGAGACTGCGGAAGATCGGGATCATGCGCCCGAAGAACACCGCCTTGCCGCCGTGCCGTTCGAACCACGCCACCGTGCGGTCCACGTCCTCGGGGTGCAGCAGCGGCATCTTGGCCGCGAACGCGCGCAGCCGGGCGGCACCGAGCCAGCGCCCGAGACCGTAGAGCATGAACGCGCCGACGATGGATCCGAGCGTCGTCCAGAGCAGGGCCTCGAACAGCGTGAACGAGCCGCGGCTGGCGGTGAGCCCCGCCATGGGTAGCACGACCTCGCTCGGCAGCGGCGGGAACAGGTTCTCGAGGGCGATCGCGACACCGGCTCCCACCGGGCCGATGACCTCCATCAGCGAGACGGTCCAGTCCGCCAGCGACGTGAGCCACGACTGGCCCTCATCGGAGGCGGCACCCGCGCGCAGCGGGCGGAGGGTGAGGGTGGTGTCGGTCATCGGGTGCCTTCGCGCTCGGTGATCGGCCGCCCGTCCGGACGCCCGTTCCAGGCTAGGCCCCGCTCAGGCCGGGTTCCTGGGGGTTGCCCCGGAGCGGTTCAGGATGCCGAGACCCCGGCGCCGACGAAGGCAGCGGCGACGAACCACACCGCCGCCATGCCCACGAGGGTCGCCAACGGCACCCAGAAAGCCAGGCGGTGCCGGACGAGCCGCACGATCGCGACGACGACACCGAGTACGAAGACCACCCAGGGCGAGATGACCGCGAGCCAGAAGCCGGTGTTCATCAAGCCGGCGTCGCAGACGACGGATCCGCACGCATCGGCCGCGAAGGCCAGCAGCACGCCCGCGTACGAGGCGCCGAGCGCGGCCAACGGGAGCAGCACGAGCAGGACGATCGTGAGCGCGACGTCCCACCCCCGCGTCTTGCGCGCGGCCGGTTCCGGACGCAGCGTCCGGAACGACTCCGGCGGCAGCGAGTAGGTCACGCCCCCATCGTAGGGATGCGCCCGGTCGCGCGCGGACAGCGCACGTAGACTGGACGATCGTGAGCGAACGCGTCCTGGTCAACCAGCTGAAATCCCTTCCCGCCGGCCCCGTCGAGGTGTCGGGATGGGTCGAAACCGTGCGCGATCAGAAGAAGGTGCAGTTCGTCGTGCTGCGCGACGAGACCGGCGCGGTGCAGCTGGTGAACCCGGCGACGCGCCCCACCGAAGACGGTTCCGAGCAGGATGCCGCTGCCCTCGCCCTGACCGAGACGATCGGCGCGCTCGCGACCGGCACGTTCCTGACCGTGCGCGGCGAGCTCAAGCACGACGAGCGCGTGAAGCTCGGCGGCGTCGAGATCAGGGTCGGCGAGCTCGTGATCGCGGCCGCGGCCAACCCCGAGACGCCGATCGCGGCCGACAGCAGCCCCGACAAGCGCATGGACTGGCGCTTCATCGACCTGCGTCAGCGCCGCAACAACCTCATCTTCCGCGTGCAGACGACCCTCGAGCACGCCATGCGCACGTACTGGGTCGAGCGCGACTACATCGAGGTGCACTCCCCCAAGCTCATGGCATCCCCGTCGGAGTCCAACGCGGAACTGTTCGAGGTGCCGTACTTCGAGGACAAGACGGCCTACCTCGCGCAGAGCCCGCAGTTCTTCAAGCAGATGGCCCAGGTCGCCGGCTTCGGCAAGATCTTCGAGATCGCGCCGGCGTTCCGCGCCGACCCGTCGTTCACGAGCCGTCACGCGACCGAGTTCACCTCGATCGACGCCGAGATCAGCTGGATCGACTCCCACGAGGACGTCGCGCACATGCAGGAGGAGCTCCTGCACACGGCGTTCCAGGCGGTCGCCGACAAGCACGGCGCCGAGATCCAGGAGCTGTTCGGCGTCGAGGTGCAGGTTCCGTCGCTGCCGTTCCCGCGTATCCCGCTGGCCGAGGCCCGTGAGATCGTCGCCGCCCGCGGCTATGACATCCCCCGTACCGACGGCGACCTCGACCCCGAGGGCGAGCGCCAGATCGCGGCGCACGTCGCCGAGACGTTCGGTCACCAGTTCGTCTTCATCACCGACTACCACCCCGAGATCCGCGCGTTTTACCACATGCGCGACGAGGAGACCGGACTGACGAAGTCGTACGACCTGCTGTTCAACGGCGTCGAGATCACCACGGGCGCGCAGCGCGAGCACCGCGTCGACGTTCTGGTCGAGCAGGCGAAAGAGAAGGGCCTCGACCCCGAGCACCTCGACTTCTACCTCGACTTCTTCCGCTTCGGCGCCCCGCCGCACGGCGGCTTCGGCATGGGCCTGGCGCGCGTGCTCATGCTGCTGCTGGGCGAGTCGTCGATCCGCGAGGTCACCTACCTCTTCCGCGGCCCGACCCGCCTGGCCCCGTAAGGTTCCTGCGACCGACGCCCGGGGTTCACGCCCCGCTGGCGTCCCCACGCAATGGTTCCTGCGACCGACGCCCGGGGTTCATTCCCCGGGCGTCGTCGCGTCATCGACACCCCCTACCGTGAGGCCATGAAAGCCTCCCGTTTCGCCGACCCGCCTCCCGGTGATGCACGGGGCTGGGCGATGGCGCTGCGCGGCATCCGCCGTGATCGCGCCGGCTCGCCGGTGTTGCGCGGCATCGATCTCGACATCGACGCGGGTGCTGTCGTGGCTTTCGTCGGACCGTCGGGGTGCGGCGCGTCGACGCTGCTGCGCATCGTGGCGGGGACCGAACGTCCGGACGCCGGTGTCGTCACGATCGATGGGCGATCAGGAGCGGCGGCCCCGAGAGTGATCGAGGTGCGCGATCACACGCCGGTCGCGAGGTTCGCACGCGCGCATGCCGCGATCGTCGCGGCCGCTCGGCGCGCGGGCACGGCGGATGCGGCGGCGACGGCGGAGCGGCTGAGTGCGGTGGTCGGCCTGACCATCGGCGACGAACTCGCCCACCGCCTGTCGCACGGCGACCGGCAGCGGTGGGCTCTGGCCCGCGCCCTCGCCGCGGGGCCGAAAGCTCTCGTTCTCGATGACGCTCTCGCGGCGCTGCCGACGGCGGCCCGCTCCCGGACGCGTGACGACCTCGTCCGCGAGCTGCGCAGCGCTGGCGTCACCACCCTGTGGGTCACGCGCGACACCGCCGAGGCCGCCGCGGTCGCGGACCGCCTCGTCGTCATGGATCGCGGGAGTGTGGTCGCGGACGGCGCGCCCGACGAGGTCTTCGCGAGGGTCGGAGACGTCGCCGTCGCCGACGTGCTCGGCCCGGTCAGCGCGGTGCCGGGCATCGTCGAGGGAGCGGTGGTCGAAGTCTGGGGTCAGGAGCTGCCCCTCGCCCGGGCTGTCAGCGACGGTCATTGCGAAGTGGTGGTCCGTCCCGAGCACGTCGTGCTGGTCGGCGACGACGCACCGGGCATCGATGCCGTGGTGGAAGACAGCACCTTCCTCGGGGGCGTCCGGCGCTCGACGGTCCGCACATCCGACGGGAGTCGCGTCGTCGTCGAGCACACCCCCGAACAGCGGCTCGACGACCGCGTGCGCGTGCGCATCGCCCTGGCGCCGGTGCCGGTGAGCACGCGCCCCATCGGCTGACGGTCGGACGCGTCGAGCCCGAGATCGGCGCATCCGGCAACACCGGCATCCGCCGCACGGGGCGCGCAGGTGACGTCAGGAAGACGTGGTCGACGCGCCGCCGTGGCGCGCTACCGGCTCAGAACGGGTAGTCGACCGAGGAACGCTCGGCCACGACCGAGCGCACGAAGGCCGCGACCTCTTGGTGAGCGGGGTGCACCTGGTAACGCTGCAGAGCCTCGACATCGGCGAACTCGCTCACCAGGGCGACATCCCAGTTGCTGTGTGGGAAGGCGACGTTCTGGCCCACTTCGAGGTGCTCGATCTCGGTGACGACGCCCACCAGACCCTGCAGTCGCTCGGAGATCTGCTCGGCATGCAGAGCACGGGTGTCGGCATCGTCCGCGGCGAGTTTCCAGAGGACGATGTGTCGGATGCTCACGCGGAGGCTCCTTGGGACTCGGACGCCAGCAACGCGGCGCGGAGACGGTCGGCCGAGACGCGCCAGTGCGCGTGCAGCTCGCCGTCGATGAGGACGACGGGGATCTTCTCCCACCACTTCTCGTACAACGCGACGTCGTCGGCGATCGAGGCCTGCTCGATCTCGACGCGATCGGCGACGGCGGGGGGAAGGTCGGCGACGACGCTCTCGACGATCTGCTCGGCCACATCGCACAGATGACAGCCGGGTTTCCCGATCAATGTGAGGGTGGTCACGAATCCATCCTATGAGGCACGGACCACCCGAGTCCGGTACACACGCGGATCGTGGAGGCAGCGCCGATCAGGTGATGACGTCGTAGCCTGCGGCGATCCAGTCACCCGTGCCGCCCTCGACGTTCGTCGCGTCGTGCCCGCGCGCGGACAGCGCCTCGACCACGCGCGCGGAACGGCCGCCGGCCTGGCAGATCACGTCGAAGGGCTCGGCGGGAAGCTCGTCGAGGTGATCGCCGAGAGTCGACATGGGCAGATTCACGGCACCCGGCACGTGGCCCGCGGCGAACTCGTGCTCCTCACGCACGTCGATGAGCGGACGCTGGCGTCCGGCGTGCAGATCGTGGATGGAGATGGACTGCATGCGTGCCTCCGAGAGGGCGGTCGGTGCGACGGATACACGAAGCGCCCGTCACATCAGGACAGGCGCTCGGTGTAGTGGCCGCTTACTTCTTGTTGCGGCGCTGGTGACGAGTCTTGCGAAGCAGCTTGCGGTGCTTCTTCTTCGCCATGCGCTTACGGCGCTTCTTGATGACAGAACCCACGGAAAACCTCACTAAGTCGGGGTCTGGGTGCCGATGTCGGCCCCCGGGAACAGCAGGCGTTGGAAAAAGCCTCGGATCAGTCTAGCCGACGTCGGACACCGGCCGCTGCACGACCTCTGCGACGGCCGATTCTGGCACGCGATAGCTTCGACCGAAGCGCACCGCGGGCAGCTCTCCGGCGTGCACGAGGCGGTAGACCGTCATCTTCGAGACGCGCATGAGCTCGGCGACCTCGGCGACCGTCAAGAACCGCACGTCCGGCAGATCCGCCATAGATCACCCCTCGTCCCGGGTGAACTCACCCTCTAATGCTGTGCACACTCTAGGGGCTGGCTGTGACGGCTGTAAACCGCTGTGACCGATGCGGATAACGTCCCGATACGGACGGCATCCGTCCGCGTCACCGCCCGGGCAGCTTGCGCAGCGCCGTGGAGAAGGAGTGCTTCACCGATGCCGCAGCGCGACCGACCACCTCGGCGGCGTGCACGGCCGACTCCGGAAGAGCGGGTTCGTTCTCGACGTCGACCGAGAAGAACGGCACGAGCCAGTCGTCCACCTCATCGAGCGGAGCGACGGCGAGACTGTAGTAGCGGTGCTGGCCCTCCTCGCGCACCGACACGAGCTCGGCCTCGCGCAGCACCTTCAAGTGCTTGGAGACGGTCGGCTGGCTCACACCGAGGGCCGCGACGATCTGCGACACGCTCGTGCCGCGTTCGCCGCCGGTGGCGCGGTCGAGAAGGAGCTGAAGGATGTCGCGACGCGTTCCGTCAGCGATCACGTCGAAGATGTCCGCCATGGCATCAGATTAGCGGCGCCCCGGCCCGAGTACCATGATTCGGGTTCGGCCACCGAAGGGAGCGGCGCATGGCGGCGACGCCGAACGAGGTGCGGCTGACTGTGCGCATGCGACGCATCGCGTTCACGGCATGGGATCGTCTGCGCAATCTCACGACTGCTTCTCCGGCGCGCTTCGCGGTTCTGGTGTTCGCCGCGCTCATCCTGGTGTTCACCGCTCTCTTCTCGCTGCCGGCGGCCGCTGCAGACGGTCGCGCGACGCCACTGGCCGATGCACTGTTCACGGCCGTGTCGACCATCTGTGTCACCGGGCTGTCGACGGTGAACATGTACACGCACTGGTCGCCGTTGGGCCACGTCATCACCTATGTCGGCGTCAACGTCGGCGCGTTGGGCGTGCTGACCCTCGCTTCGATCCTCGGCCTGGTGATCTCCAAGCGGCTGGGGCTCCGCGCCAAGCTCATCGCCGCCGGCGACAGCAACCCCCTCCGCGCCCACGGCGGTCCCGTGAACGAGGGGCAGACCGTGCGCCTGGGCGAAGTGGGACAGCTGCTTCGCACCGTGGCGCTGTCGACGCTCGTCATCGAGGCGGGACTGACGGTACTGATCTACCCGTCGCTCATCATCGGCGGCATCGACCCGCTCGTGGCGCTGTGGGAGGCCCCCTACTACGCCGCGATGGCGTTCACCAACACCGGCTTCGTTCCCAACGCCGACGGGCTCACCCCCTTCGCGCAGGACTACTTCCTGCTCACGGTGCTCATGATGGGCGTGTTCCTGGGATCGATCGGGTTCCCGGTGATCTTCACGCTGTGGCGCCACTACTGGCGGTTCCGCCTGTGGTCGCTGCACGCCAAGCTCACGATCATCACCACCGTCGTGCTGTTCTTCGTCGGGGCGGGCGTCATTCTGCTGCTGGAATACGACAACCCCGCCACATTCGGCAGCATGGATGCGTGGGACACCACGTTCCAGGCCTTCTTCCTCTCCGCGATGACGCGATCGGGCGGGTTCAGCGTCATCGATATCGGCGACCTCAACGGCGCGACCCTGGTGGTCGGCTCGATGCTCATGTTCGTCGGCGGAGGCTCGGCATCCACCGCCGGCGGCATCAAGGTCACGACCCTCGCCGTGCTCGCCCTCGCCGTGTTCTCGGAGGCGAAGGGGCGCCCCTCGGTGCAAGCCTTCGGTCGACGCATCCCGAGCGACGTGCAGCGGGTTGCCCTCTCCGTCGTCGCGTGGGGCGCCACCATCGTCGCGATCTCGACCGTGACCATCAGCCGCATCACCGACGCGCCCATCGAGAACGTGCTCTTCGACGTCATCTCGGGGTTCGCCACGGTGGGCCTATCGACGGGCCTGACCGCCGAGCTGCCCGACCCCGCCGTCTACGTCATGGCGGCCACGATGTTCATGGGGCGCATTGGTACAGTGACACTCGCCGCGGCCGTGGCGGCCTCGTCTCGATCGCAGCTCTACGCGCTGCCCGTCGAAAGGCCCATCGTTGGTTGAACGCATCCGCAGCGACGCGCCCGTTCTGGTGATCGGCCTCGGGCGCTTCGGCGCCGCGTGCGCCGGTGAGCTCGACCGACTCGATCGCGACGTGCTCGCGGTCGACGGCAACCTCGAGCTCGTGCAGAAGTGGTCGGAACGCGTGACGCACGCCGTGCAGGCCGACGCCCGCAACATCGATGCGCTGCGGCAGATCGGTGCGCAGGATTTCCAGGTCGCCGTCGTCGCCGTCGGCTCGCTGATCGAGGCCTCGGTGCTCATCACCGCCAACCTCGTCGACCTGAAGGTTCCGCAGATCTGGGCGAAGGCGGTGTCGCAGTCGCACGGCAAGATCCTCGCCCGCGTCGGCGCGAACCATGTCATCTACCCTGAGGCCGAAGCCGGTGAGCGTGTGGCGCACCTCGTGAGCGGTCGCATGCTCGACTTCATCCGCTTCGACGACGACTTCGTGCTGGCGAAGATGTACCCGCCCAAGATGGTGCGCGGCGTCGGTCTGAACGAATCGGGCGTCCGCACGAAGTACAACGTCACCGTGGTGGGTGTGAAGAGCCCGGGTCGGCCCTTCCGCTACGCGGAGGCGAACACCGTGGTGACCAACCACGACCTCATCATCGTCTCGGGCACGAACTCCGATATCGAGCGCTTCGCAGCCTTGGACCGCTGACGCCGCGTCTGCGCGGGCGACAGCCCGCGTCAGTTACCGGCTGCGAGCTCTTTCGCGCGGGCCAGGGCGGCTTCGGCAGCGACGGTGAAGGTGTCGTCGAGGCGCGCGGCCTGCAGCACGGCGATGGCCCGCTCGGTGGTGCCCTTGGGGCTCGTGACGCGGCGTCGCAGCTCGGCGGGGTCGACGTCGGAGGCGGCCATGAGTTTCGCGGCGCCGATGAACGTCTGCTCGGCGAGAAGACGCGCCTGATCATCGTCGAAGCCCATGCGTACCGCAGCCTTCGTGAACTCCTCGACGAAGAGGAACACGTAAGCGGGACCCGAACCCGAGATCGTCGAAATGGCGTCGATCTGCTCTTCGGGAACTTCGACGACCGCGCCGACGGTCTCGAACAGGGTCCGAACGACCGAGACGTCGTCGGCCGACGCCGCCGGACCCGCCGCGAGGCCGGTGACCCCCGCGCCTACCAGAGAGGGCGTGTTGGGCATGGAGCGCAGCGTCGCGACGCCGTCGCCGAGGTGGCGGGCGAAAGTCGCGAGTGTGACGCCCGCGGCCAGGCTGACCACGATCGCGCCCGGACGCAGGTGCGGGGCGATCTCGTCGAGCAGAGCGGGGACCATGGCCGGCTTGACGCCGATCAACACGATGTCGGCGGATGCCACGGCGTCGGCGTTGCCATTCGGGTTCGCCTCGAGCGCGACGCTCGTGACCCCCTCGAGGTCGGCGAGCTCCGCCGCCTTCGCGAGCGAGCGGTTGGTCGCGGTGACCCCGCCGCCTGTCAGCCCCGCGGAGAGGAGTCCGTGCAGGATCGCCCCGCCCATGGATCCGGCTCCGAGGATGGCGATCGGGGGCAGCGAGGTGAGGGCATCCGTCATGCCTGACAGTCTACGAACCTCCTCAGACATCGCCCGGCGCGGGCGCTCGTGACACCGGCGGCGTCGGCGGGCAACCCTGAGTGCGGTCGACAGGGGCGCGCGTTAGAGTCGGAAGACGGTGTACCGGGGCACCCGCGAGCGACACGGAGGACCTCTCATGACTCTCTTCGACGGCATCACCGCGCGCCTTGTCGAGACCCACCGGCTGGGCGTCAACGTGCTCGAGCGAGCGGGCGACGACTCGTCGACGGCCCCCGAGCACACGGTCGTCTTCGTGCACGGCAACGTCGCCTCGTCGCTGTTCTGGCAAGAGATCATGCAGGATCTGCCGAGCGAACTCCGCGTGCTCGCCGTCGACCTCCGCGGCTTCGGCCGCACCGAGCACATGCCCATCGACGCCACCCGCGGCGTCCGCGATCTCAGCGACGATCTGCACGCCACCCTCGAGGCTCTCGGCATCCCGACCGCCCACCTCGTCGGCTGGGCACTCGGTGGCGGGGTCGTGATGCAATACGCCCTCGATCACCCGGCGCTGTCGCTCACCCTGCAGGCGCCGGTCTCGCCCTTCGGCTTCGGCGGCACACGTCGTGACGGCGCGCTGCTCGACGACGAGGCCGCGGGAACCGGTGCGGGAACCGCCAATCCCGACTTCGTCCAGCGGCTCACCGAGCGCGACGCGAGCGACGAGGCTCCGACCTCGCCCCGCTCGGTGTTCCGTGCCGCCTACGTCGCCGCCGGGTACACCAGCGAGCACGAAGACGTCTGGGTCGAGGCGATGCTGTCGACCTCGACCGCGCGCGGCAACTACCCCGGCGAGACGGTCACGACCCCGACTTGGCCGGGGTACGCGCCCGGCCGCACGGGGGTGCTGAACACGGTGTCGCCGAAGTTCTTCGACGTCTCCGGCATCGTCGACCTGCCCGACAAGCCCCCGGTGCTGTGGATCCACGGCACCGCCGACGCGATCGTGTCCGACGCCTCGTTCTCCGACGTGAACCACCTGGGTGCGCTCGGCGTGGTCCCCGGCTGGCCCGGCGCGGAAACCGCGCCGGCGCAGCCCATGGTCTCGCAGACGCGCGACGTTCTGGCCGCCTACTCCGCTGCGGGCGGCGAGGTGACCGAGATCGCCGTCGAAGGCGCCGGCCACTGCGTGCACTTGGAGCGTCCGGCATCCTTCCGCCGCGCGCTGCTGACGCACATCGGCTACGTCGGTCGCCCCGCCGACCCCGCCCCGCCCACCGAGGCGATCATCCTGCGCTCCGCCGACTGAGACCCCGTCCGTCCCCCCGTCCCCGGAGGCCACCGTGGAGTATTGCCTGTTCACCGAGCCCCAGCAGGGCTTCTCGTACGACGATCAGCTCGCCTTCGCGCAGTCGGCCGAGCGGCACGGGCTCGACGGCTTCTTCCGCTCCGACCACTACCTGCGCGTGGGCGAGGGCGACCCGCGCCCCGGGCCCACCGACGCGTGGACGACGCTCGCCGGGCTCGCCCGCGAGACCTCCCGCATCCGGCTCGGCACGCTCGTCTCGTCGGTGACCTATCGCGTCCCGGGCATCCTGGCCGTCCAGGTGGCGCAAGTCGACGCGATGTCGGGCGGACGCGCGGAGCTGGGGCTCGGCACGGGCTGGTTCGAACGCGAACATGCCGCCTACGGCATCCCCTTCCCGGCTAAGCGCTTCGATCTGCTCGAGGAGCAGCTCCAGGTCGTGACGGGGCTCTGGCAGACCCCGGATGCCGAGACCTTCACGTTCGAGGGCGAGCACTACCGACTCGATGCGGCGCCGGCCCTGCCCAAGCCCGTGCAGCCCCGCGTACCGGTCATCGTGGGCGGGGGTGGCCCGAAACGCACCCCGGCGCTCGCCGCGCGCTACGCCACCGAGTTCAACATCGGTTTCGTCGCGGAAGATGTCGTGGCCGAGAAGTTCGCCGTCGTGCGGGCCGCGTGCGAGGCCGCGGATCGTGACCCGGCGACGCTGAAGCTGTCTGTCGCGCTGCCGACGATCGTGGGCGCCGACGACGCCGAGATCGATCGTCGCGCCGCCGCCATCGGCCAATCGCGCGCGCAGTTCGACAACGGCGCGAACCTCATCGGCACGCCCGCTCAGATCGCCGAGAAGGTCCACCGGCTACACGCGCTCGGCGCCGAGCGCGTGTACTTCCAGCTCATGGACCTGCGCGATCTCGACCATGCCCACCAGATCGGCTCGGAGTTGCTTCCGCTGCTCCCGCGCTGAGCGAACCGACCTCAGACGTCGTCGCGCCGCGCGGCGAAGAACGCCTGCAATTGCGCCGCCGCCTCGGCTTCGGCGATGCCCCCGACGACCTCGACCCGGTGCGGCAGGCGCCGGTCGCGCAGAACGTCGTACATCGATCCCGCGGCACCGGCCTTGGCATCCCACGCGGCGAACACCACGCGCGGCATCCGTGCCTGCAGGATCGCCCCGGCGCACATCAGGCACGGTTCGAGCGTCACCACGAGCGTGCACCCGGCGAGATGCCATGACCCGATGGCGTGGGCAGCCGCGCGCAGGGCCACCACCTCGGCGTGGGCGGTCGGGTCACCGGTGACCTCGCGTAGGTTGCGTCCCTCTCCCACGATGACTCCCGCCGCGTCGATGACGACCGCACCGACCGGGACGTCTCCGTCGGACTCGGCCTCGCTCGCCAGCGCGAACGCACGGCGCAGCGCGGCACGGTCGGCAGCGGTCGGCGTCACGGGAGCTCCGAAAAGCGGGGGTGGGAGGTTCGAACGGAACGGTTAGCCTTGAGCCTATGCGTGTCCACGTCGCCGACCACCCCCTCATCACCCACAAGCTCACGGTGCTGCGCGACGCGCAGACGTCGTCGCCGGTGTTCCGCCAGCTCACCGAAGAGCTGGTGACGCTGCTCGCGTACGAGGCCACGCGCAACGTGCGTGTCGAGCCCATCGAGATCCAGACTCCCGTGACGCGCACCGAGGGCGTGAAGATCAGCGAGCCGCGCCCGATCGTCGTACCGATCCTGCGCGCCGGTCTCGGCATGCTCGAGGGCATGGTGAAGCTGCTGCCCACCGCCGAGGTCGGCTTCTTGGGCATGGTGCGCGACGAGGAGACCTTCGAGCCCACGACCTACGCCGAGCGTCTGCCCGACGACCTGAGCGATCGTCAGTGCTTCGTGCTCGACCCGATGCTCGCGACCGGCGGATCGCTCGGGGCGGCCATCAACTTCCTGTTCGCGCGCGGGGCGCAGGACGTCACCGCCATCTGCCTGCTGGGCGCCCCCGAGGGCGTCGCGGCGATCGAGAAGCAGGTCGAGGGCCACGACGTGACGCTGGTGCTCGGCGCCGTCGACGAGCGTCTCAACGAGAAGGGCTACATCGTGCCCGGTCTCGGCGACGCGGGCGACCGCCTGTACGGCACGGCCTGACCCCGGATCCGGGGCCACCGCTGCGCGGCTCGTGCCCCGTCCGCGGGCGCGCGGGCGGGGCACGTTCGCGTATCGCCGCGGCACCGCACGCTTTGGGGCGTGTTCTTCCGTTTGGGGCGTCGTATTTCGCGCCCCGAACGGAAGAACACGCCCCAAACCTGACCGGGCGCGCCCCGCAAACGGAACAGCGCGCTCCAACTCGTCCCAGGACATCACGAACGGGGTGCCGGGACGCCCCGATGCGAAGCCGGCGATCACTCGGCGCCGGCGACGAGACGCGCGAACCCGCTCAGGCGCGCTACGCCCTCTGGCGTGCGGGGAAGGTCGTCGAGCAGCGACGGCGAGTACACGACGTACGCCGCCTGCATCGCCCGCGAGATCGCCACGTTGATGCGGTTGCGTAGCAGCAGGAACTCCAATCCTCGGGGAGCTTCGCGACCCGACGACGCCGCGAGCGTGAGGATCGCCACGACCGCTTCCTTGCCCTGAAACCGATCGACGGTGCCCACCGGCACGTCGGCGAGACCCGCTGCGGCCAGCGCCTCTTCGACCGCGACCTGCTGCGCGTTGTACGGGGTGATGACGATGATGTCGTCGGCACGGAGCGGCCGTTCGTCGTGCACGACGGCGGAGTCGCCGGTCCCGCCCTCGGCCCCGGTCCACGCGCGTCCGACGAGGTCGGCCACGAGGCGCACGACCTCGGCCGCCTCTTCGGGGGAACAGGTCGCATTCCCGCTGTGGCGCACCGGCACGGCGTGCACGCCCGGCTCCACCCCGTCGAGCTGGCGGAGCGCCGTCGACGGGTGAGCCGCGAGACGCCCCTCGTACGACAGGCGCGACACCGGCTCCGCGACGGCCGGATGCATGCGGCGCGTGCGCGCGAGGAAGTATCCGAGCTCGGCCGGCACCACCTCGGCGCCGTCGATGATCCAGCCCAGCGCCGACGTGTCGACCGGCTCGGGGTGCGTGCCCTGGCTGACCTGGGGCAGCTGTTGCGGGTCGCCCAGCAGCAGCAGTCGCTGCGCCGAGAGCGAGACGGCGATGGTCGAGGCGAGCGAGAACTGCCCCGCCTCATCGATCACGAGCAGGTCGAGGCTGCCGCGTGGGATGCGGGCCTCGTGACTGAAGTCCCACGCGGTGCCGCCGACGACGAACCCGTGCGCGGCGTTCTCGGCGGTGAAGGCCGCGACCCCGTTCTTCGGCAGCACCGTGAACGCGTGCGACACGCTCGGGTCTTTCGGCGCCTTGCCGACCCGGGATGCCGGAACCCCCGCCGCGATGACCTGGTCGAGCATGTGCTCGATGGTCGCGTGAGACTGCGCGACGACACCGATGCGATAGCCGCGCTCGGCCACGAGCCGGGCGATGACGTGCGAGCCGACATACGTCTTGCCGGTGCCAGGAGGCCCCTGCACGGCGAGGTAGCTGCGGTCGAGGTCGATGACGCTGCGGGCGATCGCGGTGACCTCGTCGACGGCGTTGCCCGTTTCGGCAACGCCAGTCGCGGGGGCGCCCGTCGCGGGGATACCCGTCACGGCAGCGGTCGCGCCGGAAGCGGTCGCGCCGAGGACGCCCGTCACGCCGAGGGTGCCCGTCACGCCGGCGGTCGTCTCACCGGCGATCGTGTCGCCGGTGCATACGTCGCCGCCGATGCCCGGAGCATCGTCGGCCGGCCGAGCGTCGCCCGGGGCGCCGGGTCGATGAGCGACGGGCACGAGTGCGCCCGACCGGGTGCGCGGGGGGACACGGCGCAGGATGTCGGCCGCGGGCCCCTCGGGAATCGCCGGCGCCGCGGCCAGGATCGCGTCTGCCCACGCGTCGATCGCCTTCTGCTGGTTGCCGGCGCGCGGGGGCGCGGGCGGGGTGAGTGCCAGCGGCAGTTCGTCCCATGTCACGCCGTCGGCGGCGACCTCTTCGACGACCGCACCGTCATCGAGCACCTCGCGCACGGTGACCCGACGAGCGCCGTGGATCCACCGCGGGCGGGTGTCGAGCGGGAAGGGCACGGGCAGGTCGTAGACGGCGAAGGGTTCGGCATCTGCACTCAGGCGGGTTCCCGGCGCGAGCTCGCCGCGCAGCTCGACCAGGCGACGCTCGGATCCCCGACCTGACTCGGCGATATGCCAATCGGCCACGACGCGCGAGCGGGAGGCGTCGACGACCACGACATCGCGGGTCTCTTCCCACACCGACACGGGCTCGCGCAGACGCAGGAAGTGCGTCGCCCAGTAGGTCTTCTCTTCGCGGGGGTAGTAATCGATCGCGGCTGCCGCCAGACGCAGGGCCGTCGCATCGGGGGAATCGGTGCCAACGGACTCGGCCGCGTGCGCCGCCCAGCGTTGGAGGGCCGTCGCGCGCGGGGAGGGCTCGTAGGCCTGTTCGTCGGGCTCGGCGCCGCGGGCGGGCACCGCGCCCGATTCGCGCGCGCGATCGACCAACCAGTCGCGCAGGCGACGAGTCGACACGCAGTCGTACCGGTTGTAGTCGGCGAGGTCGTCGAGCACCGCCTGCGCGGCATCGGCGGCACCATCGGCCGCGAGGGCGCGCGCCTCGACGTACTTCACGATCGAGTCGTCGCCGCGCTGCACGTCGCTCGTGCGCACCTTGTCGCCCATGTAGAGCGGCTCGAGCTTCTTGATCGAGTACGAGCGCGACCCGACGCGGAGCGCGCGACGCACGACCGGGTACAGGTCGACGAAGACCCCGTCGCGCAGCAACCGGTCGACGTCGGCCTCGCGTACTCCGTAGCGCGCGGCCATCGTCAGCAGGTGCGTCGGCTCGTACGGGGCGTAGTGATAGATGTGCATGTTCGGATACTGCTGGCGGCGCAGGGCGACCATATCGAGGAAGCGCTCGAGCGCGATGCGCTCCTCGTCGAAGGTGTGCGCCCACAGCGCGCCGTACGTCTCACGGGTGTCGACCCAGCCGAACAGGTAGTCGATGCCCCAGTGCTCGCCCACGCCCTCGGTATAGAGGGGGTCGCCCTCGAAATCGAAGAAGAGGTCACCGTGGTCGGGGCGCGGGAGCACCCCCAGCGACTTCGGCGCCACGACCTCGAACGTGGGCACCGCGTGCGCGGGCGCGTCGTCGGCGGGCACGCCCGCCGGACTGTCGAGCTGCAGTCGCGCCTGGGTACGCAGCGAGGCGAACGTGTCGCCGCCCATCGCCGCGGGTGCGGCGGTGGCCCGAGCGAGATCGTCGATGGTCAGGATGCCGCTCGCGCGGAGCCGATCGCGCTGCACGGGTCGCATGCCCGCGACGAGGAGCAGGTCGCGGTGCGCCACGACCTCGAGCTCGCAGGTGGCGCACCGCCCGCACGCGACGACATCGAGGTCACCGCGCGCGTCGCCCCAGCCGATCACGGGGCCCGCCGCGCCGAGCTCGACGCTGCGGTCGGCGATCAGCGCGCGCAGACGCTCTCGCCGCAGCGCGAAGACCGGGAGCAGGTCGTCGACGCGATGTGTGCTCGTCGTGCCGTCGCCGAGCAGCAGCTGGACCTCGTCGGAGCGCGGGACGCCCAGACGGTCGAGCTGGTCGACGTAGGCCGCGAGTTGCATGAGGGCCGTGACGCGGGCGCGGCGGGCGAGCTTGGTGTCCTGCACGATCCACGGGCGCACCCCGTCAGACCCCGGGACGGGGGTCCGGACGAGGAAATCGGCGAAGCCGACGAACTCGTCGGTGGCGAAAGCAGCCTGGTAGACGACTTCGACGGCGGGATCGGCCAGAGCGTCGTCGGTGAGACGCACGGCCTCGGCGAGCGCTACAGCGTCGGACGACCGCGCAGCGGGGATCTCGCGCACCGCCGTACCGAAGCGCGCGCGGTACTCGTCGAGCACCCGCAGCTCGTGGGCGGTGCCCAGGCGCGCCGCGCGCTCGAGGGTGGCGTCTTCGGGGTCGTCGACGGCGGCGATACGACCGATCTTGGCGTCGATGGCCCGCAACCAGGCGAACTCGCACTCGGCCGCAGCCTTGAGGTCGCTGGCGCTCCAGACGATCCGCCCGTCGTGTTCGATGTACCGCATGGGAATCCACGCTAACGGGGGCCACCGACATCGCCGTGCGCGCGTCCACAGGGTCGGCCCACTGCGGGAAACGGCCGCCACAGTGTCGGAGGGGCCTGCCAGACTGGAGAGGTGATCACCGATCTGCCGTTCGAGAGCGTCTACCGGCACGGCTTCGCGCGCGTCGCGGCATGCACGATCCCCGTCGCCATCGCCGATCCGGCCGCCAACGCCGACGCCGTGCTCGAGTCCGCCCGCGCGTGCGACGCCGAGGGCGTGGCCGTCGCCGTCTTCCCCGAGCTCTGCCTCACCGGCTACGCGATCGACGACCTGGTCATGCAGGATGCCCTGCTCGATGCCGTCGAGGTAGCGGTGGAGCGTCTCGTCCTGGCATCCGTCGATCTGTTGCCGGTTCTGATGGTCGGTGCGCCACTGCGGCACCGCAACCGCCTCTACAACTGCGCGGTCGTCATCCACCGCGGCCGCGTGCTCGGCGTCGCCCCGAAGGCGTATCTGCCGACGTACCGCGAGTTCTACGAGCACCGCTGGTATGCCCGCGGTGACGATCAGGCGGGACAGCACATCCGGGTGATGGGCGAAACGGTCCCCTTCGGCCCCGACCTGCTCTTCGACGCCGTCGACGTGCC
The DNA here is from genome assembly GCF_030818955.1 of Microbacterium trichothecenolyticum. Lineage (NCBI taxonomy): Bacteria > Bacillati > Actinomycetota > Actinomycetes > Micrococcales > Microbacteriaceae > Microbacterium > Microbacterium trichothecenolyticum. The sequence goes on along the minus strand of NZ_JAUTBF010000001.1, from coordinate 3,278,913 downwards.
CGGTTTGACCCTGCACGCCGAGGTCTGCGAAGACGTCTGGGTGCCCATCCCCCCGTCGTCGGGCGCCGCCCTCGCCGGCGCGACGGTGCTGGGAAACCTCTCGGGCAGCCCCATCACGATCGGCCGCGCCGACGACCGCAACCTGCTCTCGCAGTCGCAGTCCCTGCGCTGCCTCGCCGCGTACGTCTACGCCGCCGCCGGGCAGGGCGAGTCGACCAACGACGTGTCGTGGGACGGGCAGACCATGATCTACGAGGGCGGGCAGCTGCTCGCCACGACCGAGCGCTTCCCCGACGGCCCCCGCCGCAGCGTCGCCGACGTCGACCTCGACCGCCTGCGCCAGGACCGCCTCCGCCAGGGCACGTTCGACGACAACCGCCGTACGAGCGCGCCCGTGTTCCGCACGGTGTCGTTCGAGCTCGCCCCGCCCGCGACCGACATCGGCCTGCGCCGCACGCTCGATCGCTTCCCGTTCGTCCCCGACGACCCGGCCCGCCTCGCCCAGGACTGCTATGAGGCGTTCAACATCCAGGTGTCGGGTCTCGTGCAGCGTCTCGAAGCCATCGGCAACCCCAAACCCGTGCTGGGTGTCAGCGGCGGGCTCGACTCCACACACGCCCTCCTCGTCATCGCGCGGGCCATGGACCGCATGGGGCGTCCGCGCAGCGACATCCTCACCTACACGCTCCCCGGCTTCGCGACGAGCGAGAAGACCAAGCGCAATGCGATCGCTCTCGCCGAGGCCGTCGGGGCCTGCATCGAAGAGATCGATATCCGCCCGGCGGCGACCGAGATGCTGTCGCGCATGGGCCACCCCTTCGCCGCGGGCGAGCCGGTGCACGACGTCACGTTCGAGAACGTGCAGGCGGGCCTTCGCACCGACTACCTCTTCCGCCTCGCCAACCAGAACGGCGGCATCGTCGTCGGCACCGGCGACCTGTCCGAGATCGCGCTCGGGTGGTCGACGTACGGGGTGGGCGATCAGATGAGCCACTACTCCGTGAACCCCGGCGTCCCCAAGACGCTCATCCAACACGTCATCCGCTGGGTCATCTCGGCCGGCGAACTCAGTGCCGCCACCGTCGACGTACTCCAGGCGGTCCTCGACACCGAGATCAGCCCCGAGCTCGTGCCGGCCGGTCAAGACGGCCGCATGCAATCCACCGAAGACCGCATCGGGCCCTACAACCTGCACGACTTCACGCTGTACCACGTGCTGCGCTTCGGCTTCCGCCCGTCGAAGATCGCCTTCCTCGCCGCGCATGCCTGGAGCGATCCGGATGCCGGAGCCTGGCCCCCCGGCTACCCCGAGGCCGAGCGGCCGTCATACGACCTGGTCACGGTTGCGAGATGGCTCGAGGTGTTCCTGAAGCGCTTCTTCGGCTTCGCGCAGTTCAAACGCACCGCGATCCCCAACGGGCCGAAGGTCTCCCCCGCGGGCTCGCTGTCTCCGCGCGGCGATTGGCGCGCACCCTCCGACGGGAACGCCCGCGTGTGGCTCGCCGATCTTCATGCGGCAGTACCGCAGGCGTTCCGCGACTGACCCCGTGTGGTGTCACTCCGGTACGCGACGCGTCACCACCCCATCGACCCCGGCACGCCCTTGAACGGCCCGGCCAGGTCGTCCGTGACCCATCCGCCGTAGAAGCCTCCCGGCTGCGGCCTGACCGTCTCGCCGCCGAGGATCACCGCATCCATCGGGCCGGCGTACACGGCGACGCGGTCGGCGAGTACCTCATAGCCGGGCATGGGGTTGGGGTAGTTCCACGCGGCACGATGGGCCACCGCTCCCCCGCCGCCGTGCACGTCGAAGTAGCGGGCTGCGCCTTTGAACTCGCAGAACGACGCCCCTTCGCCCCGTGTCAGTGCGTCGACGAACGCGGCGATCGGCAGGTAGTACACCGGCGGATGGCTCGTCTCGAGCACTCGCACGACATCATCGGTGTCGACGATGCGCTTCCCTCCGAAGTCGATCTGCGCCCGTGCGCGCACCCGTTCGACGCGGGGCGGGCGCGGGTAGTCCCACACGGATTCCTGGCCGGGACGAACGGGATCGGGAACGGGGCGCACCATGGGCATACGCTACGCCGCGTGCACCGCGGGGGGGATCGAGATGCGATCGTGCACTCCCTATCTCAGCAGACACCCAGGTTTTCGGTAGCCTGGAGGCCAGGGGGTCGACGTGAGCGAAGAGAGAATCAGGGACGGCGTGACGCGGTACCGCGTGTATCAGGTGCTCGGCATCGTGGTGGCCGCGCTCTTCCTGACACTCGGCGTCGTTGCATTCCTCACCGGTGGCGGACCGATCATCGCCGCCATCGCCGTCGTCGGAGGTCTCATCGTGCTCATCGCCTCGATCGTCACCATGGTGCGTTCGTGACCACTCCCGGGGGTTCGCAGGGCCAGGACCCCGACGGCAAGAAGAAGTACCCCGCGGGAACGGTGGTCATCTGGATCGCCGGCGCGGGGATCGGGCTGTGGCTGCTGATCAGCGGGCTGATCGGCATCCTGTCCGGCGGCTCCTGACCCCCGCCCGCTCGCGACGCCCCGGCGCGCCACGGGAATGTTCGATGCCGCCCTTCGTTGTGTCTGAGGTCACCGACATCTCGACCGGAAGGGCATCATGACGCGCATCGGACGCAGCGACCTCGACATCCTCCCCCTCTCGCTCGGCGGGAACGTCTTCGGCTGGACGGCCGACCGCGAGACATCGTTCGCCGTGCTCGACGCCTTCCACGACGGCGGCGGGAACTTCATCGACACCGCCGACGGCTACAGCGCCTGGGCCCCCGGCAACTCGGGCGGCGAGAGCGAGACCCTCATCGGCGAATGGCTCGCCTCCCGAAAGCCGTCGAACCTCGTGATCGCCACCAAGGTGAGCACGCACCCCGATTTCCGCGGCCTGTCCGCCTCGAACGTGCGCGCGGCGGCCGAGGCGTCGCTGCAGCGCCTCGGTGTCGACGCCATCGATCTGTACTACGCCCATTTCGACGACGCCGACACACCCCTCGAAGAGACCGTCGCCGCCTTCGCCGATCTGGTGACCGACGGTCTCGTGCGGTATGTCGCCGTGTCGAACTACACGGCCGAGCGCATCCGCGCGTGGATCTCTCTCGCCGAGGCGTCGGGCGCAGACCTTCCGGTGGCGATCCAACCGCACTACAACCTCGTGCACCGCGACGAGGTCGAGGCCGAGATCGTCCCCGTGGCGGAGCAGTACAGCATGTCTCTCGTGCCCTACTACGCCCTCGCGAGCGGATTCCTCACCGGCAAGTACCGCGCCCCGGATGCCACGAGCGACTCGCCACGCGCCGCCGGTGCCGCGAAGCTCGCCACCCCGGCCGGCCTCGCGCTGATCGATGCGCTCGAGGAGGTCGGGAACGCGCACGGCGCCTCCATCGCCACCACGGCGCTCGCGTGGCTTCGCGCACAGCCGACGGTGGCCGCCCCCATCGCCAGCGCCTCGCGCGTCGAGCAGGTCGCCGACCTGCTGGCCAGCGCCACTCTCGATCTCAGCGACGACGAACTCTCGCGTCTGTCGCACGCGTCGGAGGCCGCGCAGGACTGAGGCCGCCGAGAGGCCCGGCGCGACGCGCGGGACCCCTCCCTTCGGAGTGCCGCGCTCTCGGCATCCTCAGCATCACAGCCGGGCGATGCGACGGGATCTGCATGCCATCCACGACAATGGAGGGGTGAAGCTCCTCGTCGCCGCCCACGCGTCCGAACTCGTCGCCTTCGAAGACGACATCCCCGGCTTCGCACGTCTGCTCACCGGGGTGGGCAAGATCCCCGCGGCCTACGCCTTGACGCGCGCGCTCTGCGAGGGTGACTACGACGAGATCGTCGTCGTCGGAACCGCCGGCGCGATCGACGACGACATCGAGGGTGGCATCTACGACATCGCCGGCGCGATCCAGCACGATGTGAAAGGGCTCGACGGTACCTTCGGCGAACACGTCTCGCTCCCGACGCGCGTCGAGACCGGGCGCGAGGGGCTCGCCATCGCCACGGGCGATCACTTCGTCGACGACGCCGAAGCGGTGCGGCTGATCCGCGAGCTCGGCGCGGGCTTGGTCGATATGGAGTCGTACGCCCTCATCTGGGTCGCGCAGCAGTTCGACGTGCCCATCCGGATCCTGCGGGCGGTCTCCGACCGTGCGCAAGACGGAGCGACCGAGCTGTGGGATGTGGTCGTCGAACGGTGCAGCCACGAGCTGCGCGCGCGCGTGCGCGCGTTGTACGGCGTCTGAGACCGTCTGTCCCCCGCGGTCCGGGCCCGACCTGAGGTTCAGCGTGGCGCGTACTACGGCGTCTGCGACCCCGCTCGAGCGCGACCGGCGAGATCGGCGACCCCCACGATCAGCGCGAGACCGAGGAAGACGCCGACCGTGATCATGCCCGAGGCGTAGGCGTCGTGGTACACCACCTGCATGTCGGCGCTGCCCTGCTCGCGATAAACGGTCGCGTAGAACAGGGCGAGAGCGATCGCGGTGCCCACGGCCGTGCCGATGCGCTGACCCAACTGTCCCACCGAGCCCGCCACGCCGCCACTGGTGACCGGGATCTCGGCGAGGGTCAGGGTCTGGTTCGGTGAGATGACCAGGCCGCCGGCGAACCCCCCGAACACCATGACCATCGCCATCGCCCATGGCGTCCACTCGGGCGCGGTGAACAGCGCCACGAGCACGAGGCCGGCCGCCGTGGCGACCATGCCCATGATCCCCCACACCACGAGGGGCCTGCCCAGTCGCGTCACCAGGTTGCCGCCGATCCACGAGCTCCACGCCGAGGCGACGGCGAAACCGATCGTGACCATGCCGGCGAAGACCGGCTCGAGACCCAGACCTCCCTGCAGGAAGAGCGTGCCCAGCAGGAACATCGCGGGCACGGCCGAGAAGTACGCCGTCGAGATGAGCACGCCGTTCCGGTACGACGACAAGGCGAAGATCGAGAACGGCATGAGCGGCATGCCGCCCCGATCGGCGTAGCGGCGCTCCCAGAACACGAAGGCCGCGGCGAAGACCACGGATGCCACGAGCCACCACCACCGTCGCGGATCATCGCCCGGCGCGCCGGTGGTGAACAGGAACGGCCACATCAGGGCGAGGATCGTCACAGCGAACAGCAGCACGCCCACGGGATCGAGGTCGAGTGTGCGGCGCGACTTCGTGCGCGTGTCGGGCAGCAGCCACGCCGCCAGCGCGATGACGATCGCCACGAGCGGGACGTTGATCCAGAAGATGAGACGCCATCCATCGGTGTCGCCGCCCAGGGCGATGAGCAACCCGCCCAGCGTGGGGCCGAAAGCGGTGGCGATGCCGATCGTCGCGCCGAACAGTCCGAAGGCGCGTCCGCGCTCCTTGCCCTGGAACAGTTGCTGCACGAGTCCGAGCACCTGGGGCATCTGGATGCCGGCTGCCACACCCTGCAGCAGGCGGGCGACGAGCAGCACGCTGGTGTCGGGGGCGAGGGCGCAGACGAGGCTCGTCACCAGGAAGAGGGACAGGCCGATGAGGAAGAGCATGCGACGAGAACGCAGGTCGCCGAGGCGACCGGCGGGAACGAGCACGAGGCCGAACGTGAGGATGTATCCGGACACGACCAGCTGCAGCTCGGTCGGTCCGGCGTTCAGCGCCGCCTCGATCGAGGGCAAGGCGACGTTCACCTTCGTGAGGTCGAGGATCGTCAAGGCGGCGACGGACACCGCGACCCAGTATGCCCGCCACCGGTGTTTGGGCGACAAGACGATGTCGCGCGTGGGGGGATGGGCGGAGCGCGAGTGATCAGACATCGCTGGTCACGCTACTCCGAGGGGCGGACACCGCGGCCGGGCTTGCGCCGATCGGCCCGGCGCGACAGCCGGGTCAGTCGATGTCGCGACGGGCGAAGACGGCGCGCAGAACGAAGAACACGATGAGCGCCACGACAGCCACCGCGGCAACGCGGAAGGCGAACGCGATGAGCGACAGGACGGCGTTCACGATCACCCACGCGATCACGATCGCGACGATGACGCCGAGGATCGTCCAGAGAGTGCTCTTGCGCATGGCTCCAGCCTAGGGGTGGCGGCCCGGTGCTCAGCTCGGGATCAGCGCGGCGTCCTGGGCGATCACGCTCGGGCCACGCGGTGTCGCGGTGACACGCAGCTGGGCGGGGAGCTGGTCTCTCATCGACGCCACGTGACTGATCACGCCCACCGTGCGTCCGCCCTGGCGCAGCTCGTCGAGGGTGCGCATCGCCAGGTCGAGCGTGTCGTCGTCGAGCGAGCCGAACCCTTCGTCGATGAACAGCGTGTCGAGACGGATGCCGCCCGCCCGCGCCGTGACGACCTCTGCCAATCCCAACGCGAGCGCCAGGGACGTGAGGAACGTCTCGCCTCCGGAGAGGGAGTGCGGCGGACGGCACTGGCCGGTGAAGGCATCCATGATCTCGAGCCCGAGACCGCTCGCTGCACCGCGCGCCGCGAGCGCGTCGGTGTGCTGCAGCCGATACCGGCCGGACGACATCTGTTCGAGACGAAGGTTGGCCGCCACCACGATCTCTTCGAGCTCCGCCGCGAGCACGAACGTCTCGAGTGTCATACGACGGGTATTGGGAGCGCGTCCGGCGACGGTGTCGGCCAGGCGCGCCACCACCGCGTACTCCTCGGCCTGCGCGGCAACGGCGGAGTGACCCGCATCGGCTCGCTGGGCGAGGTCTCGCAGGCGATCGGCGAGGGTCTGCGCCGCGGCGTGCGCGGCAGCTGCTCGCTGGACGGCCTCGCGGGCGCGCCCGACGCAGGCGCGAACCGGAGTGAGGTCGACGGGCTCGTCGCCCCTCTCGACGAGCGCCAGTTCGAGGTCGAGCAGACGTCGCCGAGTCGATGCGACCGCCGCCTCGTGCTCGGCCACCGTCGTGTCGAGGCGTCGGCGTTCGGCTGCGGGGCGAAGGGCCGCGGCGGCGGCCGCCGCATCGTCGAACGGCGTCGCGTCGATGAGGTTGCGCAGGACCTGCTCAGCCTCGCGCAGGGCGGCACGCGCGGCGCGCAGATCGGCGCGCGCGCCGACGAGATCGCGGATGAGGGTCCGACGTGTCTGCAGATCGTGCTGACGAGCAGCCACGGTCTCGAAGTCGCCGCGCGCGGCGACGACGTCGGCGCGCAGGGCATCGCCGCGCTGCCGAGCCAGCGCGGCTTCCTGCCGGGCGTTCGCCAGCTCGGCGGTGAGGGCATCGATGCGGCGCGCGACGGCGGCGTCCGTCTCGACGACGCGCAAGCGCTCGGCGTGCAGGTCATCGCGCTCGGCGGCTTCTGCAGTCGCCGTCTCGAGGGCGGCCTCTGCCGCGGCCAGACGTTCGGTGAGCGTCTCGACGGTCTCACCACCCGCGCGGGCGGCGGCCAGGGCGTGATCGTCACGGGCGATCCGTGCCGCGTCGGAGGCAAGCCGGTCGGCGTCGATCGCGGCGTTCTTGCGGTTCTCGGCCTCGGCCACCTGGTCGTCGGTGACCGCGGACTCTCCACCCGTCGCGGGCGCGGGGTGCTCGCGGGAGCCGCATACGGCGCAGGGCTCGCCGTCGACGAGCTCGTGTGCGAGTTCGGCGGCGGCGCCGGTCAAGCGTCGCCGCAGGAGCGTCGTCCACGCCTCGATGGCGTTCTGCAGGTCGTCGGCGCGCACGAGAGCGGCAAGATCGGCCTGCTCGCGCTGGGCGAGCAGTCGTGCGGCCTGACGCGCGGCGTCGAGGCGCTGGCGCGTCTCATCGAGAGTCGACGCCGCCGCCCGGCGCCGGTCGGCTGCACCCTCGAGCTGCGTCAAGCGATCGTCGAGCGTGCGGAGCTTCTCGGGCACATCGGCGCGTGCGGCTTCGAGCTCGTCGCGTTCGGTCTCGATCGCCGCCACGCGAGCGGAGACGCGTACCACGTCGGCATCGGCGGCCACCAGGGCGATCTCGGCCGCGGCGGCGGCCTCGCCGCGAGCCAGGTCGGCGGTCAGATCGTCGGCTCGTGCCGCGAGGGCTTCGTCGTCGGCCAGGTCGATCTCGCCCGCGGTCCGCGCGCGTTCGAGGGTCGTTTCTGCGCGCCCGGTCGCGGCGGCAGTCGCACCGACAGCGCGCTCAACGGCATCGAGCGGACCCCGAAGGCCCTCGGCCTCGGCCGCTGCCGTCGCTTCGCGGCGCGCCGCCGCGATCCGCGCGGTCTCGGCCTCGAGCGCGGCGAGCTGCTCGCGCACGGCCGCGCGCTCACGCTGGCGTTCGTGCAGCGTCGTGGCCTCGCGCTCGTGCGCGAGCGCGGCATCGAGCGCGATGTCGGCGCTCTCACGCTCACGCCCCAGCGTCTCGACGCGGTACTCGGCGCGCTCGACGGCGCGCACGATCGCGGCGAGCCGTTCGCGGATCCCGCCGGACGCGGGCCCCGCGGTCGCGTCGGCGCCGGGAGCGACGGCGAGGTCATGGACGGACTCGACGTCTGCGGCAACGCCGGGGCCCCTGTCATCGGGGGCGGCGTCGAGCTCGGCGGCCAGGCGCTCGGCTTCGTCGAGCAACGTCGACACCTCGACCGCGTCGGCCGCAAGGCGTTCCTGGGCGCGCTTGCGCCGATCGTCGAGGGCGAGCGCGTACTGCTCGAACGACCGGGTGCCGAAGAGCGTGCGCAACAGTGTCAGCCGCTCGTCGTTCTTGGCCAGGAGGAATCGGGCGAAGCGGTTCTGTGCCAGCAGGATGACCTGCAGGAACTGCTGCTGGTTCAGGCCGAGGATCTCGCCGAGCCGGGTGGCGACGTCGACGGGGCGCGCCGCGACCCCCGTCCAGCCTTGCGCGTCGTGCACCTCGAGAAGCGCCCGGTGAGGTTCTTTCGTCGTGCCGCCGCCGCGGCGTTTCGGTCGTTCGAACTCGGGCGAGCGGGTGACCCGCCATCGCTCGCCGTCGGCGGTGAACTCCAGCGTGACGCGCGTCGGATCGTCGGGCATGCAGTGGTCGCTGCGCAGCCGCCGTTCTGCCCCGTCGTAGCGGGGCACCCCGCCGTAGAGCGCGTAGCAGACGCCGTCGAGCACACTGGACTTACCCGCGCCCGTGCGCCCGGTGATGAGGAAGATGCCGTCGTCCGCGAATGCGTCGAAGTCGACCGTCTGCGCATCGAGAAATGGCCCGAATCCCTCCAGTTCCAACCGGTGCAGCTTCATGCCTGCGCCTCGGAGAGCGCGCGGGTGTCGAGCACCTCGCGGATGAGGGAGCGTTCCGCCTCGGAGGCCCCCTCGCCCTCGCGCACGTGGGCGAGGAAGGCGTCGATGATCTCGCCGTCGTCTCGGGCGGCGCGGACGCGCTGGGCGTAGGCGACGCCGTCGTCGAAGCGTGCCGCGGCCGGCGCGTGGGCGACCGTGGCGCACCACGGGAAGCGTTCCTGCAGCCGTCGCATCGGATCGGGCTGCGGCGTCGCGTCGGTGTATTCGGCACGGACCCAGTGATCGGCGTGGCCGGCGAAGCGTACGTCGGAGAGGAGTGTTCGTCGAGCGGACCGCGCAGCGTGACCAGCGCGCGCGGGACGGGCAGGTCGAGCCAGCGCACCGCGGCGAGGCCGTCGGCGTCGAGGTCGACGAGCCAGGAACCCCGCGGTTTGCCGGCCTCACCGAAGCTGTAGTGCAGCGGAGCTCCCGCGTACCGCACACGGTCGGACAGCTGCTGCCTGCCGTGGATGTGACCGAGCGCCACGTAATCGAGACCGTCGAAGCACGACAGGGGAACGACGTCCAGGCCGCCCTGACGGATCTCGCGCTCGACACCGGGTGTCGCCTCGACACCGGCGGCGAAGCAGTGGGCGGCGACGACGGCCCGGCCTCCGCGAGCCGCGAGGTCAAGGCGCACGAGGTCGAGGGCATGAGCCATCGTCTGCGCCTGGTTGCGCAGTTCCACGCCGTCCCACAGGTGGCGGACGATGGCGGGCTCGAGGTATGGGATGCCGTAGATGTGCACGGGCCCGTGCTCGTCGTGGAGGGTGAGGGGGGTGCCCACCGACAGCGGGTCGGTGACGACGGTGATGTCGTCGCGCAGCAGCGCGGACTGGAAGCCCAGTCGCGCGGCCGAGTCGTGGTTGCCGCTGGTGACGATCACGCGAGCGCCCGCTTCGGCCAACGCCGCCAGCGTGCGGGAGAGGAGGGGGTAGCAGGCGGCAGAGGGGGTGGCCGAGTCGAAGACGTCGCCCGCGACGATGACGACGTCGACGTCGTTCTCGCGAACGTGGACGACGAGGACGTCGAGCACACCGCTCAACGCGTCGAGCGTGGAGTGCCCGTGGAAGGAGCGCCCGATGTGCCAGTCGGAGGTGTGCAGGATCCGCATGCACACACGGTACGTCGCCCCTCCGACATCGGCTCGCAGCAAACGCCCGGCCCGGGCTGCCCGGGCCGGACACGGCGATACCCTGTCCCGGAGAAGGGACGGGGTATCGTGGCACGCCGGTCAGCCCTGGGCGACCTCGGCGGCGAGGGCGCGGACCCGATCGTCGCCGACGTCGAGTCCGACCTCGGCGAAGCGTTGGCGCAAGACGTCGGCGATGCGCGCCTCGTTCTTGTCGCCGACATCGGCACGCGTCTGAACGACGACCCCGGCGATGCGCGCCTCGTCGTCGGTCTCATGGGTGTCCATCTTCGGCTCCGACTGTTCGTCGGGTCGCGCGGGCAGCTTGCTCTCGTCGTGGACGGCTCCGCCGACCGCGTCGGCGGGGGACGCCCCTCCTGCGGGGCCGGCCGAAGGCTGCGGAGCCCGGGTGTCGTCGGTCATGTCAGTCCTCCGTGCTCAGATCGGGGTCGATGCCCTGGCTCGCGGCATCGCCCTCGATCGGGTCCGAGGGCGCGGCGTCGTTCAGACGCGACGATCCCTTGGCGTTCTCATCCTGCTCTGCGGTCTCGCCGTCGGCGACGGCGCCGCTCTCCCACCCACCGGGAGGATCGGCGTCGATGACGCCCTCGGGCAGGTCGCGGTCGTCGTTCATGACTTCCCCTTTCGACGCTCTCAGCATCGTCGGGACGCGGGTCGCGGGGGCAGGGGTTGACGACCGCGATGACGCTGCGTAGACGCCGGAATCAGGTGCGAGGGCGCTGCTGCAGGAGACCGGCACGCTCGGGATGCGCCTCGAACCACTCGCCGACGTACCAGCAGACCGGCGAGATCTCCCGGTCGCCGGCCGCCTCGATCGCGTCGACCGCACGCTCGGTGACCACGGCGGCGTAGCCGTGCCCGCGAAACGTCGGAATGGTGAACGCGCGCGTGAGGGCGATCGTGCGCCCGTCGTCGCGGTAGTCGAGCACCGACACCAGGTCGTCGCCCCTGTGCAGCGTGAACCTCGACGCGGTCTTGTCGTCGGCGAAATGAAGGTCGGCCATGCCGAGAGGCTACGCCGCTCGTAGCCACCGGGCGCCGATGATGCACAATGCCCAGCGAGAACACGGTGAGGCCCACGAGGGCTGAGCAGATTGCGCTCCATACATGCCCGGCGCAGAAACTTGACGAGATGCGACGCGATGGGACATAATTCGAGCCATGACTGTCAATGCGCATCTTCTGTCCGCCCGGGAGGCGAACGGGACTGCCGGCATGATGATGCCCGGCCGCGTTGTCATGTGCTGTCGAATGTGCCGCTAACAGCGACCCCTCGCCCGGACGACCTCGGTTTCTGAACACCGACCTCGTCCCCCGGTCGTCGAGCGCCCGCGTCGATCACGTGTAGCCCGACACCGCACCCCGGCCATTCGGCCCCCACCTCCCGTCGAACCCCGCCTCGTGACGACGCCCGGGTTCACCACCCAAGGACTCATCCTCATGTCGACCTCCGCTGTTCTCGACCGCCCCCAGACCCCCGCCGCCCGTCCGCAGGCCGCTCGCCCCGCCACCGCGGAGCCCGCCGTCCCGGCTCGCCCCGCGGCCACCACCGCCCCGCGCGGCTTCGCCCTCTACGTCGGTATCGACGAGGCGAAGGCCGCCGCCGCGGGCGTCAGCCTCGGCACGCTCGTCGAGGCCCTGCGCCGCACGCTCGGCGAGCTCGCCCCCGCTGCAGAGACCTACGCCACCGTCGCCCTGGCTCCCGCGGGCGCCGGCGGACGCGACGTCGACCTCGTGCGCCTCGCCTTGCACGAGCCCTCGGCCGTGGCGCGCACCAAGGAGGAGCCCGTCGACGAGGATCGCGCCCCCGGTGGCGTGGTCGTCGACATCTCGCGCAAGCGCGTGCTCATCGACGGCGAGTCGGCCGCGTTCACCTTCAAGGAGTTCGAGCTGCTGCAGTACCTGGTGCTGCGTGAAGGCCGCACGATCGAGCGTGCCGAGCTCGTGGCATCCCTGTGGGAGGGCTCGACCGACGACGACGCCCCCGGCGAGCGCACCATCGACGTGCACGTGCGTCGCCTGCGCGCCAAGCTCGGTGCATACGAAGACATCGTGCGAACGGTGCGCGGCGTCGGCTACCGCTTCGACCGGCACGCCGACGTCTCGATCCGCTACGGCCACGGCACCCCCCTCGCCCGACCGCTTCTGACGCTCCGACCCCGGCCGGCGCTCGAGCGGGTCCGCGCCCGGTGTCCACCGAGTCCGGACCCGCTCGAGGACGCCGTGTCGGCCGTGGAACGACACGGATGCCGCGATGTCGGAGGGCCGACGTAGGGTGTCGGCATGAGGTCGACCGGGGTACGTGCGCGTCAGTCGTCGCGCGAGCTACCGACGGTCACCGAGAGCCCCCTCGAGAGCGAGTACCGGCCGGCGGGCCCCGTCGACATCGGCCGTGCGGTCGCAGCGCAACGTCACGGTCGCAATGACCCCACGTTCTTCGCTACCACGCCTCTCGGCGAGGGCGGCGTGGTGTGGCGCACGAGCCGCACGCCTCTCGGTGTCGCCACCCTGGCGCTCCGCCAGAGCGTGGGCGGCGCCGTCCGGGCGGCGGCATGGGGGCCCGGTGCCGCGTGGGCGCTCGACCAGGTGCCGGCGCTGTGCGGAAAACTCGACGATCCCGACGGCTTCGACGCCTCACGGCATCCCTCCGTCGCGGAATGGCACCGCCGTCATCCCGATCTGCGTATCGGGCGCACCGACCTCGTCTTCGACGCGCTGGTCAGCGCGATCATGGAGCAGAAGGTCACGAGCATGCAGGCGTTCTCGGCCTGGCGCAGCATTGTCACCTGGTACGGCGAGCGTGCGCCGGGTCCCACACCGCGGCCGATGTTCGCCCCGCCTGACATCGACGGCTGGCGTCATGTGCCGTCGTGGGCGTGGCATCGGGCGGGCCTCGAACCGCCGCAGTCGCGCACCATCGTCGACACGGCGCGGCGCGGTGCGAGCATCGTGAGAGCGGCGAGTGCGGCGACCGACGGCGAGGCCCGCGACCGCGTATTCATCGGCTTGCGCGGGGTCGGTATCTGGACCAGTGCCGAGACGCGCATCCGCGCCTTCGGGGATCCGGATGCCGTGAGCGTGGGCGACTATCACCTCGCCCATCAGGTGGGATTCGCGTTGACCGGTCATCGCACCGACGACGACGGCATGCTCGAGCTGCTCGAACCGTTCGCCGGCCACCGTCAGCGCGTGATCCGGCTCATCTACGCCGGATCCGCACTCGAGCCGCGCCGCGGCCCGCGTCTGCACCCGGAGGATCATCGCGACCGCTGACGGACCCGGCACCATCGGGTGACAACGTCGGAGGGGCGGTCCACACTGTCTGCATGACGACCGCGCTCATCACGTACCTGAACTTCCGCTCCGAGAGCCGCGACGCGATGGAGTTCTATCGCAGTGTGCTGGGCGGGCAGCTCGACATCGCCACGTTCGACGACTTCGGCATGCCGGTGCCCGAGGGGGACGGGCACCTGACCATGCACGCACGGCTGCGTACCGACGACGGCTTCGTGCTCATGGCATCCGACGTCCCTCGGGAGATGCCGTACACGCCCGCGGCGGGTTTCTCGATCACCCTGACCGGCGACGACGAGCCGAAGCTCGAGGGCTGGTTCCACGCACTCGCGCAGGGCGGCACGATCGACGTGCCGCTCGACACGCCCCCGTGGGGCGGGCGGTTCGGCACGCTGATCGACCGGTTCGGGATCGCGTGGATGGTCGTCATCGCCGAGAGCGAGTGAACTCCTCGGTCCCCCTGGCGGCACCCCTAGGCTGGGCGCATGACGCAGACGGGAACCGGCTGGCCACGCGGACGCACCTACTGGATCCTCGGCACGCTCGTGCTGCTGGGCGCGGGCATCGTGTTCGGGCTGGTGTGGCAGAACGTGTGGCTGGGCGTCGTCATCGCCGCGGCGGTATCGGTGGGGTGGCTCATCGCCTACGAATCCAGCCGCGGCCGCAACGTGGGCGTGAACGACCCCGACAACGGCATCGAGCTCTGACGCGCCCGAACCCACCGACGGCGACAAGTTAGGTTAGCCTTAGCTATGTGAAGATGTCGCACTCGGACCTCGGCGCCCGCCTCGAACCCCGCCGCCACGAGCTGGTCTTCCGCTCCGCCACCCTCGCGAAGCGGACGTTCGTCACCCCGTCGTACGTCCGTCTTCGCTTCGAGGGCACCGAGCTGCGCGGCTTCGACTCCCCCGGTGCCGACGACCACATCCGCGTCTTCTTCCCGACGGAGCCACTCACCGACATGCGCGATGCCCCGAACCGCGAGTACACCCCCGTCTGCTGGGACGCCGAGGCGGGCTGGCTCGACATCGACGTCGCCCTGCACGACCGCGGGCACCTCGACGACACCACACCACCCGCAAACGCCGGGATCGGCAGCCGCTGGGCAGAGCTTGCCCCGCTGGGCGCACCCGTCGGCATCGGCGGACCGCGGGGCTCGATGGTACTGGTCGGCCGCCCCGATGCCTGGCTTCTTGCGGGCGATGAGACCGCAGCGCCCGCCATCCGTCGCTTCGCCGCCGCCATGGACGACGATGCCGTGGGGCGCATCGCGATCGAGGTGCCGGATGCCGCGCACGACCTGCCCGTCGCGGCTCCGGCCGGGGTCGAGGTGGTGCAGCTTCACCGAGGTGATCGCCCCGCCGGAGCCGAGCTCTCGGACTGGCTCGACGCGCTCGACGTGGAGGAACAACCCGACGGGTGCGTGTTCGGCTTCGTCGCCGCCGAGCAGTCGATCGTGCGGGCCGGGCGGGCGCTGTTGCTCGACCGGTGGTCGGGCGATCCCGCGGCGACCGTCGTGAAGGGCTACTGGAAGCGCGGCACCGCCGAGTACCACGCACCGCACTGACCGCCGTGCGGCGGCTACCCCGCGTAGAGCACGCAGGTGGTGTCGTAGTAGTCGCGCGTCTCGCCGACGCACCGCAGACCGATCCGCTCGGCGACCGCGCCGGACGCGGTGTTCGCCGGGTTCGTGACGGCGACGATGCGATGGATGCCGTGCTTCCGGGCGAGCGCGAGCACGGCCGCCGCGGCCTCGGTGGCGTAGCCCGAGCCCCAGGCATCGGGATGGAAGTGCCACCCGATCTCGACGTCTTCGGGGCGACCCTCACCCGCGCCCGTCGACCACGGGATGCGCTTGAGCAGCACCGAACCGAGGCGTGCACCGTCGGCCGTCTCGACGGCGCGCACACCCAAGATGCCGTCGGCCAGGCCCGACCAACGATCGAGCAGGTCGTCGACCTCGGCCTCGTCCGTCATCACGCGTCCGTCGCCGATGTAGCGGCGCACCTCCGAGCGGCGGTACATATCGAAGAGGAACGCGCGGTCGCTGTCGTCGCGCGTCCACTCGCGCAGCACGAGACGCTCGGTGCCGAGGCGCGTGCGCCGCATCGGCACGTGCGGGATGCCGTCCTCGGCGAACGGCGCGCCCGACACCACGAACCCGAACCGCCCGTACCAGTTCGCCAGGTGCGCCTGGGCGTCGAGCAGGATCGGGATGCCGGGGGCCTCGGCATCCAACGCCTCGACGGCAACGCGCATCAGGTCGGCGGCGAGGCCGCGGCCGCGCGCCGCGGGAGCGGTGGCGACGCGGCCGATTCGCATGTTGCCCGGCCCCGCGCAGGATGCGGAGGGTCGCGAGCACGTCGTCGCCCTCGCTCGCCCACATCAGCTCGGCACTGGGCTCGATGTCTCGCCCGTCGATCTCGGGGTAAGCGGCCTGCTGCTCGACCACGAAGACCGCGACCCGCAGCCAGAGGATGCGGTAGAGGGTGCGGGAGTCGGTTTCGGCGACGGGCGCCCGGTGCAGGGTGACGGTCATCCCTCGACCGTATCCCGGCGCTCCGACAGTCGTACCTCGACAACGTCGAAACCAAGACGGGGCTGACCCCGCGCCAGTTCATCGCACTCGCCGAGGAACGCGGCTTCGGGCCGAAACCCAAGGCCACGCCCATCCTTCGAGACGGCCGGGGTGACGGCGCGGTTCGCGGCCCCGCTCCCCCTCAGGAGCACCGCCCGGCCTGGACGCGCTTGAACCAACGCGCTCGCAAGGCCCCTGGCGCGGTGGGCATCTGGCATGAGACGCGCGTGGTCGAGCGTGCCGAGACCATCTCCGTGGCGACCCCGCCGATGGGCCTGCCCCGGGTGACGGAGACCGCGCCGATCGCCTCGCGTCACGATCGGGCGCGGGCTCGCGTGGCGGACGGGCGAACGCGCGGTGACAGCGCATGCGGCGGCGCGCCAGACTGAGACCATGACCTCGATCCTCACCACTGCCGCCGAGTTGCACGCCGCCCTCGACGCCGGCGCCTTCTCCGACGGGGGCCGTGTGCGCGTGCTCGACGTGCGCTGGCGGCTCGACCGTCCCGACGGGCGGTCCGAGTATCTCGCCGGGCACATCCCGGGAGCGCAGTACGTCGACCTCGACCACGACCTCGCCGCGCACGGCGATCCCGCCGATGGCCGGCATCCGCTCCCCCCGGTCGAGACTCTGCAGGCCGCCGCGCGACGCTGGGGCATCGACGCGGGCGACACGGTCGTGGTCTACGACGACCTGAAGAACATGTCGAGCGCTCGCGCATGGTGGCTGCTGCGGTTCGCGGGCGTCGCCGATGTGCGCCTGCTCGATGGAGCGCTGCGCGCGTGGATCGAGGCCGGGTTCGCCCTCGAGACGGGGGATGCCACTCCCCCGGCGCCGGGCAGCATCGACCTGTCGTACGGCGCGCTGCCGACGCTCGCACTCGACGAGGTGGGCCCCTTCGCCGACGCGGCGCTGCTGCTGGATGCGCGGGCGGCAGAACGGTACCGGGGCGAGGTCGAGCCCATCGACCCGCGCGCCGGCCACGTCCCCGGCGCGGTGAGCGCACCGACGACCGAGAACGTCGGGGATGACGGACGGTTCCGCTCGCCCGACGAACTGCGCTCGCGCTTCCGCATGCTCGGCGCCGAAGACGGCGTATCGGTGGGCGTGTACTGCGGATCAGGGGTGACCGCGGCGCATCAGGCGGTGGCGTTGACGCTCGCCGGGTTCGAGGCGCGCGTGTTTCCCGGGTCGTGGAGTCAGTGGTCGAACCATCCCGAGCTACCGGTGGCGAGCGGTCCTCAGCCGCGGTAGCCGTCGTCGGCGGCACTCCCGCCTTGCGGTCCCGTTTCGGCCGACTTCCGGGACATTTTTGGATCGAGGCCAGCAAGTGTTACGTCACGCGTCACGACAGCAACGTGTCGAGCCGCGAGACCACCACAATCGACGCATGGTCCGTCAGATCCGCTTCAACGCCTTCGACATGAATTGCGTCGCCCACCAGTCTTCGGGAATGTGGCGGCACCCTGACGACCAGTCCTGGCGCTACAAAGACCTCTCGTACTGGACCGACCTCGCGAAACTGCTCGAACGCGGCACCTTCGACGGCATCTTCATCGCCGACGTGTTGGGCACGTACGACGTGTACGGCGGTTCCAACGAGGCCGCCATCCGCAACGGCGCACAGGTCCCCGTCAACGACCCGATCCTTCTCGTCTCGGCGATGGCGGCCGCAACCGAGCATCTCGGCTTCGGGATCACCGCCGGCACCGCGTACGAGCATCCATACCCCTTCGCACGCCGGATGTCGACGCTCGATCATCTGACGCGAGGCCGCATCGGGTGGAACGTCGTCACCGGCTACCTCCCGAGCGCCGCCCGCAACATGGGCCACGAGGACCAGCTCGAGCACGATGACCGCTACGACGTCGCGGACGAGTACCTCGAGGTGCTCTACAAGCTCTGGGAGGGATCGTGGGAAGACGACGCGGTCGTCCGTGACCGCGAGACGGGCGTCTTCACCGATCCCGCGAAGGTGCACGAGATCGGGCACCGCGGCAAGAACTTCACCGTCCCCGGCATCCATCTCTCGGAACCGTCGGTGCAACGCACACCGGTCATCTACCAGGCGGGCGCCTCGCCCCGCGGGATCCGCTTCGCGGCCGGCAACGCCGAGGCGATCTTCGTCGCCTCCTCGACCAAGGCCGGGCTGAAGGCGACGGTCTCGCGCATTCGCGATGCTCTGGAGGAAGCCGGTCGCGACCGATACTCCGCGAAGATCTACACCCTGCTGACGATCATCACCGCCGAGACCAGCGAGGCGGCTCACGCCAAGCACCGCGACTTCCTCTCGTACACGAGCGAGGAGGGCGCGCTCGTCTTCATGTCGGGCTGGATGGGCATCGACCTGTCGCAGTACGACCTCGACGAGCCGATCGGCAACGTCAAGAGCAACGCGATCCAGTCGGCCGTGGCGAACTTCCAGGCCGCGAACGAAGACGGATCCGAATGGAAGGTGCGCGACATCGCACGACTCGGCGTCATCGGCGGCCTCGGCCCATTCGTCGTCGGCTCACCCTCGGAGGTGGCCGACCACCTGCAGGAGTGGGTCGAAGACACCGACGTCGACGGCTTCAACCTCGCCTACGCGATCACGCCGGGGACGTTCGAAGACGTCGTGGAGTTCATCGTGCCGGAGCTACGGCGCCGAGGCGCGTACCCGGAGGGCTACGTCGCGGGGAGTCTCCGCCACAAGCTGCACGCGCGCGGCGACCGGCTGCCGCAGGAGCACCCCGGGGCAGGGTTCCGCTACGCCACGGCGGGGGTCACGTCATGATCCGCCTCGAACAGCTCACCAAGGTGTACGGGCACGGGGAGGGCGCGGTGACCGTGCTCGATCGACTCGACTTCAGCATCGCCGCGGGCGAGATCTTCGCGGTCGTCGGCCCCAGCGGTGCGGGCAAGAGCACGCTCGCCGCCTGCGTCAACCTGCTGGAGCGCCCGACGTCGGGATCGGTGATCGTCAACGGCGACACCCTCTCGCAGCTCTCGGAGGTCGAGCTACGAGCCGCGCGACGTCGCATCGGCACGGTCTTCCAGTCGGACGGGCTGTTCAGCCGCCGCACGGCCGCCCAGAACGTGGCGCTCCCCCTCGAGTACCTCGGCGTGACGAAGGTCGAGGTCCGCAGGCGCGTCGCGGAGCTGCTCGACCGGGTGGGCCTGGCCGAACGCGCCGGCCATTACCCGCATCAACTCTCGGGAGGTCAGCGCCAGCGCATCGGCATAGCCCGCGCGCTCGCGCTGCGCCCGAGCGTGTCTCCTGTCCGACGAGGCGACATCCGGACTCGACCCCGCTTCGACGACGGCGATCATGACACTGCTGAAAGAACTGCGCGACGACCTGGGCCTGTCGATCCTGTTCATCACCCACGAGATGGAGACCGTGCGGCAGGTGGCCGACTCCGTCGCACGAATCGATCACGGTCACATCGTCGAATCGGGCCGTCTGGTGGATCTGCTTCGCGATCCCTCGTCGGCGCTCGGCCTGGCCCTCAACCCCGTGCGCCCCTCCGCCGCGGCGGAGCCCGGCCTGCGCGAGTGGATCGTCAGGTACGCGTCGAGCGACGTGCCCGCCGATTGGGTGACGCGCCTGGCAGAGCTCGTCGGCCCCGTCTCCCTGCTCGGTGCGGCGATCGAGACGATCGACGGGCAGGCCGTCGGTCACGCCACTGTCGGCCTCGGGGCCGTGGACGAGTCGCGACTGCGCGACGCCGCCGCCGGCCTCGGTCTCTGGGTCCGGCCGGTCTCGCCCGTCGCCGCCGTCGAGGAGGTCGCCGCGTGAGCCTGCGCCTGGCCACCAACGTGCCGCTCGCCGACATCCCGGCCCTCGTCCTGCCCGCGCTCGGCGAGACGCTCATCATGGTGGGCATCGTGATGGCGATCGTGGTGATCGTCGGCGTCCCGCTCGGTGCCGCGGTGCACAACCTGGCACCCGGCGGGCTGTTCGAGAACCCGACGGCGCACCAGACACTCAGCTGGATCATCAGCGTCGGACGCTCGCTGCCGTTCCTCATCCTGATGGCGTCGATCATGCCGTTCACCCGGCTCCTGACCGGGACGAACATCGGCATCGCCGCCGCCGTCGTGCCCATGTCGATCGCCGGTATCGCGTTCTTCACCCGCATCGTCGAGAACTCGCTACGAAGCGTGCCCCCATCGCTGACCCGGGTCGCACGAGCGTCCGGGGCATCGCGTCTGCAGGTGATCCGGACAGCGCAGCTCGGAGAGGCGGTGCCACAGATCATCGGCGGCCTCACCATCAACACCATCGCGATGATCGAGTACTCCGCGATCGCCGGCACCATCGGCGCGGGCGGGATCGGCTACGTGGCGGTGACCTACGGGTATCAGCGCTTCGACAACACGGTGATGCTCGTGACGATCGTCATCCTGGTGGCCACGGTCGCCCTCGTGCAGCTCGGCGGCGACGCCCTGGCGCGAGCGACCACTCCCGGCGCTACCGGTCGCCGCACGCTGCGCGTGCCCGTCACCGCGGGATGACTCCGCTCGACCCCGCCATCGCGCCTTGCGCGACGGCGATCATCATCGCGCCTCCGATCAGGCGGCGCGAACACCCTCGCGCCCCGGCGCAACAACCCCGAAAGGTCCTGTCATGTCTGACGAACTCGGATTCGAACTGAAGAAGAAGCGCCGCTGGCCCTGGATCGCAGGCGCGGGCGCCGCGGCGCTGGGTGTCGCGGCCCTCGTCGCGGTTCCCCTTCTCACCCCTTCCGTCTCGGCCAACGAGCAGAAGGGGGCGACGCTGTATGTCGCGACCGCCGAGGGGAACGCGAGCGAGCAGGCACTCGTGCAGTTCGTCGCGGACAACGTGGCACCGAAGTACGGCATCACCGTCGCTTTCAAGGGCCTCTCCGACAGCAACACCATCAACCGTGCCGTCAGTGAGGGCGAGGTCGCCGCGACCGTCTACCAGCACAAGCTCTGGCTCGGCCAGGTGCTCGAGGCCAATCCCGACTTCGCGGAGGAAGCCGCGACCCCGGTCTTCCGCTGGGGCTTCGGGCTCTGGAGCGACAAGTACAGCGACGTCAGTCAAATCCCCGACGGCGGGACGATCTCGCTCTACTCCGACCCGGCGAACGAGGCGCAGGGCCTGTGGCTCCTGCAGAGCGCCGGTCTGATCACGCTGAAGGAGGGCACCCAGCCCGGTACGGCGACCCAAGACGACATCGCCTCGAACCCGAAGAACCTGAAGTTCACCCTGCTCGACTTCGCCGCCCAGTCGCGAGCGCTTCCCGACCTCGACGCCGCGGTCGGCTACACGGAGTACTACCTCGCCGCCGGCATCCCGATCGAGAAGCAGATCTTCGCCCCGCAGGCGCCCGACGATTTCGCCGGGCAGTTGACGATCGGATCGAAGTACAAGGACACCGAGAACATCAAAGACCTCGTCGCAGCCTTCCAGGACCCGGCGGTCCAGGAGTTCCTGGCGACCGACGACAGGGTGAAGGGCATCCTGCTGCCGCTCGACGGCAAGTGATCCGCGGAACTGTCGCCGGCCCTGCGCGCTGCTCCTGAAGCCGGTGCTCCGGGCTCGTCGCTACGCGATCACGCCCACAGGTCGCTCACGGGGATGCCGCGACCGAGCACGTTCTGCGCGGCGCGGTGTCCCGACAGCATCGCCCCCGGAACCGTCGCGGGATCGTCGCCCCACGTGGCCTCGCCGGCGAGGTGCAACACACCGCCGACCGGCTCGGCGAGGTCATCGTGGTCGGCACCGACCGATCCGGGCAGCATGTACGCGTACGACCCGTGCGAGAACGGGTCGTCCTGCCAGCGCGTGACGACGGTGCTCGTCGGCTCCGGCACCGTGTCGCCGTACAGGCGACGCAGCTGCGCCAGGGTCGACGCGACGATGTCGGCATCGCTCCAGTGCCTCGTCGCGACGGCGGCGGGGCCGGCCGCGAACGTCAGCAGCGCGTTCTCGTCGTGGATCCGACCGAGGTCGTACCAGGAGTGCCACCACTCCCCCTCATCGCCGAGCTGACGGATGCCGTAGACCCCGGCATCCCAGAACCGCTCGGCGAAACGCAGCACGACCTTCTCGAACGCGTTCATGCGCACGAGCGAGAGCGCGCGGCGGTGGGTCTCGGGCAGGTCCGGTTCGATGACGACGTCGCCGGCGTGCAACACACCCACCGGCACCGTGATCACGGCGGTCGCGGCCGTGAAGACGCCGCGGTCGGTCTCGACGTACACGCCGTCGCTCGACCACCGTACGCGCGAGACGATGTGCTCGAGGCGCACGTCGAGTCCCTGCGCGAGACGCTTGGCGAGCTCGTCGTAGCCGCGTGGGAAGACGACCTCGTCGCCGTTGACCGTGTCGTCGTCGAGGCCGTGGGCACCGAGGCCGTCCATGCCGACGCCGTACTGCTCTTGGCTGCGGCGGTCGTTGTACTCGCGCACGCGCTCGGCCCGTTCGGCGTTCCAGTCCTGCATCGACAGTGCGTGCTCGACGACGTCAGCGTAGGTGGCGTCGGCGGGGGCCGCGGCGATGATGTCGACCAGTGCGGCGTTCAGCGTACGGATGTCGTCGGCGTACTGCCGCACGGCGTCGGCATCGAGACGGCTTCCGTCGGCGTCGAAGTAGGCCAGCGGGCGACTGTCGGGCTGATAGCCGCCCACCGTGAACTCGATCATCGGCATGTCGAACGCGCGGGCCGCCGCGGCGACCGGACTGTCATCGATGCCGTGAATCCACGAGGCGCCGCGGTCGGTGACGTGCCCGTCGACGCGATCGCTGAAGACGCGGCCGCCGATGCGCTCACGCGCTTCGAGCACGACCACCCGCCGACCCGCACGGGCGAGCAGGCGCGCGGCGGCGAGGCCCGAGACGCCTGCTCCGATGACGATGGTGTCTGCGTCGCCCATGTGTCCTCCCGAGTGGTCAGCGTTGCCGCGACGGTACTGGGCGGTCGGCCTCGCCGGCATCCTCCCTTGCGGATAGAGCACTCGGTCGCGCTAGACACGGCGTACAGTGCGGCTCAGCCGACCGGTGCCTCTTCATCACGGCGAGAAGGCGCGACGCCCCGGCGACCGTAGCGCCACCAGAAGAAGAGGTAGCACAGGCCCACGAACGGGATGCCGTAGTACAACGCCGCGACCTGGTTCGGGTCGAAGGCGATGGCGACGATGGAGGCCGTGAGCAGCACGAACGCCAGGATCGGCACGAGCGGGTACAGCGGGGTGCGAAACGCGAGCGTCGACACGTCGCCGCCCTCGCGCACGAACGCCCGCCGGTGGAAGTACTGCGCGGCGACGATCGCCATCCACACCGCGACAGCGGCGAAGCCCGCGATCGAGACGAGCACGAGGTACACCGTCTCGGCGGCGATGACGCTGGAGATCAACGACACCAGACCGATCGCGAGGCTCACCAACAGGGCCACCATGGGGATGCCGCGCCGCGTCAGCTTCGTGAACACGCGGGGCGCGTAGCCCTCTTCCGACAGCGAGAACAGCATGCGCGCGCACGAGTACAACCCGCTGTTGCCCACCGAGAGCAGCGCCGTGATGACGACGAAGTTCATGATGTCGGCCGCGTACGGTACGCCGACGTACTCGAACACGTCGACGAACGGGCTCGAGCTCAGACCCGCCTTCTCGTACGGCAGAAGCGCGGCGATGACGACGATCGAGCCGACGAACAGCACGAGCAGGCGCAGCACCGTCGACCGGAGGGCGCGGGGGATGTTGCGCGCCGGGTCCTTGGTCTCGCCGGCGGCGACCCCGACGAGCTCGGCGCCGCTGAAGGCGTAGAACACCGCGAGCGAGGTGATCAGCACACCGCCGAGACCCGCGGGAAGAAGACCGTCGGGGGTGACGAAGTTGCTCAGCCCGACCGCCTCGTGGTGCGTGGTCGACAGCGGTGTGAACCCGAAGATCGCCATGGTGCCGAGCACGATGAGCCCCAGGATCGCGACGACCTTGATGAGGGCGAACCAGAACTCCGTCTCGCCGAACACCCGCGCCGAGATGGCGTTGAGTGTGAACAGCACCGCCGCGAAGACGACGCACCACACCCACACCTCGACGTTCGGGAACCACCGCTGCATGAGGATGCCGGATGCCGTGAACTCCGACCCGAGCGCCACGACCCAGCACAGCCAGTACAGCCACGCGGTGGCGAAACCGGTCGCCGGCCCCATGGTGCGTGCCGCGTAGATGTGGATCGACCCCGAGACGGGCCACACCACGGCCAGTTCCCCCAAGCACAGCATGACGAGCCAGACGACGAACGCCCCGAGCAGGTACGCCAGCACCGCACCGAGCGGCCCCGCCTGGTGGATCGTGTAACCCGAGCTGAGGAACAGACCCGACCCGATGACACCGCCGAGGGCGATCATCACCAGGTGGCGGGCGCTCATCGCGCGGCGCAGCCGACGCTCCGGCGCGGGCATGGACGACTGATCGGCAGACGGGCCCGAGGGACTGACCATGGACGTTCTCGCCTTCGTGCTCGAGCCGAGCGAGGACCGCGCTCGTGTGACCGCAGCCACAGTAGTGGATGCCGACGACACCGGCGGGCGCGAATCGGTCACTCGGCCGCGAGCAGGCGCTCGATCGTCGAGATGACCCCGTGGTCGACATTGGACGGGGCTCGGTGGCGGGCACGCGCGACGACCTCGGGATGGGCGTTCTGCATGGCGAACGACCAGTCGGCGGCATCCAGCATCTCGAGATCGTTCAGGTAGTCGCCGAAGGCGACGGTCTGGCCCGGTGTGACGCCCGCCGTCGCCTGCAGGCGACGCAGCGCGACGCCCTTGTCGACACCGATGTTCATGATGTCGACCCAGTGCTCTCCCGACACGACCACGCGGTGGGTCTCGGCGAGGTCGTCGAGAGCGCGGCCGACACTCTCTTCGGCGGGGGCGAAGTCGTAGATCGCGAGCTTGAGCACGGCGTCGTCGACGGCGAGCACGTCGTCGACCTGCTCGAGTGCGGCGTAGTAGGCCGATGCCTGGTCGCGGAAGGCCCGGTCGGTGCGTTCGATGTATGCCGAGCGCTTGCCGCACACGACGACGCCCAGGTCGTACCCCTCGCGCGACAGGGTCCGAAGGCGCCGGACGGCCCGTTCGACGAAGGCGGGGTCGATCGGATCGGATGCCACTTCGACACCGTCGCGCACGACGTACGCCCCGTTCTCGGCGATGAAGCTCATCGTGTGCGCGTCGTCGCCGAACGTGGCCCGCAGCGTGGCGAGCTGTCGGCCCGACGCGGGCACGAAGGCGACTCCGCGTTCCGCGAGACGGGGCAACAGCTCCCACAGGGGTTCCGGCACGTTCCCGTCGCCGTCGAGCAGCGTGCCGTCCATGTCGACGGCGATCAGGCGGATGTCATGGGGCACGCCTCCATCCTCGCCGGTTCACGTCGCAGCCGCGCCCATTGCCTCGGTCTTCGCCCTGTCCCGACGCCCCGTCCGCCAGGATGAGCGAATGACGATGATCATCCGGTGGCGGTGACACACGTGGGCGTCGTGCAATCGATCGCCGAACGCTTCGGCGCGGTCATCGCCGTGACGGTCCTGGTGGGCGTTCCCCTGGGCGCGTTCGTCGCCTCGCGGATGGAGCGG
Organism: Microbacterium trichothecenolyticum; assembly: GCF_030818955.1. NCBI lineage: Bacteria > Bacillati > Actinomycetota > Actinomycetes > Micrococcales > Microbacteriaceae > Microbacterium > Microbacterium trichothecenolyticum. Next base: position 3,253,108 of record NZ_JAUTBF010000001.1, on the reverse strand, counting down.
CATCGCGTCCGCCGGGGCTGGCCGAAGGGCTGGGCACGGAGATCCGCGTTGGCCGATGTCGGCATGGTCGTGGGCACCGCACCCTGGGTGTGGATGATCATGACGCCGAGCGGTGGCTCCGGCGGCGTGCAGCTCGTGCCCTTCCGCGACCTCGGTCGCGTTCTCTCGGGCGGCGATGTCGTGGTGCAGATGGTGGGAAACCTACTGGTCTTCGCCGCGCTCGGCTTCTTTCTGCCCGTACGTTTACGTCTGGGGCGCCCGGCATCCGTCGTGCCGATCGTGGCGCTCGTCGCGGCGGCGCTGTCGACCCTGCTCGAAACCCTGCAGTTCGCTCTCTCCCTCGGGCGGGTGACCTCGGTGGACGACGTGCTCGTCAACGCCGCCGGGGCCGCGCTCGCGTCGATCCTGTCGATCACGTGGTGGCGGAGCCGTCGCGCGGACGCGGAGAAAAAATCACGAAATGATCACGACGAGGTCTTCCCTTCCGTTACCTCACCGTTATAGAGTGCTCGCACGGTAGTTGTTTTGCTGTGGCAGCTACCGGCATGTGATTGCAGGACACTCTGGTGCAGGAAAGGGCCGGTCGGGATCTCCGACCGGCCCTTCTCACGTCCACCCCGCCGAGCCGCCCCGTCCCCCGCGCGCGAACGCGCGAGGATGGTGCCGTGAAGGATGACGACCTGACCGAACCCGACGGACGCCTCGTACTGGTGCGCCACGGAGAGACCGAGTGGAGCCGTACCGGCCGCCACACCGGCCTCACCGACATCGCCCTCACCGAGACCGGCGCGTACAAAGCCGAGCTGGCCGGGACGCTCCTCGCCACCCGGCGATACGACCTGGTGCTGACGAGTCCCCTTCAGCGCGCGGTCGAGACCGCTCGCCGGGCCGGCTACCCCGACGCTCAGCACGAACCGCGCCTGGTCGAGTGGGACTACGGCGCCTACGAGGGACTGACCACCCCGCAGATCACCGCAGAGCTCGGCCATCCGTGGACCATCTGGCAGAACGGCGCACCCGCTGGCGACACCCCGGGCGAGAGCCTCGAGCAGGTCACGGCGCGCGCGGCATCCCTCCTCGACGAGCTTCGCCCTCGTGTACGCGCCGGACAGCAGGTGCTGCTGTTCTCGCACGCGCACTTCCTGCGCGCTCTCGCCGGCGTGTGGCTGGGGCTGACCGCGGCCGGCGGTCGCTACTTCGTCCTCGGCACCTCGGCCGTCAGCGAGCTCGGGTTCGAGCACGGCTCCGAGGTCATCACGCAGTGGAACCACGTGCGCGGACGCTGACCGAGAGCCGCACACGCGGCATGCAGGCGCGCGTCACCTCCGGATGTACCGGTCGCGCCGTCGCCGCCTCAGTGCACTCGCGTGGAGAGCGGATAGCGCGCCTCGAGGTCTGCACGGGCGAACTCCTCGAGCGGCATCACCGCGTCGCAGAGGTCGTCGAGCGGGGTCGCGTCCTCGCCGCCGATGCGCACGCCCCAGCATCGGGCCGCGGCCGCAGCCCGCGCCTCACGCCACTTCGCCGCGAGCTCCCGGTCGCCGAAGGCTCCTTCACCGTCGCTGAGAACGAGGATCCCTGCGCCGCGGGCGGCGGTCGTGCCGAGCACCGTGCGTGCCGCGTCGATCGGGGCGGCGAAAGCGGTGCCCCCGCCGTAGAAGTGCCGGCATATCCGGCCGAGCGAAGCCCTGACACCGTCGCGCGCACGGGCGCGAATGTCTTCGCGCCAACAGCAGTCGTTCCCCGCGAATCCCAGGTAGATCACGTCGCGCCCTCCGGCGATGGCCATGTCGACGGCCGCGAAGACGGTCGCCAACGCCCACGTCCGTCGCGTGTGCGTGCCGTCGAGAAGGAGCTGCATCGATCCCGACTCATCGGCCAGGATCACCAGGGGACCCTGCGGCTCTCGGGGCGACGAGACCTGACCACGCAGGCCGCGCTGCGCCCAATCACGCCAGAGCGGCGTCTCGCTCTCGGGTGCGATCAGCCCGAGCCACACATCGGATGCCACGCGCCCGGGGTCTCGCGTACGACTCGGTCGAGGAGTGCGGGGGCGCATTACGTCGGCGAACCCCGCGTGCGCGACCAGGCCTTGGCGACACGCTCGTACCAGGCGCCGGAGGCCGTCACGGCTGTCGACGTCGAGCAACTGGGCGAGCAGGTGCTCGTCGGGAGAGCTCTGCGCGAACGGGCTCTCGCTGGCCTCCCCCCGCGTCCCACCTCCCGCGCGTTCGTCACCCTCCCCGTCTTCCGCGGCGAGCGCGAGAGCCTGTTCTCCCGGCTCCGGATCACCCGCGTCCTGCGCGCCTGACAAGGGGGCCGAGGCCGCGGCGTCAGGGGCGGTCTGCAGAAGCGTTCGGACGACACGGGGAGTCCACTGTGCGCAGGCGTCTTCGTCGCCGACGGTCATCGAGCGGACGGCGGTGATCCGCGGATCCGTCCCGAGACGCTCGATCACCCGGGCACGATCCGGATGGCGACGCCGTCGCGTCTGGCACACCTGCGGGTCGGCGATCAACAGGTAGGCGAACACGTCGTGCACGAGCGCGGGGTCGCACTCGTGTGCCGCGCCGACGAGATCGCCACCGTCTCGGCCCCACAACTCGTCGACGAGCCAATCGTCGCGCAACACGGAAGAAGGCACGGTCACGATGCGATACCCGCCCGCTGCGGCGCGTCCCGCCTCCCCGATGCTCTGGACGACGCGGTCCCGTGCGTCGAGGGGCGATTCTGCCCCGATGGCTGCTCGAGCTGGGCGATAGCCCGCGACGCCTCGGCGAGCGCACCCACCGCATCGGCATCGAAGCCGCCCCAGGCGGCGGCGACGGGGAGCTCACGAGCGGCGTCGGCAAGCGCGCGGTGCTTGCGCCGCGCCTCCCGAACCCACGCGCTCCGCGTCTGCGCGTCGTCACCCCGGTGGCTGCAGCACACCTCGGCGAGCAGCCGCGCGCGTTCCACGATCGTCATCGCTGCAGCCAGAGACGGGTCGGCGGCCAGCGCCACCTCGCGGATCGCGCTGCGGCGTTGCTCGATCGAGTCCCACAGCACGAACCTCAGCGTCGCGAGATCTCGACGCTCCACCTCGACTCTGCCGTCGAGCCAGGCTTCGGCTCGGCACAGTCCGAGCGCCGCCGACCACCGTCGGTCGGAGAAGACGTGACCGCCCTCGCGCAGTCGGTCGCGCAGCTCGAGCACCGCCTCGATGATCGTCGGGGCGATCCGTACCGCCTCGACGGCACGGCGGTCGTGGTCGAGATCGGCCAGGCTCCGCGAGGCGGGAGACGACGCCCGCTCGACGGGGCCTGCGAGCAAGAGAGCCGCATCAGCGCGATCGAGATAGTCGACCGGCACACGCACGAGCAACCGATCCCAGAGCGCGCGAGCATCGTCGGATCCGTCCTCGCCGGGGATCGCGTTGCCCGCGGTGAACGCCGTGCGCAGGGGAATGGGGTGCGTGCTCCGCCCCCGGTCGACGTCGTGACGAAGCCGGTCGCTGAGCGCCGCGAGCAGGTCGTGACCGAGGTCGGGGGCGATGTGGCCGATCTCGTCGAGAAAAGCCCACTCGCAGTCGAGCAGATAGCCCTCGATCGCCCGTTGAAAGCGACCGTGGTCGCGCAGCAGCGGGATGTCGAAAGGACCGAGCACGGCGGAATCGGGGCGGGTGCGTGACAGCGTCTGCTCGAACAGGCGCCCGCACAGCATGCTGGCGAAAGCACGCACGAGGGAGGTCTTGCCGGTGCCGGGCGGGCCGAGCAGGAACACGTGCTCACCCGCCAGCACCCCCAGCTGCATCGCGCGGATCTGTTCGCGCCGCCCCGGGAAGCCCCCGTCGAGCCATGCCCGCTGGTCTTCCCAGAACCCGTCTCGCCGGAACCGCCCGGATGCGGTCGGTGCACTCACGGCGTGGCGTGGTGCTCGTGTCCGGGCGCGTGCACGTGTCGTTGAGCCCCCTGCGGCACGCCCGGGCGCTTGACGTGGAACGTCACACCGGTTCGAGCCCACCCGGCGAAGGGATCGGGAAGCTTCGCCCAGACCGATCGCCCGGCGGCCATCTCCCGGTCGGTGAGGAGCGCTCGGGTCAACCGCTCCGTCGCCTCACGCGCGTCGAGCCCGACGCCGATCAGCACGATCTCCTGCCCGGGGGCGGCATCGAATCGGGCCCAGTCGGCGATCGGCTCGAAGCGCACGTTGACGCCCGCTTGTGACCACAGTCCGACCACGTGCGGGTGGCTCGCGAGCCAGAAGAACCCCTTCGCGCGGTGCAGACCCGGCCACGGAGTCGAGATCGCCTTCGCAAGCCTCACGGGATGAAACGGCCGGTCGGCGCGAAAGACGGTCGAGCCGATGCCGTACTCGAGCGTCTCGGGCACGTGGGCCTCGCCGTTGATCTCCTGGAGCCACCCCGGCGCCTCTTCCGCCAGTTCGTGGTCGAACAGACCCGTGTCGAGCACATCGCCGAGCTCGACCTGGCCGAACTGGGTCGTGATCTGGCGAGCACGCGGATTCAACCTGCCGAGGAACGCGCGCACGGACGCCAGGTCGCCGGCATCCACCAGATCGGTCTTGTTCAGAACGAGCACGTCTGCGAACTCGACCTGGTCGATCAGCAGGTCGGCGATGGTGCGATTGTCGGTCTCGTTCACACCGATGCCCTCGGAGGCGAGGGTCTTGGCCTCGTCGAGCGTGGCGAGGAACGTCGATACGTCGACCACGCTGACCATCGTGTCGAGGCGTGCGACGCGCGAGAGCATCTGCCCCGCCTCGAAATCGAGGTCGAAGGTCGCGGCGACCGGCATCGGCTCCGAGATGCCCGTCGACTCGATGAGGATCGTGTCGAACCGTCCGCCCGCGGCGAGTTCCGCGACGTTGACGAGCAGATCGTCGCGCAGGGTGCAGCAGATGCAGCCATTGCTCATCTCGACCAGCTTCTCGGGCACGCGAGCCAGCTGCAGAGGACCGTCGACGAGGCGAGCATCGATGTTGATCTCGCTCATGTCGTTGACGATCACGGCGACGCGACGTCCTTCGCGGTTGCTCAAGACGTGGTTGAGCAGCGTCGTCTTGCCACTGCCGAGAAAACCCGAGAGAACGGTGACCGGAACCGTCTCAGACTGTGCTCGCGCTTCTTTATTGAGAACCATTCTCAATATGCTAGGGCAGCGACTCGGCATCCGTGACCACCCGCACACCCCCATCGACATCCGCGCCACGCGAAACTCACCGACGAGTCTTCCGCTCCGTTACCTCATCGTTATATAGTGAGTGCGGTAGTTGTTTTGCTGTGGCAGCTGCCGACATGTGATTGCAGGACACTCTTGGTGCAGGGACAAGGGCCGGTCGGAAGCCTCTCCGACCGGCCCTTACTCTGTGCGTCCGGACGCGTCCGGACGGGTGATGGCCCCTCTACGCTGAATGCATGATCGATCGTCGCCTCGCCGTGCAAGCCTGGGAGAGCCTCTTCCGTGCGCAGCATGAGGTGTTCGAAGACATCCGGTCGGATTTCGAGAGCACCGAACTCACCCAGGCCGAGTACGACGTGCTGCTGACCGTGACGCGGTCGCCGAACTCGACCGCGCGTCTGCGCGACGTGACCAGCAACATGCTCATCAGCCAGCCGAGCGTCTCGCGCTTGGTCGAGCGCATGGTCACGCGCGGCCTGCTCACCAAGTGCGCCGATCCCGACGACGGGCGCGGTTCACTCGTCACGGCGACCGAGACCGGAGCCGTCATTTTCCGGCGTATCGCGGCCACGCACGGCCGCTCGATCTCCGAGCGCATGGCGCGCCTCGACAACGACGAACTCGCTCAGCTGCGCGCCCTGACCGCGAAGCTGCGCGGTCGCTCCTGAGCCTCGACGGTACCCCGGGTCAGCACTCGATGACGTTGACCGCGAGGCCGCCTTCGCTGGTCTCTTTGTACTTCGTCGACATGTCGATACCCGTTTGCCGCATGGTTTCGACCACGGCGTCGAGCGACACGTAGTGCGACCCGTCGCCGCGCAGGGCGAGTCGAGCGGCCGTGACCGCGGTGGACGCGGCGATCGCATTGCGTTCGATGCAGGGGATCTGCACGAGACCGCCCACCGGGTCGCACGTCAGCCCCAGGTGGTGCTCCATGGCGATCTCGGCGGCATTCTCGATCTGCCGGTTCGTGCCGCCCATGACGGCGGTGAGACCTCCCGCGGCCATGGCGCAGGCCGAACCGACCTCGGCTTGGCATCCGCCCTCGGCCCCCGAGATCGAGGCGTTGGCCTTGAAGAGCGAACCGAGGGCCGTCGCCGTCAAAAGGAAACGGCGGATGCCGCGGCGACGGTTCGCCTCGGCGACGTCACCGTCATTCCATGCCGCGACCTCGCCGCGGGTGACGGCGTGGCCGCCGTAGCCGAGCAGCGCGCTGCCGACCAGCTCGCCGTAGGGGGTGACCGCGTTTCCCGCGCCGAGCCCGGAGTCGGCGAGGAACCGCCACCAGTACATCGCCACCGCCGGAAGGATCCCCGCCGCCCCGTTCGTCGGCGCCGTCACGACGCGCCCACCCGCGGCATTCTCTTCGTTGACGGCGAGCGCGAACGCCCCGAGCCACTCCCCCGGGAGCTCGCGATGCCCGTCGGCTTCGATGGCATCCAATTGCTCGCGAATCACAGAGGCCCGTCGCTTGACCTTCAGGATGCCGGGAAGCACCCCGTCGTGGTGGAGCCCGGCGTCGACACAGGCCGCCATGGCATCCCAGATGCGGTCGAGGCCGGCGGCGATCTCGTCGTCGGAGCGCAGCGACGCCTCGTTCAGCCGGGCGGCCTCGGCGATCGTGATACCCCGCTCGTCGCACAGCGTGATGAGCGTGGCGGCGTCGTCGAAGTCGAGCGGCAGGGGTGCCGCGGCGACCCGCTCGGGCTCGCCCTCGCGGCGGATGAAGCCCCCGCCGATCGAGTAGAACGTCTCGTCTGCCACGGTCTCCCCGTCGGCGTCGCGCGCGACGAGAGTCATGGCATTGGGGTGCCCGGGCAGCCGCGTACGCGGCTCGAGCGCGATGTGGTCCTTCGTGAACGCCACCTCGCGCTCACCCGCCAGGCGCAACGGGCGTGCGTCGGGCCAATCCGACCACGCCCGTCGCACGGCATCCGGGTCGACGGTCTCGGGCTCGAGCCCCTGCAGGCCCGCGACCACCGCATCGGGCGTCCCGTGACCGATGCCCGTCGCGCCGAGCGAGCCGTAGAGCGCACAGGACACGGATGTCACGCGCTCGAGCGTGCCGTGCGCGCGCAGCCGCGACACGAAGTCGACGGCGGCACGCATGGGGCCGACCGTATGGGAGCTCGAGGGTCCGATGCCGATGGAGAACAGCTCGAACGCCGAGACGTACGCGCTCATACGACCAGCGTACGTCTCGCCCCCGACACCGCACGGACACCCTCACGCCACGCCCGGGATTCACACCGTTCTGGGCCGATTAGACGTCGCCGCCGGTCGCGGCTATGCTGGACCACGGCCTGCGCGCCGTTTCGCGCGGAGGCCCTGCGCCCGTAGCTCAATGGATAGAGCATCTGACTACGGATCAGAAGGTTAGGGGTTCGAGTCCCTTCGGGCGCACACTGTGTTGAGACAGTAAAAGGCCTGGTCATCGGAGCAATCCGGACCAGGCCTTGTCTCATTCCGCGAGATCTGGGCATTCGAGGGACGCTTGGAGGAGTGGGCAGGACGCAAACGTGCCGCCATGCCCGGCTCCCTCGCCCGGGCGGACCTCGCCACCCTACATGCGGAGCCCGCCTCACCCCGCCCAGGCCTGGCGTAACGGCGGCTCAATACGTGGTCAGCTACCCTGAAGCGCCCTGGGTTTGTTGGAGGCTCCTGTCCTTGGAACCGAGGATGGGGTTATGCCGAGAGATCAAGCGATCGGGAAGATGACGGCGTCGTGCCCGGGGCGAGCAGCAGCGAGAGCTTAAACCGTCTGACATCACCAATGGATCGTCTGCGCTGATTACACCTGTGCTGGCGTGATATTGGAGCGGTCGAAACCGAGCGGAGAACTGATGTCGAATCCGAAGGCATGGATTGCGATCTTGATCGCGACGCTTGCTGCCGTCATCGCGCTCGTTGCCGTCGCGGCGATGCGGTTCCCGATTCCCTTGGTTGACCCGGCACCGCCGACGCCTGACTACGGGTTGCAAGCGGCAATCGCGTACACGGGATGCGGAGCTGTGGTCTTGACTGGCCTTCTCGCCGGTACCGCAGCAAGTCGCGACGTTCGCCGGCGTATACGCAGGGTGGTCATCGGCATCGTGTGCATCGTCGCCCTCTGCGTCACCGCGGCGCTCGCGGCGCTCATCGTTCCCGCGGGGTAGGTCACCGAGCGGTCACGAGGTGGACAGTAGTCGGTGATCCACACGGTGTAGCCGCCCTGCTACCTTCGGCGCCAGAGGCCCGTCCCCCGACGGGCCCGAGTCGGAGGTGAAGCGTGAAACACAGGCGTTCTATTCTTATCGCGGTCGTAGCCGTGTTCGGCCTGACATCCGTCACAACCGCTCCCGCACACGCAGACGAGGCGCCCGAGAGCCAGCTGATGGGGCATCTCAACAGTGTCTCCGTCGACCAGCCGCTGCCCGACGGGCTCGCGGTGATGCCCGTCGACAAGCTCGATCAGGCTCGTGTGTTGGATCTCGAAGCGACCCTCGCTGTCACCGACATCCTCGCAGCCGACACCGGCCGCTCGATCAACACGGTGACCTGGGACCAGAACCGCGATGTCTTGCACTTCTTCGCGTATGGCGCTGACGAGGACCTACGATCGCTGATCGACAGCAGCATCCCCGCCGATCAGGACTGGGACATCGTTCCGGCCGTTCGCCCGATCGGAGAAGTCGAGGCGATCATCGAGAAGATCGCTGCGGACTCGAGCGTGCTCCCCGCCGGCGTGACGTTTGTCTCGGGGACTCCAGCGCCCGACGGTGCATCAATCACCATCGGCGTCCAGAGCACCTCCAGCTCCCGACTTCACTCGACCCTGTTGCCGCAGGAGATCCTGGATGTTCCGGTCACTTTCATCACTAAGGAGCGGGCAACCACAACCACACGCGTCCGCAACGCCGCCCCCTTGGTCGCTGGCGGGTACATGCAGGGCCCCGCATCGGCGGGAACAATGGCCTGTTCGACAGGCTTCCCCGTGCTCCGTAACCAGGACAACCAATACAACATGCTCACAGCCGACCATTGCACGGACCTACAGGGGGCATCCTGGACCTGGGGCACCGGAACCCACACTGTGGGGCGCTCCACCTTCCAGGCTCCGGGAGATACGGATCTCGAGCTGTTCATCGAGCCGGGCTCGCTGTCCGCCTGGGTCTTCGCTGGCAGCTACAACGATGCGACTAGCGTTCTCCCGATCCGCGGGTACGTCGCCCCCGTCGGCGGAAATAATGTTTGCTATAGCGGCTCCCGATCCGGCCTCGTGTGCTCGAACGTGCTTGAGTCCGCGGACACGTTTAACTGCGTGGCCGCCTTTCAGTGCTACTGGGTGCGCTGGAGCACCCAGAGCGCCGGGACGCCAGCAGCAGGCAACGGCGACAGCGGCGGGCCGGTGATCCAGCTCGCGCGTCGGGAGTCCGACAACACGGTCGGCGCCTACGGGGTCGGGGCGATCTCCATGATCCCGGGAGGAAGCAGTGCAACCTGCACGGGCGACCCCGGTTCGACTGCGGAGGGCGGGCGGAAATGCTCGGCAAACGTGGGCTTCGCCCCCCTCTCGCGGTGGGCGTCCGCTCAATCCACTCACAGCCTCGTCTACACCACGTCCTAACAAATCAGACGTATTGGGCCCGCGGAACGTGATCTGGTCCGCGGGCCCAATGCTTGTCCCGCGCGACCTGCTTGCACGCTGCCCATGCTGGTGAGCGGTCGAGCCAGATCATCGTCCGAAGCGGGAAATACCGTGCCTCGTCTCGCCCAATCGGATGATTTTCGCGACGTCGACCATGTTCACTGAACAGGAAGCAGCGCCCGTCGTTGCCGGTCTGCGGTCTCGTAAGAAACTCGTCCTGAGTTCTCGGCCGCACCCGTCACCAAATGAGCGAGTCCAACGCCTCGTCGGCGACGTCGCGGTCGTTGGACTCATCGACGACGAGGGAGAGAACACCGAGCTACCTCGGCGCTCACGGGCGGCAAGGCCTCAGCGACGCGGCACATACCGACCCGCTCACTCCGTCAGAGGGCGGCCTCGAGAATGCGGCTCAGGCGCGCGGCGCCCTCGTGAACGACGGCGGCGATGTCGCTCTTGCGTGCGTCGCTGACCCGGTAGTCGGGTGCGGCCACGGTGACGGCTCCGAGCAGCACGTCGTTGGAACGCACCGGCGCGGCGAACGCCCAGACGCCCTCGTCGACCTCGCCCGCGCTCTGCGCGTAACCCGTCTCTCGAATGGTCTCCAGATCGCGCTCCAACTGCGATCGTGCGGCCTTGGCCAGGTGCGGTCGCAGACGGTCGAGGTAGGTCGTGCGCACCGAGACCGGCTGGAACGCCAGGAGTACTTTGGCCACGGCACCGCTGTGCAGGGGCATCGGGTGCCCGGGCTGAAACGACAGCCGCACCGGATGGTCGGACTCGGCAACGGCGACGCACACGGCTGCGTCGTTGACGCGACGCTGGAACTGCGCCGTCTCGCCGGTGCGGTCACGCATCCACGCGACCACCGGCTGGGCCACGGCGCGATAGTCGAAGGACCCTTCGGCGACGCGACCCAGCCGAGCGACCCGAGGGGTCAACACGAAGATGCCCTTCGCCCGTTCTTCGACCAGGTTCATCTCGCGCAGGAGCGAGACGTAGCGGTAGGCGCTGGCCTGCGAGATGTCGTAGGTCTCGCGCAGGGCGTCGACCGTCAGCTCGGGGGTGTCCTCGGTGAATCGAAGAAGGATCTGCAGGGCGCGGCGAGCGCTGTCGACTCCTTTCGTGCGAGCCTCGACCACGGGCACGGCTGTGGCCGTCGCGCTGTGCTCGTTGACGTCGTCTCCCATCTTCACCCTTCGCCCCCGGCGACAAAGCTGGCGTCGCTCACCGCGAGAAAGGTGGCGTCGCTCATCGCGAATACGTGGCAACCGTTCGCGCCTGCTCGATAATCGTATCCCCGGCGGTATTCAGGAACTCCTCTCGGGTCGGTGTCCCCTCGACCGGACGCGACAACGCGTACAGCCAGAAGTAGTAGTGGTGCTCACCGTGTCCGACCGGGGGCTCCGGCCCGTACCAGACGGGGTATCCCGCACCGTTGGGGGCCATGCGCACCCCGTCGGCATCGAGGTCGACTTCTTCGGCATCCGCGGGGATGCCGTAGACGACCCAGTGCGTGAATCCGTGGGGAAGAGGGGCGTCGGGGTCGTGGCAGATGAGGGCCAGTTCGACCGTGCCCTCGGGCGCGCCCTCGAAGCGCAGGCGGGGCACGGCATGGCCGCCCTCGGCGGTGAATCGGTCGTCGATGCGCGAGAGGGGTGTGAAATCCGGGCTCGAGACGGCGAGCTTGTCGATGAACAGGGGCATGAGAGTTCCTTCAGATGGATGAGGGGAGAACAGCGTTCAGAAGGTCGAGCGTTTCGGCGGCGACCAGATCGGGACATTCCTCGGGCACGTAGTGGTCTGCACCGTCGACGACGATCCATCGATCCCGCGGACGGAGGCGTCGCGCGCGATCCCAGGCGTCGTGATCCACGATCCGACTGTCGACGCCGCGCACGTGCACCATCGGCACGGCCGCGGCCTCGAACTCCTCCGCCCACTCCCGACCGAATCCGTCGATCAGGTGCGACATCGCAGAGGGGTCGGCCAACGGCCACCAGCGCCCGTCCGCGTCACGGCGGTACCCCGCACGGGCGCGGCGCGCGACGGCATCCGGAGGCAGGCGCACATATCGCGCGGCGAGGTACTCCTCGACCTCGTCAATGTCGGCGAAGGCACGGTGGCCCGCGGCGACGCGGTCGCGAAGGTCGTTCAGCACCGCCGGGGCGACGAAGGGCGTGTAGTCGACGCACACCGCGGCCGCGATGCGGTCGGGGTACCGCGCCGCCGCGACCCACGCGTTGCGCGCCCCGAGCGAGTGCCCCACCACGACGGCGCGCTCCAGGCTCAGGTCGTCGAGCACGTGGACGACGTCGGCCGCGAAGTCATCGGCCGCGTATCCGACCGGAGGCTTGGCGCTGCGACCGTGCCCGCGCTGATCCAGCGCGATCGCCGTCGCGCTGGTGCGGAGCACATCGACGACGGGATCCCACACGGCGTGGCTCGCCGACGTTCCATGCAGCAGCACGACCGCGGGGCCGGTCCCCGCGACGTCGTACGCGATCGGGACGGTGCCCCCGGTGCGCCGCGAGACCCCGGTCATACGACCGGGATGCTCGACAGCGTCTTTCGCGCCGCGATGAGGCCGGTGAGGATGTCCTTGCGCGTGGCGTCGACCTCGCCCGGGCCGTAGTCGTACATGCCGCCCTCGGACTTGAACCCGAGCCGACCCGCGGCGATCTTGTCCTCGATGAGGGCGGGGGTACCCGAGGTGGTGGCGAGGTCCTCGTTCAGATAGCTCGAGACGGCTTTGTAGATGTCGAGGCCGGCCATATCGAGCAGGCGCGTGGGACCGACGACCGACAGCTTGTATCCGATCCCCCACTTGACGCACGCGTCGAGGCCCTCGGGGGTGACGATGCCCTCTTCCAGAAGCGCCAGGCACTCGCGCAGCACCGCGTAGAGCACGCGGTTCTCGACGAACCCGGGGATCTCCTTCTCGACCACCGGCACGTACCCGAAGGCCTCCACCATCGACACCAGGACGCCCACGAGCGCTTCGTCGGTCTGTCGTCCGGGAATCACCTCGATCATGGGGATGAGGTGCGGCGGGTTCGACCAGTGCATGCCGATCAAGCGCCCCGGAACGCGCATCTTCTCCGCCATGGTGGAGATCGGGATGCCGGAGGTGTTGGACGCGATGATGACGTCATCGCCCACGAGGTTCTCGAGGTCGGCCAGCAACGCGTACTTGAGCTCCAGGCGCTCGGGGATGGCCTCGATGATGAGCTCGCTGTCGGCGACGGCTTCCGCGAGATCGGTACCGAAAGAGACCGATCCGCCGGCCGTGGGCGGTGTCCCCACGGCATCCAGAACGCCCTGGACGACGTCGACCATGGCCGTCGCGCGAGCGATCGCCTCATCGGAGATGTCGTACACGCGCACGGCGACGCCGGCGCGGGCGAGGGTGGCGGCGATCCCGGGTCCCATGGTGCCCGACCCGATGACGGAGGCGATGGCGGGGAGAGTGCTCATGTGGTCATTCCTTTTCTCTGGTTGTCAGACGCCCGGGGGCAGGCTGATCTGCGAGATGCCGATCCCTTGCAGGGCCTCGACACGATCGAGTCGACGGTTGAAGTAAGTCCAGAAGTTGTGCTGCGCCTTCGCGGGGTAGATGCGATCGAACTTCTCCTTCGTCTCCTCCGGGTCGGGCTCGATCGGGGCGAAGCCCGAGGCACGCAGGTCGACCTGGAAACGCGCGGCCTTCTCGAGGAAGATCCCCGTCAGCGTGACCTCCGCGACCGTCGACCCGACGAACGCGATGCCGTGGTTCGCGAGCAGGAGCGCTTGCGCCGCTCCGATGTGCTGCGCGGCGGCCACACCCAGCGGCACGGTCGTGATGATGTGGCTGGTCTGCGTGAAGCGCGGAACGCCCTCGTACGCGAACCACACGCCGTGGTTGTTGTAGGGCTTCAGCGGTTCCTCGCTGGCGCCCAGCACCGTGGAGAAGTGCGCGTGGGAGTGCCCGACGAAGTTGACGTCGGGCCGCGCCTTCATGATCTCGGCGTGTAGCGGCCACTCGAGATGGCGCAGCCCGGTGCCCTCCAGCACGGCGCCGTCGAAGTCGATGAGGATGAAATCGTCCTGCTCGACCTCGCTCAGCGCGAGGTTGCCCCGCTTGAGCCAGAGTCCCCGCCCGAACGGGTCGCGGTAGGACAGGTGTCCCATCGACATGTCGCCGTGCCCCTCGAGCTCGAGGATGCGGTGGGCGCGGGCGAGATCGGCCAGGGTGGCCGCGATCGAGCCGTCTTCCAGATAGGCGGTATGGGTGTATGTCACGAGTCGTGCTCCTGTTCGGGTAGGGGTCTCAGTCGCCCGCGGCGAGCGCTTCCTGGACGGTCATGCCCCCGACCCGGGCGTTGACCCGCCCCCCGGTGGCGACGGCGGCGATGACGACCAGTTCGTCGGGGCGCGGGGCGTCGGGGAGGGCGATCGTGATCGCGTCGTAGTGCGAGCGCACGTACACCTCGTCTTTGAAAGCCAGGGGGATGTCGATCGGGCTTCCGGCCGAAGCCGTCTTCGTCACCGACGAGATCCAGGCGCGCCCTCCCCCGACGGCGTCGCGGAAGGCGTTTCCGAACACCGTGGTCACGCACGCGACCACGTGCTCCTGCTCACCGTCGAGGCCCGCGAGGCCGCCCTTGCCGTAGCTCTCGACGGGTCGTCCGCCCAGCAGGGCCACGGCCCGGCGGCCGAGCTCGGTGCCGAGGTCGGCGCTGGGTGCGGTGAGGGGCGAGAGATCCTCCACCCACCGGCCGACGAACGGGTTGGCGATGACGACGGCGACGGCCGCTTTCACGAGGGGAAGGTCGGGGTCGGGTCCACGGCGAGCGGTGCTCTCCTGTACGAAGGAGTGCCAGGCGCGGACGTCGTAGGCGGAGAAGGCGGTCATGCGTGCTGCACCTCGTGGCGTCGGGGGTCGGTGGGGTTGTAGAGCGCCGTCTCGACGACGTCGCCCGAGAACTGATTGCCGTTGGCCATCTCGCGCGTGTCGGCGTAGTGCTGGGAACGGTCCTGACAGCGATCGGTGAAGGGGCGCTCGTGCTGCTCCCAGCGCTCGAGGGCGGCAGGAAGCGCGGCGGCGTCCGAGGTCTCGTCGGCGGCGACGGCGAGCGTCCACGCGTTCTGCATCGCGCATCCGGCTCCCTGCGCCAGTGCCGGGCACATCGCATGCGCCGCGTCGCCGATGAGCGCGACCCTGCCGCGGGTCCACGACTCGACGCGCGTGGTCTGGTAGCCGTAGTACTTGCCGGGGACGGTGGCCGCCGCTTCGAGCACGGGCGCGAGTTGCGGGAAGACCGAGGTCCAAAGCTCGAGGTCGATCGGCACGCGCGATCCGGCGGCGTCGTCGGCCGGCGCCATCAGCGCGATGTAGAGCTCGTCGTCGTTCGCGGGCGTGTAGAGCACACGCAGAACCCGCGGCTCGAGGTTCCAGAAGTCGATGACGTTGTCCCACTCGGTGTCGGGCTCGAGCGCCTGCAGCTGCTCCTTGCGGCGCGGCACGAGAAAGCGGGTGATCCCGTCGCGCGATCGCTGCCGTTCCAGCGGGATGGCGAGCGAGTCGCGCACAGCCGACCCGACGCCGTCGGCGCCGATCACGACGTCTGCCGTCGCTTTCTCACCGCTGGCGAGGGTGACCTCGCCGTCGGCAGTGGCCGAGCGCACGGTGGAGCCCGCGACGATCTCGACGCCCGCCTCCCGGGCGGCGTACAGCAGCGTCGCGAACAGGTGCGGTCGGGTGAGGGTGCGCCAACTGATGCCGTCGAGGGTCTCTTGCGAGCGGATGACGTTGTTCATGCGGGTCTCGTACGCCGGCGGCGTCATCGACTTCGACATGAGATCGTGCGTCGCCCCGATGGCGTCGAGCACCTGGAGGCTGTTGTTCCAGAGCACGATTCCCGCGCCCTCGGTCCGAAGTTCGGGCGCCTTCTCGTGAACGCGCACGGACCATCCCCGCTGCGCGAGCGCGGTGGCGGCGGTCAGGCCGGCGAAGCCTGCGCCGGCGATTTCGGCATGACGAGTGGTCATGGGGTGTCTCTCTTTCTCCGCGAGTGCGATGGTCCGGGGCGGCGCGACGACCGCGCGCCGCCCCGGCCGGCTCAGTCGGTGTGTGCCTCGGCGATGAACGTGTCGTCGCGCACGTCGTCGACCGACGGTGTCGTGGTGATCTGCCCCTGGGCGGCGAGCAGATCGATGGTGGCCTTCCACTGCTCATCCGACATCGCGCCCAGGCCGTGAGCGTCGGTCGTGGGGCTCGTGAACGAGTCCGCGATGTCGGCGGCGATCTGTGCCTGGTAGAGAGCGACGTTGCCGGAGAGCTCCGGAGAGGAGGCCGCCGTGATCTCGGCCGCCTTCTCGGGGTTGTCGATCACGTACTGAAGAGATTTCGCGAATCCCTTGGCGAACTTCGCGATCGTGTCGGGGTGTTCCGAGATGAAGGCGTCCGAGGCGAAGATGCCGGTGCCGTAGGCCTCGTAGCCCCACTTCGCGCCGTCGAGCACGCTGAGCTTGTCTTCGCCTCCCGCGTGTTCGGCGAGGATGGTCAGCTCGGCATCCTTGTAGCAGGGGACGACGTCGACCTGACCCGTCAACAGGTACGACTCGTACGGCGGGTTGACCGTGAGGTACGTCAGCGCGTCTTCGGGAATGTCGTTGACGGCCAGCAGGGACTTGGTGAACAGGTACGTCGAGCCGGCTGCCTGGACGCTGATCGAGTGGCCCTTCAGGTCTTGCGGGCTCTTCAGCTGCAGCTTGTCCTTCAGCGAGCACATCGCCATGGGCGAGTACTGGTTGATGGCCGCGACCGCCTTCACCGGTACACCCTTCGAGCGGTTGAGCACGAGGGTGGGCAGGTCGGCGACGCCGATGGTGTCGGTCAGGCTCGACACCACCTGAAGCGTCTCGCCGGAGCTCTTGCCGGGCGTGATCGAGTCGACGGCGATGCCGGCGTCTTCGAAGAAGCCCATCTCTTTGCCGACGAAGAACACGGAGTGCAGGCCGCGGACTTGGAAATCGAGCTGGATCTTGACGTGGTCGAGGTCTGCCGGAGCGGCGGAGGCATCTCCGTCGGTGGCGGGAGCCCCCGCCGAGCACCCGGCGAGGCCGAGCGAACCGGCGAGCAGGGCGACCACGGCTGTGCGGTGCAGGGTCTGAATACGCATGTCTCTCCTTGAATCACACGCCGAGGTGGCCTCGGCGGGTAGGTGTGGTGGAGCGCTATCGGGTACTGCTGTTACGGCGGTGGAATTGGATGGATGCCGGAACGGTGGGACACGCGGGCGGTGTCAGTCCGCGGTGTGCGAGATGTGGGGGAAACGTCGGGCGACGACGAACTCCGCGAGGGCGATGAGGTAGTAGAACGCGAGACCGAGAAGCGACACGAGAATCAGCGCGGCGAACATCCTCGGGGTGTCCAGCTGCGTCGCCGAGAACTGGATGAGATACCCCAGGCCGTTCTGCGCACCGGCGAACTCGGCGACCACGGCGCCGATGACGGCGAGGGTGATGGCGATGCGAGCACCGGCGAAGAGGTAGGGCAGCGACGTGGGCACCTGCACCTGGAAGAGGATCTGGTTGCGTGTCGAGCCGACCGAGCGCATGAGCAGCAGTTGGTCCTCGTCGATGCGTCGCAGACCCAGCACCATGTTGAGGGTGATGGGGAAGAACGCCATGACGACGATGAGCACGAGCTTCGGGGTCAGGGTGTACCCGAACCACAGGATGAAGATCGGGGCCAGCGCGACCTTCGGCACGACCTGGAACAGCACGATGAGCGGGTAGACCGCCCGGTCGAGCCACCGGAAGCGGACGACGACGAGAGCGATCAGCATGCCGACGACGACGCTGATCAGAAAGCCCCACAGCACCTCCTGCGTCGTGATCCAGGCGGCCTGCAACAGCAGAGGGGCCGCCGAGATCATCTCGCCGGCGATCTGCGAGGGGGTGGCCAGCACGTACGGCGGCACCTTCAGGACGATGACCGCCGCCTCCCAGAGCACGAGCGCAAAGGCGACGAACAGCAGCGGAGGCCACGCCAGCGACCACGCACGTCCGGACGCGGCCGAGCGCATCCGCGGGCGTTCCATCACTCCGGTCATCTCAGGCGACCTCCTTCTTCTCGGACGGGTGCAGCAACTCGCGCAGGTGGGTGGTGTGCTCGCCGAAGACGGGGAGCGCGAACGACGCGTCCGTGCGTGGGCGGGCGACCTCGATGTCGAGCGACTCGACGACTCTCCCCGGGCCGGCGGCCATGACATGGACGACGTCGGAGAGGAAGACGGCCTCGGAGATGGAGTGCGTGACGAAGACGATCGTCTTGCCCGTCGCCGCCCAGATCCGTGCCAGGGTTTCATTCATCTGGTCGCGGGTGATGGCATCCAGGGCCCCGAAGGGCTCGTCCATCAGAAGGATCGAGGGGTCCATCGCGAGCGCGCGGGCGATCGAGACGCGCTGGGCCATTCCGCCCGACAGCTCGTGCGGGAGTCGATCGGCGGCGGCCGAGAGTCCGACCATCTCGAGGGCCTCGTCGGCCGCCGCGAGACTGGCCTTCTTGTTTCCGCGAGCGATCTGGCGCAGGTGGGCGGCGTTCTGACGCGCGGTCTTCCACGGCAGCAGCGCCGGCCGCTGAAGGACGAGACCGATCTCACGCTGGCGCACGGCGTCAGCGGCATCCACTCCCCCGATCTGCACGGTTCCGGCGGTGGGCGCCAAGATGCCGCCGAGGATCTTCAGCAACGTGCTCTTGCCGCATCCCGACGGGCCGAGCAGAGAGACGAAGCTGCCGGGGGCGATGTCGATGTCGAGGCTCTCCAGCACGGTGGTCGACTGCCCCCGGGCACGGAACGTCATCTCGACGCCCTGCGCGCGGATACCGGACGATGCCATCTGCCGCCTTCTTTCTCATAATGTGCAATAGGATTCTTGCTTTGTGATGAGAGTAGAGGTCGCACATCGACGAGATCCAGGGGCTCGCGGCTCATTTACACGCTGTTTACGGCACCGAAATCCGGGACGGCACAACGCGAAGAGGCTCCGACCGCACGAATGCGGCCGGAGCCTCTGAGAATGAAAGACGCGCCCTGTCGGCGACGACAGGGAAGCCGTCGTCCGCGTCGCGCGATCGCTCGTCGACGCGGGAGGAAGATTGTCGGATGCCTCGGGGCGGGACGGCTCAGGAACGGATGCCGAGATGCGGCGGCGTCAGCTCCGTTCCCAGTCCGCCACCCACCAGTCGCTGATTCCCGCCATACGCCCCGCGACCCGAGCATGCTCGTCGCTCTCGCGCCACTGCGCGAACGCCGCGCGGTCGACGAACGTCCCGTCCTCGACGATGACCCGCCCTTTGCGTGTATCGAGCGAGAGCGCGACGTCCCACGAGAGCACGCCCGGCTGGCCCCCGAGCGCGCGGAGCGCCGTCAGCGCCGCCGATATCTCCGGGTCCGCGACCTCGTCACGGACCCGGAACAGCACCACGTGCCGGAACATCTACTGCCGCAGTGAACCGACGTGGTCGCGGTACCAGGCCACGGTGCGTTCCATGCCCTCTTCGAGGGAGATCTTCGCGGTCCAGCCCGCCTCCGCCAGCTTCGACACGTCGAGCAGCTTCTGCGGCGTGCCGTCGGGCTTCGAGGTGTCCCATTCGGTCTCGCCCTCGAACCCGGTGACGCGCGCGATGGTCTCGGCGATCTCGCGAATGGTCACGTCGGAGCCCGTGCCGACGTTGACCTGGTCGGGTCCGTCGTAGTGCTCCATGAGGTGCAGGCACGCATCGGCCATGTCGTCGGCGTGGAGGAACTCGCGACGCGGGGTTCCCGTGCCCCAGTTCGTGACGCTCGGCGCTCCCGACGCCGCCGCCTCGTCGTAACGACGGATCAACGCCGGCAACACGTGCGAGCCCTGCGGCGAGAAGTTGTCGTTCGGGCCGTAGAGGTTGGTCGGCATGGCGCTGATCCACGGGAGTCCGTACTGGCGACGAACGGCCTGGGTCTGCAGGATGCCGGCGATCTTGGCGATCGCGTATGCGTCGTTCGTCGGCTCGAGGTGACCGGTGAGCAGCGAGTCCTCGCGGATGGGCTGTTCGGCGAACTTCGGGTAGATGCACGACGAGCCGAGGAACAGCACGCGTTCCACGTCGTTGGCGAGAGCGGCATCCAGAACGTTGACTTGGATGCGCATGTTGTCGCTGAGGAAGTCGACCGGGTAGGTCGAGTTCGCCAGGATGCCACCGACCTTCGCCGCAGCCAGCACCACGTACTTGGGCTTGGTCTCGCCCACGTAGGCGAACACGGCGTCGCGATCTTTCAGGTCGAGCTCGGCAGACGTCTTGCCGACGATGTTGTCGAAGCCCGACGCTTGGAGCTTGCGCACGATGGCCGAGCCGACGAGCCCGCGGTGCCCGGCGACGTAGAACGTCGCGTCGCGGTCGAGCTCGTGCGGCGTGTATTCGACGCCGTCGACGGCGGTCGTCACGCGCGGGCTCCAACGAGGTCGGCGTTGGTCCACGTCGGCAGCTGCACCGTATCGATCCAGTCGGCGCCCTTCTCGAGGGCGGTGATGTCGGCGTCGACCATGAGCTTCGCGAGCTGCTCTCCGTTGACCGAGGGCACCCATCCGAGCTTGTCGGCGGCCTTGCTCGGGTCTCCGATGAGGGCGTCGACCTCGGTGGGGCGCAGGTAGCGCTCGTCGAATTTCACGAACTCCTGCCAGTCGAGTCCGGCGTGACCGAACGACGTCTCGAGGAACTCACGGATCGTGTAGCCGACACCGGTCGCCAGCACGAAGTCCTCGGGGGTGTCGGCCTGCAGCATGCGCCACATGCCCTCGACGTACTCGGCGGCGTAGCCCCAGTCGCGGATCGAGTCGAGATTGCCGAGGTAGAGGTTCTTCTCGAGGCCGGCCTTGATGCGGGCCACCGAGCGCGTGATCTTGCGGGTCACGAAGGTCTCACCGCGGCGCGGGGACTCGTGGTTGAACAGGATGCCGTTGACCGCGAACATGTCGTATGCCTCGCGGTAGTTCTTGGTGATCCAGTAGCTGTAGAGCTTGGCCGCGGCGTACGGGGAGCGCGGGTAGAACGGCGTCTCTTCGTTCTGGGGCGGCGGCGTCGCTCCGTAGAGCTCCGACGTGGAGGCTTGGTAGTACTTCGTGTCGATCCCCGACAGGCGCACCGCCTCGAGGAGTCGGATGGTGCCCGTGCCGGTGGTGTCGGCGGTGTGCTCGGGCTCGTCGAACGACACGCGCACGTGGGATTGCGCTGCGAGGTTGTAGACCTCGTCGGGGTTGATCTCCGCCACCAAGGTGGTCAGACGCGTGCCGTCGGAGAGATCGGCGTAGTGCAGGAAGAGCTTCGCCTCGGGGTCGTGCGGGTCGACGTAGAGGTGGTCGATGCGGTGGGTGTTGAAGGTCGAGGCGCGGCGGATGATGCCGTGCACCTCGTAGCCCTTGGCGAGAAGAAGCTCGGCGAGGTAGGAGCCGTCTTGTCCGGTGATGCCCGTAATGAGAGCGCGTTTAGTCACGTAGTTTCTACCGTTCAGAAAATGAGAAGAAAGGTCACCCAGGAGTCTTCACGGCGGCGGCCACACCGGTCAGTTCCGCGAGCAGACTATCGAATCGTTCGATCGCGAATGTTTCGTTCAACACGGTCTCTCTGTAACGTTTGCCGTTCTCGCCGAGCCGTGCACCTTCTTCGGGGTCGGCAGCGAGAGCTCTGGCGCCTTCGAGAATGGCCTCGGGATCACCCGCAGCGACGACGATCCCCGCGTCGGCGTTACGCACCTCTTGCGCCGTGATACCGAGGGCATCGGTCGCCGCGAGCACGGGGCGACCCGAGGCGAAATATGACGTCAGCTTGCTGGGCACGGACATCTCGGCAACGCCCGGCAGCTCGTTCACGAGAAGTGCGTCAGCGGCTTGAAGGATGGCACCGAACGCGGCGTCGTCGAGCGGCGGCAGCATTTCCGTGGTCGTGGGCTCCTGTGCGATGCGCTCCTTCAGCGAGTCGCGCTGTGAGCCTTTGCCGACGAGCACGAAACGAACGCGCTCACCGCGTCGATGGGCGAGGCGGCCCGCGTCGACGATGTGGTGAAGGCCCTGCTTTCCGCCCATGTTGCCGGTGTGCACGATCACTGTCTCGTCGGCGGCCCAGCCGTACGACTCGCGCACAGCGGCAACATCGATGGCAGGAAGGGGCGGCAAGTGCGTCCAGTTACGAATGACGGCGATCCGCGTCAGCGGCACCTCGAAATCGACGTTGATGCGATCGGCGAACCGGTCGTGAATCACCACGACCATCGACGCGGAGCGCAGCAACCACCGCTCGATCGAGCAAATGACGCGCGCTGAGACCCCACCACCACGCCCCATCTCGGTCATGCCCACGCCGTAGAGATCCTGCACCCAGACGACGAAGGGAGTCTTGCGATGCGTGATCAGCGATCGAAGCCGCACGAAAGCAGACGAGATGAGCGCCGGCGAGACGGCGACGATCGCTGTGGGTCGGCCCCACCGCGTGAGCATCTGACGAGCCCCGAAGGATGCTTCCGAGGCTGCTCGCGGGAGCGCGGAGGGATCCGCCGGAACGAAGTGCAGGAGGCGCTCGACGTCAACACCGCGGAGATGTTCGCGGTGTGACCAGCGCCCGTAACCCGGCGCGATCTTCCAGTCAGGATAATGAGGATGCGCGGTCACCGCACGCACCCGATGCCCGCTGCGGGAGAGCCCTTCAGCCATGCCACCGGTGTACGGGGAAATTCCCGTAGTCTCCGGAGGGTAGTTCAGCCCGAAAACTAATGTTTGTGGGGGTTGCTGCACACTGCTGAGACTACCCCCGCGCGATTACGTCACCGTTACGAGGAACGCGCATTAAGCCATCGTTACGAGGAAGAGGAGATCGTGAGCGACATTCCGGTTATTGACTTATCTCGGGCGCCCGGAGAGCGAGCGGCATGGGGTCGCCCCACGTGGCAGGTCTACCTCTGGGCTGTCTGCGAACTGCTCGTCGTGACGAATCCGTGGCAGATCAGTTCGAGTCTGCGGGTGCGCGTTTTGCGGGCATTCGGAGCACAGATCGGCCGTGGCGTCGTCTTTCGGCCGCGTACGCGCGTCAAGTTCCCCTGGAAACTGCATATCGGTGATCGCTCCTGGGTCGGCGAAGGGGTTTGGTTCCACAACCAGGACCACGTGTACGTCGGCGACGACGTCGTGATCTCGCAAGAGACGTTCCTCACGACTGGCAGCCATGCGCATCGTCGCGACATGGCGCTCATCACCCGCCCCATCCACATCGAGGCGGGGGCGTGGGTGACGTCGAGATGCGTCGTGCTAGGCGGAAGCCGAGTGGGCCGTAGTGCGCTCATCCGGCCGCTGAGCCTCGTGGACGGATGCACCGTGCCCGACGGGGAGGTCTGGGGCGGGAATCCCATCGTCGCGCTCGGCCCGCGCTTCCCGCAGGAGGCGGTGGACGAGTGAAGATCGCACACGTCGTCACATACAGCTCGTCGGACGGGGCCTTCGGGGGGCCGACTCGGGTCGCCTTTGCACAGGCGAAAGCGCTGGCCGACAAAGGGCACGACGTCACCGTTTACGCCGGCTCTCCTCGCGACGAGGTGGTCGACGCCGCGCAAGACGGATATCGACTGCGAACTTTTCCCGTGCGGCGCCTCGCCCCCTTCGGCGGTTTCGCCACGCTGTGGCCCGATGGCATGCGCCGCGTGCTCGCCCGTGATCTCGCCTCGACGGATGTCGCCCACATTCACCTGGCTCGCGACATGACCACGCTCCCCGCAGCCGTTCTCGCGGGAGCACGCGGCGTTCCCTACGTCGTCCAGACGCACGGCATGGTCGACGCGTCCGACCGCCTGCTGGCCAAGGTCCTCGACCTCGCCGCGACGCGCCGGGTCTTGCGTCGTGCTCGCGCGTGGCTCGTTCTCACCGACGATGAACGGTCCGATCTTTCCGCCCTCGCTCGCAGTGAACGTGTCGTCGCCATCGCGAACGGCGTCGAACCGGCACCGATGCCGGCATATGACGGACGGCCCGACGAGGTGGTTTTTCTCGCTCGACTGCACGAGCGCAAGCGACCCCTCGTCTTCGTGGAGATGGCCCGAGCACTGTCGGAACGGCTTCCCACCACGACATTCCGCATCTTCGGTCCCGACGAGGGAGAGGGCGAGAAGGTCACCGCCGCCATCGCCGCGTCGGGGATGGGCGAACGTCTGACGTGGGCAGGGGCACTCCCGCCCGCCGAGACGGCCCAGGCCCTGGCGGCAGCTCGGGTATACGTCCTCCCCTCCGTCAACGAGGTGTTCCCGATGTCTATCCTCGAAGCCTTCAACGCGGGCACCCCCGTCGTGACCACGGCATCACTCGGGATTGCTGAGACGTGCGAGCGGTACGACGCAGCGATCGTCACCGACGGATCCGCGGCGGCGATGGCAGACGCCGTGCACCTCATCTATTCGTCGCCCATGCGCGCACAGGAACTTCGCGAGGGTGCTGAGCGCTACGTGAGCAGCGAGCTCGACATCGCAGCGGTCGCAGCCACCCTCGAGAACGAATACGTCCTCGCCACCCGAGGAGGGAAAGATGGATGAGCTCTCGATCGTTCAGCCCTACGTTCCTCGTTACCGGGTGCCCTTCTTCGACGGTCTCGCCGATGCGCTCCATGCCGACGGTGTAAGGCTTCGTGTCATTGCCGGCTCGCCGACCGGAGCTCAGGCTGAACGCCAGGACGCGGCGTCCGCCCCGTGGCTCGAAACCGTCGAATCCCGAGTACTCGCGGTAGGACGCCGTCACTTGTCTCTCACCTCCTCGCGCAAGCTGTGGCGCGGGTCCGACGCCGTCATCGTGCCCTATCAGGGCACCTCGCTCGACGCGTTGTCGGCCCTCCTCCGACGCAACGACCGCAAGGTGGGCGTCTGGGGCCACATCGCGTCGTACACCTCCCCGCTCAACGCTCTCGACGGCGCCATCGAACGCTGGCAACTGCGCCGAGCCGACCACGTCTTCGCGTACATGCCGAGCGGTGCCGCCTTCGCCCGCAGAGCCGGCGTCACGCCCGATCGCATCACGACGACGATGAACAGCATCGACTCCGCCGAACTCGAACGCGAGGTTGCAGCCCTGACAGGCACCACGGCCCGGCAAAAGCTTCGTGAACGGGGGGTTCCTGACGGCCCCTACCTGGCGTACGTGGGCGGGCTCGACGAAAGCAAGAGAATCTCGTTCCTCGCACATGCGCTCGACATCGTGCGCGAGCGCGGTTCAGACGTCCATGTCGTCGTCCTGGGGCTCGGCGGCCAAGCCGGGGTACTCGATCGAGCTGCGTCCCGGGGACAGGTGAGCATGCTCGGATACGGCGCCGCCGCCGACAAGGCCGCGGTGCTGGTCGGTGCGGAGGCCGTCGTGAATCCCGGGCGAGTCGGCCTCATCGCTGTCGACTGCCTCGCGGCGCGCACTCCCCTCATCACGACCGACTGGCCCTGGCACGCTCCCGAGCTGGAATACCTCATCGAGGGCGAACAGGTGCAGATCACGGCCGACGATCCACTCGCCTTCGCCGACGCCATGATCGCCGCCTCCGCGGGGGCTCTCGAGCACCCCGACACCAGCTGGCCTCCCGCGCCGAGTATCGATGGCATGGTCACCAACTTCCGCACGGGAGTCCGACACATGCTTGCTCTTTAAAGACACGTGCTCCGCGATTTGACGATACGTCCGCCACGAGCATTCGAAAACATCACCAACGACGCTCGGCCGATCGATCAGTTCGCCTAATGGACGCGGCGCGCACGACATAGACAAAAATCGCAGTACACTTTCGTCAGGTCCTTGACGTAGTGGGCTCGAAAATCCAGCAGCACTCCGGGTTAGTGCGTTGGCGAGACATCACCCGATGTCCGCTCGAGCGACCGAGCCCCTCTCGCGCCCGTCAGGGTTGAGCAGGAGAGCACATGTCGTCGTCCACGACTAGGCCTACTAGAATTCTCTGGATCACAAACAACGCTGCTCCGTACCGCGTTCCCGTGTGGGAAGCGCTCGCGGAGCGCGCCGAACTCAAGATCAGGCTGTTGCAGCCCGACGAAACCCTTCTTGCGGAAGCTCGACGCTCCGCAGAGTGGACCGCGGTGCGCGCTCGTTCCAGCGGTCTCGACATCGGGCATCTTCGAACCTGTTCCGTCGGTCGCGGCGAGCGCCAGTACTACGCGCTGCGTGAGTCGGCCCGCGATCTTGTGGCATCGACCGATGCTGTACTCCTCGGCGCGTGGGAATCGCCAGCGTGCTGGCAAGTATCTCTAGCGGCGAAACGCAACGGCGTCCGTCGTGTCGGCTTCTATGAGTCGACGCGGATGTCCCAGCACCATCAGTCCGGAGCAATCGCTCGCGCTCGAAGTCGCTTCTTCCGGAGCATGGATGCGGTCGTCGTGCCGGGTGTCGCGGCGGCAGATGCCCTGCGGACTCTCGGAGTCCGCCCCGACAGAATCATTGAAGGGTTCAACGCGGTAGATGTCGACCGCTTCGCGGCCGTTGCCCGCCGCGCCCCCCTCG
Organism: Microbacterium trichothecenolyticum; assembly: GCF_030818955.1. Lineage (NCBI taxonomy): Bacteria > Bacillati > Actinomycetota > Actinomycetes > Micrococcales > Microbacteriaceae > Microbacterium > Microbacterium trichothecenolyticum. Next base: position 3,226,759 of record NZ_JAUTBF010000001.1, on the reverse strand, counting down.
GCAGCGGCCACCGCTTCATCTACATTGGACAACTCATCACACGAAAGAACGTGGACGGGCTCATCCGTGCCTTCGCGCGATGCGCTGCACCTGGAGATAGCCTGACTGTCGTGGGCGCCGGTGACAGGCGCGCAGACTTAGAGTCACTCGCCAGAAAAGAGGATCAGACAGGATCGATCCGCTTCACGGGCAACGTTGCATACCAGGACCTTCCATCGCTCCTGGCAGCCCACCACACCCTCGTCCTCCCCTCCCACGAAGAAGTATGGGGCCTCGTGATCAACGAGGCTCTCGCGGCAGGACGGCACGTGGTCGTCAGCGACCGCGCGGGCGTCGCCCTCAGCGTGCGTGACATGCCCGGCGTGTTCGTAGCGAAAACGGATGCGCCAAGTCTGGCCACAAGCCTCGCCCTGGCGAAAGAAGCGTGGCGAGGACCGATCTCTTCACCACAAATACTGAAGCACACTCCTGCTAAATTTGCTGGAACGTTTCTCGTCGCACTCCAGGCGAATCCGCAATGAGAGAACCGCTGATAAGCGACCAGTGATCGGCGACGGGCCCGTTCGGTCCACCACTGCCCTCACACGCACAGCCCCCTCAGAGGCCTACCTGCATCAAGTGACGGGTAAGCAGTTCCACGTTCGCCCAGCGGGCGAAGCCCGCGAACGTAAAACCTTGTACTTCTCTGCGATAGCGTTTACGTGAGGTACAGAACTACCGAAAGATGCACGCACGCGCAGCTCGAGCTATCGCGTAATTGGCGCCTCCTCAGCACAAACCGTCGGCTGTATACCCCGCTCGCACAACAGGTACTGCGCATGGCAGGTAATCCGGGTGCCAATCGCCGCGAACTGCAGCTTTGGGAGTATGTACGAAAGCACCTATCCATGTCACGGGCGCACGGTTCATACACCCCATCGAGAATACTTGACAGAGAGCACCACGTTTCACACACAAGCCGCGCGAGCGATTCCCATGGTATGATCCGCGAGTAGATGTTTGCGTCAACTTACCGACATTGTCTCCATTTCGACGCCCAAGTTCTTCGGGTTCCCCGAAGACAAGTTAGACAGACCCAGCTTTACACTCTTCGAAAAACAATGCACTGAACGAATGTAATATCTGCTACCCCTCAAAGCGCTATCGGCACCAGTGATCCTCAGAGCAAAGGTTTCACGATCCCGAAATTCTTCACAGAAAAGGTCGCGTGCATGAGTATGAGGCACCGCCTCTCCGAATTACCCAAAAGACCGAGCTTCTGGATCGCAGTTGATAGCTCGCTGACCGCGGCGACAAATTCAGCCCTCCTCATCGCCGGGTCTCGCTTGTTAGGACCGAGCAGCCTCGTGCCGCTCGCGATGCTTCAACTATTCGCATCGAGTGCCATCCTTGTGCAACGAGCGACATTGCTCGCCCCCGCTTTAGCGGCCCGCCGAGAACTGGGCGTTCCCGCCTCAATGCCGGGTAGATGGGCTTGGGTCTCCATCCCCGCTTTCGCGGCTCCAGTGATCGCTACCTGTCCTTTCGTAATGGGGGCAAGCGAAAACTGGCTGACGGTAGCGCTTATTACCACATTCTTCGTCATCTCCAGCCTTGGAATGGACTTCGTAAGATACTTCTATATTTCTCGAGACAGCCCGCAATTCTCCGTCGTGATGGATGGATTTTTCATATTCACCCTCGCGCCCACAAGTATCCTTATCGCATTTCAGCCCTCATGGATAGCGTTTGCAATAGGCTGGTCCACAAGCGCATCCATCGCCGCTGCCGGGACTGCGTTGATACTAAGGCGCAAAACACCATCGTTCGCAAGGCAAGTTCCGCTGAGAGGAACCATAAAATTGGGCCGATGGAGCGGCCTCGATAATCTCATGTCGGTCATCGCAAATCTTGTGCCAATGGCTATAGCCACCCTGACTTTGACGACCCCTCTCGCCGCGATCTATCGTGTTCTACAGACGGCCTTGGGCCCCCTCAACATAGTCAACACATCGCTTATTGCTTCCTTCAGCCTTGGCAGTTGGAGACTATCCTCGATTGAGGGAATAGAAAACCTACGTGGGCAGGTGAGGCGAGGAGTTCGTGTCCTTCTGCTCGCTACCGTCATCTATGTTGGCATCGCATTCGCCGCAATAATGTTTCTCGCCGAACTGCCCTGGTCCTCTTCCGCTCGGGTCGTCGCAATACTTTCAATTGCCGCGCTTTTCGGGGCGTGGACAAGCCCCATCGCGGCCGCATCATCCGCCTTGGGATATCAAATTATCGGCGTTTACATACGAATCGCGGTGGTGGCCTTCTCCCTATCGGTGAGCTGGGCCGTTGCGATCGGATTGCCCGTTCCTCTCGATGACCCAATCGGAGCCGTTGCGATCGCTTCGTCCGCACTTGGGCTTATCGGATGGGGCTTCGGTTACATCATCGCGCTACGCAGAGAGAAAAGGCTACTGGGATGAGTGCTAACAATGAAGCTCTGCTCGACTCGATCGCGGGCAACGGCAGATCAGTCGTTCTAAATTCTGGTACGCACCCGGAACCTGTGTATTGGGCGTCGGCGATCCAGCGCCTACGCGGCCGGTGCGACTACCTCACATCGACCACTTGGCATTCCGACGCGCTCATCATGAGGGCCGCGAAGGCAGCTGGAAGCCTGCACAGAAGCACCTCCGAAACCCTGCTCAGGCGCCAACTTCCGACTGATATCGCTCGATTCCGCGTCATCGGGAAAGCCAGGGTCCAGGCACTTCGCGAGCATCTTCCTTTGGGAGCGCAAGGGGCAACCGAGGATCAGATCGAGATGCGGATGCAGCGCTTTCGTTCTGCATCCGAGAAGTGGGTCACCCGACACCGGCCAGATGTCGTTGTCGGACAATACACGTCCGCCTTGGGGGCATTCCGTGCCGCACACGACTCGTATCGAGTTCTCCTGTATCCGATTGCTCATCATGATTGGATGAAGAATTTCTTATCCGAGGAAGCCCTTCTCAACCCTGAATGGGCGCGCTTCTTACAAGGACATGACTTGACCGCTCAGCGCCGCGATGTCCTCGAGGAGGAAATATCCCTGGCCGACAAGATTATTGTCCCTAGCTCATTCGCCAAGAGAACTTTCATCGAAAGTGGAGTTTCCGCAGCTCGAGTAGAGGTGATGAGCCTTGGCGCGGACCCAGGATTGTTAGATGAGGCTGAGATGCGAGATAGTTTTTCCAAGAAAAATAATCGCTCCGGCCCAATTCGCGTGATCTTTGCAGGGCAGGTGAATCAACGTAAAGGAATATTCTACCTTCTCGACGCGATTCGAGAACTGGGCCCGAAGGTTGCAGGCCTGACCATTGCCGGGCCGATATCAAGCGAGACGAGAACTTTTATCGAGAAGAAGTATTCAAATACAGAGTTCTTTGGCCCCATGCCACGTCACAAACTTGCACGCCTGATGGCATCGGCGGATGTTCTAGCCCTACCAAGTCTCGCCGAGGGGTTTGGGCTGGTTGCGATTGAAGCCATGCAGTCGGGCACCCCAGTTATCCTCTCCGATAGAACATTTGGTAGTGACATAGTCGCGCACGACCGAGACGGCTGGATAGTGCAAGCCGGCTCATCAGTAGAGATAGCGCAGGTGATATCCAGGATTTATGATGATCGATCAATAGCGCTGAGGGTCGGGCACCACGCTACTAGGACAGCGAGTAAGTACACTTGGCAATCGTATGAGGTCCGCGTCTCATCCTTCATCGATGATCTAGCGCGAGATAGTGCTGCGTAGGCGTCGTACTCGCTACAGTCGGCGCTTGTTTGCTAGCTTCACGACTGAAGAATGTTCCTCAAGTCAGTCGAGCGTCGGCGATCCCTTTAGGACCTTCATCCCTGCGTCGCGACTCGCGATCACTTACTAGATGCACAATCAAGGCAATGACGCCTGCATATACAAGCATCCGCGTAGAGGATCGCAAGTTGTACTGCAGAGACGTCACAGCATACAAGGCACTCAAGACCACAAGCCCCAGCCCCACAAAGCTGTATCGCGTTCGCAGCCACTGTCCTACCGCGCGCTCAAGAATACCCAGAGTTAGTCCGATGACCAACCAAAAGAGGATAGATACACCCGCTCCATGATTCCAGACTTCACCAATAGTTGAGTATGGGGTTATTTGATTGAGGCCGAGATTCTGCGTAATACCGTAAAATCCCGCAACCTCCCCGGGTAGTGGATTGATGCTGATCCAGAAATATTCCATGGGAATAGGCGGAGTCTGAAACACGGTTGCACCCGTTATAGGAAACGCCACGATCACATTATTCAGAGTGGCTAACCAGTCAATCTGAGCGATGTTGAAAGTTCCCAGTTGGGCGACATATGGCAAAAGACCATGCAACGACGAGGACCTCAAGTACAGAGGCAGCGGGAGAAGGACGCCGGCAACAGCGAGACCAGTAGCGAGATACTTACCCCCCTTTCTTGGCCTCGCCAAGATTGCGCCGAAAGCAACTGCCACGGGCAGCATCGCGAGCCGCCGCGAGCCTAATGAAAATAGAGCCACCCCGCACACGACCGCTAGACACAGTGCCGTCACTCGAAGTGCCCTGGTGCCGGAGATGGACACGAAGCCGAACACGGCGCCTGAAGCGAGCGCTAATTGCTGCGCCACGCTAAACGCGCCCCCACCCTCTCCTGTCAGGTAGCTGCTCCGATAGAAGATACCAAGCCCGATCGGTGCAACCAGCATGACTATCGGGATCGCCGCTAGAGCAAGGGCAGCAACCTGCGCCGACCCGGAGAGATCCAACGGGCGAGGCTGAACTCTCACCGTACGAACATTTGGGATATATATACTCGCGAGCGCACCGATCAAAATTAGCCACGATGTCGTGCCGAAAATCAGGCCGGTTTCCAAATTCTGCCGCGCCGTCAACTGAACGATAATGCTGACACCGCCAGCATATGTCGTGTATGGGGATATCAAAAATCCCAAAACGCCAACTATGGCGAAGATCGAGACCACGATAATGACAGGCGACAAAGCAACAATTTGGAAAGCACCTCGCAACACCCATATTAATATGAGTGGCCCCACCAAGTACAAGACGACAGCAAACTGAACAACCCAATCGGTCATCAAAAACCTTCGCAATCTAAGAGAGTTGAGATGGCCCAAAGAGGCTCAAATGCCCAGGAATGCCATCGACTCAAAACGTGGCGACCGAAAAATTGTACGAGCGGCTGAGGGGGCAGCCAAGGCGCATTCCGACTACAGCGAGCAGGACGTAGCTCGATTTGTGCTTCGCCCGAACGAGTGCGATCCCACGTATGCGACCTGAAAGAACGGTGAGACCGAGGACGAACACCGTCGTCATCGCGGCGGCTGTCCTGCCCGTAGAACCCGAGTAAACGCTCACCGCTCCCCTCCGACCTAATGCTTGATCGAAGCCTACCCCCGCCCCGTTCAGGCACCCTACGGCATCTGGGGGACTCATTAGAGTCTGCGCCCTGTCCTGCTTCTGGTGATGTCGCATCCGCCAAAGATAGCGGGCATCTGCGGCCGTGCAGTCAGTAAGGCGTACGACGGGGACACGATGATCTGTTTGTCCGCGAGAAAACAGATCGGCTCAGGGTTTCGTACCGCCCTCGAGGCAAGAGAGTGGTGTTTCAGAACCCGGACGTCCTTTTTGGTCTTGGGGTCCCTGACTCCAGTACGTCGCTGGGGCGCGATAATCCGAAGGTTGGCGAGGACGATCAACACTCGCGAGCCTCCGCAGGCAGGCCGAACCCGGTGCTACATCAAGCCTCCCTCGGGGCTGCGACGGAATGGGGCGATGATTCGTGAGCAGCTGCGCTCTCAGGGCCTCATTCCGGTAATCCCCGAGCCCGCCGACCGATCCGACACCCGCCTTGACCTATCGTGGCGGCCTCGTGCTCCGCGCAAAGACGCCCCGGCTACGTCACCTTGATGGTCTGCGACGATGAGTGAGTGAGCGACTCGCCAACTCTCCCCGCACTGGTGCCTGAGCTTCTGGTCGGCGACGTGTCGAAGAGCATCGAGTTCTGGTGCGGGCTCTGCGGTTTCTGGATCACCTACCAACGCCAGGAGGAGGGCTTCGCCTACATCTCCCTCGGGTCCGCACACATCATGCTCGAGCAACGCGGTGTTGGGTCTGCTGCACGGATAGGTGACATCTGATCTGGCTTGCCCCGCAGGACGGGCCTGGAAGGATGCCATCGTGCCCAAGCCTTATCCGAAGGAGTTCCGCGACGACGTGGTGCGTGTCGCCGAGAACCGTGAGCCCGGTGTGACGATCGAGCGAATCGCCGCCGACTTCGGGGTCCACCCGATGACCCTCACGAAGTGGCTCGCCCGCTCCCGCGCCGAGAAGACCGCTGCCGATACCGGTGCTCCGTCGCCAACTAACCGAGACGCCGAGGTCCGCGAACTGCGGGCGCGCAACCGGCTGCTGGAGCAGGAGGTCGAGGTGCTGCGACGGGCGACGGCGTATCTGTCGCAGGCGCATCTGCCGGGAAAAGGCTCTACCCGCTCGTGAAAGAGCTCGCCGGTGACGGGATCCCCGTCACGGTGACGTGCCGGGTCCTCAAGCTCGCCCGCCAGCCCTACTACCGCTGGCTCGCCAACCCCATCACCAACGCGGAGCTGGTGGAGGCATTTCGCGCGAACGCGCTGTTCGACGCGCACCGCGACGACCCCGAGTTCGGACACCGCCTCCTCGCCGATGAGGCCCGCGACGCCGGGGAGGCGATGTCCGACCGGACCGCATGGCGTATTACGTCGGAGAACGGCTGGTGGTCGGCGTTTGGCAAGAAACGCGCCCGCGGGAAAGGCCGCAAGGCCGGCCCTCCTGTTCACGACGACCTCGTCCAACGCGAGTTCATTGCGGACGCGCCGAACCGGCTCTGGCTGACCGACATCACCGAGCATCACACCGGCGAGGGCAAGCTCTACCTCTGCGCGATCAAGGACGTCTTCTCGGGCAAGATCGTCGGCTACTCGATCGACTCCCGGATGAAGTCCCGTCTCGTCGTCAACGCGATCGACAACGCCGCCGCTCTGCGCGGGAACGTCGCCGGTTGCGTCGTACATTCCGACAGGGGCAGTCAATTTCGCTCCCGGAAGGCAATCCGCGCCCTGGCCCGTCACCGCATGGTCGGATCGATGGGCAGAGTGGGAGCTGCGGGCGACAACGCCGCCATGGAGTCGTTCTTCTCGCTCCTGCAGAAGAACGTCCTCAACCGACGCTCCTGGACCACCCGCGAACAGCTGCGCATCGCGATCGTCACCTGGATCGAGCGAACCTACCACCGACGCCGTCGGCAAGACCGTCTCGGCCGTTTGACCCCGGTCGAGTTCGAGACAATGATGACCAAGACCCTGGCCCTCGCGGCCTGACTAACCCCTGTCACCTATCCGTACAGCAGACCCGTTGGCCGGAACTGGGTGACGGGGCCGCTGGAATCACCTCTGGGTCGGGGAATCAACTTCCAGATCAACGTGCCGCGAATCGCGCCGATCATCGCCGCCCTGCGAGAAGCGAATCATCCGCTTTTCATGGAACCCGAGACGATGTGGTACCTCATCGACGAGGACACCGAGGCGGGCGTCCAACAGTTCCTCGTCACCGACCCCGACGGGTACCTCGTCCGCTTTCAAGAGTCGATTGGCCGCCGGCCGACTCGCTCCTAGGAGACACTCCCGAGTGCCGTTCCGAGCACTGCCAGTACCAGGAAAGTCACGTTGTAAACGATGTGCGCGAGCACCGCGCCCGCTAGACGGCCGGTAAAGATCACGATGAGCGCGCATGTAGTTCCCACGATGAACAGCTGCACGCCGCTCGCGAGCGCCAACTCAGTGAACGCTGCGTGAAGCAGCACGAACGAGCCCGCAGAGCACAGCACGGCCGTCACGCTCGCCGCGAAACCGCCCAGGCCGCGAAAGAGGAGGCCGTACACTGCGACAAGAAGCACGCCACGGAACATGGTCTCCTCGATGAGGGGGGCGAACAGACCGGCGGAGAGCACCGTGGCGATCCACCAGGCGTGCTCTGGAAACCCTTCCGATGGCGTCATCGAGGGAAAGGCAGTCGCGTGAGAACCGCTCAACAAGCCCTGCACGAGTCGCAGGCCCAGCCCGAGACCGATCCCCCACAACAGATCGATAGATCTGAATCGAAACAGTCCAGCGGGCTGTGCGCGCGCTAACGCGAAGCTGATTGCCGCGAGCAGGCCCAACCACAATGCAATCGTCGAAGCGAACGGTGCCCAGGGCACCGAGATACGGGCCGCAAAATAGGCACCGATGAGCCCAGCGCCTACACCCGCGAGCACGATCGCAAGGACCGTCGCATCCCATGGACGCAGCGACCGACCCCCTTCACGCCAATCGAGACGCTGCCTACGTCGCTTGCGTGCGCCGTGGTCATCCGATGACTTTACGGAATCCCATGGAGATGCCGAGCCGCCATCTGCACGGCGAGAGGTAGCAGGATCGCTGAGGGAATCGGACACTCGGCCAATGTATCGGCACACGCTGGGCGAGGCGAAGAAGACGGTGGAATACGCGCTCAACGCGAGCTCGAAACATTCTGTGTGTAAGACTGAGCACGATTCCGAGACCTAACGCAGCAGGTCATCATCGCGTCTTCGAGAGGCACCATGGAGCCCAGCGACTACATCCGCGTTCTTCGCAAAAACTGGCTCGTGATAGTCCTGTTGACTCTCATTGGCCTCGGCGTAGCCACGGGGTACACGCTCACCCGCACGCCACTCTATGAGTCAACGAGCACAGTTTTCGTGTCGACGCAGGGCGGTAGCACTGCAGCAGAACTTCAGCAAGGATCGAGCTTCACACAGGCGCGCATCAACACGTACGTCGGCCTCGCGACGACGCCGGCCGTTCTCGACCGCGTCATCGCAGAGATGGGTCTCGCCACGACGGCAGACAGATTGGCACAAGTGGTCAGCGCATCAGCAGCGTTGAACTCGACTCTCATCACGATCACCGCTACCGACCCCGATCCGTCGACCGCCGCCAACATCGCGAACGCAGTTGCGGCAAGCCTGTCCGCGACGGTTCCGCAACTGGAGCCTTCTACAGCAAATGGTGTCAGCCCTGTGCGTCTCAGCCGGGTGCGCGATGCTCAGCCGTCAACAACTCCGTCCAGCCCCAATGTCACTGTCAACCTTGTGCTCGGCACAATCTTCGGCTTAGCTGCTGGCGCTGTCACAGCAGTTGTACGAACGCGACTAGATAACCGCGTTCGCAATCCGCGCGAAGCCGAGCAGATCACCGGCGCCCCGGGAATGGGTTCGATTGCATACGACGCGAAGGCGAAAGACCGACCTCTCATCGTCCACGCCGATCCTCTCAGCCCTCGGGCAGAGTCATTTCGCGCGCTTCGTACAAACCTGCAGTTCCTCGACATGGGTGGCCGATCAAGCTTCGTAGTCACCAGCTCGATGCCGAGCGAGGGCAAATCGACCACCACCATCAATCTTGCAGTCGCGCTCGCGGATGCCGGGAAGCGCGTTGCGCTGATCGACACCGACCTCAGAAAGCCAAAGGTAGCGGAGTACCTGAGCATTGAAGGAGGGGCGGGGCTGACCGACGTGCTCATAGGTCGCGCGTCCCTTGACGACGTAATGCTGCCGTGGGGCGGTAGAACTCTATGGGTGCTGCCCGCTGGGAAGATTCCGCCGAACCCCAGCGAACTCCTGGGTTCCGACCAGATGAACAGCCTTCTTTCAAGCCTTGAGAGAGAGTTCGACGTCGTTCTGTGTGACGCCCCTCCTTTGCTGCCTGTCACCGACGCCGCCATCCTCTCGCGCGCGACGAGTGGCGCTCTGATGGTAGTTTCGGCCGGTCGAACGACTCGGCATCAGCTGACCCTCGCGACAGCGGCTCTGAACACGGTCGGTTCCAAGCTGGCCGGTTTTGTTATGACGATGGTCCCAACGCGCGGGCCAGATGCCTACTACGCGGGCTATGGCTACGGATACGGCTACCGCGAGACGGTCGACGAGGTGGAAACTGCGACCGCGGCCGAACACATTGAGGGTCTCCTCTCTCCGATCGACAACGGCCGGAGCCGCTCCGCGCGGTCTCGTCGCCGTGACAGCACTCGCTCAAAGCGCCGTGAGTGAACCAGCGAACTGGTCTGCATACTCTGTCTGCCCCGCGGATCGAGAGCGGAATTGTTGGCATGTGTGGACCCCGCGCGACCGTCCGAGCTGGGTGAGATGCGAGGTGCTGAAATGAGCGTTCTTTCCCCGCAGATGAAGACCGCAGGTCGAGTTTTCGCGTGGACGCTCGCCACTTTGATGCTGGTTGCCGTTTCAATAGCCCTCTGGGTCGGTGTGCGCGGTACGCTCGCCTACCAGCATCTCGCGCGTGTTCAAAGCGAGGCCAGTCGCAGCGCTATGGACGTGGCAGCCGATCCGTCCGCAGCCTCACCGACGATTGCCAGACTCGCATCGGAAGCGGCGGAAGCACGAGAACTTACGTCAGACCCGGTGTGGACTCTTGCCTCGCTCACCCCGTGGGTTGGGCCACAGCTTGAAGCCTTCAGCACGCTCGCCGCATCGATGGATCAACTCCTCGGTCGAAGCCTGTTACCGCTAGCCACGGCTGCTCAGGGCGTGAAAGTGGACTCGCTCAGACCTGTCAATGGACGCATAGACCCAAATGCGCTGTCGAACATCGCCGGACCCGCCGACGAAGCCTCGCGTAGTGCCTCCGCCGCGACGGACGCCGTCCGCGCGATCAATCGCACTCCTCTCGTCGGAATCGTTGATTCCGCGGTTAATCGAGCCATCGAGGTCTTCGAGCAAACAGCGGGGTCTATCGACACTCTCGCACGCACGTCGCATCTGCTCCCCTCCATGCTGGGCGGGAAGGGCGAACGGGAATACCTCGTGCTCGTGCAGAACAACGCGGAATGGCGCTCGCTGGGGGGAATCTCGGGCACGGCGATTCTCCTCAAGACCGTGGACGGCGCGGTCTCGCTCGTGCGAACCGAGTCCGCCACTTCTTTGTCGCAGAGTTTCGACGGACCTGTCGTCGACCTTCCGAAGCAGATCACCGATCTCTACGGCACAAAACCCGCACGGTACTTCCACAATCTCACCCAAGTTCCCGACTTCTCGGTCGTCGGAGCGAGCGCACGCGAAATGTACTTGTCGGCGACCGGGGTCGACGTAGACGGAGTTCTCGCGGTCGATCCGGTCGCGCTTTCTTACCTCCTGCGAGCGACCGGGCCAGTGCCGATCGCGTCGGGCGATACCTTGACCGCAGAGAACGCGGCGGCTCTCCTCCTGAACGAGGTGTATTTGCGCTACGAGTCGCCAGAGCAGCAGGACGCGTTCTTCACGGCCGCCACCGGCGCCGTCTTCCAAGCGCTTCTGAACAGCCAGGCATCCGCCCCGGAGCTAGTTGCTGCACTAGGACGCGCAGGCGCCGAGCACCGGTTGTACATATGGAGTAAAGAGCCCAACGAACAGGCCATCCTCGATGGCTCGACTATTGCCGGCCTACTCCCTGTAACCGATGAGCGCCACGCCCGGTTCGGCGTCTACCTGAACGACGGCACCGGCTCCAAGATGAGCTACTACGTGGTGCCCGAGGTGTCTCTGGCCTGGGCGGCCTGTCAGGCGACGGGGCAGAAAGGGGTGCGTCAACTCGTACTTCATGTGAAGTTGACGAACACCGCTCCCATCGATGCCGGAACGACCCTGCCTTGGTACATCACCGGAGGCGGCGTCTACAGGGTCGCACCGGGAACAGCGCGGGTTGTCGCGAACGTGTTGCTCCCCGAGGGCTTCGAGATCGTCTCCTCCACGTCGCCAACGGAAAGTCCGTTCACCAGCAGTGTGCTGGAAGGACGGGACGTGATGACCTTCAGCTCCGACCTGCAGCCCGCCGCAGCGACCGAGGTGACCGTGACCGTTCGCGGAACCTCGAGCGCTGTCGATGCTGAAGCTCTCGTGACCCCTACGGCGAACAGTTCAATCGACCCTGTTGTCGAAGTGTCGTGCGACCTCACCCACACATCGCCGGGCGGAGGGCTGAGTTGACATCGCAGCCGACGCCGGCGGGTAGCTACCCGAAACGTGTCTTGTAGCGAAATATTCACGCGTAGGAAATCAGATGAGTTTGCTTTTATCACAATCCTTAGGCAATACTCAGGAAGACACCAGGCTCTATCACAGCCACATCGACCTGGTTCCCAACACACGCTCAATGGACGCACGAAACGAGCGGACCACAAACAGCCGTCATCCGGTTCGAAAGCAGGCAATCATGAAGCACACGTTCTCCAAGGTCGCGGCCTCGGCCGCCGTCGCCGCGGCGCTGTTGGTCGCCGCGCCGGTCGCGGCCCAGGCCTACGTCCCCACCGACCCCAGCACCGTGACGGTGACCGTGACCGCCAACGGACCGGTTCCCATCACGGGCTTCCAGCCCGGCGCGTCGGTCACCTTCACCCTCGTCGGCCGCGGTGTGACCGGAGCGAACATCGCAACGGCCAACCTGCCGGTAACGTCCGCCTCGGTCACCAAGACCGCTGACGGGTCGGGTGCGGCCACGGCCGTCGTCACGCTCCCGGCGAACCCGAGCGGTTCGTACACCCTCGCTGCGACCGGCGCTCGCGCCGGCAGCAGCACCGGTGGTGGCACGGGCGGCGGCAGCGGCAGCAACGCCGGCAGCAGCAACGCCCTTCCCGTGACCGGTGTGGACGCCGACTCGCTCCTGGGCATCTGGGTCGGCGGCGGAGCCCTTCTGCTCGCCGGCGCCACGGTCGTCGTCGCCTCGAAGGTGCGCCGCAACCGCCAGGAGACCAAGGCCTGACGCCTTCCTTCCAACGAGAAGCCCCCGTCGACTCCGGTCGACGGGGGCTTCTCGTTGTACGTGTGCGGCCTCCGGCGCGGCATCCATACCCCGCGGGGTCAGGACTCGGCGGACTTATTCTTCTTCTTGCCGCCCTTGCCCGAGCCGCCCGAGGGTCTCTTCTCGTCGCCTGAGGGTTCCTGCTCGGCCGCCTCGGCCCGTTCTTTCGCCCTCCGCTTCGCCTGCGAGGCGAGACGAGCCAGGTCGACCATCCGCAGGGCGTCCATGCGGGCCCGACGCATCGTGGCGTAGTCGGGGTCGGCATCCGCCGTCATACCCTCGACGTCGAGACGCTTGCGGAGGTTGGACTCGACGTCGCCCCACGCAGCGATCCGCGCGTCGGCGACGAGCGTATTCACCCTCTCATCGTCGTCGGCGAGGGTCCGCAGCTCTTTCGCGACGCCGCGCGACTGGCGGGCACGACGACGCAGGTTGCGGGTATCGCGGTCACGATAATCGTGCGTGCCCGACGAATCCGAGAAGCGACCCCACGCGCGCTTGCGCTGATGCGTGACACGCTCGGCGGCCTGGTCCTGCTCGTCGGCCAGCGACCGCAGTGTCTCGCGGGCGAACGCGGCGAAGAGCTCGCCATCGAAGAGTCCCCCGCGGGCGATCGTCTCGACGAGGATGCGGTTTCGCACGGCAAGGCGCGCCGCGGCCGTCGCGATCGACAGCCCTTCGGCGATGGCATCCTTGGTGCGCCCCACGAGACCTCCCGCTCCAGGCTATCGGTCGACAGCCGGGGCCGAGGTCAGCCCAGGGAGCCGACGATCACCGCGATACGTCGCGCGCGGGTCTCTGCGGTCTTCGCTCCCTCGACATTCGCGACGTGTGCTTTTCGAGCGCTCGGGGCGAGGGCATCGAAGCGCGCCCGCACCCCCGCCGCGTCGAGGGCGGACGCGAGGTCGTCGGGCACCTCGACGGTGCGCGGGGCGGTGTCGAGCCGCAGTTCGACGACGATCGAGTCGCCGCCCGACAGCCCGGTGGCGGCACGCTTGTCGGCCGAGAACGGAATGAGGTGCCGGCCGCCCATGACGGCCAGCGTGCTCGGAAACACGTATCCGTTCACCTGGACGACCACAGCCGCGCGCTTGCCCCCGCCGAGGGCCTCCACGACCTCGAGCGGAACCTCGATACCGGTGTTGTTGCCCGTCTGGAGCAAGGTCGTCTCGAAACGCATGACGCGATCGTCGCAGATGCCGGTTATGTGAACAACGCGCGAAAAGCAATCCCGGAACACACGTGCGACACCCGACCTATGGTCGAATCGTTACGGAGGGCCTCGGAGAGTACTCGGGGGCCTTCTGTCGTTTCCAGGTTCTATCGAATGCGGTCGGGCAGGGAAAGCCCCAATCCGAATTGAGCAATGTCTCCGAAGATGTGGTGAGGCGGCCGGACGGCCGCTGCCAATACACCGGGAGGTTCATCATGAGCTCGTCACCCAACCGCATCGTGGCTACCGTCTTCGGTGCCGTCTACCTGCTCGTCGGTCTGCTCGGCTTCGCCGTCACCGGCGGCGTGGGCTTCATCGCGACCGAGGGCGGTCTGCTCCTCGGCATCTTCGAGGTGAACCCGCTGCACAACATCGCGCACCTGCTCATCGGCGCCGCACTCCTGGTCGCCGGTCTGGCCAACGCCCGCGCCGCGAAGGGCGTCAACACCACCGTCGGCGCCGTCTACCTGCTGCTCGGTATCGTCGGCTTCTTCCTCGCCGGAACCTCCGCGAACATCCTCGCGCTGAACGTGCCCGACCACTTCCTGCACCTCGCCAGCGCCGTGGTGCTGCTGGGTGTCGGCCTCGGCACCGAGCGCAACGTCCCGCGTACCGCGGGGGTCTGACGATGACTGCCGCGACCTTCGTTCGGTCGTGGCCCTCCGTGTCCGCATGGGGGGCCGGGCTGATCACCGCCGCCCTCGGTGCGGGCGCGATCACTCGCCCCGATTCCGGGGCCGTCGCAAGCGGCCTCGGAATCGGGATGGTGGTCCTCGGATTGGCGTCGCTGGTCTGGGGCGCCGCCGTGCTGTCGGCCGGGCGTATCGTGACACCGCGCGCCGCTCTCGCCGGCGCCCTCGTCGCGCTTGCCACCACCACCGCTCTTCTCTTCGCCATGCCGGCGCACACCAGCATCCTCGCCGTGGCCGCGGCATCCCTTCTTCTCGTCGTCGTCGGCGCGACGGCCGCGGTGCACCTGCGCCGACAGCGGCTGAGCCCGGCGCAGCGCAGCGCTCAGCCGATGAGCGTCGTCGGTCTGCTGGTGGCCGCCGCCGTCATCGCGGTCGTGGTCACCCCGGCCCTGGGCGCCACACAGAACGCCGTGCTGCTGCGCGACGACGGCACCGTGCCGGTCATCACGCACGAAGGGCACTGATCTGTCAGAATCCCGCGCCCGTCTCCTCAGACGGTGGCACGCTGGAACGGTGACAGAATCTCCCACCCCCGACTGGGTCCGGTCGCTGCGTGGGAAGATCCTCATCGCCCTCGCCGGAGACCCGACCGGCATGGCGCCCTACGTGCGCGCGATCGCCGAGGGCGTCGACACCGGGTACTTCGCCGAGAACGGCCCCGCATGGACGGTGCACGCCGGAACAGGAACTCTGGTCGCCGGCATCCGCGCCCTGCTGCTGCAGGCGCTGCATCCGGGAGCCCTCGCAGGCGTGCACGACTGGTCACGGTACCGCGAAGACCCCATCGGCCGTCTCACCGGGACGGTGCGCTGGGTCGTCACCCTGACCTACGGCTCCCGAACGCAGGCGGATGCCGAGACCCGGCGCGTCGGACGCTTCCACCAACGCGTGCAAGGCGAATACCGTGCCGGCGACGGCACCGACCGCAGGTACACCGCCGAGGCGGCCGATCTCGTGCGATGGGTGCACCTGGCCTTCACCGACGCCTTCCTCGCGGGCCATGAAGCCTCGCGCAAACCCATCCCGGGCGGGGCAGATGCCTACGTCGCCGACTGGGCGACAGCCGGCCGCCTCATGCGGGTGGTCGACCCGCCGCTGACACGCGCGGCGCTGCGCGCCGAGATCGACGCGTTCGCCGACCGCGGCGAACTACGCGGCGGGGAACGCGTCGACGACGTCGTGCGCTTTCTGCGGCGACCACCGTTCGCGGGCGCGATGGGCGTGGCCTACCGCGTGCTGTTCGCAGCGGCGGTGGCGACCATCCCTCGGCGCTACCGCAAGATGCTGGGCGTGCGCCGGTGGCCGCTGCCGGTGCTGACGCTGGCGCGCCTCGTGCTGCGCGTAACCGAACGAGCGCTGGGATCGGGGCCGCGCGCGCAGGACATGGCACGCGCGCGCCTGCGACGACTGGAGCGGGAGGCGGCGTGAGCGACGATCCGCGCCAGTCGGCCGAGCGCTACCGGCTCGATCGAGAGCTGCGTGCCGCGGGGCTCGAGCCCGAGGCCGAGGAACGGGGTCCCGCCCGAGGATCGACCGCTGCCGATCGGGCCGCGTACGTCGAGACGGCGATCCAGCAGGCCATCCGACGCGGCGAGTTCGACGACCTGCCCGGGGCGGGAAAGCCCCTGCCCGACCTGGGTGGAGGGCACGACCCCGACTGGTGGATCCGCCGAAAGATCGAGACCGAGAAGCTCAGCGGTCTCGGCCCACCGGCCCTCACGCTGCGGGTGGAACACGCCGAGATGGCGGATCGACTGGATGCCATCGTGCGCGAGGCCGAGGTGCGCGAAGCACTCGAAGATTTCAATCGCCGAGTGATCGACGCACGGCGCCAGCTGCTCGGCGGGCCGCCGGTCGTGACCCCGACGCTCGATGCGGAAGCAGAACTGCGTGCGTGGCGCGAGCGCCGTCGCGCTCGGGAGACCGCCGCGATTCCCCTCGAGCGCCCGCAGCGGCGGCGGTGGTTCGGGCGGAAGCGGTGAGGGGGATCGCCACGCGCAAATGACCCCCTGGTCTGGCGCGCCGGTCGGGCGGCGCGACAGACCAGGGGGTCGCGCACGCCTGGCGCAGCGCACGCACGCCGGTCATGGGGAATCACTTTCGGCGCTCCCTCAGAGTAACGTAAAACCATGTTTACATGGCATAAATGTCTGTCGCCGCGTCAGAGGGCAGCCAGGGCCTCGGCGCGCTCCACCAGCGCCCGCGCCCGCGCGAGCGTCGGAGCGTAAGAACCATCGACCGGACCGTCGGGGGTCGACGACAGCAGCGAGCGCGCGGCGTCGACCTCGGCCGATGACGGTGTGAACCCGGCGTGGGCGCCGGCCACCGCGGCATCCCGAAGCACGAGGGTGCCGGTGAAACCCATCGCGGCGGCGTGCAGAGCGGCATCCCGAGCGTGATCCACGGCACCGCACGGCCCGTCGATGGGACCGGCGATGCCCGCAGCGGCCGAAGCCACCACCAATTGCGCGCGAGGCCACGACAGGGCCAAGCGGTCAGCCGCCATGCCGGTGTCGCGGCGGAAGTCGCCGGCGCCGAACGCGAGGCGACGGGTGGCTGGGTGCGCCGCGATCGCGGGAGCCGCCAGCAGCGCCGCGGCCGACTCGACCATCGCGACGATCGGCGTGGCCTCGGGGAGCGATGCCGCCACATGAGCCACATCGGCGGCGCCGGCACACATCGCCAGCACCACGCCGGCCAAACGCTCGTCGAGCTCGCGCCCCAGGGCGAGGTCGGCCTCGCCGTCGCGAGTGCCGGCAGCACTGATGCGCAGCCACACGGGAGCCTCGACGGCCGCATGGCGCGCACGGTCGCGCCCCTCGGCCTTGCGGCCGTCCGGCAGACCGTCCTCCAGGTCGAGCACCAGCACGTCGGCCGCGGTCTCGAGATCACCGGCCAGCGGAGAGCGCAGCATCCACGTGCGGGCGAGGTCCACCCGCGTGCCGGCGGGGGCAGCCGAAGCCGCCCCCGCCGGGGTGTGCGCGATGGTCACGAGCGACTCCGAGCCGCCGCATCCGCCTCAGCCTTGGCGCGGAAGGCGTCGAGGGCCTGCGTGTCGACCGCGGGACCGGTGCCGATCTCCGCGGACGCCTGCTGTTTGGCATCCGCCACGGGGGTCGCCGAGCCGTGACCGTCGCCGGTGAGCATCGACTCGTCGAACGGGATGTCGCCGGCGAGCACCTCGCGGACACGCTGGCCGTCGTACTCCTTGGTCCAGACACCGATGAGCATCGTGGCCACCGCGTTGCCGGTGAAGTTGGTGACGGCGCGAGCCTCGGACATGAAGCGGTCGATGCCGACGATCACGCCGACGCCGTCGACCAGGTCGGGGCGGTAGGCCGACAGGCCGCCCGCGAGGGTGGCGAGACCGGCGCCGGTGACGCCGGCGGCGCCCTTGGAGGCGATGATCATGAAGATCATCAGGCCGATCTGCTCACCGATCGACATCGGCGAGCCCATCGCGGTGGCGATGAACAGCGAGGCCATGGTCAAGTAGATCGCGGTGCCGTCGAGGTTGAACGAGTAGCCGGTCGGCACCGTGATGCCGACGACGGGCTTCGAGACACCGAGGTGCTCCATCTTGGCGATGAGGCGGGGAAGAGCGGCCTCAGACGACGAGGTGCCGACGATGAGCAGGTACTCGCGCCCCAGGTACTTCATCAGCGTGAAGATGTTGACGCGGGTCACGACATAGAGCAGCGTTCCGAGCACCACGGCGATGAAGAGGAAGCACGTGATGTAGAACGCGCCCATCAGGATGCCGAGGCTGATCACGGCCTGGAACCCGGTCTTGCCGACGACGGCCGCGATCGCCCCGAAGGCACCGATCGGGGCGAGCCACAGGATCATGCCGAGGATGCGGAAGACCAGCACCTGGAAGTTGCGAATGCCCTCGACCATGCGAGCGCCGCGCTCGCCCATTCCCTGCAGGGCGAAGCCCACGAGCAGGGCGATGAACAGCACCTGCAGGATGCTGCCGCCGGTGAAGGCCGAGAAGAACGTGGTCGGGATGATGCCCAGGACGAAGTCCTGGGTCGTCGTCGCCTCGGTCGAGGGCGCGTCGTACTGGGCGCCCGCGATGTTCAGGCCCTCACCCGGGTGGATGATGTTGCCGACGAGGAGGCCGATGATCAGGGCGAACGACGACATGACCAGGAAGTAGATCATCGCCAGGCCGCCGATCTTGCCGACCGTCGAGGCCTTGGCGATCGAGCCGATGCCGACGACGATCGTGCAGAAGATCACCGGGGCGATCATCATCTTGATCAGGCTGACGAAGCCCTTGCCGAGCGGTTCGAGCGCCGTGGCGAGGGCCGGCGCGACGAGGCCGACGACGACACCGGCCACGACGGCGACGATGACGGCGATGTAGAGCCAGTGGTTGCGGTCGATCCTCTTGCGGGGCCGACCGTCGCGAGTGGTGCGGAGTGAGAGAGCCATCAGCGCCTATCCCCTCTTCCTAACGTCATTGTTTTTCCCGGCGGGGCCGCCGGTGGATGTCACGACTGTCGTCGAGAGCGTCCGCGATGGCGATTTGTGGTCGTATTGTTCACGGCAGGCGCGATGGAGGGCGACGACATGAGACTGAGTGTGGGAGGGCGCCTCGCGCTCGTTTCGCTCGGCGTCGTCGTTCTCGTCGCGGGCGTGCTGGCGGCGCTGCTGTCGGTGCAGCTGAGCGACTCGGGTCAGCGCGAAGCACAACAGGTGACCCGGTCGGTGGCCGAGACCCTCGCGCACGAACGAGACGTGGCCGCGCTCGTCGCGCGCCGGGATTCCGACGCGCTGCAACCGATGGTCGAGCAGATCCTCCCCGACGCCGATCTGTCGTTCGTCACGATCATGACGCCCGACGGCATCCGCCTCACCCACCGCAACAGGTCGGAGATCGGGCAGGAGTACCAGGGATCGCGCCAGGAGGCCCTCGACGGTGCGACCTTCACCGAGGTCTACGAGGGCACACTCGGACCCTCCGTGCGCACGATCGCGCCCATCCGCGACGGCGGCGACGAAGACGGCGACATCGTCGGCCTCGTCGCGGTGGGTGTCACCCTCGGCGCCGTGCAGCAAGACCTCGCCGCTCGCGTGCCGTTGATCGTCGCGGCATCCGCCGCCATCGTCGGCTTCGGCGTGCTCGGCGCACTCTACGTGCGCCGCAGCGCGCGGCGCGTGACCGGCTCGTACACGCCCGGCGAACTGTCGCGTCTCGTCGAGAGCTACGAGACCGTGCTGCACTCGCTGCGTGAGGGACTCGTGGTGACCGACCGCACCGGTCGCATCGTGCTCTACAACGACGAGGCCGCCGACCTGCTGGCGCTGCCTCCCGCGACCACCGGCCAAGTATCGCTCGACCCCCGGGAGGTGGAGATGGATGCCGCCCTGGCCGAGGCCATCGCCACCGGACGCCGCATGGTGGAGGAGACCGTGGTCAACGGCGATCGCGTGCTGTTGGTCAATCAAGAAGACGCGCGCGACCTCACCGGGCGGCGCGCCCCCGAGCGTGGACGCGTCATGACGTTGCGCGACCGCTCCGAGCTGCAGGCGCTGCTGGGCGAGCTCGAGGGCGTGCGTACCCTCAGCGACACCCTGCGCTCGCAGACGCACGAGCACGGCAACCGGCTGCACGCGCTGCTGGCACTGCTCGAGCTCGGGCGCGTCGACGACGCGCGGCGGTTGATCCTGGCATCCACGAGCGAACGGCAGGAGCTCGCCGACCGGCTCGTCTCGGATGACGAGGGCGCCGTGGTCGTCGCCCTGCTGCTCGGCAAGCTCGACGAGGCCGCCGAGCGCGGCGTACGCCTCGACCTCGACGTCGCCGAGCCCACTCCCGCGCTGCCGCTGGCACCCGCCGAGGCCGTGACCGTGGTCGGCAATCTCGTCGACAACGCCCTGGATGCCGCAGCGGCCGGCGCCGAGCCGCGATGGGTGCGTGCGACGCTGCGCGAGAGCGGTGGCGATGTCGTGCTCGAGGTCAGCGACAGCGGAGCCGGGTTCGACCCCGCCCTGGAAGACCCCTTCGCCTTCGGCGTGTCCACGAAGCCTGCGCACGCGCCCGGCGGCCGCGGTGTCGGCCTCGCCCTGGTCCGCGACATCGTCGCCGCACGCGGCGGCACCCTGCAGCTGAGCGCGGATCCCACCACGGTACGGGTGTTCTTGCCCGCCGTCGCCGAGGCGGTGGCGCCGTGATCCGCGTGCTGGTCGTCGACGACGACGCGCTCGCGCTCGAGCTGCACTCCGCATATGTCGCACGGGTGCCGGGATTCGAGGTCGCCGGGCACGCCGCGGGTGCCCGGGCGGCGCTGACCGCCCTGAGCGATCCCGAGCGCCGCGTCGACCTCGTGCTGCTCGACATGACCATGCCCGACGGCACCGGGCTCGACGTCGCCCGGCGGGTACGGGCCATGGGATCTCGCGTCGACATCATCGCCGTCACCGCGGTACGGGATGCCGCGACCGTCCGCGCCGCGGTGTCGATCGGCGTCGTGCAATACCTGATCAAGCCCTTCGCTTTCGCCGCGTTCCGCGAGCGCCTCGAGGCATACCGCGCGTACGTCGACGGGCTCGACCGCGCGGCCGGCGATGCGACGCAGTCGGAGGTGGACGCACTGCTGGGGACGCTGCGGACCATCGCCGCACCCGCTCTGCCGAAGGGCCTGAGCGATGAGACGCTGCACGCCGTGGCGGAGCGGGTGCGCACGGCATCCGAGGCCGTGTCGTCGACCGAGGTCGGCGAGAGCGAGGGCATGTCGCGCGTGACGGCTCGGCGCTACCTCGAGCACCTCGCCGACGTCGGCCGCGTGCGCCGCGAGCCCCGCTATGGCGGCCAGGGCCGCCCCGAGATCACCTACGCCTGGGTGCGCCCGGCCCACCCCCGTTGAGTGTCCAAGACACGCCGCGCGCGGAGCCGTGCCTTCGGCGTGTCTTGGACGCTCAACCGCTTGAGGCGCGGGTCAGAGGTCGAATGCCGCCCGGACGGCCTCGTTCACGACCACGCCGGCGCGCACGTTCAGGCCCTTCGCGAGGGAGGGATCGGCGGATGCCGCGGCCTCCCAGCCGGCGTCGGCGATACGGGTGATGTAGGGCAGGGTCGCGTTCGAGAGCGCCCGGGTCGAGGTGTGCGGTACGGCGCCGGGCATGTTCGCGACGCAGTAGTACAGCGAGTCGTGCACGCGGAACGTCGGGGCGTCGTGGGTCGTCGGGCGTGAGCCCTCGAAGCAGCCACCTTGGTCGATGGCGATGTCGACCAGCACCGAGCCCGGCTTCATCGCCGCGACCATGTCGTCGGTGACGAGCTTGGGCGCGGCTGCTCCGGGAATGAGCACCGACCCGATCACCACGTCGGCGTCGGCGAGCTGCTCGGCGATCTCGAGACGGGTCGATGCCCGGGTCTCGATCGCGCCGCCGAAGCGCTCCTCGAGCTGCCGGAGCTTGGGCAGCGAGATGTCGACGACGGTGACGCGCGCACCGAGACCGAGGGCGTTGGCCGCAGCGTGCTCCCCCGCGACACCGCCACCGATGACGACGACCTTCGCCCGCGGGGTACCGGGGACACCGCCCGGCAGCAGGCCCCGACCACCCGAGGCGCGCAGCAGATGGTGGGCGCCCTCGATGATCGACAGACGCCCGGCGACCTCGCTCATCGGGGCGAGCAGTGGCAGCGCGCGGTCGGCGGTCTGCACGGTCTCGTAGGCGACGGCGGTGGTCCCCGCGGCGATGAGCGCGTCGGTCAACGGCCGGTCGGCGGCCAGGTGCAGGTACGTGAACAGGGTCAGGTCGGGGCGGAGGAAGCCGTACTCGGGGGCGATGGGCTCCTTGACCTTGACCAGCAGCTCGGCACGCGCCCACGTCTCGGCGGCGGTCGCGACGATCTCGGCGCCCGCAGCAACGTACTGCTCGTCGCTGAACCCGCTGCCGATGCCCGCCCCGGCCTGCACGAGCACCTCGTGACCGCGGTGCACCAGCGCGTCGACGCCGGCCGGCGTCATGGCGACACGATTCTCGTTGTTCTTGATCTCGGTGGGCACGGAGACGCGCATGGGTTCCTCCTCGGGCGGGCGACGTTGCCGGAAGAATCGCAGAACCGCGTGTTTCAACGGCGTTACGCCGCAGATTCTTCGATCGGATGCCGCGGTAGAGGCGTATTCTCGGATACTCCTGCCCTCACCGACACCGATGACCGAAGGATCTGCGATGGCCGACGACGATCTGCACCCGCACGACGCCCGCATCATCGAACTGTTGTCGGCCGATGCACGCATGACCAACGCGGCGATCGCCGAAGACCTGGGCGTCGCCCCGTCCACCGCGCACGCACGCTTGCGCGCCCTCGTCGAACGCGGACTCATCACCGGCTTCCACGCGGCGGTCGACCAGAGCCGGCTCGGCCGCGGCTTGCAGGCCATCGTCGGGGTGACGCTGCGCCCCGGCCAGCGACAGGAGAGCATCCGCGCCTTCGCGCACGAGGTGCGCCGGCACCCCGACGTCATCCAGCTGTTCTTCCTCGGCGGAGCCGACGACTTCCTCGTGCACATCGCGGTCGACGACTCCTCGGCCGTGCGCCGCTTCGTCGTCGATCACCTCTCGGCGCGGCACAGCGTGGCATCCACTCGCACCAGCATCATCTTCGAGTATCACCGCAACGCCGTGGCGGCGGACTTCGACTGAACGCCGAACGGGGCCGGCGGAATGCTCCGCCGACCCCGGGATACCGCGTCGCTCAGGACGCGACGACCGTGATGTCGAAGGTGACGCGCTGGCCGTCGGCACCGGCGATCCAGCCCTTGGTGGTCCCGGCCTTCTCGGCCGAGAAACCGGCGTTGAACGACGCCTCGTCGTCGTCGGCACCCACCGTCGCGGCGTCGAAGTGCACCACGGCGTCGTCGTCGGTCCCACCGGTTCCGGTGAAGATGCCGCCGTTCTCGACGTCGAGCACGACGATCAGCGACTGCCCCGCCACCAGCGTCACCGGCCCCTTGGCGAGGTCGGCCGGGGTGACGAACAGCGGCGCCGGCATGCCGTCGATGAACACGCCTTCCTCGTTGTCGGGGGTCACGTCTTCCTCCTGGTCGGGGGCGGGCACGCCGTCGATGAACGTGTCCTGTTCGGTCGCGGGCGTCTCGTGCGAGGCAGCGAACGCTGCGGCGCCCCCGGTCAGCAGACCCACGGCGAGGATCGAAGCGGCCACAGCGGAGAGGGTACGAATGCGCATGAGCTGCACCTTTCAGTCGACGCCGCAGCCCGTTCCGGGTGAACGAGCGATCATCGCGGCCTGTACCCCATACATGGCCACCACCCCGCCGCGTCTTTCACCTCTCGGGAAAAATTTCTCGAGGAATTCCGACACGGGGTCAGCAGCGCCCGATCGATGGCCGGTGCGACATCCGCAAGCGCTGCGCCACCCTCGTCGTGGTGCGGGGCGAGCGGAGATCCCGACAGGCTCAGCATCGTCTACCCGTCGGCGCGGAGCTCCGCGACGACTCAGCGCAGGGCGGCCGCGATGGCGGCGATGTCGGCCGGCATCGAGCGGCAGCAGCCGCCGACCAGGCGCGCGCCGGAGGCGACCCAGGCGGGGGCGGCCTCGGCCAACGGGGCGGCGCCGCCGTGCCAGGTGCGGGTCTCGGCATCCCATCGCTCCCCTGTATTGGGGTAGGCCACGAGCGGCGCCGCGGGAGCCTCGGCGAGCGCGGGCAGCACCGTGCCGGGCGCGCAGCAGTTGACGCCGACGGCGAGCACACCGGGGACGGATGCCGCGACGGCCAGCGCCGCGGAGCGGGAGCCGGGGGTCGCGAAACCGGTGCTGTCGCCCGAGAGACTCACGAAGGCGGGCAGGCCGAGCTCGGCGAGCTCGAGGGCGAGGGCCTCGACTTCGACCGGAGAGGGGATCGTCTCGACCGCGAGCAGGTCGGCGCCGGCCTCGGCGAGCACGTGCAGGCGGCGACGGTGGGCCGCACGCAGCTGGGCGACGCTCAGCCCGTACTCCCCGGTGTATTCGCTGCCGTCGGCGCGGAGCGCCCCGATGGGTCCCACGGATGCCGCGACCCACGCGTCGGCGGCGTCACGGGCGAGCGCGACCGATCGGCGCAGCAGGGTGTCGATCTCGGCATCCGGAATCGGGCCACCGAAGCCCACCTGGTACGACGAGGTGATGAGCACCTCGGCGCCCGCCGCGGCGAAGGCGGCGTGCGCCGCGCGGATCTCGTCGGGATCGTCGCGCAGCACCTGCGCCGACCACAGGGCCGACGACACGTCGTGGCCGCGGACCTCGAGCAGGGTGCCGAGTCCGCCGTCGAGCACGACGGGCCGTTCGGCGATCGCCGCGGAGAGGGCGGTCACGCCTCGTGCGTCTCGCCTGCCGCGAGCACGCGCAGGGCGCTGGCGAGAAGGGCCTGATCGTTGCGAGGGACGTCGCGCAGGGCGTCGGCCTCGAGACGGACGAGCTCGGTCATCGCGGCGTCGACGCGCTCGATGCCCTCGGGGGTGATCGCGACGAGGATGGCGCGCCCGTCGGAGGGATTGGGGCGGCGGTGCACGAGACCGCGCTCGGCGAGCTTGTCGAGGCGGTTGGTCATCGCGGCGCTGCCGATCATCGTGGCCGTGATCAGGCGCGTGGCGCTGAGCTCGGTGCCGGCGCGACGCAGGACCGCGAGCACGTCGAACTCCCACACGGCGATGTCGGCACTGGCGAAGGCCTTGGCGCGCAGCTTCGACAGGTGGAAGGCGGCGCGGCGCAGGCGCGACATGACGTCGAGGGGGGTGAGGTCGACGTCGGGCAGCAACTGCGACCACGCGTCGATGAGGAGATCGACCTCGTCGTCTTTGCTGCTGGCGCTGGTCACCCTTCGACGGTACCGGAGGCCAAGGGTGGTGCGGCGCGCGACGGGCGGGGCGTCGGGGGGTTCGAGCCCGTTGAGCGTCCAGAACACGCCGCAACGGAAGGACCGACGCGGCGTGTTCCGGACACTCAACGGGGTGGGGGCGGGGGGCGGGGCGGGGGGCGGGGCGGGGGGCGCGTCAGCGGCGGGCGGTGGGGAGAGGGGCGTCGCGGCGGGCGGCGGGCTCGCGGCGCGCGTGGCGGGCGTGCTGCAGGACGCTGACCGTCACGATGATCGCGAGCAGGGCGTACAGCACGATCGTCAGCGGCGACGAGACGAAGATCGTCGGGTCGCCCTCCGACACGGCGAGCGCGCGGCGCATCTGCGTCTCGGCCATCGGTCCGAGGATCGCGGCGATGAGCACCGGAGCGAGCGGGATCGAGAAGCGTCGCATGACGAACCCGACGACGCCGATCGCCAGCGCCAGCCACAGGTCGACCACGCGCGAGGCGATGGCGTACACGCCGAGCATCGCGACGACCGTGATGCCCGCGTACAGGTAGTGGCGCGGGATCAGCAGCAGCTTCGCCCACACGGCGGCGAACGGCAGGTTGATGATCAGCAGCATGATGAGGCCCAGGAACAGGCTCGCCAGCAGTGGCCACACCAGGTCGCCCGAGCGCTCGAAGAGCAGGGGGCCGGGCTGCATCCCGTACTGCTGGAACGCGGCGATCATCATCGCGGCCGTCGCCGAGGTCGGCAGGCCCAGGCCGAGGAGGGCGCCCATCGCCGAACCCGCGGTCGCGTTGCCGGCGGCCTCGGGGGCGGCGACGCCCTGAATCGCCCCGCGTGAGCCGAAGTCGGTGTCACCGCGGCGGCGCGCGAGGCGCTTCTCGGTGCCGTAGGCGAGGAACGTCGGCACCTCGGAGCCGCCCACCGGGATCGCACCGAACGGCACGCCGAACGCGGTGCCGCGCAGGAATGCGGGCAGGGCCTGACGCCACTCGCGCTTCGACAGCAGCGGCGAGCCACTGGGGGCGACGAGCTTGCCCGGTGCGCCGGCGCGGCGGATGTGACCCGAGACGTGCAGCACCTCGCCGATCGCGAGCAGACCGACGGTGATCACGATGATCGAGATGCCGTCGAAGAACACGGGGCTGCCGCCGGTGAAGCGCTCGGCTCCCGTCATCGCGTCGATGCCGACGAGGGCGAGGGCGAAGCCGAGGCCCAGCGCGACCAGACCCCGCACGATCGAGTCGGCGACGACGGCCGAGATGGCGACGAACGCGAAGACGGCGAGCGCGAAGTACTCCGCCGGGCCGAAGACCTTGGCCAGTTCGACGATGTAGGGGGCGAAGAACACCACCAGCACGCACGCGATGGTGCCGCCGATGAACGCCCCGATCGCCGAGGTGCCGAGGGCCTTCGCCGCTCTGCCGCTCTTGGCCATGCGATGGCCCTCGAACGTCGTGGCGATCGCCGAGGAATTGCCGGGGGTGTTCAGCAAGATGCCGGCGGTGGAATCTCCGAACAGACCGCCGAAGTAGATGGACGCGAACATGATGAACGCGCCGGTGGGGTCGAGGCTGAAGGTGACGGGCAGCAGCAGCGCCACCGCCATGGCCGAGCCGAGGCCCGGGAGCACGCCCACGGCAGTGCCGAGGATCGCCCCGATGACGAGGAACAGGAGGTTCTGCGGCGTGAACGCGACCGCGAACCCGTCGGCGAGGTTGATCAGCTGATCCACGGCGAGAGTCCTTCCAGGATGCCGGCGGGAAGCGACAGGCCGAGCCCTGCGCCGAACGCGAGCTGGACGAGAGACGACACGATCACCGAGACACCGATGTCGAGCAGGGGTCGGCGGCTGCCGAACGCCCACGAGATGACCCAGAAGAGCGCGGCGGCCGAGAGGATCCAGCCGAGCACGGGCAGCACCACGATGAAGCCGGCGAGACCCGCCACGGTGATGCCGAGCGTGCGCCAGTCGACGGCGGCCGGCTTCGCGCTCGACGTGACGTCTTCGGGCGAGACGATGCGGATCTCCCCCGTCTCGTCGATCGCGCCGAGGTCCTCGAGCATCTCGTTCGAGATCTCGACGGGATCGTCGGCCACGTGCGCGCGCCGCGACGTGCGCAGCACCTCGACGAGCAGACCGACCCCGGCGAGCCAGAGGAAGCCGCTCACCAGCATCGGGAAGAACTGCGGACCGGGGAAGGCCACGTCGGTGGGCACCCGCATGGTCGCGGTGCCGTACGTCAGGAACGCGGCGAGCACGAAGACGCCCGCGACGACCACCAGCTCGCTGCGGCCGGTGTACCAGCGCGGGGTGCGCTGCACGCGCAGGGATCCCGTGGTGAGGGTGGACGGTTCGGTCACAGACCCAGCTCCTTCATGATCGCGGTGGTGCGTTCGGTCTCTTCCGACAGGTATGCGGCGAACTCGTCGCCGGCGAGGAAGCTGTCGACCCAGCTGTTGCGGGCGAGCACCTCCTGCCAGGCGTCGGTCTCCCGCATCTCGGATGCCATGGCCACCAGCTCCGCGCGCACCTCGTCGTCGATGCCCGGGGGCGCCACCAGCCCGCGCCAGTTCGACATCGCGACGTCGACGCCCTGCTCGCGGAAGGCCGGCACGTCGACGTCGTCGAGGGGTTCCTCGGCCGAGAGCGCGAGGGCGCGGAGGTTGCCCGACTCGATCTGGTCGCGGAAGTCGTTGTAGCCCGAGAGCCCGGCCTGCGTGGTGTGGGACAGGAGCGAGGTGACGACCTCGCCGCCACCCGGGTAGGCGAGGTAGTTCACGCGCTGCGGGTCGATGCCGCCCTGCTGGGCGAGCATGCCGGCGAGCAGATGGTCGATGCCGCCGAGCGAGCCGCCCGCGATCGCGGTGCCCTCGGGGTCGGCGAGGAATGCCTGCATGAAGTCGTCGAGCGTCTGGAAGGGCGAGTCGCCCGGTACGACCAGCACGTTGAAGTCGTCGGCGAGACGCACGATGGGCCGCACGTCCTCGAGGCTCACGGGCGACCGGTTGACGATGACCCCACCCACCATCACGCCGCCGGTGACGAGCATGATGTCGTGACGGTCACCCATCTCGGCGACGGCGCCGAGGCCGATGGTCCCTGCGGCCCCCGGGATGTTCATCACCTGCACGGCCCCGGCGATGCCCTCCTCGCGCATGACCTGCTGGGCCTCGCGGCCGAAGGTGTCCCATCCGCCGCCGGGGGCGGCGGGCGCCACGATGGTGAGCTTCGTGCGGGGGTTGGCCACGCCTCCGGTCGCGGCGGCGCTGAGGCTCGCTGTCACGAACAGGGCGGCGGCGGCGACACCCACGATCGCTCCGGTGATCCGCTTTCGCGCTGTTGACTGCATCGTCGCCCTCCCGGGACATCGTCGTTTCCGGATGAGAAGCTAGGTTGTCAGCGCCTCTCCCCCGGTGGCGCGCTCGGGAGCCTTTGCGCTCTTTGATGCTCACGACGACCCGCTCACGAAGCGCCGCGCACGAGGAGGTGCCCATGTCGACCGTCCGGTCCGAGCGCGCCCCCGTGCGGGTGCGCCTCGCGGTGCTGCTGGCGCTGCAGTGCACCGTCGTCCTCGTGTGCGTGCTCGCGACGACCCTCGTCGCGATGAGCGTGCAGGAGCGCAGCATCCGCGCGGCCACCGAGGAACGCGTGCTCGACGTGGCCGCGAGCCTCGTGGAGCTCGACCAGGTGCGGGGCGCCGTGCTGCTCGACACCGCCGCCGCCACCGCAGAGCTGCAGCCTCTCGCCGACGTCGTGGCCGCGGCATCCGGAGTCGACTACGTCGTGGTCACCGATGCCCGCGGCATCCGGCTGACCCACCCGAATCCCGCCGAGCGGGGGCGGAGCGTGTCGACGGATGCCACGGCGGTGCTGGCCGGAGAGACGTTCCTGGGCACCGAGACCGGCACGATCGGGCCGAGCCTGCGGGCGAAGGTGCCCGTGCGTTCCGAGGACGGAGACGTCGTCGGTACCGCCTCGGTCGGCGTGCTCGAGTCCGAGATCTCGCGCAGCTTCGACGAGGCCGTCGGCGGCATGCTGCCGTGGGTCGCGGGGTCGATCGTGCTCGGCGTCGTCTTGAGCGGCCTGCTGACCGCGGCCCTTCGCCGGCGCGTGCGGCGTCTCGAAGCCGACGCGCGCGAACTCGAGACCCAGCGGCGCATCTCCGGCGCGCTCCGCGACCAGACGCACGAGTTCCACACGCGCCTGCACGTGATCCGCGGGCTCGTCGCCGAGGGCGAGACCGGCGACGCGCTCACCTACATCGGCGGGCTCGCGCCCGTGGCATCCGGTCTGGCGATCGACGATCCGGCGCTGCGGGCACTGCTGGACGGGCTGGTCTCGGAACTGCCGGGACTGCGCGTGGACCCCGCGAGCCTCGCGCCGCGCGGGTCGGTCGACGACGAGGTGCTCACCGTGGTGGGCAACCTCGTGCGCAACGCCGCCGAGGCCGCGGGGCCCGCCGGGCGGATCGACCTGCTCGTCCTCGCGGGCGCCGAGCGACTCACGATCGACATCGCCGACGACGGGCCGGGCGTCGCCCCCGCCGACGTGACGCGCATCTTCGACCGCGGCGTGAGCTCGAAGGCGGCGTCGGGACGCGGTGTGGGGCTCGACCTCGTGCGCCGCATCGCGGGCGCGCGCGGCGGCTCGATCACGGTCGGGCGCTCGGCATCGGGCGGGGCGCGGTTCACCGTGGAGCTGCCGACCGCGGGGGTGCGGGCATGACCGGCGGCGCCTTCTCGTGCGCATGCACGCGTTCACCCGCGTCGGCAAGCGTCGAGTGTCCACAACACGCCGCCGCACGTCGGGAGATGCGGCGTGTTCTGGACGCTCAACCGAGCGGGAAGGGGCGGGCATGAACCCGGATGCCGTGATCCGCACCGTCATCGTCGACGACGACCCGGCGGTGGTGCGGTTGCACACCGCCTACCTCGACGCGCTGCCGGGGTTCCGCCTGGTGGGAACCGCCCGGACCGGCGCCGCGGGGGCGGCGCTCGCGGCGGGGACCGACGTCGACCTCGTGCTGCTCGACATGAACCTGCCCGACTTCAGCGGGGTCGAGGTGCTGCACCGGCTGCGACTCGTGCGGGAGTGGGACGTCGACGTGCTCGTGATCAGCTCGGCGCGCGACACCCTGACGATCCGTCAGGCCGCGGCCGCGCACGTGGTCGGCTACCTCGCCAAGCCGTTCACGAAGGAGGCGTTCGTGCGCCGACTCGACGAGTACCGACGCGGGCGGGCCGAGCGCCCCGCCGAGGTGCCCGTGAGCATGGGCCAGGGCGACATCGACCGGCTGGTGGGGCCGGCAACTGCTCCCGGGCGTGCGGTCGCGGCATCCGGTCCCCTCCTGCCCAAGGGCCTCGTCGAGTCGACCATGCACACCGTCCGTGCGGCGCTGCACCCCGTGACCCCGGCGAGCGCGCGCGACATCGCCGCCGCGTCGGGCGCATCACGGGCGACGGTACGGCGGTACCTCGACGTGCTCGTCGCGCGCGGCGAGGTCGACGTCTCGCACCGCTTCGGCGCTCGAGGCCGGCCCGAGGTGCTGTACCGGCTCGCCGCGCGCTGAGCCGATCACCCCCCTGCTGTGTCGCTGCCCGTTGAGTGTCCGCGACACGCCGCGCCGGGCCTGCCCAGCCGCGGCGCCGCCCGTTGAGTGTCCGCAACACGCCGCACCGAGCCTGCCCAGCCGCGGCGCTGCTCGTTGAGTGTCCACAACACGCCGCACCACCCGCACCCGCGCGGCGTTTCCTGGACACTCAACACGGCCCGGCCCGCGACACCGGCGCCAGCCGACTCAGCGCGCGCCGAACTCGACCGGCGCCACCCCGGCGGGGCGCCGCCCGTTGACTGTCCACAACACACCGCGCCAAGCCTCCCCAGCCCCGGCGCCGCCCATTCAGTGTCCACAACACGCCGCACCACCCGCGCACGCGCGGCGTTTCCTGGACACTCAACACGGCCTGCCCCGCGGCGGCGCCGTGGTGCCGCGAGCGACGAGGCGCGTGGGCAGCTCGATGTGCGTCTGCGGCAGCTTCTCACCCGCGAGCAGGGCGAGCACCATGCGCACGGCCTCGGCGCCGAGGCGCTTCATCGGCTGCCGCACGGTCGTCAGGGCGGGCTGGGCGCGGGCGGCCTCGGGCACGTCGTCGAATCCCACGACCGAGAGGTCGTCCGGCACACGCAGCCCGCGCGCGGCGGCGACGTCGATGATCGACAGGGCGGAGAGGTCGTTCGCCGCGAACACCGCCGTGGGCGGGTCGTCGAGCGACAGCATGGCCTCGGCGGCTTCGCGGGCCACGTCCTGCTCGTACCGACCGACGCCCACGAGGGCGGGATCGAAGGGGATGCCGGCGGCCGACAGCCCCGCGCGGTACCCGGACGCACGCGCCACCGCCGAGCGCAGGTCAGGACGGCCGGCGATGAAGCCGATGCGACGGTGGCCCAGCTGCACGAGGTAGTGCACCGCCTGTTGCGCGCCGGTGAAGCTGTCGGATTCGACCGTGGGCAGATCGCCCCGGCCGGTGTGCGGGTCAATCGCGACGATGGGCACCTCGCCGGCGACGTTCACCACCGTGGGGGTGACGATGATCGCCGCGTCGATGAGCGTGCCGCTGAGACGGCTGAGCGAGCGGCGCTCCCAGCCCTCGCCGTCGCGACGGGCGCCGGTGTACGCGAGCAGGTCGTACCCGGTGTCGGAGAGCGCTCCCCCGACGCCCTTGAGGATCTCCGCCGAGAACGGCTCGATGTCGGCGACGAGCACGCCGATCACCCCGGTGCGGCGCGAGCGCATGCTGCTCGCAACGAGGCTGGACTCATAGCCGAGGTGCTTCACGGCATCCAGGACCCGGCCCACCGTCTCGGGCGAAACCCCGTAGCGGCCGTTGACGGCTTTCGACACCGTGGCGACCGAGACACCGGCCGCCGCGGCGACGTCGTGGATGGTCGCGCGCCTCGTCATGGCATCCGACCCTAGCGTGGAAAACATTTTCGAAAACGTTTGACGCTCGCGAGGCCGCGGGCAACACTGCTCAGAACCTGGGGCCACCGCACCGCCCCGCAGACGGCATCGATGCCGATGACAACCGAAGCCTCCCTCGCGGACGCACCTCGACGAAGAGAAACGGGAATCACATGAACACGCGCAGAATCCTCGCCGGCGCAGCCCTCGCCGTCGCCGGCACCCTCGCCCTCGGCGGATGCGCCGGTGGCGGCGGCGGACAGAACGCCGACGGCAACACCACCCTCACCCTCTGGCACAACTCGACCACGGGTGACGGCAAGAAGTATTGGGAAGACACCGCGGCCGCGTTCGAAGAGGCCAACCCCGGCGTCACCGTCGAGATCCAGGCCGTGCAGAACGAGGAGATGGACGGCAAGCTGCAGACCGCCCTGAACTCCGGCGACGCCCCCGACCTGTTCGTGGCGCGCGGCGGCGGCAAGCTCGCCGACATCGTCGAGGCGGGGCAGGCGATGGACCTCACCGACAAGATCTCGGCGGATGCCAAGACCGCCCTCGGCACCTCGCTCGACGCGTTCGCGGTCGACGGCAAGAACTACGGGATGCCCGTCGCCGTGCTCCCCTCGGGCATCTTCACCTCGCAGGATCTGCTGACCGCCGCGGGCGTCACCCAGGCCCCCGCCACGATCTCCGACCTGGAGGCAGCGAACGAGAGGATCCGCGCCACCGGCGTCGCCCCCATCGCCGTGGGCGCGAAGGACGCGTGGCCGGCCGCCCACTGGTACTACAACTTCGCGCTGCGCGCCTGCTCGAAGGACGTGCTCGACACCGCCGCCGAGAGCCGCAGCTTCGACGACCCGTGCTGGCTCGAAGCGGGCGAGAACCTGCAGTCGTTCCTTCAGACGCAGCCGTTCAACGAGGGCTTCCTGACCACGGCTGCTCAGCAGGGCGCCGGCTCCTCGGCCGGGCTGCTCGCCAACCACCAGGCCGCCATGGAGCTCATGGGCGCGTGGAACCCCGGCGTGATCGCCTCGCTCACCCCCGACGAGCAGCCCCTGGCCGACCTCGGCTGGTTCCCCTTCCCCGAGGTCCCCGGCGGTGACGGCGAGCCCGGCGCCATCATGGGCGGCGTCGACGGCTACTCGTGCTGGGTCAACGCCCCCGCGCAGTGCACCGACTTCCTCAACTTCCTCGTGAACAAGGAGAACCAGGAGCGCTACGCCGACGCCTTCCAGACGATCCCCGCCTCGAGCGAGGCGACGGATGCCGTCACCACCCCCGCCCTGCAGTCCGCGCTGCAGGCGTACACCGACGCCCCCTACGTCTCGGTCTGGCTCGACACGCTCTACGGGCAGAACGTCGGCAACGCGCTGAACGTCGCGGTCGTCGATCTCTTCGCCGGCAAGGGCAGCCCGCAGGGCATCGTCGACGCCGTCAACGCCGCCGCCTCGCGCTGAGGACACCGGCCATGACCACCCAGCTCGCCGCTTCGGCGACGGATGCCGGGGCTCGCCGCCCGGTCGGGGAGGGCGCCACCCGCGCCGCCTCGGCCGGGCGGTCGCCCGCCCGGCGCCGACTCGAGAACTGGCGCATCCGCGGCGAACTCGCGATCCTCCTGGGCCCCGCCCTGGTGGTGTTCGTGTCGTTCGTCATCCTGCCGGTCGCCCTCGCGGCCTACTACGGCTTCTACAAGTGGTCGGGTTTCGGCACCCCCACCGACTTCGTCGGCATCCGCAACTACGTCACGATCCTCACCGACCCGGCGTTCCACGAGGCGCTCGGGCACAACGCGTTCATCGTCGTCGGATCTCTCGTCCTGCAGGGCCCGCTCGCGCTGGGCCTGGCGCTGCTGCTGAACCGCAAGATGCGGGCGCAGTCGCTCATCCGCGTGCTGATCTTCGTGCCCTACGTCATCTCCGAGGTCGTCGTCGGCCTCGGCTGGGGCCTGATGCTGCAGTCGGGTGGAGCGCTCAACGGGGCGCTCGAGAAGATCGGGCTCGGCACGCTCCGCGCCGACTGGATCTCCGACCCGGCGCTGGCGATCTGGACCCTGCTCATCATCATCACGTGGAAGTACATCGGCTTCGCCGTGATCCTCTTCCTCGCCGGTCTCCAGGGTATTCCGGAAGAGCTCAGCGAGGCCGCCGCGATCGACGGTGCGTCCTACTGGCAGATCCAGCGTCACATCGTGCTGCCGCTGATGGGACCCACCATCCGCATCTGGGCGTTCCTGTCGATCATCGGGTCGCTGCAGCTGTTCGACCTGGTCTGGATCATCTGGGGCCAGTACGTGGCCTCCACCGCGGGCACCTCCACCATGGCCACCTACATGGTCGCCAACGGCCGCAACGCCGGCAGCTTCGGCTACGGCAGCGCGGTGGCCGTGGTGATGTTCCTCATCTCGCTCGCCGTCGCCCTCGTGTACCAGCGCTTCGTGCTGCGTCGCGACACCGACGGCGCCCTCACCGGAGGCTCGAAATGACCGCCACCGCCACCCTCGTGACGCCTCGCGGCGCAAGGCCCCCGCGTCGACGCCCCGCCGGGGCGAACCGCGGCAGCTCGGTGATGGTCGGCTTCGTCGCGCTGCTGCTCATCGGCATGATGCTCGCTCCGGTCGTGTACATCATCCTCGGCGGCTTCCGCTCGAACGCCGAGATCACGGTCGACCCGGCTGGCTTCCCGAGCGTCTGGAACTGGCAGAACTACTCCGAGGTGCTCGGCAGCAGCGTGTTCTGGGGCCAGGTCGCCAACTCGGCGATCGCCGCGATCGCAACGACCGTCTTCGTCGTGGCCCTGGGACTCATGGCCGCCTACGCGCTGTCGCGCTACCGCTTCCGCGGCCGCGGCGCCGTGTACGCGCTGTTCACGGCGGGGCTGATGTTTCCGATGACCGTCGCGATCACGCCGCTGTACATCCTCGTACGCAACCTCGGCCTGATGAACTCGCTCGCCGGCGTCATCGTGCCGCAGATCGCGTTCGCGCTGCCCTTGACGATCATCATCCTGTCGCCGTTCCTCGCCGCGATCCCGAGAGAACTGCAGGAGGCGTCGTCGATCGACGGCCTCGGCCGCCTCGGGTTCTTCTGGCGCATGGTGCTGCCGCTCGCAGTTCCCGCGGTGGTGACGGTCGGCATCCTGGCCTTCGTCAACAGCTGGAACTCGTACATGCTGCCGCTGTTCATCCTCAACAACGAAGCCGCGTACACGCTGCCGCTCGGGACGCAGGCGTTCGCCTCGCAGTACTCGGTCGACACCGCGCGCGTGCTCGCGTTCACCTCTCTGTCGATGATCCCCGCTCTGCTGTTCTTCAGCGTGTTCGAGCGGCGCATCGTCGGCGGCCTGACCGGCGCCGTGAAGGGCTGATCCGACCATGACCATCCAGAACACCGACGTCGGCGCTGCCCTCGCCCCCGGGATCTCGCCGCGCGTTCACGCACTCGTCGCCGAGATGACCCTCGATGAGAAGCTCGCGCAACTCGTCGGCTACTGGGTCGACCAGGGCGACGAGGTCGTCGCCCCGCTCTCGGGAGAGAAGGTCACGACCGCCGCCTACACGGATGCCACGGTGCACGGCCTCGGCCACCTCACCCGCGTCTACGGCACGCGGCCGGTCCACCCGATCGAGCGCGCGCAGTGGCTGTGGGGCGAGCAGAGGCGTCTGCAGACCGAGACGCGCCTCGGCATCCCGGCCCTCGTGCACGAGGAGTGCCTCACCGGGTTCGCGGCGTGGAAGGCCGCGACCTTCCCGACGCCGCTCGCGTGGGGCGCCTCGTTCGATCCGGAGACGATCGAGCTCATGGCATCCACCATCGGCCGCTCGATGCGCGACCTCGGCGTGCACCAGGGGCTCGCGCCCGTGCTCGACGTGGTGCGCGACGCGCGGTGGGGGCGCGTCGACGAGTGCATCGCCGAGGACCCGTACGTGGTCGGCACGATCGGCACCGCGTACGTGCGGGGTCTGCAGGGCGCCGGCGTCCACGCGACGCTGAAGCACTTCGTCGGGTACTCCGGCTCGCGGGCCGGCCGCAATCACGCCCCCGTGCACGCCGGACAGCGCGAGCTGCAGGACGTCTTCCTGCCGCCGTTCGAGATGGCCGTGCGCGACGGCGGCGTGCGCAGCGTCATGAACTCGTACGCCGAGATCGACGGCGTGCCCGTCGCCTCGTCGCGCGAGCTGCTCACCGATCTGCTGCGGGGCCGGTGGGGCTTCGACGGCACCGTCGTCTCCGACTATTTCGCGGTGGAGTTCCTCCGCTCGATGCACGGCATCGCCGGCTCCCTCGGCGAGGCGGCGCAGCTGGCCCTCGAGGCCGGGATCGACGTGGAGCTGCCCGGCCCCGACGCGTATCCGCAGCTGGCCGAGCGGGTGGCATCCGGAGCCCTTCCGGAGGCCGTGGTCGACCGCGCCGTCGCGCGCGTGCTCGCCGAGAAGGAGGACCTCGGACTCCTGGATGCCGACTTCACCGACGCCCCGACCGAGATCGACCTCGACGACGCCGAACACCGGGCGCTCGCTTACCGTCTCGCTCTCGAGAGCGTGGTGCTGCTGCGCAACGACGACGTGCTGCCGCTTCGCGCGCCGGGACGCATCGCGGTGATCGGGCCGAACGCCGACAGCGGCGAGGCACTGATGGGCTGCTACTCGTTCGCGAATCACGTGCTCGCCCATCACCCCGGCGTTCCGCTCGGGTTCTCGCTGCCGACGGTGCGCGAGGCTCTGGCTTCGCGGTTCGGGGCGGTTTCGTACGCCGCGGGCTGTGCCGTCGAGGGTTCCGACACCTCCGGTTTCGCGGAGGCCGTCGCCACAGCGCAGGATGCCGACGTCGCGATCGTCGTCGTCGGCGACCGCGCCGGGCTCTTCGGCCGCGGCACCGTCGGCGAGGGCAACGACGCCGACTCGCTCGAGCTGCCGGGCGTGCAGCGCCAGCTCGTCGAGGCCGTCGTCGCGACGGGCACCCCGGTGGTGCTCGTGCTGCTGACCGGGCGACCGTACGCTCTGGGCTGGGCGCTCGACGGCGCCTCCGGCCCCGCCGCGGTGCTGCAAGCCTTCTTCCCCGGAGAGGAGGGCGCGTCCGCACTCGCGGCATTGCTGGCGGGGGATGCCACCCCCTCGGGGCGCCTGCCCGTCTCGCTCCCCCGGTCGGCCGGCGCGCAGCCGTAC
Organism: Microbacterium trichothecenolyticum; assembly: GCF_030818955.1. Classification (NCBI taxonomy): domain Bacteria; kingdom Bacillati; phylum Actinomycetota; class Actinomycetes; order Micrococcales; family Microbacteriaceae; genus Microbacterium; species Microbacterium trichothecenolyticum. Next base: position 3,189,027 of record NZ_JAUTBF010000001.1, on the reverse strand, counting down.
TCGTACCTGCACCCGATCCTCGGCGGCCCCTCGGGCGTGACGAGCACCGACTCGACCCCGGTGCGACCGTTCGGGTTCGGGCTGTCGTACACGACGTTCGAGCGCGGGGAGTTGCGGGTAGACGGGGTGCCGGCGCGCGAGGTCGGGGTCCCGGCGTCCGGAACAACCGCCGAGGTGCGCGCGGGCGCCAGCGGCGTCGCGGCGGACGAGGTGCCGGGCTCCGGAACCGTCGCCGAAGTGCGCGCGGGCGACGCCTTCACGGTGTCGGCTCGTGTGACCAATACCGGAGCCCGGCACGGCGCCGACGTCGTGCAGGTGTACGCGCACCGCGCCGTGGCCAGCGTGACGCGGCCGGTCGCACAGCTCGTCGCATACGCCCGGGTCGAGCTCGAGCCCGGCGAGAGCGCCGAGGTGCGCTTCACGGTGCCCGCGTCGCGGCTGGCCTACAGCGACCGCGCGTTCCGTCGCGTGGTAGAGCCCGGCGAGGTGGAGCTGCGGCTCGGGCCCTCGTGCGCGGCGGTCGACGAGGCGGTGGCGCTGCGGGTCACCGGGCCGGTGTACGAGCTGAGCGTGAACGATGCGCGCGTGGCCGACGTGGAGGTGCGGCGGGGTTGAGGCGCGGGCGCGGTGCGAAACGGTCGACAGCCGTTTCGCACCGCGTTCGACTTTCGCACCGGGGTTTCGCATCGCGCTCCCCCGCGGGATTCCGGGCGTCACAGCGCCGGCGGGAGGCGTTGCCGCGGGTGGTGCGAAAGCGATCGGTTTTGCGCCATCCAACACTCTTCTACCTCAGGGCGTGCGGTTGGAGTGGAATCAACACGTTCCTGCTCGACGAACCCGACCGCATCCAGTCGGTGTAAGCGGTGTTCGATTCCGACGCCTTGGCCGCTCAGCTGTGACGCTTCTCCCTGTGTCGGTCATGCGACGGCGTCGAACGCGGCGACGAGCTCTCTAACGGCTCGGGACGGGCGGGGCTCACTGATCCAGACGAGAAGCTTGCGCAGCCGGATCGGAGGATCGAGCGGGAGGACACGTGCGCCGCGAGCGGCTTCGTACGTTTCAGCGCTCCCGACTGTGAGCGCTGCGCCGAGGCCTGCTAGCGCAAGCGCCACGTGCAGAGATGCGTCGTTCGTCGTGTATGGGAAGTGCAGCTCTGCACCGGTGCGACGTGCGGCATCGGCTATGAGCGCGCCGATGCCGCTCTCCGACGGGTACGAGACGGTGAGCTCGGCGCTGACGTCCGTAAGGCGGAGCGGACCTGTGCTGTGCTCGCCCGAAGATGCGGGCCGGACGACGACCAGATCTTCTTCAAGAAGCAGGCGAGTGCCGAGGTAGTGAGGAAGCGCTCGAGATGGCTCGGCGATCACGACCGCGTCGAGGCTTCGATCCATGAGCTTTTTCAGGAGGACGCCGCTGGTTCCATCCCTCAGACGCAACTCGAGAAAGGGATGCCGCTGGCGAACCACGCCCATCGCGGCGGGAAAAGCGGTGACCTCCAAGCCATCGACGACGCCGAGGTTCAAGCCGCCAGTGAGCCGGCCCGCTCGCTCATCGGCGGCATTGCGTAAGTCTTCGACTGCATTCAGCGCGCGCCGTGCGGACGGCAGGAGTGAGCGCCCGCTCGGAGTCAGACTGACACCCCGGCTACTCCGCTCGAACAGGGGAGTGAGGAGTTCGCGCTCGAGCTTGCCCACCTGCTGACTGACCGATGGTTGTGCAATACCCAGACGGTCTGCCGCGCGGCTGAACGACCCTTCGTCGGCGACCGCCGCGAAGCACTCCAGGGCGCGAAGATCCATTCTTCGCAGTATAGGCGACGCCTATACAAAGAAGAGAAATTATCCGTCTTCTCTTATTCGGACGCGGGTCGCATATTGGCTCTGAGTAGAACGAGACGCAGAGAGGTGAGGATCTTGACCGACCAGACGAATGACCACGGTGCAGGTGTGACCGGCGTGGGGCGTCTTCGAATGATCGGGATGCTGTCGTTCTTCGACCGCTTCGCGACAGCACCGCTTCTTGTGCTCGTCGTGCGAGATCTGGGCGTGCCGCTGTCTGCTGCCGTCCAACTCGTCACTGTGTATGCGCTCACCTATGCCTTCGGCCAGCCCCTCTGGGGGCTTGTCAGCGACCGAACCGGACGCAAGCCGGTGCTTCTGCTCGCGTTGGCCGGCATGGCCGTCGGGAGCGTTGCCAGTACCTTGACACCTGATCTGAGCTCTCTTCTCATCGTCCGTGCCGTGACAGGTCTGTTCGTCGGCGCCCTCTTCCCGACGGTCTTGACGCTGCTGGGGGACCGGTACTCCGGCCCGGAGCGTACCCGGCAGATCTCAAGCCTGCAGAGCTTCACAGCTATCGGCACGACCGCAGCCACTCTGACGGCAGGCGTCATCGGCGTCGTGGCCGGGTGGCGCACCCTGTTTCTGATTGCGGGGATGGGGGCGGTGGCGCTCTTCCTCTTCGCCGGGCGTATCACTGAGCCTTCTCGCGGTGTCGCACCCCGGGCTATCCGGGTGTCCTTCGGCCGCTGGCCTGTCGCTCTCTATCTCGTCGGCATCGTCGAGGGTGGGGTTCTGCTCGGCATCTTCTCCTACATCGTGCCCGCCCTGGAACAGGCCGGAGTGGGCGTCGCCTTGGCCGGGGTTCTCGCATCCGCGTACGGAGTCGGCATCATCGTCGGTGCGATGACGTCGCGGCGAGTGAGCGCCCGTGTCAGCCGCACCTGGAGCATCACCATCGGCAGCGGCCTGCTCGTCGCCGCCTACCTCCTCGCAGCCGCATCGCCCACGTCAATCGGCCTCACCCTCGCGGCGGCGCTCCTCGGCTTGTGCAACTCGCTCTTGCACGCGTCGCTGCAGGGAATCGCGACGGAGCTCACTCCAACATCTCGAGCGACGACGGTATCGCTCTTCGTCTGCTCAGTGTTTATCGGCAGTGCGCTCGCTGTCGCTGTCACGGCTCAGCAAGCATCCGGGAGTTATCCGACGGTCTTTGTCGAGTCCGCCGGCGCCGGCGTGATCATGGCGATCGCGGCGGTGGCGATCTCGCGAGGATGGACGTCGCGTCATCAGAGCGAGGTCCGATGACCGGGCCGCAGGACGCTCAGGACCGAACTCAAAGCGCGACGCTCTCGCCGCCTTTAACAACCGGATGAAGCACCGTCAGGATTCAACGTAGACCCGACCTTTGATGACGCAGGTGAGTACCCCATCGGCGCCCGCACGCTCACTAAGACCACGGACTCGTTCCTCGATCCCACGCAGATTGGCCAGATCGATGCCGTGCTCCTCTCTCACGATCAACATCCCGACAATCTCAACCGTCTGGGAAGGAAGTACGTGGAAGACTCGACTTCCGTCACGTTGACCACAAGCTTGGCGGCGAGTCGACTTAGCGGGCACTGCCGCGGATTAAGGGTCTGGGAACAGACGAGGGCCGGCGACACAACAGTTACGGCAGTCCCCGCACAACACGGCCCCGATGGGACGGAACACCTCACGGGCCCCGTCATCGGTTTCGTTCTTGAGTCAGTGGACGGGCGGACCGTGTACATCTCGGGCGATAATGCCTCCCTCGCTGCTGTCGAAGACATCGCGGCACGGTTTCCGGTGGTCGACCTAGGTGCGTGTCTCCCAATTGGGTGGGTTGATTCGGTGATGCTGGGGCAGTGTCGCGTTTTCAGTTGCTCTCGGATGCTCAGTGGGACCTGATCGCGGGGTTCTTGCCTGGGCCGACGGGACGAAAAGGTCGCCCCTTCTCGGACGCGCGGACGATGGTCGAGGCGATCGCATACCGCTATCGGACCGGGATCGCGTGGCGGGATCTGCCCGCGGCGTTCGGGCCGTGGCAGACGGCGTGGAAATGGCATCGCCGGATGGCCGGAGGTGGAACCTGGGATCGCGTCCACGCGGCACTACTGGCCCGCGCCGACGCGACCGGCAATGTCGACTGGTCCGTGTCGGTGGACTCCACCATCGCCCGCGCTCATCAGCACGCGACGAACATCACCCGGGTCACGGGGGGCTTCGTCGAACTACAACAATCCGCTGATCGAGCCGCCTGATCATGGCTTCGGTCGCTCCCGCGGCGGACTTTCTACCAAGCTGCACCACCTCGTCGACGGTCGCGGCCTGCCGCTGGTAATCGCTGTGACACCCGGCCAAGCCGGGGACTCACCGATGCTGATCCCGTTACTGGAACAGTTGCGCATCACCCGCCCCATCGGGCGCCCCCGGACCCGACCCGACCGCGTCCGCGGCGACAAAGCGTACTCGTCACGCGCGATACGCCAGCACCTGCGCGACCGCAGCATCCAAGCCGTGATCCCGCAGCCAGCCGATCAGATCGGCCACCGAATCCGACGCGGCTCACACGGCGGACGACCCATCACTTACGACCGCGACGACTACCGAAACCGCAACGTCATCGAACGCCGCTTCGCCACCCTAAAACAATGGCGAGGCCTCGCCACCCGCTACGACAAACTCGCCACCGTCTACCGCTCAGCAGCCGTCTTCAACGCCGTCATCGCCTGGACACGACATTTGGGAGACATGCCCTAGGTGGCTCAGTTCCCTCATGAAAACTGCGTCGAGTCCTGCTCGCGAACCTTCCCGCAGGAGGTCTTCTCGCGTGCAGGGGTATTCCATGGTCTCGAGGAACGTCCTCACTGACTGTGGCTCTTCCGTTCGGGTGCGTTGTCGGTGGGGTCAGATTGACGTTGCACGTTGCGGCCGCGAACCCACACGGACGAGGGGGTCCAGTCGGAACTCCAGTGCACGAGGTCGGCCGCAGCGCCCTCTGCGATGTGCCCGATGTCGCTGCGTCCGAGCGAGCGAGCAGCACTTTCTGTGCAGGCGGAGAGGATCGCGGCGGAGTCCAGTCCTGCGGCGATCATGCGGCGCACTGCCTCGTCAAGCACGACACCAGCACCGGCGATCGTGCCGTCGCGTCGGCGCCCCAGTCCTGTGACGTCGTTGGCGACGGGTTGCCCACCGAAGGAGTGCCACACGCCGGCGTCAAGCCCGGCGGTAACGATCGCGTCGGTCACACCCACCATACGACGGCCTGCCGTTCGCAACACGAGAGAAACGACGCTCGGTGTGAGATGTTGCCCGTCGATGATGGTGCCGACGAAGAAACGATCATCGGTCAGTACTGCGCCGGGCACGCCGGGTTCGCGGGGTTTCAAGGGGCGTTGTGCGTTGAAAACGTGAGTTGTCATGGTGGCGCCGGCGTCCCCTGCCGCGTGTACCTGAGCCGCGGTGGCGTCGGTGTGACCGACCGCGACGATGTAACCCTCCGCGGTCAAGCGGCGAGTCGCTTCGAGGGCACCTGGAAGCTCGGGGGCGAGGGTGACCGTCAGGAGGGATTCTCGAGCAGCGCTCACGCTGAGCAACGCATCGAGGTTTTCGTGCGTCGGCAGTGCCATGCACTCGGCGCGGTGCGCTCCCTTCTTCTCCGGAGAGATGAAGGGTCCTTCCAGGTGCGCGCCCAGCACCCGAGCGACGGGTTGGTCGGCAAACGTACGTTGTGCCTGATCGACACGACAAAGCGCCTGCGTGAGGTCAGGAAGAGGGGCGGTGATGATCGTGGGCTCGACGCTCGTAACCCCGCGACTGGCGAGCCCTGCCAACAGGGTGTGCCATTCCGGCTCGCCAGCGGTTGCGACGTCAACGCCGAACGAGCCGTTCACCTGGAGGTCAATGAGCCCCGCGGTCACAACGCCTTCGTTCGCCTCGTAGTCGACGGTTTCCTCGCCCGTCGCCGGCCGCACGCGGGTGATGACACCCGCGGCAACGTCGATGACGACGGGGCCGACGAACGCGCCGCCAATCAGCGCCTGCCCTGCACGCAGGCGCATCACAGCCCCTGTCCGGCCGGCTTGCCGGCGTAGGTCGACCGGTAGTAGTCGACGAACGAGAGCTGACTTGCGGCGTCCTCATCGACAACGATCGTGGCGTGCGGATGCATCTGCAGTACGGACGCGGGCCACCGAGACGACAACGGGCCTTCGACAGCTTCCCGCACCGCCTGTGCCTTGCCGCGGCCGAAGCCGAGCATGACCGCGTGACGACTGTCCAAGATGGTCCCGAGTCCCTGGGTCAGGCACTGCGTAGGAACTTGACCAATGTCGCCGCCGAAGAACCTTGCGTTGTCTTGACGAGTGCGCGGGGTCAGTGTTTTCAGGCGCGTTCGGCTGGCCAAGCTCGACATCGGCATGTTGAAGGCGAGGTGTCCGTCGGTGCCGATCCCAAGGATCTGCAGGTCAACGCCTCCAGCCTGACCAATGGCCTCCTCATATGCTCCCCCCGCTTCTGTCGGGGGAACGTCAAGGTCGCCGGGGCCGAGGATCGCGTCGGCGGTGAAGTCGACGTGCTGCTCGAGCTCGTTGCGAATGAACTCGCGATACCTTTCGGGATGCCCAACAGGTAGACCCACGTATTCATCGAGCAGGAAGGCCCGTGCGCGCGCGAAGCTGAGCCCTTCTTCGCGGTGGCGCCGGATTAGCTCCTTGTAGACAGGCAGAGGCGTCGAGCCGGTGGCGAGGCCCAGCACGGCGTCGGGGCGTCGTGTCAGCAGGGATGTGTAGATGTCTGCAACGATGCCGGCTGCCTCGTCGGGGCTTTCTACGACAACAACTTCCATCAGTTGCGCCTCCCTCGGGCAGGCTGGTGGGCGGTGGCGCACTGGGTCATCGCAGCACGTCCATGATGTCGTTCTTCAACGACTCCGCCCGCGGGCCGAACACCGCCTGCACGTTGTCACCGACTTCGAGTACCCCGGCGGCGCCCAGCTGCTTGAGGCGGGCGTGGTCGACCAGCTTGGGGTCGGCCACCTCCATGCGAAGGCGCGTGATGCAGGCGTCGACGTGGACGAGGTTCTCTCGTCCACCAAACGCGGCGATCAGCTGCTCAGCGGTGGAGCCGGTGGCGGTGTCGACCGGTGCGACAGCTACCGCAGAGTTGGTGCCCGTCGCGCTCGGCGCGGGGGCAGGATCGTCCTCAGCTGCAACGTCGTGTGCGGGGGCGGACAGATCCTCACGGCCAGGGGTGCGCAGATTCCACTTTTTGATGACGAAGCGGAAGAGCAGATAGTAGACGCCGAAGTAGACGACACCCATCACCAGCAGGAGCCATACATTGCTCGCTGCGGGGGCGGTTCCGTACAGCAGGAAATCGAAAAGACCTGCGGAGAAGGAGAAGCCGAGGTGGATATTGAGTAGGTAGGCCACCGCGAGGGAAATTCCGGTGAGGAGAGCGTGGACGACGTACAGCGGGAAGGCCACGAACATGAAGGCGAACTCGAGGGGTTCGGTCACGCCGGTCAAGAAGGCGGTGAGTCCCGCGGCTCCGAGGATGCCGATCGCGGCCTTACGCTGCGAGGGGTTGGCGAGGTGAATCATTGCCAGCGCCGCGGCAGGAAGGCCGAACATCAGCACCGGGTAGAAGCCGGAGGTGAGCGCTCCTGCGGTGGGGTCGCCTGCGGCGAAGCGCGTTAGCTCGCCGGTCACGGTGCTGCCGTCGCCCTTGGTGTAGGAGCCCTGCAGGAACCACACATAGGAGTTGAGGATGTGGTGCAAGCCGAGAGGAATGAGCATGCGGTTGGCGAAGCCGTAGACGAAGGCGCCGATAGCGCCGGTGCCGCCGATGAAGGCGCCGAGGCCCGTCAGGCCGGTGTTGAAAATCGGGTAGAAGTAGCTGAGACCGAAGCCCACGACCAGGCTCGTCAAGGAGACGATGATCGGCACGAATCGACGTCCAGCGAAGAAGCCCAGGTAAGGCGGCAGCTGGATCGTGTGATAGCGGTCGAACAGCCACGCTGTGAGCAGACCGACGATGATACCGCCGAACACGCTGTAGTTAATCTGCACCTGGTCGCCTGACGCGGTCGCCTGTCCGGCAAGGACTACCGGCGACATCACCTTGAAAACGTTGGCGAGCACGAGGTACCCGACGACCGCAGACAGGGCGGTGGAGCCGTCCGCCTTCTTCGCGAAGCCGATCGCAACACCCACGGCAAACAGCAAGGCGAGGTTGTCGAAGAGCGCTCCACCGGCGGCGCTCATGGCCTGGAAGAAGGGACCAATGACCGGAAGGTCGATCTGGCCGAGCAGATCGGGCTGTCCGAGTCGGAGCAAGATGCCCGCAGCCGGCAGTACGGCAATGGGGAGCATCAGACTCTTGCCGAGTCGTTGCATCTGGGCGAAGCCCGGGACACCGCGGCGGCGCACGGCGGGGGTGGTAGTGGTCATGAGAAGTTCTCTTTCGGCAGTGAAGAAATGGGTCGGGTCGGATCAGACGGTCAGCAGAGGCGTGCCGGGGAGCACGTCGTCTCCCTCAGCAGGAAGAACAACGAGGGTGTCGGCGGGGCGCTCGAGGATGACGACGGGGACGATGCTTGCAAACCCCGCTGCGCGGATTGCCGGAACGTCGTAACTGATGACGGGAGCGCCAGCACTCACAAAGTCGCCCTTGCCCGCAAGGGCTGTGAAGCCCTCACCCTTCAACTGCACCGTGTCGATTCCCAGATGAACGAGAACGCCAAGCTCGTCGTCGCCGACGACGACGAATGCGTGAGGAAAGACTTGCAGCAGCGTCCCGCTGATGGGCGACACGACCTCCACGACGGCGGCCGGAGGCTCAATGGCGATACCGGGGCCCATCGCTCCGACCGCGAACAGTTGGTCGGGGACGGCCGACAGCGAAAGGACACTTCCTGCGAGCGGGGACAGAACTTCAGTCATAACCATTCCCTTGGTAGGCGGCGGGGCAGTGGTACGCACCACTGACAGCCGCCTACATTGGAAGCTAGACGTATCCGCCGCTAGACCCTCGAAGTATGGTCCTTACTGGTACGTACCAGTAGAAAATAGTGACCGGACCTAATCGTGTCAACATGGAAAGTCACCGCCGACATGCCCCGTAATTCGCTAGCCACCACAGCCACCGTGACCTCTGGTCCCGTGCCGAAGCACGCACAACTGCGCGCGATCTTGCTGGCGGACATCGGCACGACCTGGCCTGCCCATGCAGCCATACCGTCTGAGCGCGAGCTGGCGGTCCTGCATGGGGTAAGCCGAGCGACCGTTCGTGAGGCAGTCCGCCAGCTCATGGAGGAGCAGAAGCTCTACACGGTCCACGGCAAGGGCACTTTCGTTGCGGGTGAACGCGTCCAGTCACAGCTGCACCTGGCCTCGTTCACCGAGGACATGCGGCGTAGAGGGATGGTCGCCACAACGCTCGTCCTGGAGGCCGCTCTCGCCGCCCCGCCTCTTGAAGCGCGCGCGGCGCTCGGTCTCAACGAGGGCGAGCGGGGCTGGTCTATCAAGCGCCTTCGCCTCGCCAACGGCACACCGATGGCTCTCGAAACCGGGTGGTACTCGCCCCGCGTTGCGGATGATTTGGGCCAGCATGACCTCACTGGCTCGCTCTATAGCCTGCTCGACGACCGTTATGGGGTCCGCATCGACGCGGCTGAGCAGACAGTGTGGGCCGAGATTGCCAGCGACGACATTTCCGCCTCGCTCCGCATCTCGCCGCACTCGCCAGTCCTTGTTTTCCGACGCACATCTCGTGCGGATGGACAACCGATCGAGTACGTCACCTCGTGGTATCGAGGTGATCGGTATCAAGTGCATATGGATCTCGCCGCGAGCTGATCGGCCGGGTGATGTGGCGCGAAACCGATCGGTTTTGCACCAGGTGCCGAACGTCAGCGCCGCCCCCCGACGCCGAGTGGCGGACGGCCGGCTCGTCACACCCGGGGGTATCGCAGTCAGAAATCCAGCACGCCGTCGATTGCCGTCTCGATCGGCGGGAGCCTGCCCGTGGCGAGGTCTTCCATCAGGTGCACCGACGCGTAGAGCGGCGGCGCGAACCGCCCAGCGGGGTCGAAGACACGGAGCACCCGCCGCAACCGTCCGTCCGTGAAATACGGATGCCGGAAGCTGACCTCCACGCGCGTGTCGGGCCACTCCCCGTGCACATCGACCCTGGGTTCGTGCAGACCACCGACGAGCGGTCCCGACTTCCCGGAAGGATCGGTCCAGTACCGTTCGAGGTCGGCGAACTCGTGGGTCACGGCATCGACCGCGGCCGCGATATCGGCGGCGCGAATGGTCGCCGGCTGCCATGACGCACGCGCGTCGCCGCTCGCGCGCGGGACGCGTTGCGGCAGAAGCGCTCTCATCGTCGCCATCATCTCGGAGTCGTTTACGGGGTGGAGAGAAGAGCCCTGAGTGCGAAGCTCGCCCGGCAGCGCTCCCGAGGGGAGGACGATCTCGGCAGTCGCGTACTCCCACCCCCGTCGCGACCGGCGCGGCGGCTCCGTGTGGACGGCCACACACGCGTCGGAGGTCCCGGCATCGATCACCCACGCGATGCGCCAGTCGACCAGCATCCGGTGCTCCGCGCCGTCGACCGAGCGGATCCGCACGTCGTCCGACAGCCAGGCGTCGGTCCGATCCGGATCGCTCGAGGCCGCCGGATCTCGGAACCACAGACCGTGGACGGTTGCGCCGATCAGTTGAGCGTCACCCAACGACTCAGCGATTCCCAGCGACGCATCCAGGCCGACGTGCACGGCGGCGCTGCGGCCGCGTGCGATCGTCTCGTCGAGGGCCTCTTGCGGGCGGTACACGACCCATACGCCCGTCGAAGTGCACAGCAGTGTCATCCCGGTCGCGCGTGCGCCGAGGTCGAGATCGGGCCACGTGGCCACCCGTTCCGATTCGTCCGGGCAACGCACGAGGGCGATCGGCTCGTCCTCGGCGATCGATATGGTCGCGTTCCCGACGCGCACCCGCTGCCACCCGTACTCCCCCGGCATCCCGTCAGTTTGTCAGGAGTGGGCGTGGGATTCCTCAGCGCACCCCACCTCGCTGCACGGACGGCTTGAGATTGCGGCCCCATCGGGTTCGGCGGTTCAGGGTGGTCCTGCGCCAGGCGCCGGCCCGATCCCGGCCGTGACTGATTCTGGGAGAGGTAGCCGGCGGTCGCTTCACTTATCACTGGCACGTTCGAGCAGCTGCGGCAGCACCTGCTCCCCCATGCGGTCGATGTAGCGGGCCTGGTCTTGCGTCACACCGTGGATGTAGACGCGGGATGCACCGACCGACTCGAAAGCGTGCAGGTGCTCGGCGAGCTCACCGGCATCCGCGGTGCAGAAGACGGCCTCGGCCACAGCGGATTGGCTCACGTGTTCGGCGGCCTGGTCGAAGTGCTCCACGGTGGGCAGATCCCAGCTCAGCGGCGACGGGAAGATGTTCGTGCGCCACTGATCGTGCGCCACGGCGAGCGCCTTGTCGCGGGTGTCCTCCAGGCTGACCTGCGCCTGAATGAACACGTCTCCGCGGCCGCCCGCGTCGCGGTAGGCACCGACCACCCGACGCAGTTGATCGAGGGGCTGCGAGATGGTGATGAGGCCGTCCGCCCACTCCCCCGCCCATTTCGCCGTCGCCTCGGTGATCGCGGCGCCGATCAGCGGCGGCGGGGTGTCCGGGAGCGACCACACGCGGGCGCGATCGACGGTGATCAGACCGTCGTGGGTGACCTCCTCACCCGCGAGCAGGGCGCGGATCACGTCGACACTCTCGCGCAGCCGCGCCTTGCGCGTGTCCTTGTCGGGCCACCGGTCGCCGGTGACGTGCTCGTTGATCGCCTGTCCCGACCCGAGCGCGGCCCAGAAACGGCCGGGGTTCATCTGCTCGAGGGTCGCGATCGCCTGGGCGATGATGACCGGGTGATACCGCTGTCCGGGTGCGTTGACCACCCCGTACGTCAGTGACGTCGCCTCCAACGCAGCACCGAGCCACGACCAGGCGAAGCCGGAGTGCGCCTGCCGCTCGCTCCACGGGGTGAGGTGGTCGCTGCACATCGCCGCGTCGAAGCCCGCCTGCTCGGCGCGCTTGACCGAGGCGAGGAGCTCGCGCGGGGCGATCTGCTCGTGTGAGGCGTGATACCCGTAGATCGTCATCGAAAACTCCCTGCAGCCAGCTGATGCGATACGCCCGTTTGTAGCGGCCCGGTGTTGCATCGACAGTGGCTTGCGGCATCCCGCGAAAAATGCGTGCGAGTACAGCCGCCCGGCGAGGTGCCCTCGACACCGAGCTCGTACGCCCGCGCGATCGTGGTTCGCGGCTTCCCTCAGCAGTGCGATTCGCATACGTTCATCGCATGAACCGAGCCGCAAAGGTCGCCGTGGGCGTGTCCGCTTTCGTCGTGGCCGGCCTGTTCGCGATGGCGATGCCGACGGTGGCGGCCGTGCAGGGGGAACTAGCCTCCTGGCCGGTCTTCGCGCAGGATCCGGAGCCTTCCGAGCAGCCGCGGTCCGGGGCGGGCGTTGACACGGCGGAGACGGTCGACCCGTTGGGTGACGACTACGTGGACGTGGGAAACGGCACGATGATCCCGAGGAACAGTCCGGAGGGTTGCGAGAACCCGGCGTGGCTGCACCTGGGCCGGATGACGGCCAGCGTGGGCGGGGAACTCCTCGACCGCGGCGCACGCGAATTCGCGGCGGGAAGCGCCGGGCTGGATGCGGAGGGCTGGATCGTGACGTACACCGTCGCCGCCGGCGACGCCCTCGACGCGATCGCGGAACGGTTCTGTATCGCGAACGCCCTGACGATCGCCGAGCTCAACCACACCCGCACGATTCACCCCGGCGAGGTTCTGCTGCTGCACCCCGATGAGTCGATCCCGTGGATCCCATACTTCGCCCCCGACGACGCACCCGCCGGCTACCAGCAGATCCCGTATCAGGACGCGGTCGAGGCGATGAGCACTGCTGCGCAGGCGGGCGACGTCGATGCGATGCGCGTGATCTTCCGAAACGACCTGTCCGGGCTGTTCCCGAACCCCGCCGATGCGGACCTCATCGCGAACGCCCTCGACGTCGGCGACCTCCGCATCCTCCGGCAGATGTTCGCCTGACCGTTCGTCGGCTCGGGTGCAGCCCCTACCGGCGGGCACGGACGACCTCACGCAACCCCCCGTCCTCTCGCAGTCCGCTGACCCGGCCGCGTGGCTCCGTACGCTGCGCGTCAACGGGGAACGCGGTGGTCGAATCGGCGCGTTAGCGTGGAGCCACGTCGCCGATGCCGCGAGAGGACCGCTTTGCTCCACCACGAGACCACTCCCCCCGCCGGGGACGCGAGGCCGGCAGTCGACGGAATCATCGGCAACCCGGCATCCCGGATCCACCCCGACCACGACGACGCCCGCGCCGATCCGTGGTCGATCGACCTCGAACGCATCCAGTTCTCGCCGTACTTCTCCCGACTCTCGGCCGTGACGCAGGTGGTCTCGCCCTCGATCGGCGCCGCGCCCGTGCACAACCGCCTGACCCACACGCTCAAGGTCAGCGCGATCGCCCGGGTGGTGGCCCTGCAGCTCAACACGCGTTCACGCGAAGCCGGCGAGGGCGACGTGTGCAACGCCACGGTCGTCGAGGCCGCGGCCTACGCGCACGACCTCGGCCACCCGCCGTTCGGACACCTCGGCGAGTCCACGCTCGACCGCCTCGCGCGCGACGAGCTGGGCCTTGCCGACGGCTTCGAGGGCAACGCGCAGACCTATCGCATCCTCACCGCGCTCGACGTCATCGAGAACGCCCCGCGCGGGCTCAACCTCACCGCCGCCGTGCGCGCGGCCTCGGCGAAGTACCCGTGGGCGCCGTCGGTCGAGGCGGCCGAGGTCGAGCGGATCGGCCCGCCCCGTGGCATCCGCCGCTCCCCCGACGGCGCGTATCGCGTGCACAAGTACTCGGCGTACGACCTCGATCTCGACGACCTCGCCGCCGCCCGCGAGGGGGTGGATGCCGAGCCGCTCCGCCAGAGCATCGAGGGCGCCGTGATGGACCTCGCCGACGACATCGCGTACTCGGTGCACGACGTCGACGACTTCTACCGCGCCGGCATCCTGGATCACGCCCCGATCGCGGCGGAGTTCCGCGGCTGGCTCGACGACGTGCTCGAGTGGCGCGAGCGCGACGACGCCGAAGTGCGCGCCGAACTCATGCCCGGGGCCGGTCTGGAGCGCCTGCGCCGCAAGATGCGCCGCGACGACCCGTGGATCGCCGACGACGAGGCGTTCCTCGCCGCCGTCAGCGACGTGGATGCCGAGATGGTCACCGACCTGCTCGCCCGCCCGTTCGACGGGTCGCTGACGGCCGAGCGCCGGCTCGCGTCGTTCACCGATCGGTGGATCCGCCGGTTCCAGGAGTCGGCGCGGCTGCGTCCGCTCGACACCCCGCGGGCGGGACCGGTCGTGCTGTCGCCGTGGGCCTGGCACCACGTCGAGGTGCTGAAGTTCGTGCACAAACGCTTCGTGCTGAGTCGCCCCGACCTGGCGATCCAGCAGCGCGGCATGAGCCGCATCCTCGCCCGCTCGGTGCGCGCGCTGGGCGAATGGCTCGACGACGACCTCGACCGCGCACGCACCCCGCGGCGCCTGCGCGAGCTCATCGCCCTCGCCCGCGAGCAGTACGCGGCCCTGCCCACCGAGCGTCGCCCCTCGGATGCCGAGACCGAGCGCCTCGCGCGATCCCGCGGAATCGTCGACTACGTGGCATCCCTCACCGACTCGCAGGCGTTCGCGCTCTCGGAGGCGATCTCCGGCCGGGCAGATCGGCTGTGGGCGCTGGGGCAGCGGCTGTAATGGCCTCCACCCGTTTCGGGGCGCGTTCTTCCGTTTGGGGCGGAGAATGCCGCGCCCCAAACGGACATTCGCGCCCCAAACGGGCGACGGCGGGGGAAGACGACCCTGGCGGCGCGGATCGGCGAGGTGCTCGGCATCCCTCACACCGAGATCGACGCGCTGTTCCACGGGCCGGACTGGACGCCCCACCCCGAGTTCGTCGCCGACGTGCGGGCTCTGGTCGCGCAGGATGCGTGGGTGACGGAGTGGCAGTACGCTCCCGCGCGCCCGCTGCTCGCCGCGCGCGCCGACCTGCTCGTCTGGCTCGACCGGCCCTTCGCCACCGTGACCCTGCCGCGCGTGATCGCCCGGACGCTGCGTCGACGCCTCGGTCGCGTGCCGCTGTGGAACGGCAACATCGGCCGCTCCTGCGCACGTTCTTCACCGACCCCGAGCACATCGTGCGGTGGCCGATCTCCGCCCGGCACATCTATCGGGATCGAATCGCCGCGCTGGACGCGGACCTCCCCGTCGTCCACCTACGCAGCACACAGGACGTGAAGAGGTGGCTCGCCGGCCCGCTGGCAGACGCCGCCCGCTGAGCCGCGCCACACCCGCCGTGCGGTCTGTGCCGAGCGGCGGCACCGCGCAACCCCCTCGGCTCCCTGGGATTCTCGGGCTGCCATAAGCGCATGGCCCCGCCCACCGGCATCCCTCCCCTGTCACGTTCCCCGCTCGCCGGCGCGATCGGCAGGCTTCTGAAGAGCGGCTTCGCTCTCGCGCAACGACTGCGCCACCCCCGTCCGATCCACGACAGGGGCGTGGTGCTGAGCGGCGCGATGACGTGGATTCCGGATGCCGAGCCCGCGGGCCTCGCGTTCATCGACGACGCCCCCGCTCGGTCGGTGCCCGTGGTGGCGCGTGTCTCGCGCTCGCTCGGACTGCCCGCGCCCCTGCCTGACATCATCGGGCTGGCGTTGCGATTCGATACAGCGGCGTGGCACGCACATGCCACCTCGACCCCGGCAGACATCGAGCTCGCCTCGACCGGGTGGAACGTGCCCGCGCGCTTCGCCCTGCTCGCACATCGGCGGGTCGAGCGGGCGCGGCTCGGAACGCTGCTGCCGTATCGCGGCGAGCGCGGGCCGGTGCTGCTCGTCGCTCGCACGCGGTCGGGGCGCGCGCCGGCGACCGATCCTCGCGAGCTTCCCGGTGCCGACGACGGCGCCTGGGTGCTGACGCTCGGACACGCGACGGCCCTGGGACCGTGGCATCCGTTCGCGACCCTCGAGCTGCGTGCCGACGCCGATCAGGACGACCGCGGTCTGCGATTCGACGCGGTGCGGCGACCGATTCCGGGAGCGCGAGCATACACGTGGGTGCGGGCCGCGCGGCAGCCGTCGTACGTCGACGTGCAGCAGACGGACGGCCCGGTGCGGATGCCACGGCCGGCCGGCCGACGCCCCCGCTCGGAGGCCGACGCCGACGCGACGACGGGCGATAGTCAGCCGGTCGCCGCCGGAACGTAGCGCGGCAAGGCGTCGACCTCGCCGTCTCGCGTCCACGTCATCCCCTCGGCCTCGACGAGGTCGTCGGCGGCCTCCACGTCGACGTCGCGGTGGAAGGTGGGCGCGTCCAGGCGAATGCGGATCATGACGCGACGCTAGAGCGGGCCGACGGCCGACCGACAGGCGGTTGACGAGGAGCATGGGGCTGTTGGCATCCCCCTCCCGATCTACTCGGCCGCCCGCAGCCCCGCCACCACGTCGTACCGCTCGCGGATCTCGGGTCGGTGATCGGCGTCGACTGCGCGGGTCGTGGCAACCGTCCAGTCGATCGGCCCGCCGGCCAGGACCCCCGCGGCCTGGCGGGCGGCGCCGAGCGCGACGTACTCCCCCGCCGCCGGCACCACGATCTCGGCGTCGAACACCTGCGCCGCGATGCGCGCGACACCCTCGTTCGCCGCCGCGCCGCCGATGAGCAGGATCCGCTGCACGTCGACGCCCTGCGCCTGGATCGCCTCGAGACCGACAGCCAGGCCGCTCAGCATCCCCTCGATCGCCGCCCGCGCGAGATTCGCCCGATTGGTGGATGCCAGCGTCAGGCCCGTCAGCGACGCCTGCGCGTGCGGCAGGTTGGGCGTGCGCTCGCCCTCGAACCACGGCACGAGCACGACGCCCCCGGCGCCGGGCTCGGACTCGAGCGCGAGGGCACCGAGTTCGTCGTGCGAGACGCCGAGGAGCCCGGCGAACGCGTCGAGCACACGGGCGGCGTTGAGGGTGGCCACCAGCGGCAGGAACTTCCCGGTCGCGTCGGCGAACCCGGCGACGGTGCCGGTGGTGTCGCGGGTGGGGGCATCGGCGACGGCGAAGACCGTGCCCGAGGTACCGAGCGAGACGACGACGTCGCCGACCCCGGCGCCGAGGCCGAGCGACGCAGCCGCGTTGTCTCCCGCGCCGGGGCCGACGAGCGCACCGACAGGGAGCGTCCCCGCACTCTCCCACGGTCCGAGCACGCGGGGCAGGACGGCGTCGTGTCCAAGGGCGCGGCGGAACAAGTCGAGGTCGTAGCCGTCGGCTCCCCAGTACGCCGTGCCCGAGGCATCCGATCGGTCGGTGACGAGCTCGTCGAGCACGGCGTTGCCGGGCCCGAACCCGCGCAGGCGCCAGGTGAGCCAGTCGTGCGGCAGAGCAACGGCGGCCACGCGCGCGGCGTCGTCGGGCTCGGCATCCCGCAGCCACCGCAGCTTCGTGCCCGTGAACGACGCGACCGGCACGGCACCGGTGCGCTCGGCGTAGGCGTCGGCTCCGACCTCGGCGATGAGGTCGCGCGCGGCCTGCGCGGAACGGGTGTCGTTCCACAGCAGAGCGTCACGGATCACGGCGCCCTCGGCATCCAGCACGACCATGCCGTGCTGCTGCCCGGCGATCGAGACCGCCGCGACGTCGTCGAGGCCGCCGGCCCGGGCGATGGCATCCTGCAGCGCGCTCCACCACGCTTCGGGGTCGACGGAGGTACCGGCGGGGTGCGACACGCGCCCCTCGCGCATCACTCGCCCGGTCTCGGCGTCGACGACGACGACCTTGCACGACTGCGTCGACGAATCGACTCCCATGACGAGCGCCATGCTCTGCCCTTCTGTCTGTCGCGCCCTCTTCGGCGCGGGTGGTGTCGGTGTTACCCGTTGAGTAGGTGCCGCCTGTGCGGCACCCGCCGGGTCGGGCGGGCCGGGGCCGGGGCCCAGGCCGCGGCCGGGGCCCAGGCCGGGCCGGGCCGGGGCCGGAGTTGAGTGTCCAGGAAACGCCGCGTCTGGTGCTACCTGTGCGGCGTGTCTCGGACACTCAATGAGAGGGATGGCGCGTGTGCCCGCGCCGGCCGGGCCGGGGTTGAGCGTCCAGGAAACGCCGCGTGAGGTGGGACCCGCGCGGCGTGTTTTGGACACTCAACGGGAGGGGTTTCGCGCGTGCCCGCGCGGGTCGGGCGGGGGTGAGTAGGTTCCGCGCGGGCCGGGCCGGGGTTGAGCGTCCAGGACACGCCGCGTGGGGTGCGACCTGTGCGGCGTGTTTTGGACACTCAACGGAGAACTACCGGGCGCCCGGATGCCGCGGCTCGCGGGGTCCGGATGCCGCCGGCATCCGGACCCCGGGGGGATCAGCGCGCGCCGAGCAGGTGCTCGGTGGCGAGCTGCTGCAGGCGGACGAAGCCGAAGCCCTTGCCGCCGAGGTACGCGTCGGTGTCGAAGTCCTCGTACGCCGAGCGATCGGCGAGGAGGTCGTCGTACGACTCGCCCTCGTTCAGCGTGGGCTGCGCGAGCTCGGGCACCTTGGCGGCGGCGAGCGCCTCCTGCACCTCGGGGTCGGCGCGGAAGGCCGCGGCGCGCTCCTTGAGCAGCAGGTAGGTGTTCATGTTGGCCGAGACCGAGTCCCAGACGCCCGACTCGTCCTCGGTGCGCGAGGGCTTGTAGTCGAAGTGACGGGGACCGTCGTACGCGGGGACGCCGGGGTGCCCATCAGCAGAGTAGCCGCCGTTCTCGAGCAGGTCGACGAGGGCGAACGCGTTGTGCAGGTCGCCGTGGCCGAAGACGAGGTCCTGGTCGTACTTGATGCCGCGCTGGCCGTTGAGGTCGATGTGGAAGAGCTTGCCGTGGTACAGCGCCTGGGCAATACCGGCGGCGAAGTTCAGGCCCGCCATCTGCTCGTGGCCGACCTCGGGGTTCAGGCCCACCAGCTCGGGGCGCTCGAGCGAGTCGATGAACGCGATCGCGTGCCCGAGGGTCGGCAGCAGGATGTCGCCGCGGGGCTCGTTGGGCTTGGGCTCGATCGCGAAACGGATGTCGTAGCCCTTGTCGGTGACGTAGTCGCCGAGCAGGTTGACGGCCTCGCGGTAGCGCTCGAGGGCCTGGCGGATGTCCTTCGCGGAGTCGTACTCGGCACCCTCGCGGCCGCCCCACATCACGAACGTCTTCGCGCCGAGCTCGGCGGCGAGGTCGAGGTTGCGCAGCACCTTGCGCAGCGCGAAACGACGCACCTGGCGGTCGTTCGAGGTGAAGCCGCCGTCCTTGAAGACGGGGGCCGAGAAGAGGTTCGTCGTGACCATCGGCACGATCACGCCGGTGTCGGCGAGAGCGCCCTTGAGGCGGTCGATCTGCATCTGGCGCTCGGCATCCGTGGAGCCGAAGGCGAAGAGGTCGTCGTCGTGGAAGGTCAGGCCGTAGGCGCCGAGCTCCGAGAGCTTCTCGACCGCGTGCACGACGTCCAGCGCCGGGCGGGTCGGGCCGCCGAACGGGTCGGCGCCGTTGTAGCCGATGGTCCAGAGTCCGAACGAGAACTTGTCATCGCGGGTGGGGGTGGGCATTCCTGCTCCTTCGCATGGACGCACGGGCGCGCGGTGACGCCCCCGGGTTTGTTGGTTTTCACAACATATACCCCGGATGCCACCGCGTCCAGCGCTGCCGTCACATTCCCCGAGCCGCGTCGACGACGGCGAAGACCTCCGGGTTCCACGTCAGCGCACGCTCCCACGGCAACCCGAAGGCGTCGGCGAAGAAGATGCTGTGCACGTCGTCGGCGAACGAGTGCCGCTCGACTCGGGGCAGGACCGCAGCGGGCACGTCGTCGGCGCGCCCGCTGCGCAAAGACACCAGGCCGTCGTGCGGCCACAGCTGCGCCGGCTCGGTCGCCGCCGCGAAATACCCGGCACCGATCGCGGTCACCGCGATATCGTCGAGCACCCCCGCCTGCGCCACGTTCCACGGTCGGAGGAAGCCCCGCGCCACCTGCTCGGCCGCGCCCTGCGAGTGCGCGGCCGCGTACTCCCGCGCCTGCGCGAGAATCGTCGAGGTGGCCGGGTCGCCGTGCGCGTCGGCATCCGTGATCTCGCCCGCGACGGCGTCGCCGAGCACCGCGCCGTCCCACGGGGTGCCGAGGGTGATCAAGCGCTCGACGCGCGGACCGCCAGACGCCAGCTCGCGGATCGCCGCCCGCGAGAACAGCCCGCCCATCGAATGCCCGACGAGATCGATGCCGGTCAGCGCATGTTCGTCGGCGAGCCACCGCAGGAACGCGGCGAGCGCCACGCCGGCGTCGTCGATCGCGCCGACGGAGTTGATGGTGACGCCCTCGGGCAGCACGACGGGAACGTCATCGAAGCCCTGCCATCCGGCATCCACCCGCACCTCTCCGACGCCCAGGCGCGCCGGCGCGGTGAACACCGGCACCCCGCGCTCGAGCAGGTGGGCGCGCAGCGCGGTGAGGGTGTTGCCCGCGGCGAGACCGGTCGCCGCGGCCCGCTCGGGATCGGTGTACGGCGTGACGGCCGCACCACCGGAGACGAGGACGACGGCATCTGCCATGGGGACTCCTTCGCGGATCGGGTCCCGGTCAGGATAGGCCCCCATCTCCCGCGCCCTTCCCCGCCGGGCGGGCGCGGGCGCGGCTGCACGAGCGCGGGCGACGCGTCAGCGCGGCAGCGCGTCCTCGATCGCGGCGATGACCTCGGGTGCGTCGGGCAGCGTGCGCGGGCTGAAACGCGTGACGCGACCGTCGGGGGCGACCACGAACTTCTCGAAGTTCCACGAGATGCGGCCGGTCTTGCCCTCGGCATCCGGAGTCTGCGTCAGCTCTTTGTACAGCGGGTGGGCGTTGCGACCGTTGACCTTGACCTTCTCGGTCATGGGGAAGGTGACGCCCCACGTCGCCGAGCAGTACTCGGCGATCTTCTCGCTGTCGCTCAACTCCTGCAGGAACTGATTGCTCGGAAAGCCGATCACGGTGAACCCGCGGTCGGCGTAGCGCTTGTGCAGCTCTTCGAGCGTCTCGTATTGACCCGAGAGCCCGCAGCGCGAGGCGACGTTCACGACGAGCGCGGCCTTGCCGTCGGCGAGCGCGCCGAACGTGGTCTGTTCGCCCTGGAGGGTGGTGACGGGGATGCCGGAAAGGTCCATGCTCCGATCCTGGCACCGCCCGCGTGACCGGGGGTGGGAATGGCGGCGATGCCTCGCGATGAGCACCCCGCGCCACCAACGCATAAACGCCTTCCGCGCGCAGAAACACGTTGACACCGCGTTTATGCGCGCGAATCGCGTTTATGCCGCCGAGCGAGCGGCCCTCGACGCGGCGGGGCACGCGCCCGTGGCACAGTGGTCGCATGGTCACCGCGGGCAGTCGAGGCGACGGCATGCGCCGTGCCAACCTCTCTCTCGTGCTGCGCACCGTGCACCGGGAGGGTCCGCGATCGCGCGCCGCCCTCACCGAGGCGACGGGGCTGAACCGCTCGACGATCGCCGACCTCGTGGGGGAGTTGCAGCGCGCGGGACTCGTCGTCGAGCGCGCCTCCGACGCCCAGGGCCGCGTCGGTCGACCGTCGCCCATCGTCATGCCCGATCCCCGGGTCGTCGCCCTCGCGGTCAACCCCGAGGTCGACGCGGTCGACATCGGCGCGATCAGCCTGGACGGCACCGTCGTCGTGCGCGAGCGCATCGAGCAGCCCGCGCTGGTGACTCCGGCGCGCGTCGCCGAACTCGTCGCCGAACGCCTGTCGGTGTGGCATGGCGGCCCCCTGGCGAGCGCTCGCATCGTCGGGGTGGGCGCAGCCGTGCCCGGCCCGGTTCGCGCCGCCGACGGCGTCGTCCGCGAGGCGCCGCACCTCGGCTGGATCGAGGCGCGTATCGGGGTGATGCTCGCGGATGCCACGGGCTTGCGCGCCCACGTCGGCAACGACGCAGCCCTCGGCGCCCTGGCCGAGTACCTCTTCGGCGCCGCGCGCGGCGCGCACGACGTGGTCTACCTCAACGGCGGGGCGAGCGGCATCGGCGGTGCCGTGATCGTGGGCGGCGTCCCTCTCGGCGGGGCGGGCGGGTACGCCGGGGAGTTCGGCCAGAATCGGCCCGGCATCGCCGACGCAGCCGACCGGCGCGCACCGGACGGCGTGCTCGAAGACGAGGTCAGCCGCGCGTTCCTGCTCGAGGCCGTGGGGCTCGAGGGCGGTGACGATGCGGTCCTGGCCGCAGCCCTGGCATCCACCACCGACCCGGCGGCCCACGCGGAGGTCGACCGGCAGCGGCGGATCCTCGCGACGGCGCTCGCCAACGCCGCCAACGTGCTGAACCCCGCGGTGATCGTGCTGGGCGGGTTCCTCGCGGTCCTGGCCGCCCACGACCTCGAGGCTCTCGACGCCGCCGTGCGCACCCAGACCATCCCGGCCTGCACCGAGGGACTACGCCTGGCCGTCGCCGAGCTGGGCGAGGACCGCCTGCTCGTGGGGGCCGCCGAGGCGGTGTTCGAGGCCGCGCTGTTCCCTGCGCGCTGAGATCGGGGCCGCGCCTCTCCCTCCCTCCCCGGCGCCCACGACGGTGACGGCGGTGACGGTTCCCTGTTTGCGGCGGTGACGGCTCTCGCCCCGATCTCGGTGACACGGTGCAGGATGGAGGCGTGACCCAACGACGTGACGCCGGCACGACCTGGTCGGGCAACCACCGCTACCGCGCGACCGACGTGCTGCTTCCCGGCGATCTCGACGAGCTCGCCGAGGTCGTGGCATCCGCCCGCACCTTGCGCGTACAAGCCACGCGGCACACGTTCAATGATGTGGCCGACTCCGACGCGGCCCTGGTATCGCTCGAGCGCTTGCCGATCCGCGTCGAGATGGTGGGCGACCGCGTGCGCGTCGAGGGGCTCGTCACCTTCGCGCAACTCGCGCCCGTCATCGAGGCCGAGGGCCGTGCCCTGCACAACCTCGGCTCGCTCCCGCACATCTCCGTCGCCGGCGCCACCGCCACGGGCACCCACGGCTCGGGGGTGCGCAACGGCAATCTGTCGAGCGCCGTCCGCGCGCTGGAGATCATGGATGCCGAGGGCCAGACGCACCGGATCGATCGGGCGCACGCGTGGTTCCCCGCCGCGGCTCTCGGAATCGGCGCCTTCGGCGTGATCATCGCCCTCGAGCTGCAGACCGAGCCGACCTACACCGTGACGCAGCAGGCGTACACGGGCGTGGCCTGGGACGACATCGCCGGCGACCCCGAGCGGGTGTTCGGCGGCTCGCGCAGCGTCAGCGTCTTCACGACGTGGGGCGACCCGGCGCACGACCTCGTCTGGGCCAAGAGCGACGACGGCGCGCCCGACTGGGTGGAGGAGCTCGGCGGACGACCCGTCGGCGACGACATCCACCTCGGACGTATTCGCACCGTCGACAACACCACTCCCCGCGGCACCGAGGGCCCCTGGCACACCCGGCTGCCGCACTTCCGCGCCGATGCCCTGCCCAGCGACGGCGACGAGATCCAGTCGGAGTACTTCGTGCCGTTCTCGGCCGCGCGAGAGGCCCTCGCCGCCGTCCGCGCCATCGCGCCGGCGTTCGACGCACAGCTGCTCGTCACCGAACTTCGCACCGTCGCCGCCGACGAGCTGTGGCTCAGCCCCGCCTTCCAGCGCGACGTCCTCGCGATCCACTTCACCTGGCGCAACGACACCGAGGGCGTGCTCGCGGTGCTCCCGCGCATCGAGGCGGCGTTGGCACCGTTCGAGGTTCGCCCGCACTGGGGCAAGGCGTTCGCCATGCCCGGCGAGGCCGTGCGCGCGACGCTTCCCCGAGTCGATGGCTTTCTCGCCGCGGCACGGGATGCCGACCCGCGCGGGGTCTTCCGCAACGATTTCCTGCGGCGGACGCTGGGCCTGTAGCGCGGGCCCCTACGGGGATCACCTCACGCGATGCGACGTTCTCCCGGACGGATGACACCCGACCACGGGCAGCCGTAGCCGTCGAGGGTGAAGTCGACGTCTCACCCCGCGGAGACCACGAGTAAGGTAGCTAAACTACACACACTACCTTTCAAATACCCTTGTGGAGACCCGATGCACCCGATTACTCTCACCGAGAGCCGAAGTATGTAGTTGAACTACCTCGCGGCTTCCTCATCCCTCAACGACGACGGAGTCCTCATGAGATCCCCCCGCTCACCGCGCCGATGGTTGGCGCTCTCGACGACCGGCGCGGTGATCGCGTCCCTCGCGATCGCCGGCAATGTATCGGCCGCCTCCGCCGACGACACCGCCACCGTCTCGATCGACACCGGCGCCGTCGTCCAAGACGACTTCCTCGGCATCGGCGTCAACGTCATCCCCTCCGCGCTGATGGAACGCTCGCGCGGCTTCGGCTACAGCGACGCCGACTGGGCGGTGGATGCTGAGCGCATCGCCACGATCCGTCCCAAAGTCGCGCGCGTGTGGTTCCAGATCGACTGGATGGAGCCCGACAAGGGCGTCTACACCTGGGACAGCGACCGGATGAAGGCGTTCTACCGCTACCTCGACGCCTTCCAGGCCGCCGGCACCGACATCGAACTGAACTTCGGCTGGAAAGTCGGCTCCACCGTGCACGACTGGTTCCCCATCGCGGGCGTCGACCCGTGGACCAGCGCGCCCAACGACAACGCCGCGTACGCGGCATCCGCTTCAGCCCTCATCGACCAGCTGAAGAACGTCCGCGGCTACGACAACGTCAAGTACCTGACCTATTACAACGAGCCCAACGGCAGCTGGGACTTCGAAGCCCCGGGCGACCAGCAGGCCGCCTACCTGCAGATGGCCCAGGCGGTTCACCAGCGACTCGTGGCCGACGGCCTGCGCGACGAGGTCGAGATCTGGGGGCCGGAAGAGACGGGCGCTCCCGCCTGGACCACCTATATGGCCCAGAACGGCGGCGACGCGTTCGACCAGTACAGCTTCCACACCTACGGCGACTCGTACGGCTCGGTGCCGAACAGTATCAACGCGCGCAAGAACTCCGCCGGCGGCAAGCCCGTCAACATGTCGGAGTTCGGGTGGTCCGACGACAACGCGAGCGGCTGGGACTCGGGCTACGCCAACTACGTCATCGCGGGAGCGAACCTCGGCCTGCACTCGCTGCTCGTCTGGCAGCTCAACGGCACGTGGACCGTCGACCCCGACGGCGACACGAACGGCACGTACAACATGTGGGACGCCCTCCCCCTCGGGCTCGAGCCGCGCAAGACGTTCCTCTCGGCGGGCCTGCTGAACCGCTACATCCCCGCCCACAGCGAGGTGCTGGCATCCACGTCGTCGTCGTCGAACGTCCGCTCGGCGGCCTTCCGCGACGCCGCGGGCGATTACACGGTCCTGGTGGAGTCGAAAGGGGAAGCCCCGACCGACCTCACCGTCGACTTCGGCGGCACCGCCGTGAACGCCGACTTCCACCGGGTCGCCTACACGAACGACCTGGTCCCCGACGACAACGCCCTGCTCCCCGCGGTCTCGGCGACCCTGCCGGCCGGCTCGAGCTTCACCGACGACCTGGCCGAGGGCTACTCGTTCGCCGTCTACACCACGGCGGACCCGGCTCTGCAGGTGCGGATGAGCGATGTCGACCCCACCGTCGCCTCGGGCTCGACGCTGCAGCTCGGCGCCGACGTGATCGACGGCGCG
Organism: Microbacterium trichothecenolyticum; assembly: GCF_030818955.1. Classification (NCBI taxonomy): domain Bacteria; kingdom Bacillati; phylum Actinomycetota; class Actinomycetes; order Micrococcales; family Microbacteriaceae; genus Microbacterium; species Microbacterium trichothecenolyticum. The sequence continues at coordinate 3,163,448 of NZ_JAUTBF010000001.1, read as the reverse complement.
GCCGGGGTGACCTGGTCGGTCGAGGGCACGGGCAACGGCTCGGTGTCGTCGACGGGCGTCTACACCCCGCCCGTCGTCGACTCCGAGCGCGAGATCGCGGTGCGGGCCACGAGCACGGCCGACCCCACGTCCTCCGGGGTCTCAATCGTCACCGTCACCCCACAGCTGAGCGCGAACCGCGTCGATCCGGTGCATTTCGACCTCGACAGCGGCGTATACGCCGGGTCCGAGGTGCTCACGCTGTCGACCCCGACGGCCGGAGCCCAGATCCGCTACACCACCGACGGCTCCGACCCGACGGCGAGCTCGGCGCTGTACGAGCGGCCCCTCATCCTCGCCGAGACGTCCACGAAGCTCTACCGGGCCGCTGCGTTCGCGAGCGGCAAGCAGACCTCGGGCATCACGAGCCGTCTGTTCAAGGTCGGCGGCGTCTCAGAGGGCCCCGACGGGTACACCCTGTGCGCGAACGAGGGCGGCGAGTGCTTCTTCTCCGGGCAGCAGAGCGTCGCCTTCGGCGGCGACGGCCTGTTCACCTATCAGGCGAAGACCGGACCGGTCTCGTGCGACACCGCGACCCTCGGCGACCCGAACCCCACCGGCACGCAGCGGTGCTACGTCAGCCCCGAGCTGCCGTCGTCCTACCCGCTGGTGACCCTGACCAACGCCGGGTTCGAAAAGCCCGGCGGCACGAAATCCAAGACCGGCCCCTTCACGAACGGCTGGACCTTCGACAGCCGTTCCGGCATCCAGAACGGGCAGGGTCCGCTCGGTCCTCCCGCCCCCAGCGAGGGACAGCAGGTCGGGTACTTGAAGACGGATGCCGGGGTGCAGGGCACCATCTCGCAGGAGGCGGCGTTCCCGGCCGGGGAGTACCAGGTGGTCTTCGCCCTGTCCGGGCGCTCGGGCTATCCCGCGCAGAGCTTCGACGTGCTGTACGACGACACCGTGATCGGTTCGTTCACGGTGGGGTCGACGAGCTCGTACGAGACCGAGCGCACCCCGGCGTTCACCTCCGACGGCGGCCGGCACACGATCACGTTCCGCGCGACGGCACCCTCCGGCGACCGCACGGCGTTCCTCGACGCCGTCCGCATCGAGGCGCCCGTGGCGCCGGAGCCGGCGCAGCTGGCGAACACCGGCTTCGAGGCGCCGTCCACGACCGGCGTGAAGTCCGCGCCCTTCACCGAGGGCTGGTCGTTCGTCGGGCGCTCCGGCATCCAGCACAACGGCAGCGCCTTCGGCGCACCGACCGCCCCGGAGGGGACGCAGACCGCGCTGCTGCAGTCGCGCAACGGTGAGCACGGGTCGTTCTCGCAGACCCTCGACATGGATGCCGGCGACTACACGCTCAGCTACCAGGCGTCGCGGCGCCCGGGGTACACAGCGGTGCAGACGATCCAGGTGCTCGTCGACGGGGTGGTGGTCGATAGCTTCGCTCCCCCGACCGCCACGTTCACCTCTCACACGACGGCGTCGTTCACGGTGCCGGCGGGCGATCGGCAGATCACGTTCCGCGGGTCGGCCCCGAGCGGGGATGCCACGGCCTTCATCGACGCGGTCTCGTTGACGCCCGTTCCCTGATGTCGCGTTCGGCCCGGGTTCGCGCCCGGGCCGAACGCCGTCGTCGCGCACTGTCGGATCCCGTCGCGTCGTTCTGCCCGACCCCGACCGTGACGCCCCTCGCCCCGCGGAGCAGATGACTCCGCGGGTGATATTCGGCACGCGTCGCCCGCGAATACCCGGCCCCTGGCCCCGCTCAGCCGGGCAGGCGGGAGAGTGAGAGATCGCCCCCTACCCTGCCCGGAGCGATGCATGACTTCTTTCCCACCCGTAGACGGGTGGTTCGCGATCGCGTACGGATCCCTCGACGTGAGCGGCTCCACCCTCTTCGAGCCAGGAGCCGAGGTTCTGCTCGTGCCGACCGTCCCGGGCGACGCACTCTGTCTGGTGGGAGAGGGCGCCGCGCTCTGGCGGCGCCTCGTCGACGGCGCCCCCGTGCGGGAGCACGACATCTCACCGGTCGAGCGCACCATCCTCGCCGAGATGACCCACGCGGGCATCGTCACACGCGACGCCGCCCACCCGGCTCGGGTGACCAAGCTCGCTCCCCCCGTCCTCTCCTCGCCGCTGCACGAGCTCGTGTACGCGCTCACGGCCCGCGTGTCCGCAGGGCACGGCATCCGGTGCGTGTTCGCCAAGGGGCCCGCGTTGAGGCTGCAGGGCTTGCGCGAGAGAGAGCACTCCGGCGACGTCGATGTCTGGTGCGACCCCGCGCGATGGGACGACCTGGCGGCGGCCCTGGAGCCCTGGGGGTGGTCGCGCGAGCCCGACCCCTGGCGCGGCACCGCGGTGCATCACACCGCGACCATGCGGCCCGAGCGCTGGGGCTGCGAGATCGACATCCACCGACGCTTCCCCGGGTTCACGATCGACGACGCCGCGGCGTTCGAGATCGTGCTGCGCGATGCCGAACCCCTGCGCTTCGGCGCCGTCGATGTGCTCGTGCCGAGCATCTCGACGCACGCCGTGCTCGCCGCCGTCCACGCGGTACGGCCGGTCATCGGTGCCGGCCCCCGTTCCCGCGACGCCTCCGACACCGCCGCCCGCCTGCTCGCTCGCGCTCCCGACGCGCTCACGCGGGCGCGGGAGCTGGGCGCGGTGCCCGCGCTGCGCGACGAGCTCGCCCCGCTGGCTGCCCCCGGAGAACTCGACGCCGAGCGCGGCACTCCGCGCGACTGGACCTGGCGCACCGAGTCGAGTCGCGCGCGCGCCTACGGGGCGGCGATGCGCGAGCTGCCGTGGTCGACGCGCGCACGCCTCGTGATCCGTTTCATCTGGCCCCCCGACGACATCGCACTGGCCTCGGCACAGCGCGCCGGCCAGCCCACCGACGACCCCACCCGCGCGCGGTGGCGCCGTCTGCGCCGGGGCGTGCGCGACTGGCTGCGCGCGCGATCGTGAGGCACCCCCTCGATGCGACGATTCACCCCATCCGTCACCTTCGAGGCGGTTCCCGATGCGGCGAGCGCGGCACCGAAGCTGAGTCCGGCACCACCCTTCTCCCTCTCGTCCCGATCCTCATTCGGAGCCCCCTCGCATGACCACGCCCGACGCGCCGACCGTCGTCAACGGCCGTTTCCTCACCCACCGCACCACCGGCGTCCAACGGTTCGCCCGCGAGATCATCCGCGAGCTCGCGCCGCTCACTCCTCTCGTGATCGTCGCGCCGCCGGGTGACCTGATCGATGCCGATCTCGGCGTCGAGGTCCGCCAGGTGGGACGTCGGCACGGCCACGCCTGGGAGCAGATCGACCTGCCGGTGTACCTCCGCCGCGCGGGTCGTCCCCTACTGCTGGGCCTGGCCACCACGGGACCGGCACGCTACCGTCCGCAGATCGTGGCGCACCACGACATCACCTACGTGCGCCACCCCGACAGCTTCACGCGGTCGTTCCGCCTTCTCTACCGAGCACTGATCCCCCCGCTGCTGCGCGCGAGCGCCCGCGTCATCACCGTGAGCGAGTTCTCCGCCGGCGAGATCGCGCAGCATTACCGGGTACCGACCGAGAAGCTGCGCGTGGTCGCCAACGCCGTCGCCGGCGACTTCGCAGCCGTCGGCCCCGCCCACGACGAGGGGTGCCCCTACCTGCTGGCCGTGTCCTCCCCCAATCGGCACAAGAACTTCGACGCCCTGCTCACGGCGTTCCACCACGCGGAACTGCACCACATCCGGCGCCTGCTCATCGTCGGAGGCCAGGCCCGAGCCTTCCATGCGTCGACGCGCAGCGACGACGACGAACGGGTCCGCTTCCTCGGCCGTGTGGACGACGACGAACTCGCGCGGCTCTACCGCGGGGCGACAGCTTTCGCATTCCCCTCGCTGTACGAGGGGTTCGGGATCCCGCCGCTCGAAGCGCAGCGATCGGGCACGCCGGTGCTGGCGGCGCGGGCGGCCTCCCTCCCGGCGGTGCTGGGCGACTCGGTGCTCTGGGTCGATCCTCGCGACCCCGGCGACATCCGACGGGGCCTGGAGCGCCTCGACGGCGACCCCGCGCTACGCGCCGAGCTGTCGCGTCGAGGGCGCATCAACGAGGCCACGTACTCCTGGGCCGCTTCGGCCCGACGCGTGGCCGAGGTGGTGGCGGAGGTGCGGGCCGAGATCCGACGCTGACCTCAGCGCCCGAGAGACACATCCCAGGCGTGCGCCAGCGCAACCCGCTGCGCGTCGGGCGTGCGGGGGCCCAGGTAGGCGGCCCATGCGGCATGGTTCTCGGCGCTCCACTGCGCGAGACCCCCGGCGTGGACGGCATCCACGAAACCGCCCGTCCCGCCCGCGATCGTCAGCTCAGCGGGCAGGCCGGGCAGTGCCGGGATCGCCCGGGCGAGCACGGGGAGTCCGATCGCGTGCGCGTCGAGGATGGCGATGGGAAAGCCCTCCCATGCGGCGGTGTGCAGGTACAGGTCGAGCGCGCGCAAGCGGGCGGCCACCTCGGCGGGGGTCAGCCATCCCGTCACCTGCACCGCGGGATCGTGGTCCGCTGCGTCCCCGATCCACCAGGCCTGCACGGGCACCGCCAGTGCCGCGCGCAACTCCGCGACCCGGGCGCGGAAGAAGGCCGGATCCTTCTGCGGGGCTCCGCGCCCGAGCATGCCGACGTTGACCGGCGCTCCCGCGGCGCGCGAGCGGCGGACATCGGCCGGGTCGACGGGCACGGACGCGACGTTCGGCACCATCAGCACGCGGTCCACGGGCACGCCGACACCGACCGCCTCCGCCTTCTCGCCGGGGCCGCACGCCGCGACGATCGTCGCACGGCCCCGCAGCACCCACTCGATGAAGCGATACGCCCCGCGTACCGGGCGCGCGACGTCGGTGCGCAGGAAGGCGAAGCAATGCGGGGTGTAGACCAGTCGCGTCCGACGCCCGAGGCCGAGCAGCCGGGCGTAGACACCGGGGAAGCTCGAGTGCGCGTGCACCACGTCGAATCGCTCTGCGCGCACGAGCCGGTGAAGGCCCCGCACGGCACGCGGCACCGACGAGGTGTCCCACGCGACGAGCGCCGCGGCCGTCCCCGCCCACACCGGCGCAGGGGCCCCGTCCGCGAACGGCGCGGCGATGACGTGCTCCACCCCCGCGGGCGAGTTCGCGACGTAGGTCCGCACGGCGACCGGTACGCCTCCGGCCACACGGTCGACGAGATGCAGGATGCGCGGGGCGGCGGGGGCGGTCACGCGTCGACGGTAGAGATCTCCCCCTCCTTCGGCGACCGGGCGACACGAACGCCGCCCCCGGGTGAGGCGCCGCGTGCGTGGCATCCCGCACCGCGTCAAGGCCCCGTTCCTCGCCCGGGGCGGTGCTTAGCGTCGAGGCATGACCTCCGATCGCGATCAGTTCACCTTCGACAACCCCGTGACTCGTTACGCGCGCGTGGAACCGCCCGTTCAGCACCAGCCCGAGCCGGGCGTCCAGGCCGACATGACACCCGTACCCGACCTGGGCGAGAAGACGTACCGCGGGCTCGGTCGTCTCGTGGGACGCAAGGCGCTGATCACCGGAGGCGACTCGGGCATCGGCGGGGCCGTCGCGATCGCATTCGCCCGCGAGGGCGCCGACGTCGCGATCGTGCACCTGCCCGACGAGCAGCGCGACGCCGACCACGTCCTCGGCCAGATCCTGGATGCCGGCCGCACCGGCGTCTCGATCGCGACCGACATCACCGATCCCGGCGCGTGCCGCGAGCTCGTCGCCCGCGCCGCCGAGGCGTTGGGCGGACTCGACATCGTGGTGAACAACGCGGGCAAGCAGGTGATGGTCGAGAAGGTCGACGACCTTTCCGACGAGCAGTTCGAGCAGACGTTCCGCACCAACGTCTTCGCCCCGTTCTGGATCACCAAGGCCGCTCTCGCACACCTGCCCCCGGGCGGCACGATCATCAACACCGCCTCGCTCGAGGCGTACGTCCCCGCACCCGACCGACTCGACTACGCCGCGACGAAGGCGGCGATCAACAATCTGTCGAAGGGCCTGGCCCAGCAGCTGGCTTCGCGCGGCATCCGGGTCAACGTCGTCGCCCCGGGTCCCACGTGGTCGGCGCTGCAGGTGAGCCAGGGCGTCTCCGACGATCAGATGGAGCACTTCGACGACGAGAGCACCTATCAGCGCGCGGGCCAACCCGCCGAGATCGCCCCGGCGTTCGTCTTCCTCGCGTCGGCGGAGTCGAGCTACGTCTCGGGCGAGACCCTGAACGTCAACGGCGGCATGGTCACGCCCTGACACCCGCCCGGGAACGCCCCGGCCCGCCCGCGATGCGGTCCGCGGCGTTCGTGGCGGCGCCACCCCGCCCCCGCGTGCGAGATCCCTGACATTCCGCGCCCGCGCCGCCGGGCGACGTGCCCACCCCCGTGGCGGAACCGCTCAGGAGTTCGGCCCGCGCGACCGCCACCTTTCGCCGCAGAGTCGACGCCCTTGCGCAAAACGTGCCGATCCGCAAGCGACCCGTTCCGACCCCGCCCGTAAGCGAGCGTGAAGGCATGCCCATCGAGAACGCCACCGCCCCGGGCGGGGCGCCCGTCACCCTGTACCTGCTGCACGCGCTCGGCGCGAGTGCCGCGTCCTTCGGCCGTCTCGCCGACGGCCTCGACGGTCGCGTGCGCGTCGAGGGCATCGACCTCCCGGGCTTCGGCACGCTCGCCGACGCGCACGACTCCTCGCTCGGAACGAGCGTCGACCACGTCGTCGACCACCTGGCTCGCCACGCCCGCGGTCGCTGGATGCTCGGCGGACACAGCATGGGCGGCAAGATCGCGGCCCTCGTGGCATCCCGTGTCCTCCGCGGCGAAGCGCCGCTGGCGGGACTGGCCGGAATGGTGCTGATGGCACCGTCGCCCCCGCGCCCCGAGCCGATGGACGACGAGCGCCGCGAGCGCATGCTCTCGTGGGTGGCCGACGGACCGATGTCGATGCAGGATGCCGAGACCTTCCTCGCGCAGAACACCGCCGAGCCGCTCGACGATGCCGCGCACGCGCACGCCGTCGCGGACCTGCAGCGCACCTCGCCCGCCGCCTGGCGTGCCTGGCTCGAGACCGGGAGCCGCATCGACGCCTCCGCCGAAGTCGGCACCCTCGACCTTCCCGTCCTGGTGCTCGCCGGCACCGACGACGCCGACCTCGGTGCAGCCGCCCAGCCCGGGTTGCTGGCATCCGTGTATCCCCGTGCCCGCTTCGTCTCCCTCGCCGACACCGGCCACCTGATCCCCCTCGAGCGCACCGCCGGAGCGGCCGCGGCGATCGCCGCCTTCGTCGCCGACGAGGTGCTCGTCGGCCCCGTCGTGCCCGACGACTGGGCGGCCCTCATCGCCGGTGACCGCGTGGATGCGCGGGTGCGCGGCATCCTGAACCGCCGTGCTGTCCCCGACGACCGCGGCTACGCGCCCGAGGTGCTCGACGTCGCGCAGCTGACGGTGCTGCGCGAGGTCGCCGACCTCGTGGTGCCGCAGGACGGCCCCGCGATCGATATCGCCGCCCGCGTCGACGCCCAGCTGGCGCGCGGCGAGGGCGACGGCTGGCGCAACGCAGACCTGCCACCCGACCCCGACGCCTATCGCGCCGGCCTCGACACCCTCGCGAGCGTGTGGCCGACCGACCCGGTCGAGCGGGAGGCCGTGTTGCGCGCCGGGATCGAGGGGAAGACGGATGCCGCGGGCCCCTTCGACCCGGAGCGGTTGAAGGCGTGGCTCGAAGACGTCCGCAACGACCTCGTGCGGCAGTGGCTGGCACACCCCGCGAGCATGGCCCGCATCGGCTACGACGGCTTCGCGACCGGCGGTAACCCCATCCGCGGGTACGTGGAGTTGCGGTTGGGACGCCGCGAAGACTGGGAGCCCGTCGGCGTCGGCGGCTCCGTGGCGACGGGAGACGCGGCATGAACATCGACCGGATGCGCACGTTCGGCACCGACGAGATCGTCGACGTCGTCGTGATCGGCACGGGCGCCGGGGGCGCGCCCCTCACGGCGGAGCTGGCGAAGAAGGGTCTGAGCGTCGTCGCGCTCGAAGCCGGGCGCCACTTCACGCTCGACGACCTGACGCCGGATGAGACCGAGGCCGTCGAGATCAACTGGATGTCGGAGCGTCTGAGCGGCGGCGACGACCCCACGGCCTTCGGCCCGAACAACAGCGGTCGCGGCGTGGGCGGTTCGATGCTGCACTGGGGTGCGTTCACTCCGCGCCCCGATCGCCGCGACCTCGCGCTGCGCACCGAAAGCGGCGAGGGCCGCGACTGGCCCGTCGATCCCGACGAGCTGTTGTCGTACGTCGAACGGGTCGAGGGAGACATCGGCGTCTCGGGTCCGACCCCCTACCCGTGGGACCCGTCACGCCAGTACGCGTACGCGCCCGCGAAGCGCAACGCTCCCGCGAACCTCGTCGCGAAGGGCTGCGACGCCCTCGGCATCCGCTGGGCCGATGCCCCGGCCGCGGTGCTCACCCGCGCCCGCCTGCAGGATCACCACGGCGAGCGCGGCGCGTGCGTCAACTGCGGCGAGTGCCACCAGGGGTGCCGGATGGATGCCAAGGCCTCCACCGCCAACACGTACCTGCCCGCGGCGGTCGCCGCCGGCGCCGAGATCCGCGCCGAGGCGATGGTCCACGGCATCGAGCTTGACGCCCGTGGGCGCGTCGAGGCGGTCGTGTACCGCCGAGACGGCATCGACGTGCGCCAGCGCTGCCGGGCGCTCGTCCTCGCCGGGGGCGGGGTCGAGACGCCGCGACTGCTGCTGCACACGGGCCTGGCCAACGACAACGGTCAGGTGGGCCGCAACTTCCTCGCGCATGGTGCGACGCAGGTGTGGGGCCGGTTCGACGAGCCCGTCCGCGGGCACCGCGGCTACCCGTCGTCGCTCATCAGCGAGGACATGATGCGTCCGGCCGACGCCGACTTCGCCGGCGGGTACCTCGTGCAGAGTCTCGGCGTCATGCCCCTCACCTTCTCGACGACGCTTGTCCGCGGCGGCGGCCTGTGGGGCCCGGAGCTCATGCAGCGGCTGGAGCAAGCGCGATCCATGGCCGGCATCGGCATCAATGCGGAGTGCCTGCCGTCGGACGACAACCGGCTCGAACTGTCCGACGAGACCGACGAGTTCGGCATCCCGCGGGCACGGGTGAGCTTCACCGCGGGCACGAACGAGAAGGCGCTCGACAAGCACGCCACCGCGTTCATGCTGCGGGTGATGGAGGCTGCGGGCGCGCGCGAGACCATGGTGCTGGCCCGCACCGCGCACACGATCGGAACCTGCCGGATGTCGACCGATCCGTCGGACGGCGTCGTGGATGCCGACGGCCGCTCGCACGAGATCCCCAACCTCTGGATCTGCGACAACTCCGTCTTCCCGTCCGCCATCGCCGCGAATCCCGCGCTGACGATCATGGCTCTGTCCCTGCGCACCGCCGATCGCTTCCTGTCCGCCACCTGACCCCCCTCCCTCTCCCTCTCCCCCTCCCCCCTCCCCCCCTCCCCCCTCCCCCCTCCCCCCTCCCGTTGAGTGTCCAAGACACGCCGTCACGGCCCCACCCAGCACGGCGTGTCTTGGACACTCACCAGCACGCCGCTCGACCCGGGAGAATGGATGCCATGAAGCTCGAGCACCTGCGCCGGTTCGCCGCTCTCGCCGAGGAGCTGCACTTCCCCCGCGCGGCGGAGAAGCTCGGCATCCCCCTCGCCTCGCTGTACACGACGATCGACAAGCTCGAGGAAGAGGTGGGGCAGTCGCTCGTCTCGCGCACCCCGCCCACGCAGCTCACGCCCGCCGGCCGCCTGCTGCTCGAAGAGGCGCACCACCGCATCGCCGATGCCCCGCCGCCCGCGCCGAAGCAGAAGGCTCCCGGCGGCGGCAAGGCCAAGGCGTCGAAGGGCAAGGGCCGCGCCCCGATCGTGAAGGGCGAGCCGAAGCCGTACAAGAAGCGTCAGGGCCGCTGACCCCGCCGCCCCCTCATGCATAAACGCGATCGGCGCACATAAACGCGCTCTCCTCGCGTTTCTGCGCGCGAATCGCGTTTATGCATGAGGGGCGTTACCGCCTACAGCTCGGTCACGACCCCGGCCTCGACACGCCACCGCCGATCGGTCTCCACCGCGGCGAGCATGCGGCGGTCGTGCGTGACGAGCAGCAGCGTGCCGGTGTACGACTCCAGCGCCTGCTCGAGCTGCTCGATCGCGGGCAGGTCGAGATGGTTCGTCGGTTCGTCGAGCACGAGCACGTTCACCCCGCGCGCCTGCAGCAGCGCAAGCCCCGCGCGCGTGCGCTCGCCCGGTGACAACCCGTCGACGGGACGTGTGACATGGTCGGCCTTGAGCCCGAACTTCGCCAACAGTGTCCGCACTTCACCGGAGTTCAGCGCGGGCACGAACCCCTCGAACGTCTCGGCCAACGGGCGATCACCCACCAGAAGCGACCGAGCCTGGTCGATCTCGCCGATCTCGACGCTCGCGCCCAGGCTCGCCGTTCCCTCATCGGGCACCTGACGACCCAGGATGCCACGCAGCAACGTCGACTTTCCGGCACCGTTCGGCCCCGTGATGCCGATCCGCTCCCCCGCGTTCACCTGCAACGAGACCGGCCCGAGGGTGAAGTCACCCTGCCGGAACACCGCTCCCGACAGCGTCGACACCACAGAGCTCGACCGCGGGGCCGAGCCGATGGTGAACTCCAGGTGCCACTCCTTGCGCGGCTCCTCGACCTCTTCGAGTCGTGCGATGCGACTCTCCATCTGCCGCACCTTCTGCGCCTGCTTCTCGCTCGACTCCGTCGCGGCCTTGCGGCGGATCTTGTCGTTGTCGGGCGACTTCTTCATCGCGTTGCGCACACCCTGGCTCGACCACTCGCGCTGCGTCCGGGCGCGCGAGACGAGATCGGCCTTCGTCTCGGCGTACTCCTCGTACTTCTCCCGCGCCTGGCGGCGCAGTGTCGCGCGCTCCTCCAGGTAGGCGTCGTAGCCGCCGCCGTACACGCGGTGGGAGTTCTGCGCCAGATCGAGTTCGAGCACGCGCGTGACCGACCGCGCGAGGAACTCGCGGTCGTGGCTCACGAGCACGACGCCGCCGCGCAGGCCCTTCACGAATGTCTCGAGCCGCTCCAGGCCGTCGAGGTCGAGGTCGTTGGTGGGCTCGTCGAGCAGGGCGATGTCGAAGCGCGACAGCAGAAGCGCCGCCAGGCCCACCCGCGCCGCCTGGCCGCCCGACAACCCCGTCATCTCCGCATCCGAGCCGACGTCGAGCCCGAGGTCGGCGAGTACCTGCGGCAACCGCTCGTCGAGGTCGGCCGCGCCGCTGGCGAGCCAGCGTTCGAGTGCCGTCGCGTACGCGTCGTCGGCTCCCTCGGCGTCGGGGTCGCCGAGCGCTGCCGCCGTGGCATCCATCTCGCGCGTGGCCTCGGCGCATCCCGTGCGCCGCGCGATGTAGTGTGCGACGGTCTCGCCGGGCACGCGCTCGTGCTCCTGCGGGAGCCAGCCGACGAACGCGTCCGCGGGCGCGAGGCTGATCGAGCCGGCCTGCGGCTCGTCGACCCCGGCGAGCAGACGCAGCAGCGTGGACTTTCCCGCACCGTTCGCCCCGACGACACCGATCACGTCGCCCGGTGCGACGGTGAGGTCGACGCCGTCGAAGAGCGTGCGGTGGCCGTGCCCGCCGGCGAGGTTCTGTGCGACGAGGGTGGCGGTCATCCCTCTATGTTCTCAGCACGGCGGCCGGGATACCGTGCGACACCGCTGCGCGCCGGCTCAACGCGCCCGGGGGTGCGAGGTCGCGTACACGTCCCGCAGCGCATCGACCGTGACGTGCGTGTAGATCTGCGTCGTGGCGACCGACGCGTGACCGAGCAGCTCTTGCACGACGCGCACGTCGGCGCCGCCCTGCAGCAGATGTGTGGCGAACGAATGCCGCAGCGTGTGCGGCGAGACATGCGCCGTCAGACGCGCACGCTCGGCGGCCTCCTGGATGATGAGCCACGCGCTCTGGCGCGAAAGCGGCGCGCCGCGCACGCCGAGGAACAGCCGGGGCGTCGCCCTCCCCTTCGCCGCCAAGGCCGGCCGCACACGCGTGAGGTATGCCTCGATCGCGTCCCGCGCGTACGAGCCGACGGGAACGACGCGCTCCTTGTCGCCCTTGCCGCGCAGCCGCAGCAGGTCCCCGTGCGCGGTGTCGTCGACGTCGAGCTGCACGATCTCCGACACTCGGGCACCCGTCGCGTACAGCAGTTCCAACAGCGCGCGGTCGCGGACGGCCGCGGGATCCGCCGCCGCGGCGTCATCCGACCCGGGCGCTGGCCCCGCGGCATCCAAGAGCGCGTCGACCTGCGTGATGGTGAGCGCCTTCGGCAGGCGCCGGGGCGCCTTGGGCGGACGCAGTCGGCCCGTCGGGTCGTCGTCGGCACGCCCCTCGCGCACGAGGAAACGATGCAGCCCCCGCACCGACGACTGCAGGCGCGCGAGCGACGACGACGCGGGCGGCGGCTCGGTCGACGCCCGCTCCGCCGCGAAATCGGCGATCAGCGCCGGTGTCACCGTCTCGATCACATCGACGCCGTGGTCCCGTAACCAGTCCGCGTACATCGCGAGATCGCGTCGATAGGCGGCGACGGTGTGGTCCGAAAGCCCACGCTCGAGCGCGACGTGGCGGAGATACCCCTCGACCGCGCGCTCGAGCTCCACGACGTCAGACCGCGGCGGCCTCACGGCGCAGCACCTCGGCCGCGGCGAGCGCTCCCGTGGCGAGGATGCCGTTGCGCAGGCGTCCCGCCAGCACACCGTCGATCACGTCGGCGAGGGGCAGTCGTTCGACCCGCATGTCGGACTCCTCGTGCTCGCGCTCGTAGTCGCTCTCGACGTGGCTGAGGCCTCGCGCGAGGAAGATGTGCACGACCTCGTCATTGCCGCCCGGGGTCGTGTGCATCGACACGAGGTGCTGCCAGCGCTCCGCCGCGAGGTCGACCTCTTCGGTCAGTTCGCGCTTCGCGGTCTCGAGCGGGGGCTCGCCCGCGACGTCGAGCAGACCCGCTGGGATCTCCCAGTCGCGTTCCTTGATCGGATGCCGGTACTGCTGGATCAGCACGACCCGTTCGTCGTCGTCGATCGCCACGACCGCCGCAGCTCCCGGGTGCGCGACGTACTGACGCGTCATCTCGCTGTCGCCGTAGCGGACGGTGTCGGAACGGACGTTCCATACCGCCCCCTGGTAGACCAGCTCGCTCGAGATGACCTCGAGGTCGACGCGCTCGTCGCGGAGCTCCTCCACGTCAGTCCTCCTCGACGTCGAACAGCTCACTCGAACGGTGCCGATCGAGCGCCGCCGCGACCAGACCGCGGAACAGGGGGTGCGGTTCGGTAGGACGCGAGCGCAGCTCGGGGTGCGCCTGGGTGGCGATGTAGTACGGGTGCACGTCTCGCGGCAGCTCCACGAACTCGACGAGGTCGAGGTCGGGGTTGAGACCCGAGAAGACAAGTCCTGCGTCGTTCAGCTGCTGACGGTAGGCGTTGTTGACCTCGTAGCGGTGACGGTGGCGCTCCGAGATGCGGTTCGCGCCGTAGACCTCGGCCGCGAGCGAGCCCTCGGCCAGGTCGGCCGGGTACAGACCCAGGCGCATGGTGCCGCCGAGGTCACCGCTTTCGAGGATGTCGACCTGCTCCGCCATGGTCGCCACCACGGGGTGGACGGTGTCGGGATCGAATTCACTCGACGACGCCCCCTCGAGCCCGGCCACGGTGCGGGCGTACTCGATGACCATGCACTGCAGGCCGAGGCAGATGCCGAGCGTGGGGATCCCCTGCTCGCGTGCGAAGCGCAGCGCGCCGAGCTTTCCCTCGATGCCGCGGATGCCGAAGCCGCCAGGGACGATGATGCCGTCGACCGTGCTGAGTGCTTTGGCGGCACCCTCGGGCGTCTCGCACAGGTCGGACGGGATCCAGGTGATCTTCACCTGGGTCTCCTGTCCGAACCCACCGGCCTTGATCGCCTCGGTGACCGACAGGTAGGCGTCGGGCAGGTCGATGTACTTCCCGACCAGGCCGATGGTGACCTCGTGCTTGGGGTTGTGCACCGCCTGGAGCACGCGCTGCCAGCGCGACCAGTCGACGTCGGCCGCCTTGGCGATGTCGAGCGCGTCGACGATGTAGGCGTCGAGGCCCTGATCGTGCAGCATCGTCGGGATGTCGTAGATGCTGGGCACGTCGATGGCGTTGACCACGGCGTCTTCGTCGACGTCGCACATCAGAGCGATCTTGCGCTTGTTCGACTCGGTGACGGGGCGGTCGCTTCGCAGCACGAGAGCGTCGGGCTGGATGCCGATCGAGCGGAGCGTGGCGACGGAGTGCTGCGTCGGCTTGGTCTTCTGCTCGCCAGAGGCGCCCATGAAGGGAACGAGCGAGACGTGCACGAAGAACACGTTCTTGCGGCCGAGCTCGTGGCGGATCTGGCGCGCCGACTCGATGAAGGGTTGCGACTCGATGTCGCCGACGGTGCCGCCGATCTCGGTGATGATGACGTCGGGCTGCGGGCTCTCGCTCGCTTGCAGGCGCATGCGGCGCTTGATCTCGTCGGTGATGTGCGGGATGACCTGCACCGTGTCACCCAGGTACTCGCCGCGGCGCTCGCGGGCGATGACCTGCGAGTAGATCTGCCCGGTGGTGACGTTGGCCGCCTGGCTGAGCTCGATGTCGAGGAAGCGCTCGTAGTGTCCGATGTCGAGGTCGGTCTCGGCACCGTCGTCGGTGACGAAGACCTCGCCGTGCTGGAACGGGTTCATCGTCCCCGGGTCGACGTTGAGGTACGGGTCGAGCTTCTGCATGACCACGCGCAGCCCACGAGCCGTGAGGAGGTTGCCGAGGCTTGCCGCCGTCAGGCCTTTACCCAGGGAGGAGACGACTCCTCCGGTGACGAAAATGTGCTTCGTCGTGAAGGTCGTGTCGTCTGAATGTCCCGCGTCCGAAGTCTGCATCACGGGCTTCGATCCTATCAGTCGCATCTGTGCATGGAACGCGCGGATTCCTCCCGCGTTGCCCGGCAGTCTTGCAGGCCCCTCCGACATCCGGGTCACGACGACATGACGATCCCGAGTCCGGTCGCGGGTCGGCCGGCGGCGCCGAACGGGCGGCGCTCAGCCGACGGCGCGCCCCGTCTCGAGCAGCTCCCGCGCGTGTGTCAGCGCCGCATCCGAGTCGCTCAGCCCCGACAGCAGACGAGCCATCTCGGCCTCGCGTTCGGCGCCGTCGAGCCGCCGGACGCTGGATGCCGTGACCGCACCGTCGTTGCCCTTCACGACGGTCAGGTGGTTGCCGGCGAACGCCGCCACCTGAGCGAGGTGCGTCACCGCGATGACCTGCGACGATTCTGCGAGACGCGCGAGGCGGCGTCCGACCTCGATCGCGGCGGCTCCACCGATCCCGGCGTCGACCTCGTCGAAGACGAAGGTGGGCACGGGGTCGACCCCGGCGATGACGACCTCGATGGCGAGCATGACGCGGCTGAGCTCTCCGCCGGAGGCGCCTCGCGATACGGGACGCGGGTCGGCGCCCGGGTGCGGCGCGAGCAGGATCGACACTTCGTCGCGGCCGTGCCCCGCGGGGGTGGCTGGCGCTACGTCGACCGTCAGACGCGCGTCGGGCAGAGCCAGCGCGTGCAACTCCTCTGTGACGGCCGCGCTCAAGCGCTGGGCCGCTTCGCGACGTGCAGCGGTGAGAGCCGCCGCCGCCTCGTCGAGTGCGTCCGCGGCGGTGTCGCGCTGGGCCTCGAGACGCTCGAGCCGGTCTCCGTCGTCGTCGAGCTCGACGAGACGGGCCGAACCGGTCTCGAGCAGCGCGATCGCGGCATCCACCGACCCGTGCGTGCGGGCGAGGCCGGCGAGCACACCGCGCCGCTCGTCGACGGCGGCGAGTTCGTGCGGGCCGGATTCGTCGAGGTCGGCGAGGTAGCCCGACAGCGCCACCGAGACGTCAGTGGCGCGGTAGCCGAGGTCGGCCACCTGCTCTCCGATTGCGGCGAGGGCGTCATCGCTTCCGGCGATGCGCTCGAGAACGCGGCGCGCTTCGGCCAGCAGCGTGATCACGTCGGGCGTGCCGTCGTCGTTCGACAAGGCGGCATGGGCCGTGACCGCCGCCACCCGCAGTTCTTCGGCGTTGGTGAGCCGCTCGGCCCGACGGGCGAGTTCTTCGTCCTCGCCGGCGACGGGCGCCGCGGCTTCGATCTCGGCGATCGCGGCGCGCAGCTGCTCGGCCTCGCGCGCGCGGTCGTCGCGGTCTGCGGTGAGGGCGGCCAGCTCGGCGTCCACCGCACGCCAGGCGTCCCATGCCGCGCTGTAAGCCGCGCGAGCCGTGGTCACCGGCTCGCCGCCGAAACGGTCGAGGGCCTCGCGCTGGGCCGACGATGACTTCAGCCGCAGTTGGTCGGACTGCCCGTGCACGACGACGAGATCGTCGGCCAGGTCGGCGAGGACCCCCGCGGGTGCGGTGCGTCCTCCCACGGTGGCGCGTCCGCGTCCTTCGCTCGAGACGGTGCGGCCCAGGTACAGCTCAGCGGCGCCCCCGCCGACGGGCTCGACGTCGCCGCCAGCCTCGCGCACGCGGGCAGCGACCGCGCCGTCTTCGGGCACGATCCAGACCCCCTCCACCGCGGCCTGCGCGGCGCCCTTGCGGACGGCACCGGAGTCGGCGCGCTGGCCGAGCAGCAGACCGAGGCCGGTCACCACCATCGTCTTTCCCGCGCCGGTTTCACCGGTGATGGCGGTGAAACCGCGCCCCATCGGCAAGGTGGCGTCGGCGATCACGCCGAGATCGCGCAGGCGCATCTCCTCGATCATGCGGCACCTCCGCCAGCGCCACGCCACCCGGTGACCGGGAGGCGGAACTTTCGGACCAGTCGCTCGGTGAACGCGGCAGGGTGGAGCCGTGCGAGACGTACCGGACGCGAGGACCGCCGGACGACGACCCTGGCGCCGGGAGGCAGCTCGTGCGAGCGCCTGCCGTCGCACCATAGGATGCCGCTTCCGCTGGTGCGCTCGAGCACCTCCACCGCGACGCTGGCGTCGGGGCCGACGACCAGGGGGCGGGCGAAAAGCGCGTGGGCGGAGAGGGGCACGACGGCGATCGCCTCGACCGTCGGCCACACGACCGGTCCTCCCGCGGAGAAGTTGTAGGCCGTGGAACCCGTGGGGGTCGCGATGACGACGCCGTCGCATCCGAACGACGACAGGGGTCGCCCGTCGACGGCCATGACCACCTCGAGCATGCGTTCGCGGCTCGCCTTCTCGACCGTGGCCTCGTTCAGTGCCCACGTCTCGAAGATGACGCGATCGTCGGCGTCTTGGATCTTCACGGCGAGAGCCAGGCGTTCTTCGACCGCGTAGTCGCGCGCGATGACACGTCGGACCGCGTCGTCCATGTCGTCGCGCTCGATCTCGGCGAGGAATCCCACGTGCCCCATGTTGATCCCCAGGATGGGAGCCGTCCCGCCCCGCACCATCTCGGCTGCCCGCAGGATCGTTCCGTCGCCCCCGAGCACGATGGCCAGCTCGACGTCGTCTATTTCGACGTCGACGCCCAGCGTGGCCACGGCCTCGAGCGAGAGCCGTTCAGCGAGCTCGGGTCGGTCCTCGAGCGACACGACAGGAACCGCTCCGGCTGCCCGCACCGCCGAGATGATGCGCTGGGCGGCCTGAACAGTGTCGTCGCGGCGCGCGTGGACGACGAGGAGGATGCGGCGTTCGCTGGAGGTCATCGGCTTCCGGTCAATCGGGTCACGGTGCTCTCCCATTCTGAGGGGTTCGTGCCGTGGGCGGCCGAGAACCACGCAACGTACTCCTGGTTGCCGTGGGTTCCGACGATGGGCGATGCGATGAGTCCGTTCGTGCGCAGACCGGCGTCCCACGCCGCCCACAGCACACCGTGGACAGCGTCTGACCGCAGCGCGGGGTCTGTGACGAGCCCACCCTTCACCGCGGTGCGGCCCACCTCGAATTGGGGCTTGATCAGCAGGACGACGTCGGCATCGGAGTCAGCGGTATCGGCGATCGCGGGGATGACGTGATGGAGAGAGATGAAGGAGAGATCGCCCGTGACGGCCCGGGGGCGCTCGGCGATTCCGGTGGCGGCGGCGAGGGAGTCGGCGGTCATGAACCGCACGTTATACCCCTCCACCGACACCACGTCGGGGTCGGCGGAGATGACGGTGGACAACTGTCCGTGTCCGACGTCGACGGCCAGGACAGGACGCGCCCCGCGTTCGCGCAAGACCTGTGTGAAACCTCCGGTCGAGGCGCCGAGGTCGAGGGCGACCGCGCCGTTGACGTGCACGTCGAACGCGTCGAGTGCGGCGATGAGCTTGTGAGCCGCGCGGCTGACGTAATGATCCGCACCCGCGACCTCGAGAACGCTGTCGTCGCCGACCGACGTCGCCGCCTTGACCACCGGCCGTCCATCGACGCTGACCAGACCGTCGGCGATCAGCTGGGCTGCGTGGGAGCGGGAACGCGCCAACCCGCGTGCCGCGAGAGCGGCGTCGAGGCGCGCGCTCACGAGCGCAGGGATGCCGCGGCGTCGGTCGGCGCGGATTCGAGGCGCCGGGCCAACTCCTCGTGCACCGCGGCGTAGGCCTCGGCACGCGCGGCCAGCGGCTGCTCCTCGATCACCCGCAGGCGATCGAGCAGTTCGGGCGCGGCATCCGGCGCGGTGCTGTCCGACATGGATGCCATGCTACCGAGGTCAGCGCACGCGGAACGGGTCGGCGTACAGCTTCTCGGGAACGCGGAAGCCGAAGATCGCGCGTCCGGAGTTCCAGATTGCTGCGGCTCCCGCGCGCAGCAGGTCGATCTGACGGTCCCCTTCTGCGAGGATGCGCAGATCGACGCCGTCGATCTCGACGATCGCATCGCCGACGCGCGTCCGCTCTCCCTTGACGATGGTGGCCGGGTACGGCTCGAAGAGTTGCCGCAGGTCTTCCACGATGTAGTCCGGACGTTGGGAGGCGATCGCGGCCAGTACCTGCTTCGGCCGGTCGATCCCCGTGAGCACGAGGACCGACGGTATGCCCGCGGTACGTGCACCCTGGATGTCGGTGTCGAGACGATCGCCGATGAACAGCGGAGCCCGTGCGCCGGTGCGCGAAAGCGCTTCGTCGAAGATGGGTCGCTCCGGTTTGCCCGCGATCGTGGCGAGCCGGCCCACCGCGGTGTGCACGGCCGAGACGAGCGTGCCGTTGCCCGGAGCGATGCCGCGCGCCTGGGGGATGGTCCAGTCGGTGTTCGTCGCCACCCACGGGATGCCGCCCTCTTCGACGGGGGTCGCGAGCGCATAGGCGGCCTCGGCCAGCTGCAGCCAGCCGACCTCGGGCGCGAAGCCCTGGACGACCGCGGCCGGCGCATCATCGGCGCTGCGCGTCACGACGAATCCGGCCTTCTCGACCTCGACGACGAGTCCTTCGCCGCCGACGACGAGGAGCGTGGAGCCCGCGGGCACCAGATCACGCATGAGGCGCATGGCAGCTTGGGGGCTCGTGGTTACGTCATCGGCGGCGACGCGCAGCCCCAGCGAGGTGAGGTGCGCCGCGACGGACGCGTCGGTGCGCGAGGCGTTGTTCGTGATGTACCCGAGGCGACGCCCTTCGTCGTGCGCCCGGTTCAGGCTGTCGACCGCGTGGGGAAGGGCGCCGGGACCGGCGTAGACCACACCGTCGAGATCGGCGAGCACCACGTCGATCCCGTCGAGCGGGGTCGCCTGGGCCTTGCTCTTCCCGAAGATCATCGCGGGTCGCCCTCCTCAGACGTGGACGCGTCCGCACCGGCGGTGTCCTGGCCCGCGTCCGCGCCATCGATCTCGTCGACATCCGCGCTGGGGATGACTCCGGATGCCACATCGACACCGCCTTCGTCGTCGATCAGGTCGATCTCCTCGACGACGATCACCTCACGGTCGGCGACGCCCGCCGCGGCGTCGAGTGCCTCGGCGGCGATCCTCGCGCGACGGTCCCACTCGGCAGCTTCCTCGTCGCGCCCGAGCTCCTCCAACACCGCTGCACGCGCCGCAAACAACGCGGGGCTCCACTCGAATGCCCGGTCGGGGTCCGCCTCGGGAATCTCGAGCTCCTGCAGAGCCCGATCGGTCTGGCCGAGATCCAGTCGCGCGCCCGACATCGCGATCGCCAGCTGAACCCGCACGGGGACGGACAGCGTCGACCGGTCGACGGCACGACCCTCCTCGAGGGCGCGATCGGGACGACCCACTCCACGCTCACTGTCGACGATCAGTGGCAACTGCTCGTCGGAGCCGGTGATGCGGCGGTGCGTGCGCAACTCGCGCAGCGCCAGCGCGAAGTCGCCCACGGCGTAGGCCGTGATCGCGACGGTCTCGCGCACGACGCCGACACGTCCCGCACTGCGGGAAGCCGCCAGCGCGTGCTGGTGGGCGAGTTCGGGGTCGTCGTCGATGAGTCGTGCAGCCATGGCCAGATGGCGCGCGACATTCTCCGCATTGTCCTTGCTCAGCGTCTTCAGCTCGTTGCGGGCCGCGCCGGGCAGGTCCCACGCGGTGACCTCCTCGGGGATCTCGGGACCGCGTTCGCGCCGATCCTGAGGCGGCCGCGTGACGCGGGCATCATCACGGTCGAAACGACGCGGCGCGCCCGCACCCGGGCGACGATCGCCCGAGGGGCGCCGATCGGCGCCCCGGAAACCGCGCACCTCCCCGTCACGACGGAATGGACGGTCACCGTCGCGCGGCGGACGCGCGTCGTTGTCGCGACGGAACGGACGGTCCCCCTCCCGGCGGACGGGACGATCACCATCGCGGGGCGGTCGGCCAGAACCCTGACCATCACGACGGACGGGACGGTCGCCGTCCCGTCCGGGACGGCCCGCACCCTGACCATCGCGACGGAAAGGACGGTCGCCGTCGCGACGTGCGGCTCGGTCGCCGTCACGTGGCGGTCGGCCAGAACCCTGACCATCACGACGGACGGGACGGTCTCCTTCTCGACGCGGACGGGAGTCCTTGTCCCGGTGGAACGGACGATCGCCGTCACGTCCGGCTCGGTCGCCGCCCGATCGTGACGAACGTCCCTCGTTGTCGCGACGGGAGGATCGGTCGCCACGCGGAGCTGGCCCCCCACCGCGAGACGACGGCGCGCGACCGGATGCGCGGTCGCCGGAGCGTCCTTCGTTGCTCTTGCGGTCGTTCGCGTCGTCGGTCGACATGACTGTCCTCCCCGGAAAAGGTCCGTAAATGCGAAATGGCCACCCAGCTTTGGGTGGCCATTTCGTTAAAGGAAGTCCGGCGGTGTCCTACTCTCCCACAGGGTCCCCCCTGCAGTACCATCGGCGCTGAGAGGCTTAGCTTCCGGGTTCGGAATGTAACCGGGCGTTTCCCTCTCGCTATGGCCGCCGAAACACTATTGATGTTTCAAAAACCAACAACGATCAATCATTGCTGCGTTCCCGACCGTACATCGAGAACCACTCAGTGGACGCAAGCACCAAAAACGGTGTGTTATCAAGTCATCGGCTTATTAGTACCGGTCAGCTTCACGTATTACTACGCTTCCACATCCGGCCTATCAACCCAGTAGTCTGGCTGGGAGCCTCTCACCCCAAAGGGCATGGAAGTCTCATCTTGAGGCCGGCTTCCCGCTTAGATGCTTTCAGCGGTTATCCATCCCGAACGTAGCTAATCAGCGGTGCTCCTGGCGGAACAACTGACACACCAGAGGTTCGTCCAACCCGGTCCTCTCGTACTAGGGTCAGATCCTCTCAAACTTCCTACGCGCGCAGCGGATAGGGACCGAACTGTCTCACGACGTTCTAAACCCAGCTCGCGTACCGCTTTAATGGGCGAACAGCCCAACCCTTGGGACCTACTCCAGCCCCAGGATGCGACGAGCCGACATCGAGGTGCCAAACCATGCCGTCGATATGGACTCTTGGGCAAGATCAGCCTGTTATCCCCGAGGTACCTTTTATCCGTTGAGCGACAGCGCTTCCACAAGCCACTGCCGGATCACTAGTCCCGACTTTCGTCCCTGCTCGACCTGTCAGTCTCACAGTCAAGCTCCCTTGTGCACTTACACTCGCCACCTGATTGCCAACCAGGTTGAGGGAACCTTTGGGCGCCTCCGTTACATTTTGGGAGGCAACCGCCCCAGTTAAACTACCCACCAGGCACTGTCCCTGAACCGGATCACGGTCCTAAGTTAGATATCCAGAGTGACCAGAGTGGTATTTCAACAATGACTCCACACTCACTGGCGTGAATGCTTCAACGTCTCCCACCTATCCTACACAAGCCACACCGAACACCAATACCAAGCTGTAGTAAAGGTCACGGGGTCTTTCCGTCCTGCTGCGCGTAACGAGCATCTTTACTCGTAATGCAATTTCGCCGAGTTCGCGGTTGAGACAGTTGGGAAGTCGTTACGCCATTCGTGCAGGTCGGAACTTACCCGACAAGGAATTTCGCTACCTTAGGATGGTTATAGTTACCACCGCCGTTTACTGGGGCTTAAATTCTCAGCTTCGCCTTGCGGCTAACCGGTCCTCTTAACCTTCCAGCACCGGGCAGGCGTCAGTCCGTATACATCGTCTTGCGACTTGGCACGGACCTGTGTTTTTAGTAAACAGTCGCTACCCACTAGTCTCTGCGGCCACCACACCCTTTCGGAGCAAGTCCTAATAAGTGGATGGCCCCCCTTCTCCCGAAGTTACGGGGGCATTTTGCCGAGTTCCTTAACCACGATTCTCTCGATCTCCTTGGTATTCTCTACCTGACCACCTGAGTCGGTTTGGGGTACGGGCAGCTAGAACCTCGCGTCGATGCTTTTCTCGGCAGCATAGGATCACCCACTTTTTATCCGCATCGTGTCTCAGCCTGAATGACTCCCGGATTTGCCTAAGAGTCGGCCTACGCACTTGCACCAGGACAACCATCGCCTGGCTTGGGCTACCTTCCTGCGTCACACCTGTTAATACGCTAGCCGCACCAGCATGGGGTCGAGCGTTCACACACACCCGCCTCACCCCGAAGGGATCAGCTAAAGCATGAGCTAGGACTCTTAGCACCACTGGATTGACTGGGGCGGTTCTTCGCCGGTACGGGAATATCAACCCGTTGTCCATCGACTACGCCTGTCGGCCTCGCCTTAGGTCCCGACTTACCCAGGGAAGATTAGCTTGACCCTGGAACCCTTGGTCTTTCGGAGGACGTGTTTCTCACACGTCTTTCGCTACTCATGCCTGCATTCTCACTCGTGTAGCGTCCACGGCTGGGTCACCCCGCCGCTTCACTCGCCACACGACGCTCTCCTACCCATCAACACGGCTGGACCACGAAGGCCTACCAAAAATGTCAATGCCACAACTTCGGTGGCGTGCTTGAGCCCCGTTACATTGTCGGCGCGGAATCACTTGACCAGTGAGCTATTACGCACTCTTTCAAGGGTGGCTGCTTCTAAGCCAACCTCCTGGTTGTCAAAGCAACTCCACATCCTTTCCCACTTAGCACGCGCTTAGGGACCTTAGTTGGTGGTCTGGGTTGTTTCCCTCTCGACTATGAAGCTTATCCCCCACAGTCTCACTGCTGCGCTCTCACTTACCGGCATTCGGAGTTTGGCTGACGTCAGTAACCTTGTAGGGCCCATCGGCCATCCAGTAGCTCTACCTCCGGCAAGAAACACGCAACGCTGCACCTAAATGCATTTCGGAGAGAACCAGCTATCACGAAGTTTGATTGGCCTTTCACCCCTATCCACAGCTCATCCCCTCAGTTTTCAACCTAAGTGGGTTCGGTCCTCCACGACGTCTTACCGTCGCTTCAACCTGGCCATGGATAGATCACTTCGCTTCGGGTCTAGGACACGCGACTGAATCGCCCTATTCAGACTCGCTTTCGCTACGGCTACCCCACACGGGTTAACCTCGCCACGTATCGCTAACTCGCAGGCTCATTCTTCAAAAGGCACGCTGTCACCCCTACTAAGGAGGCTCCAACGGTTTGTAAGCAAACGGTTTCAGGTACTATTTCACTCCCCTCCCGGGGTACTTTTCACCTTTCCCTCACGGTACTTGTCCGCTATCGGTCATCTGGGAGTATTTAGGCTTATCAGGTGGTCCTGACAGATTCACACGGGATTTCTCGGGCCCCGTGCTACTTGGGATACTCTTCACGCCAAGAACAGGCATTTCGACTACGGGGTTCGCACCCTCTATGACCGGCCATTCAAAACCGTTCGTCTATACCCTCTTGTCACGTCGACTGCTCGGCAGAACAATCAGAAAAGTCCCACAACCCCCAACATGCAACGCCTGCCGGCTATCACACACGCTAGGTTTAGCCTCTTCCGGTTTCGCTCGCCACTACTCACGGAATCGCTGTTGCTTTCTCTTCCTGTGGGTACTGAGATGTTTCACTTCCCCACGTTCCCTCTACCCGCCCTATATATTCAGGCGGGAGTCACCAGGTACGCACGCGCCCTGGCGGGGTTTTCCCCATTCGGACATCCTCGGATCAAAACTCGCTTATCAGTTCCCCGAGGCTTATCGCAGATTGCTACGTCCTTCTTCGGCTCCAGATGCCAAGGCATCCACCGTTTGCTCTTAAAGACTTGAAATCACATGAGTTGAATCGTCAAAAAATTGACTAATGATCTTTAAGATCATCTTCACGACACCATCCCGAAGGATCATGTCGAAGATGCTCGCGTCCACTGTGTAGTTCTCAAAGTACGGGCGGTACCCACCCCAGCAACCACAACCGTGGCGCCAGAACAGGCCCTCGAGGAACAGCCACCAACCACCACCAGCCTTCCGACTAGCCCGATCAGCGCCCGGCCCCTCAGGACCCAACAGCGTGCATGTCCCCACCCCTCCAACCCGGACCGTTCCCACAGCAAGCTGCGTACTAGACCCGAAGATATCGGCATGAGCACCAAGTCAAATGTTCCACCCATGAGCTAACCAGCAGCACACATTCGGTACTGACCTGGCGCCTGAACAACCCCACTACAGGGCGTCAGATGCTCCTTAGAAAGGAGGTGATCCAGCCGCACCTTCCGGTACGGCTACCTTGTTACGACTTAGTCCTAATTACCGATCCCACCTTCGACGGCTCCCTCCACAAGGGTTAGGCCACCGGCTTCAGGTGTTACCGACTTTCATGACTTGACGGGCGGTGTGTACAAGACCCGGGAACGTATTCACCGCAGCGTTGCTGATCTGCGATTACTAGCGACTCCGACTTCATGAGGTCGAGTTGCAGACCTCAATCCGAACTGGGACCGGCTTTTTGGGATTCGCTCCACCTCACGGTATTGCAGCCCTTTGTACCGGCCATTGTAGCATGCGTGAAGCCCAAGACATAAGGGGCATGATGATTTGACGTCATCCCCACCTTCCTCCGAGTTGACCCCGGCAGTATCCCATGAGTTCCCACCATTACGTGCTGGCAACATAGAACGAGGGTTGCGCTCGTTGCGGGACTTAACCCCAACATCTCACGACACGAGCTGACGACAACCATGCACCACCTGTTCACCAGTGTCCAAAGAGTCCCGTATTTCTACGGTGTTCTGGTGTATGTCAAGCCTTGGTAAGGTTCTTCGCGTTGCATCGAATTAATCCGCATGCTCCGCCGCTTGTGCGGGTCCCCGTCAATTCCTTTGAGTTTTAGCCTTGCGGCCGTACTCCCCAGGCGGGGAACTTAATGCGTTAGCTGCGTCACGGAAACCGTGGAATGGTCCCCACAACTAGTTCCCAACGTTTACGGGGTGGACTACCAGGGTATCTAAGCCTGTTTGCTCCCCACCCTTTCGCTCCTCAGCGTCAGTTACGGCCCAGAGATCTGCCTTCGCCATCGGTGTTCCTCCTGATATCTGCGCATTCCACCGCTACACCAGGAATTCCAATCTCCCCTACCGCACTCTAGTCTGCCCGTACCCACTGCAGGCCCGAGGTTGAGCCTCGGGATTTCACAGCAGACGCGACAAACCGCCTACGAGCTCTTTACGCCCAATAATTCCGGATAACGCTTGCGCCCTACGTATTACCGCGGCTGCTGGCACGTAGTTAGCCGGCGCTTTTTCTGCAGGTACCGTCACTCTCGCTTCTTCCCTGCTAAAAGAGGTTTACAACCCGAAGGCCGTCATCCCTCACGCGGCGTTGCTGCATCAGGCTTCCGCCCATTGTGCAATATTCCCCACTGCTGCCTCCCGTAGGAGTCTGGGCCGTGTCTCAGTCCCAGTGTGGCCGGTCACCCTCTCAGGCCGGCTACCCGTCGACGCCTTGGTGAGCCATTACCTCACCAACAAGCTGATAGGCCGCGAGCCCATCCCAGACCGAAAAATCTTTCCAACCCCCACCATGCGGTGAAAGCTCATATCCAGTATTAGACGCCGTTTCCAGCGCTTATCCCAGAGTCCAGGGCAGGTTGCTCACGTGTTACTCACCCGTTCGCCACTGATCCACCAAGCAAGCTTGGCTTCACCGTTCGACTTGCATGTGTTAAGCACGCCGCCAGCGTTCATCCTGAGCCAGGATCAAACTCTCCGTAAAAGAAAAATGCCGCCCAACCGGAATAAGGCCGGGACAAGCGAGTTCAATCTGACCAAAAAGATAAATCATTGCTGACTATCCATCGCCAACCCCCGAAAGAGTTGGACTTTGATCCAAAGGAATTTCTCGCAATCCGAAAAACGGACCGACGAGGAATAAATTGGCATTTGACAAGTGCACGCTGTTGAGTTCTCAAGGAACGGACGCACCCACAGAAACGATCTCTCGACCTACCCGTGAGGCAGTTCACTTCTCTTGTGTGCCGCCTCGACCGTCAAAACAACGCAGAGCTACTTCGCGAAGAAGAGTTTGTGTCGATGACATGTGCCGAGTGGCAGGATCCCAACCTTAGACCAGAAAGACGAAACTTTCAAGTGTTTGTATTGGGGGCGGTTCACCACTTGAGAGGACGCGGGGCCTTTCGGCCGCTCCGCTCTCCCCTGTGGGGCGAACAAGTAATAAGTTACGCGGATCCCGCCCACTCGTCCAATCCACAGCGCCGCCCGGGCGTGTCGCACACCCGAAACCGCGGAAAAACGCGGCAGAACGTGTGCTCAGCGACGAACGGTGGTGTTCCTCAGACGAGGCGGTCCTTCCCGCCCCACTCTCCGACCCATGCCTCGAGGTGCGGCTCGTCACGGACGGCGTGCACGCCCTCGAAGGTCACGGCCTGCTCCTCGAATCCCGCGGACGTGCCCCACCGCTGCAGACGTCGCCGTGCGCGTCGCGCCTCAGCGCGTCCGATGGCGACGCCCTCCTGCGACACCACGCGAAGCGAACCCCGTCCGTCGTGGCCCAACGACGCCAGGGCCGCCGACAACGGGCTCGGGTCGAGGATCACCACGGCCCGCTCGAGGCGAAGGGTGACGCGCACGTCGTCGTCGAGACCCCCATCGTCCACGCGTACGCGGGGGTCGCCGCCGATCAGAGGCTCGTCACTCGGATCCGGCAGAACCACCGTCGCGCGGGGGAACGCCGCGAGGAGGGAATCGACGCACGCGAACTGCGCCGACGCCGGGAGCTGCGCGGGCAGATGCACGAGCAGGTCCGGCTTCGCCGGAAGAAGTCCACGCCCCGCGGATCCCGCCACCGGGATCATCGACGCGAGCCGCATCGTCTGACGATTGCCCTCGCGAGCGCGGTCGACCCCTTCGCGGTCGGCCCAGTCGGGTCCGTCGTGCCAGGCCACGGCATCGGGCACGTGCGCCAGCACCGCACCCGCCTGCCACGCGCGGTGCGCCCACTCCCAGTCCTCGCCGCCGTACGACGAGAATGATTCGTCGAATCCCCCGAGCTCTTCGAAGAACGTCCGTGAGCACGCCGCCACCGCGCTGATGACATACCGGTACGAGCGGTCGTCGGCGTGGAGAAGGTTCTCGCTACGGGTGTAGGCCTCGCGCAACCACGCCGGCTCGGGCAGCTCGCGGGTGGGCCCCGCCTGCTCGACGGGTGTTTCGGCAGCGAGTCCCGCCAGATCGGCATGCCGCCTCCGCCCGACCGTCACTGCCTCCGGGAGCAGGGCGGGAAGGCGCGAGAGGCGACGCACGTACGACGGCTCCGGGGCGGTGTCGGCGTCGAGGAAACAGAGCACCTCGCCCGTCGCTGCCGCGGCACCCAGATTACGGGCGGCGGCGGCACGGAACCCCCGATCTTCCTGGCGCACCAGCCGCACCCCCGCCGGAACCGTGGGCTCGCGGGGCGAACCGTCGTCGGCGACGATGATCTCCACCAGCTCGGACGGGTGGTCCTGCCGCTGAAGCGCGACGAGCGTACGCGCGAGCTCGTCGGGTTGGTCATAGTGCGTCACGATGACGCTCACCCGCGGGGGTTCCGGCTGTCGGTCCGCCACCAAGTCCCATCGGTTGCCCGGGACCCATGGCATCCGTTCGTTCCAGCGCTGGTCGCCGACCGTCACCGGAACACCTCCGCCCACCAGCGCACATAGGATCGGGCGGCGTCGGACCGACCGAACGGCACCGGGTCGATGCCGTGCCAGGTGCCGGCGGCATCGCCGCGCGCCGTACTCACCGCCACGGCCAACGCGTCGGAATCCACGACCTGGAGAGTGCCCGGGCGCAGGGCAGCCATCTCGTCGACATACCGGTTGCGCACCGCGACGGGACGCCTGCCCCAACCGATCCAGGAGGCGAGGGATCCCGACGCCGACACGTGCCGGTGGGCGATGACGGGAACCGCGACCCGGCGGGCCCGCTGCACCATGTCAGCGTCGTCGAGCCATCCCGTCACCTCGACCGCGACACCCCGGTCGGCGGCCCGGCGAACGAAGGCCTCGAGATCGGCACCGTGACCGTCGGAGGCCCGCCCCAGCACGACCAGGCGCGTCATCCCCGCGGCGGCCGTCGCGACAAGCGCCTCGTCATGCCCCTTCCCGGGGTAGAAGTACCCCAGCACGCCGACTGCGTCATCGCTCGGCCCGGGGTCCGTGGGCGCCACGCTCTGCACCGGCAACGGGACGACCTCGACCGCGCCGTGCCAGACCTCCTCTTCGCGCAGGAGTTCATGCTCGTGCACGCTGTTGACCGCGACACCCCGGGCGGCCTCGGCGACCGCTCGATAAAACGCCCGACGGCGGGGCAGATTGCGCTCTCCGTCGGATGCTTGCGGAACGTCGTGCAACGTCACGGCGAGCGGATGCCGGCCGGCCAGAGCCGTGAGGGCGCGCGCGGCCTCCTCGGGAGAGGCACCCCACAACCGATCGGTCACGTGAGCGTGCACGGGCGTGCCGGCCGGGACCGCCGCGAGGGCGTCGGGTGCGCTCAGCCGGGTTCCGAGGGCATGCCGGATCACCTCGGCGGCGATCTCGCGGGCGTAGACCGCGACCCCGTGGGACCCGGGGTGCACGAGCAGCACGGGCACGGCGGCATCCGGGATCGACGACGCGCTCACGCGGCAGCCCCCCACGTGAGCAGCAGCGGCTCCATGCGCGCGACGACGGCGGCCAGGAGCGGGGGCCGCTCGGCGTAGAAGGCCAGGTGCGCCTCGCGCACGACGGCGGCGGGAAGGACCTCGCCGGCGACGATCCAGTCGGGCCGGGGCTCGGCATCCAGGTTCCACGCGTCGACGACCCAGCTCTCGAGGGGCGCGCGAACGCTCGCCAACAGGGGCCGGCCCGGGTCGACGACGCGTCCGGGAGCGCCGAGGGCTTCGACGAGACGCTCGCCGAGCGGGAGGAAGAGGGCGTTGCCCGGGTGGTTGACCGTGCGCGCCAGATCGTCGACCACGGGGGACAGCAGATCGGATGCCGGGATGTCCAGCCCCAGCGCCTCACGGCGACGCAGCTCGGCGACCGACGCATCGGCGAGCGCGCGCACTGCCGCGGGGGAAATCTCCGAGGGCACGGGTCGCCCCGCCGCCTCGGCGACCGTGCGGACGTCGTGATAAGCCACGAGCGGCGGATCCTCGGGGTATTCGGGCAAGCGCAGAACCGCCTGGAAGGGGTGAAGCCCGGCGAAGCGCACGGCCGGGACGGCCACCACGCGCGCTGACGGCGGCAGCGACGCGCGCAGCTGGGCGGTGCCCAGAGGCAGGCCGCGATAATCGTCGCGGATGGGCTGAACGACCAGGAAGGCCGCCGCGGCGAGAAGGCCGTGCAGGCGTGCCGCATCGGCGGCGGTGAGTTCGTGAACGGCCGGGACGCGGATCGCGGGAAGCTCCTCCGAGGCGATCACGAGCCGCAACGACTCGGCCTGGCAATTGCCCACGACCAGGCCGAAATCTGCGGGAAGCGGGGCCTCGCCGAAGAACTCGGCGTAGTGCCGACGACGCGCTATCACCGCCTCGCCGTGGTCCGCAAGGCTTCCTGGCCGCGCCGTGTCGACACCCATGATGTGAACGTATCCGTCGGTGCCATCGTCGTCCCAACCGCCCCCTTGCATTGCGATGTGCCTGGCGATGCGGTACGCGCACCGTCACGCACTCGAACGCACGAGGAGGAGAGAAGATCGTCGCCACCACCGTCCCCCCGGTCCGAATCGCAGCCGTTCCCTCGGCACATCCCTACGTCATCGCCGTCACCGATCCCGATCGCGTGACCCTGCTCGCCGACCCGCCGCCCCCGGGCGCACCGGCCGGCCAGTGGTGGCCTCCTCAGGTGCTGCTTCCCGCGTGGCTGGAGGCCCACGCGGCGGACTTCGACCTGGTGCACGTGCATTTCGGCATCGAGTCGTACAGCGCCACCGAGCTGCGGGAGACGGTGACCGCCCTCCGACGGCTCGGAAAGCCGTTCGTCTACACGGTGCACGACCTCGACAACCCGCAGCTGACGACGCAGGACGAACACCGCGCGTCACTCGAGGTGCTCACTGCCGCCGCCGACGCCCTCATCACCCTCACCGATACCACCGACGGCGA
Source organism: Microbacterium trichothecenolyticum (assembly GCF_030818955.1). NCBI lineage: Bacteria > Bacillati > Actinomycetota > Actinomycetes > Micrococcales > Microbacteriaceae > Microbacterium > Microbacterium trichothecenolyticum. The sequence continues at coordinate 3,132,507 of NZ_JAUTBF010000001.1, read as the reverse complement.
GGTCCGCGCGATCGCGCGGCGTCCGACGACCGTGATCGCGCACCCGACGCTGCTGCCCGACGCACCGCGCCCGGTGGGCCGGGTGCACGACGTCGCCCGGGTCGGCGTGCACCTGCGTGATCTACGGCCCAACATCGACGGCGTCGGAACCTGCGCCACCCTGGTACGCGCCGTGGCCGACCTGCGCGCGCAGGGCACGCGGGTCGAGGCCGTGGTGCGACTGAACGAGCGGGTCCGCGACGACGAGGCCGCGGCATCCATCGACCTCCTCGCCCGAGGTGCCGACGGTGTGAGCGTCGAGCACGGACCACGCCTCGACGACGCCGCCCTCGCGGCGTGGCTCGCCGACCTCGACGCGTGCGTGCTCCCCTACCGCCACGGCACCCAGTCGGGGTGGGCGGAGCTCTGCTACGACCTCGCCGTCCCCGTCATCGGCACCCGCGTCGGACACATCGCCGCGCAGCATCCGGGCGACTTCCACTCCTTCGACGTCGGCGACCCCCTCTCGCTCGCCCGGGCGATCGTGGATGCCGCCTCGCCGGGGTGGTCGCGGCCGGGTTCGCCGTCACGCGCGGCTGAGGTCGACCGCCGCCGTGGCCAGCGCCTCGCGGAGCGGGGGCGAGTGCGCGCGGCGCACGTCGAGGTGTACCGCAGCGCGCTCACGAGGGTGGTCGCGGCATGATCCGGGCAACGCGTCTGCTGCGGGTGCTCGTCGTGGCGCCCTCGCGATACCCGCTGCGCCAGCCGCACGCGGGCGGGCTCGAGGCGTGCGTCTGGGACCGCGTGCGCTGGCTGCGCTCGCGGGGCCACGAGGTGACGCTGTGCGCGGCGGAGGGATCGGATTTCCTCGGTGACGTCGAGGAGTTCCACCTCCCCACGCCGGCCTGGACGCGCCCGGAGGAGGCATCGGACACCGAGTACCCGAGCGGCTACGCGGCCGCCGTCGACGCTGCCTTCGACGCCGCGCGCGAGCGTCTGATCACCGATCGGCACCTGTACGACGTCGTCGACAACCACAGCCTCCACGCCGCCCCGATCCGGTGGAGTCGCGACGCGGACATCCCCGTCGTGACGACCCTGCACACCCCGCCGCTCGAACCGATGCTGGAGGCGTCCGCAGACCTGGGCGACAGCGCGCACCGTTTCGTCGCCGTCAGTCAGGCCACGGCCCGCGCGTGGTCGGTCGAGGGCGTCGACGCCTTCGTCTTCCCGAACGGCATCGACACGGACCAGTGGACGCGCGGTACCGGCGGCACGTCATGGGTGTGGTCGGGACGCGTGGTTCCGGAGAAGGCGCCACATCTCGCGATCGAGGCCGCACGATCGGCCGACGCCCACATCGTTCTGGCGGGTCGCATCGGCGACGTCGACTACTTCGAGCAAGAGGTGGTGCCGCGCCTCGGGGTGCACGCCCGCTACGTGGGTCCGCTGCGCCAGCCCGACCTGTGCCGCCTCGTCGGCTCATCGGCCGTCGCCCTGGTGACGCCCATGTGGGAGGAACCCTTCGGCCTCGTCATCGCCGAAGCGTTGGCCACCGGCACCCCGGTCGCGGCGTTCGACATCGGCGGCGTGTCGGAGGTGCTCGCCGGGATCCCGGGATCCGCCACCGTGATGCCGGGCGACGTCGTCGCGCTGGGCACGGCAGCGGCGGAGCTGGCCGCGCAGGGAGCGCGCGAACCCCTGACCCGCGTGTGGACACGTCGGGCGGCGGTGCGTCAGCACTCGCTCGCGCAGCGGTACCGGGAAGTCGAGCGCGTGCTCGCCCACACCTCGCAGCCCGTCGCGGCGCGCCGCGTGCCGGCGGTGTCATGGTGATCGGCTGGTACGTCCACCACCACGGCTTCGGTCACATCGCACGGCTGCTCGCGGTGCGCCCGCACGTGCGGACGAGCGTCGTCGTGTTCTCATCTCTTCCCCGCCCCGCCGGACTCGACGCGGCGACCGAGTGGATCGAACTGCCCGGGGACGCCGACACGGTGGAGAGCTCGGACGGCTCGAACATCGACCCGCGCGACGCCGACCCGACCGCGCGCGGCCATCTGCACTGGGCCCCGCACGATCACCCGGGACACCGCGCACGGCTCGCGACGATCGCGGCCACCGCGTCGCAACGCGGATTGGCCGCCTTCGTCGTCGACGTGAGCGCCGAGGTCGTCGCCTTCGCCCGCTTGCTCGGGCTCCGCACGATCGCCGTGACGCAGCCCGGCGCACGCACCGACGCCCCGCACGCTCTCGCCTACGCCCTCGCCGACAGGATCGTCGCCCCGTGGGCGCACGGCGCCGTGCCCACGCCGGCGCTCGCGGCGCACGGCGACCGCGTGGTGTGGACCGGCGGCATCTCACGCTACGACGGGCGCGCCGCCGAGCAGCCTTCGTCACGGCGGTCGGTGCTGCTGCTCGGACGCGTGCTCGAGCCCGCCGTGCGCGCGGACGTCACCGACCGCCTGACCGCTCGCGGGTGGCGAGTCGACGCCGTGGGCTACGACGACGCCTCGCGCATCGACGATCCCTGGCCGCTCCTCACGCGCAGCACCGTCGTCGTGAGCGCGGCGGGTCAGAACAGTGTCGCCGACCTCGCCGCATCCGGCAGCCGGGCCGTGGTCGTCGCGCAGGCTCGCCCCTTCGACGAGCAGCGGGCCACCGCCGACGCCTTGCAGCGGTGGGGTCTGGCACGACGCGCCGACGAGCACGCCACGGCCGAGAGCCTCGTCGACCACATCGAGCGGGCGGCAGGCGCCGAGCCCGACTGGTCGCGGTGGCAGGTCGCGGGCGCCGCCGAACGCATGGCCGCCGCCGTCGAAGCCGTTCTGCCGTGAGAACCGCCGTCATCACGGTCGCGTCGTCGGCGCGGCGCGAACACTTCGAGCGTCAACGTCGCGTGCTGGCCGAGGTCGCCGCCGACATCGTGCGGGTCGAAGCGTGGCTCGACGAGACCGCTCCGGCCGGGATCCAGGATGCCGAGAGCCTCACGCTGCACGTGCCGCCCGGGCCCGTGGGACTCCGGGTCGGAGAGGGACGCAACCGCGCGGCCGAGGCGGCCGTCGCCGCGGGCGCGAAGCTGCTGGTGTTCCTCGACGTGGACTGCCTGCCCGGGCCCGACCTGCTGCCCGCCTATCGCTCCGCGGCCGCCGCGTACCCGGACGCGCTGTTGGCCGGACCCGTGACGTACCTGGCGAGCGTGCAGCGCCCCGAAAGCGCAGCCGATCTGCCGTTTCTCACTCGGCCTCACCGCGCTCGCCCCGCCCTGCCGCTCGGTGTGAACCGCCGAGCGACCGCGGCCGAGTACGACCTCTTCTGGTCGCTGTCGTTCGCCGTGGCTCCGCCGACCTGGGAGCGCATCGGCGGCTTCGCGCCCGTGTATGAGGGTTACGGCGCGGAAGACACCGATCTGGCCTGGTCGGCGCGCGCCCGCGGCGTCGAGATGCGCTGGGTCGGGGGTGCAGACGCCTACCACCAGTGGCATCCGGTGTCCTCTCCCCCGTGGCAGCACCTCGACGACATCCTGCGCAACGGCGCGATGTTCCACGAGCGATGGGGCGTGTGGCCCATGAGCGGCTGGCTGGAGGCGTTCGCCGCCGCCGGCGCGATCGAGCGACGCGGCGGGGGATGGGCGCGGGTGCACGGACGCGGCCGCCAACCCCGTTGAGTGTCCAGGAAACGCCGTATCGCGGCCGACCACAACGGCGTGTCATGGACACTCAACAGGGGTTTTACGGGGGGGGGGGGAGGGGAGGGGGGGAGGGGGGGAGCGGGGGAGTTAGGAGCGGCGGAGCCAGACCGTCGTCTCGGCGGGGAGGGCGTCGCCGGTGAGCTCGGCGCTGGACAGCAGCACCTCGCCGGCGGGAAGCGGCGCCGACTCCGTGCCGAAGTTGGTCACGACCGTCCAGCCGTTCGGGCGCTCGAACGCCACCACGTCGTCGCGGCCCGCGTCGATCCACTGCAACTGCTCGTCGGTCTGCAGCTCGTGGCGCAGGTCGAGCGCCCGGCGGTACAGCGAGAGCGTCGAGGCCGGGTCGCCGTCCTGTCGGTCGACCGCATAAGCGCTGAACCACGCAGGCTGCGGCAAGTGGGCACCCTTCGCGCCGAAGCCGAACGCGGACCCCTCCGCGGTCCACGGCAGAGGCACACGGCATCCGTCGCGCCCCTGGTCAATGCCGGGGCTGCGGAAGAACGTGGGGTCCTGCCGATCGGCGTCGGGGATCTCGGCGACCTCGTGCAGGCCCAGCTCCTCGCCCTGGTAGAGGTACGCCGAACCCGGGAGGCCCAGGACGAACGTCGCTGCGGCGCGTGCGCGGCGCTCGCCGCGAGCCGTGTCGAGCACGGGAGTCTCGCCACCGGACAGCAGCCACTCGTTGCCGTGCTTGCGGGTCGGGCGTCCGTCGGCGCCGCGCTCGGCATCCGGGAGGCCGTAGCGGGTCGCGTGACGCACGACGTCGTGGTTCGACAGCACCCACGTGGTCGACGAGCCCGACTCCGCCGCGAGCGCGAGGTTGTCGGCGACGATCCGGCGGAACTGCGCGGGGTCGAAGTCGGCCTCGAGCAGGTCGAAGTTGAACGCCTGGCCCAGGCTCTCGGCGCTGGCGTACAACGGCACGCGCGAGGGGTGCACCCACGCCTCGGCGACGGCGGTGCGCGGCGGATCGTACGAGTTGAAGACCTCGCGCCACTCGGCGTAGACCTCGTGGACGTCGTCGCGGTCGATCAGGGGGTGCGTGCCGTCGAACGGCAGCGCCTCGAGCTGGGCGCGCGAGGGCAGGGGCTCAGTCAGGTCCTTGGTGAGCATGTGCGCCACGTCGATGCGGAACCCGTCGACCCCGCGGTCGCTCCAGAAACGCAGCGTCGTGAGGAAGTCGTCGCGCACCTCGCGGTTGTCCCAGTTCAGGTCGGGCTGCGACACGTCGAAGTTGTGCAGGTACCACTGCCCGTCATCGACGCGCTCCCACGCCGACCCGCCGAAGAGCGACTCCCAGTCGGTCGGCGGCTCGGCGCCGTCGACGCCGGTGCCCTCGCGGAAGATGTACCGCTCGCGGGCTGCGGAGCCGCGGCCGGCGGCGAGCGCCTCCTGGAACCACACGTGCTTGTCGGAGGTGTGGTTCGGCACGATGTCGACGACGATCCGGATGCCGTGGGCGTGCAGCTGCGCGATGAGCTCGTCCATGTCGGCCAGGGTCCCGAGCTTGGGGTCGACGTCGCGGTAGTCGGCGACGTCGTATCCGCCGTCGGCGAGGTCGGAGGGGTAGAAGGGGCTGAGCCAGATGGCATCCACCCCCAGCTCGGCCAGGTACGGCACGCGCGAGGTGATGCCCTTGATGTCGCCCAGGCCGTCGCCGTCGGTGTCGGCGAAGCTGCGGGGATACACCTGGTAGACGACGGCCTGGCGCCACCAGTCGGGGGCGTCGGAGAGCTCGCGGGTCTGCACGGAGGGTGCGGCGGTGGTCACGGTTGTCCTTTCGAGGGGGTGGTCGGTGTCAGCCCTTGACGGCGCCCTGCGTCACGCCCGCCATCACCCATCGCTGGGTGAACAGGTAGGCGACGATCGCGGGGGCCATGGCCATGAGGTACGAGGCGAAGGCCACGTTGTAGTTGTTGCTGAACTGCGTCTGGAAGAGGTTCTGGCGCACCGGCAGGGTCTGCAGCGCCGGGTCGCTGATGATGAGCGAGGGCATCATGAAGTCGTTCCAGGCGTAGAGGAACGCGAAGATGCCGACCGTCGCGCTCATCGGAGCCAGAAGCGGGAAGATGAGCCGCCAGAACGTCTGCCAGGTCGTCGCGCCGTCGATGCGCGCGCTCTCTTCGAGCTCGAGCGGAATGGAGCGCAGGAACGCCGTGAACAACAGCACGCTGAAGCTCAACTGGAACATCGTGGCGAGGATGATCACGCCGACGGGGTTGTCGAGACCGACGCGGCCGGTGAGCTGGATCTGCGGGAGCGCGACCACCGGGAACGGGATGAACATCGCCGCGAGCAGGTAGAAGAACGAGTAGCGGAAGAGCTTGCGGTCCCAGTTGCGGGCGATCGCGTACGAGGCGAAGGCGGCGAGGACAATCGTCGCGACGACCGTGCCGGCCGTCACGAACAGCGAGACCGCGAGCCCCACGGGGAACTTCGTCAGGGTCCACGCCTGGACGAACCCGTCGAAGCTGATCGGCGACGGGAACGAGAAGGCGTTGCCGTCGACCACCTGGGTGCCGCTCTTCAGCGCCATCGAGATGGTGACGTACAGCGGCAACAGCACGGTCAGCGTGCAGAGCACCAGGATGGTCGTCGCCGACCAGTTGATGCGCTCCGTGCCGACGCGGCGGACACGGGCGCCCCGACGGGAGGGCACGGCGAGCTCGGCCTGCTCGAAGGCGAGCGCGGGCTGGTTGAGAGCGGTCATGACAGGGTGTTCCTTCCCCGGGTCAGCGAGAGCTGCAGGAGCGAGATGACGACGGCGACGATGAAGAACAGGGCCGCGTTCGCCATCTGGTACGCGTAGTCACCGCCGTTGAATCCCAGAATGATCGACATCGCGACGCTCCGCGTCGCGGTGCCGGGACCACCGCCGGTGAGACCGACGATGATGTCGTAGGCGTTCAGGAAGCCCTTGAAGCCCAGGATGACGTTGATCACGACGTACCCCGCCACGAGCGGAAGCGTGATGCGCAGGAGCTGCTGCGTCTTGCTCGCCCCGTCGAGACCGGCCGCTTCGTACACGTCTCCGGGCACGGAGAGCAGGCCCGCGATGTAGATGAGCAGCGTCCCGGGGATCGCCTGCCACGCGGTGACGATCACGATCGCGACCCACGCCAGGTCGGGATTGGCCAGCAGGCTCGTCTCGAGCCACGGGATGCCGAGCGAGGCTCCGGCCTGCGGGACGGAGTTGCTGAAGAGGAAGTTGAAGACGTAGGCGATGATGATGCCCGAGATCACCATCGGGATGACGAAGACCGTGCGCAGCGCCTTCTTGAAGCGGATCTGCGCGGTGAGCCCCACCGCGAGCAGGAAGGCCGCGATGTTGACGACGATGACGGTGGCGACCGAGAACCCGAACGTGAACAGGTAGGCCTGCAGGATGGCCGGGTCGCTGAAGATGGCGATGTAGTTGGTGAGCCCCGTGAAGTTCCACTCCCCCAGACCGATCGAGTCGGTGAAGCTGAAGAAGATCCCGATGATGCCGGGCACCGTGATGGCGAGGGTGAAGAGCACCAGGGTGGGGAGCAGGAATAGGTAGTAGATCGGCTCGACGCGGCGGCTGCTGCGACGCACGGTCGCTTTGCCGCCCGTGACGATCGTGGTCGTCGTGGTCATCGCGCGGCCTCCTCGCCGGATGCGTCGGTCGTCGAGGCCGGCGGTTGGCGGAAGGCGAGCCGCGACCAGTCCTCGTCCATGGTGCTCAGGGTGGCTTGCGGCGAGGCGCCGAACAGCATCGCCTGCACGTAGTTGAAGACCGGGATGGTCTTGGGCACGAGCACGGAGGCGCCCTGGTAGATGCGGCCCTCGTCGTAGTAGGGGATCATCCCCGCGATGCGGGGGTCGCTCGGCGAGGGGGCATCCTTCGTCGGGGCGAAGCCGAGCTGCGACTCGTTGTAGGCCTCGATCACCTCGGGCTGGTACAGGTACTCGAGGAAGTCGCGGGCGGCATCCTTGTGCCGGGATGCCTCGGGGATGATGGCCGCGAGGTCCATGTTGACGCGGACCTTCAAGTCGGCCGGGTCATCGGTCATCGGCAGCGGGAACGTACCGACCGGGAGGTCGGGCGAGGTCTTGGCGATCTCGCCGAGCGCCCACGGCCCCTGCAGGTACATCGCCGCCTGCCCCTGGGCGAACGCGAGGTTGCCGTCGCCGTAGGCCCGGCTCTCGGCATCCGGGTTCGTGTAGTTCTCGGCGAGCTGGAGCATGCGCTCCATCGGCTCGGTGAAGTCCTTGGCGAACGACACCGTCGACTGCGGGCCGACGTCGGCGCCCTCGGCGGCGAGGTCGTCGAAGAAGTCGATGACGTTCAGCGATCCGCCGACGGAGTAGTCGTACCAGCCCTGACCGACGGTCCAGTCGTCTTTGAAGGTGCCGTAGAAGGGCGTGACGCCGTTCGCCTTCAGCGTCTCGGAACCCTGCAGCAGCTCGTCCCACGTGGTGGGGACCTCGAGGCCGTACTGCTCGAAGATCTGCTGGTTGTAGATCACCGACGCGGCCATGACCGAGTAGGGCAGCGCGCTGGTTCGCCCCTCGCACGAGCCGTACTGGTCCATGAGGGGCTGAAGGTCGGCGCGCACCGTGCTCGCGGCCGTCGTGTCGGAAAGGTCGCTCAGCGCGCACCGCTGCACGAAACGGGCGGTCTCGTAGTTGTAGTTGGCGAGCATGATGTCGGGCGGGTTGCCGCGCACGAAGCTCGCCGACACGACGTCGACGCCCGAGGCATCCATCTCGACCCGCACCTTGTCCTGCGAGGCGTTGTACTGCGCGACGACGTCGTTCATGAACGTCAGCGCCTCGCGCTTGCTGAAGGTGAAGCGGATCGTCTCGCGCCCGTCGGTGGAACAGCCTGCGAGCATCGCCGCCCCCAGCACTCCCACCGCGGTCGCGGCGACCCATCGTCGCCCGGCCCTGGTCTTCGTCGACACCTGGTTCCTCCTCGCGTCCTTGCGACCATCTAAAATCGACGAGTAAATCTACTCGCCAAATCAATGTGTTGACGGCAGTATTGCAGCAGACACGAAGGGGGTCAAGGTCCATGACGGTTGCCTCGTCCTCGGTGCCCTCGCTCCGCCGCCGCAGCCTCGACGCCGTGCTCGCCTACGCGTGGGAGGCTGAGGCGTTCACCGCCAGCGACGTCATGGCGGCGGTGATGCTCACGCGATCGACCACCATCGACGTGCTCGACGAACTCGTCGACCGCGGTCTGCTGGTCGAGATGCCCAATGCGCGCCTGGGGGGCGAGTACTCCAAGGGGCGCCCGGCACGGCGCTTCTGCCTGCGCGCCGACGCCGGACTGGTGGTGGGCGTCGACGCCGGTCGCGGTCACGTCACCGCGACCGTCGCCGACCTGCGCGGCACCCCGGTCGCCACCTCGCGCCTGACCGTCGATCCCGAACGCGACTCCCCCGAGCGCCGGCGCCGCGCGACCGAAAAGGTCGTCGATGCCACGCTCACCCGGGCCCGCGCCTCGCGGGACCGGGTCGTCGCGCTCTGCGTGGGCGTGCCCGCGCCGGTCGACCGCGCGGGCCGCTCCCCCGTGCACCACGACGGGTTCTGGCAGCGGATGAACCCCGACTTCGTCGACACCTTCGCCGCATGGGCCCCGGTCGTGCGCGTCGAGAACGATGCGTCGCTCGCCGCGGTCGCGGAGCACGCCCAGGGTGCGGCCGTCGGGTGCGACGACTTCATCGCACTGCTGGCCGGTGAGCGCTTCGGAGCGGGCCTGTGGATCGACGGGCGTCTGCTGCGCGGAGCACACGGCGGAGCGGGTGAGACCGTGGCCCTCGACCGCGTCGAGGGCGTCGGCAGCGCCTTCGGTCTCGCCCCGCGCTGCGTGGAGGCCGCCCGCGCGGCGATCACCGCGGGAACCCTGCCCGCCGACAGCGACCTGGCACGCGTTCCGCTCGAGAGCCTGGATGCCAAGACGGTGCTCCACCTCGCCGGCCGAGGCGACCCGGGGGCACTGGCTGTGGCCGCCGAGGTCGGTGCGGCTCTGGCGACGGTGACGGGGGTGCTGGGGAGCCTGTTCGACGTGCGACGCGTGGTCGTGTCGGGGGCCATCGCCGCCGGGGCGGGCCCGATCATCGAGGCGGCCAGTGCAGCCCTGCCCACCGAGCTGCACCTTCCGGCACCCGAACTGGTGGCCTCCCCCCTGGGCGCAGACATCGTCTCGATCGGGGCCGTCGCAGCCGCGGTGGACGCCGCGCGTACACGGGCGATCGATCTCGCCGTCTTCGCTCCGGCCGAGGTGCGGGCTCAAGCGTGACGCCGAGCAAGGCACCGGGATCTGTCGCTCGGGCACGACGGCGAGCGCCTGACGCGGTGGAAGTCGGGCCGCAACCCCGGCGGGGATGCCCGGAGGGGCCGTTAGCGTCGAAGCACCGCCGAGAGGAGACCGGATGCCGACCTGGCCCGAGCACGCGATGTGGTGGCACCTCTATCCGCTGGGATTCGTCGGTGCGCCCATCCGCGACGGCGTGGATCCGGATGCCGAGCCCGCGCACCGCCTGGACCGACTCGAGCCGTGGCTCGACCATGTCATCGCGCTGGGGCTGAACGGCGTCTTGCTCGGACCGGTCTTCGCCGCCGAGACCCACGGCTACGACACCGTCGACCATTTCCGCATCGACCCGCGACTGGGCGACGACGAGGACTTCGCCCGGCTCGTCGACGCGGCGCGGGAGCGCGGCATCCGGATCCTCCTCGACGGGGTGTTCAACCATGTGGGGCGCGGGCATCCGGCGTTCCAGAACCTGACGAAGGACGGTCCGCAGCTGTTCCGCGGGCGGTGGACCGACGGCCGGTTCGAGGCCGAGGTGTTCGAGGGGCACGACGCCCTCGTCGCGCTCGATCACTCCTCCCCCGCGGTGGTCGACCTCGTGGTCGAGATCATGTGCCATTGGCTCGACCGAGGGATCGACGGGTGGAGATTGGATGCCGCGTACGCGGTGCCGTCGTCCTTCTGGGCCGAGATGCTGCCACGCGTGCGCGAACGCTTTCCGGAGGCGTGGTTCCTCGGCGAGGTCATCCACGGCGACGCGACGGCGATCGTGCGGGAGTCGACGATGGACTCCCTCACGCAGTACGAGCTGTGGCAGGGCATCTGGCACGGGATCGCGGACCGGAACCTGTTCGAGCTGAGTCACGCTCTCGAGCGTCACGACGAGCTGCTGTCGACCTTCGTGCCGCAGACCTTCGTCGGCAACCACGACGTCACCCGGATCGCGTCGGCCGTGGGAGCCGACCTCGTGCCGCACGCGCTCGCGGTGCTGTTCACCGTGGCGGGCACCCCGTCGGTGTACGCGGGCGACGAGTTCGGGTGGACGGGCGTGAAGGAGCACCGTCTCGGAGGCGATGACGCGGTGCGCCCCGCGTTCCCCGCGGGGCCGGGCGACGTCGAGCCCGACGAACGCATCCTCCAGGCCCATCAGGCGCTCATCGCGCTCCGACGACGCAAGCCGTGGCTCTGGCGCGCGCACACCGACGTGATCGAGGTCGCCAACACCGCGATGGCGCTGCGGACCGCAGTGGGCGACGACGCCGTCGTGGTCGCCCTCAACGTCGGAGACGAGCCGGTGTCGCTGCCGATCGCGGACGGACGGGCTCTCGTCGCGGGCGAGGGGTCACCGGCGGACGACCGCATCACCCTCGGGCCGCGGGGGTGGGCGGTACTGGAGGCCTGAGCCGACGGCCTCCCTATCGGGGCGGCGCCGGTCGGGCGGCATCCCGGTCGGGCCGGCACCAAGCGAGGCTCGTCCCAGAAGGTGCGAGACGTGCGTCCCGAAGCTGCACGAAGGGGGACACGGGATGCCGTCCGGCGGGAGCCGTGAATCAGGGGCCGACGCGGAAACGGTGCTCGGGGCGTCCGGTCGAGCCGTACCGCAGACTCACGTGCACGAGGCCCCGCTCGGCGAGCGCGGTGAGGTGACGCTGCGCGGTCGCACGCGAAACGCCGATGCGCTCGGCCACCTCGGTCGCCGACGCCTCATCGGAGCCGAGCGCGGCCAGCACCGTCTGCTCGGTCGCCGACCGGGCGAGCGACGGGCCCTCACGCTCACCGCGCACGACCGATGCCGCGCGATCGATGTCGTCCTGGCTCAGCGGCCGCGCACTCGAGAGCAGGTTGCGGTAGCGGGCGTAACGATCCAGCCGCTCCGCCAGCACGCGGGTGTCGAACGGCTTGACGAGATAGGCGAGGGCACCGGCGGTGAACGCGCGGCGGACCGTCGCGGCATCCGTCGCCGCCGACAGCACGAAGGCGTCGACGCCGGCGGAGCGCACGAGCTCGACGCCGTCGCCATCGGGCAGATAGACGTCGGCCAGCAACAGGTCGGGGGCGTGCGCGGCGATCACCGCTCGGGCCTCGCCCACCGTGCGCGCGGGCTCGAGCGCGATGAACCCCGCACGCGCGGCGACAGCGTCACGGTGAAGCCCCGCCACGCGGAAGTCGTCGTCGACGACCAGGACACGGATGTCGGTCACGGAGTACCTCCTCGTAGGACGCCGGGCAGACGCGCGGCCACGACGGCGCCGTGGTCGTCGCCGCCCGGATCGACGACCCACACCTCGCCGCCGCGTCGTCGGGCGAACTCGCGCGAGAGCGGCAGACCGATCCCGAGCCCGTGCACCGCGGCGGGATCGTCGTCGCGCTCGGGCGGGGCGAAGACGGCGTCGACGTCGGCGATCCCGCCGCCCGTATCGGACACGGTGAGCACGACCGCCTCGCCGTCGCCGAGAACCGCCACCTCGACCTCGCGGGGTTCGGGACCGGATGCCGTGGCGGTCACGGCGTTGTCGATGAGGTTGCCGAGCACGGCGACGACGTCTTCGACCTCGTCGACGGTGCCGGGCAGGAACGTATCGTCGGAGACGCGCAGAGCGACCCCGCGCTCGCGCGCCGCAAGAGCCTTCGCCCCGAGGAAGGACTGCAGCATCGCATCTCCCACGAGATCGATGCCCGGCACGGCCCAGTCGACCGAACCGCGGTCGACGAGGTCGGCGAGGAATGCGCGGGCCTCGGCGGCGCGCCCCGCATCGAGCAGACCCACGGCCGCGTGCAGACGGTTGGCGTTCTCGTGCCGCTGAACCCGCAGGGCGTCGCCCATCGCGCGCACGCTGTCGAGGCGCTCCGACAGCGCGGCGACGTCGGTGCGGTCGCGCAGCACCGCAACACGACCGAGCGCCCGCGCTCCCCGACGCACCGGGCGGACGTCGATGAACACGACACGACCCCCGACGGGCAGCCCCACGCTCGCCCCGCCCGCGGCCAGCGCGGTGGCCACGGCGGGCGGGAGACCGAGATCGGCGAGGGGGCGGCCCACGGCATCCGTGATTCCCAGCAGACGCTCGGCGGTCGCCGTGCACACCCGCACAACCCCCGTCTCATCGAACGCGAGCACCCCCTCGTCGGCACCCTCGAGCACCGCCGTCTGGGTCTGCACGAGGGCTACGAGCTCTTCGGGCTGCACGCCGAGGGTCAGCCGCTCGAGCCGGCGGCGCATGAGAAGCGCGACGAGCGCGCCGATGGTGACGGCCAGCAGCACCGCGACCGCGATCCCGGCGAGCAGCGCGGGCAGGTCGTCGAAGACGCTCGCCCTCTCGAAGCCGACGCTGACCTCTCCCACCGGGGCGCCTCCGCCGGGCGGATACACGGGGACCTTCGCGCGCGCGGACTCCCCCAGCGTCCCGGTCTCCCACGTCACGACCTCACGGCCAGCGAGGGCGTCGGCGAAGCTCGTGCTGACGACCTGGCCGAGGCGATCGGAATCGGGGTGGGCCAGACGGATGCCGTGATCATCGGTGATCACGACGAACAGGCCTTCCGTGCGGGCGGTGACCTCGACCGCGTACCGCTGCAGCATCCCGTCACGCAGGTCCGCGGCATCCGGTGTTCCCGGATCGGCGGAGTAGGCGGCCACGAGATCGCGGACGTCGGGCGCCTCGGCGACCGAGCGGGCGATATTCAGCGCCGAGGAGTCGGCCTCGGCCTTGAGCTGCTGCACCCCGAGCCAAGCGAAGACCGCGGTGCACACCGCGACGACGACCACCTGGGTCGCCACCTGCACCACGAGCATTCGAGTTGCGAACCGCATGTGCCTCCTCGAACACCACGTCGTGCGCGAAATGCGCAGAAGACACGGTACGCGCATAACCCGGCGCAATGCGAGCAAGCGCGCGCCCGAGGCCATGGCATCCGTAGTGTCGCCGGATCGACAGCGCGATTCCCGCGCCCGTCACGACGAAGGAGTCGCGATGACCCCCCTGATCCTTGCGGCCGACACGGCCGAGTACCCGGTGGCCTACACGCCCGCCGACGGGGTGCTCGTGGCCCTCGGCTTCCTCATGGTCCTGTCGTTCATGGCGCTGATCATGACGCGCCGCCTCACCCCGATGGTCGCCCTCATCGTCGTCCCGACGATCTTCGGTCTCATCGCCGGCGCGGGCTTCGGCCTCGGCGACATGGTGATCGATGCGATCAGCAAGATGGCGCCGACGGCGGCGCTGCTGATGTTCGCGATCATGTACTTCGGCATCATGATCGACGTCGGACTCTTCGACCCGCTCATCCGCGTGGTCACGCGCGTGCTGGGCGATGACCCGGCCAAGATCGTGCTGGGCACGGCCATCCTCGCCGGTGCCGTCTCGCTCGATGGCGACGGCTCGACGACCTTCATCATCACCACCTCGGCGATGCTGCCGCTCTACCTGCGCCTGGGCATGAGCCCCGTCGTGCTCACCTGCGTCGCGGGCCTGATGAACGGCACGATGAACATCGTCCCGTGGGGCGGTCCGACCGTTCGCGCCGCCACCGCTCTGGGCCTGCAGCCCACCGACGTGTTCGTGCCGATGCTGCCCTCGCTGGCCGCGGGTCTGGTCGTCTCGCTCGTGTTCGCGTGGTTCCTGGGCCTGTCGGAGCGCCGCCGTCTGGCCGGCGCCGTGGACACGTCACAGCTCGACGCCCCCGGCGGTTTCGGCCGCCTTGGCGCCCCGAGAATCTTCCGCGGCGCGGAGCACAAGCCGGGCGCCCTCGCGTCACTGCGCACCGGCAACATCGTCACCGTGCGCGGCGGGCGCGATGCCGTCGCCGCCGCACAGCTCGTCGACACCGCCGACACGGCGATGGCCGACACGATGCTCGACCCCAACCGCGCGACGCTGCGCCCGAGGCTCCTCTGGTTCAACCTCGCCCTCACGATCGCGGTCATGGTGCTGCTCGTGATGGACCTGTTCCCGCTGGCTTTCGTGTTCATGGTCGGCGCCGCGCTCGCGCTCATCGTGAACTTCCCGAAGCTCCGCTCACAGGCCGACGAGATCGTCGCCCACGCTCCCAGCATCGTCGGGGTCGTGTCGATGGTGCTCGCGGCCGGCGTGCTGGTCGGTGTGCTGAACGGCACGGGCATGGTGACCGCGATGGCGTCGTGGATCACGCAGGTGATCCCCTCGTCGATGGGTCCGTTCCTCGCCGTCATCACGGGCGTCCTGTCGATCCCGTTCACGTTCTTCATGTCGAACGACGCGTTCTACTTCGGCATCCTGCCGGTGCTCGCCGAGAGCGCCGCGAACTACGGCATCGCTCCGGTCGAGATGGCCCGCGCCTCGATCACCGGCCAGCCCGTGCACCTGCAGAGCCCGCTCGTGCCCGCGATTCTGCTGCTCGTCTCGCTCGCCGGCGTGAACCTCGGCGACCACCACAAGAAGGTGCTGTGGCGCGCGACGATCGTCTCGCTCGTGATGCTCGCCGTCGGCGTGCTGGTGGGATCCGTGCCCCTGCTGGGCTGAGGCCGTGACACGATGGCCCCGGGATGCCGTGGCATCCCGGGGCCATCGTGTCACCGTCGGTTTCGGCATGTTGCGCCGAACGGTGCCGATCCCGGCGAGAGCGCCTACCGTCGTATCCATGACATCGCTTCCGCACGAGCACTCCTCCGAGAGCGCCCCCGCGATCGGCACCTCGGTCTCGGCGGACGACTTCAAACGCGCCTTCCGCGGACACCCCGGCGGCATCGCCGTGATCACCGCCTACGGCGAGCACGGTCCCGTGGCCCTCACCGCGTCGAGCGTGTCGTCGGTGAGCGCCGAGCCGCCACTGCTGATCTTCTCGGTCTCGGCCCTGTCGTCGGCGACGCCGACCATCGTCGAGGCCGACACGATCGTGGTGCACCTGCTCGACGCCGAGGACATCGGCCTGGCGCGCACGGCCTCCACGAGCGGCGTCGACCGCTTCGCCGACACGTCAGCGTGGTCGCGTCTCGCCACGGGCGAGCCGGTCTACCACGGCGTGCGCGCGTGGCTGCGATGCAAGATCGTGAGTCGAATGGATGCCGGAGCCTCGACGGTCATCGCGGCTCAAGCCCTGCAGGTCGACGTCGAACGCGACCTCGAGGTCGGCGAAGCCGGCAGCGCCCTGGTGTACCACAACCGCGCCTGGCACCGCCTGGGCGATCACTCGCGTCTGGACTGACACCGAGAGCGCGTCGCCCACCATACCGGGGACGGGCAGCGCGCGAGAACCCGCTCGCGAGGCGCGGATCAGGCGGGCGGCGGCGCCGGGGACACGGCATCCGTCGTCGCCGCGACGTCGTCCGGAGCATCCGCGGGCGCGGGTGCGGAGCGCGCGACGTGCCGCCAGATGAGACCACCGGCCAGGATCGTCACGACCCCCGCACCGATCTCCGTCACCATGGCGAGCACCTGCGAGCCCGTCGACGCGGTGACCAGCGGCGAGGCTCCGTCCCAGAGTCCGTGCAGCACGGCGACGCCCACGTAGGCGCCCAGCACGAGGCCGGTCACCCGGAACCGGCCCGTCTTCGCGGCGGCGGTGAAGAGGGCCGCACCCAGCAACGAGCTCCACAGCACGTGGCCGAACGGTGCGAGGATGCCCCGCTCGATCGCCACCGCGGTGCCGATGAACACGGGATGATCGCCGCCGTAGTGGCCCAGGATGTATCCCATCGTCTCGTAGACGGAGAACCCGATACCGACCGCACCGCCGACGAACAGACCGTTGCGCGTGGACTTCACCACACGCCACCCCACCACGACGATGAGCACCCCCTTGGCGAACTCCTCGACGAAGCCGGCGGCCGCGAGGCTGACGACGCCCGCATCGCCACCCGGATGCGGTTGGGGGATGAACCCGGTGAGCGAGTCGAGCGTGCTCCCCAACGCCAGCGCGAGGAGACCGCCGAAGCCCGCCGCGATGGCCAGCCTCCCCCACGTGAGGGTGTCCGTGACGCGAAGACGGTGCACCATGACCCACAGGAGCGTCACCGGCACCACTGCCGCGCCCACGAAGACCCACGCCGGGAGCACGTCGTTGTTGTGCAGCAGGTGCAGCATCACGAACCCGAGATACAGCCACAGGGCGGTCGCGCCGAGCACGAACGCCGCTGTATGAGTGCGTCGGTGCTCCCGACGGTGTCGAACGTGCGTGCGGCCGCTCGGGGCGGCGTTCTTCCCTGTCGTGCTCACGGCTTTCCCCCTCGTCTGGGAGCGCGCCCAGCGCGTCCCCGCTGCTGAGTGTGGCAGAAACGGGGAACTGTGCGCGTCGCCGAGTGTCAGTGAGAGGCGTCAGCCGGCGCGTCGCGCGTCGTCAGACGCGTGACACCCATCACCACGGCGACGATGATCAGCCCCAGGACGAGCCCGAAGACGGCCGAGATCGCGGTGTCGACGATCCACACGACGACCGGTCCCGTCGCTTCGATCGCGTGCGTGACGACGTGCACGAGGCCGTACGGCCCGGACCACAACGTCTCGGCGAGATTCTGCACCACGAGGTGTCCACCGACCCAGAGCATCGCGACGGTTCCGACGATGCTGATCACGCGGAACACCGCGGGCATGGATGCCACGACCCGCACGCCGAAGCGACGCACGCGCCGGGCAGGACTCTTCATGAACCGCAGGCCGATGTCGTCGATCTTCACCAGCAGCGCGACCGCACCGTAGACGACGACCGTCATGGCCAGACCGATGACGAGCAGCGCGCCCAACGTCATCCAGATCCCGAAGCCGGGATCCAGGCTCGACAGGGCGATCAGCATGATCTCGGTGCTGAGGATGAGGTCGGTGCGGACCGCGCCGAGCACGAGCTTCTTCTCGTCGCGCGGGCCGTCGTCGTGCGCACCGTGGTGCACCCCGAACCACTCCAGCACCTTCTCGGCGCCTTCGAAGCACAAGAACCCGCCGCCGATGATGAGCAGGTACGGCAGCACCCACGGGGCGAACGCCGTCAGCAGCAACGCGATCGGAATGATGACGACGTACTTGTTGATGATGCTGCCGAGGGCGATCTTCCACACCACGGGCAGCTCTCGCGCGGGGGTGAGGCCCTGCACGTACTGCGGGGTCACGGCGGCGTCGTCGATGACGACACCCGCCGTCTTCGCGCTGGCCTTCATTGCCGCGCTGAGGATGTCGTCGACGACGGCGAGCAGACCGACAGACATGTGAGCTTCTCCGGGGGTCGAGGGCTGCGACGGCCGACGGCCGCCGCGGACAGTGGTCCTGCAGCGAGACTATCGGCCAGACACGCCGCGGCGGCGGTGGTCCGGCTTCAGCTCTCCAGGATCGCGAAACCGAGACCAACGACACCGCCGACGAACAGGCCGTCGCGCGTGGACGTGGCGAGCTTCCACCCGACGACCACGATGAGCGCGCCCTTGGCGAGCTCCTCGGCAAAGCCGCCGAACGTGATGGCGGATGAGCCCATGACCGGCGTGCTGCGGCCGCCGCGAAGATCAACGCGACGGCGGTCACGGTGTCGGTGGTTCGCAGACGGTGGACCATGATCCAGAAAGCCCCGGCGGACCGGGGCTTTCGAGTGCGGAGACGGAGGGATTTGAACCCTCGGTCCCCTTACGGGGACTCCACCTTAGCAGGGTGGTGCACTAGGCCTGACTATGCGACGTCTCCAGGTGTTCGAGGCCTTACGGCGCGAACACACCGGTCCATACTAACCGGTCGCCGCCCGGCATCCGAACCAGGATCGGGATGCCGGGCGACGACGGTCAGCGGACGTTACCGTTCGAGCAGGTCGACTGCGCGGCGGTCTGACCGGCGATCTCCGACGGCAGCACCACGGCCGACGAACTCGGCGCCGGCGTCGGCGCGGCACTGTCGGTCGGGCCGGGAGTGGCGGCGTCGGTGGGGGCGGTCGTGGGCGCCGGGGTCGCGTTCTCGTCGACGACCACACCATTGCCGTCGCTCAGGTTTCCCGACAGCTGCAGAGGCTGGTTCGCCGCGAGCGCCGCCCAGAGCGTGTCGGCGGCACTGCGATCGGGGACCACACGGTTCGGGTTGTCGGGGTCCGTGTAGGTCGGGTACTGGATGAAGACGATCTCGTTGAACGGCACGTCCTTCACCGCCGACGCGATCTGCACGAGGGTGAGCGGGTTCGTGAGCGAGGTCGACGGGTCGACATTGCGCAGAGCCGTCGAGGCGAGCTTGTACAGCGTCGCCGGATTCGACAGCACGTCCTGGCTCTTCAGCTTGTTCGCCAGTCGCGACATGTACTGCTGCTGGTTCGAGATGCGACCCAGGTCGCCGCCATCACCGACGCCGTGGCGGGTACGCAGGAACTGCAGCGCGTCGAGCCCGACCACGGTGCGCGTGCCGGCAGGCCAGTCGATACCGGTGTACGGGTCCTTGATGCCGTTGGCGATACAGACGTCGACACCGCCGATGGCGTCGGTGATATTGATGACGCCGCCGAAGCTCACCTTCGCCGCGAACGGGATCTCGAGGCCACTGAGCTCGGAGATGGTCTGAACGACGCACGAGAGTCCGCCGTAGTAGAAGGCGCTGTTGATCTGCTGCTTGGTCATCGCGGAGTGCTCGACGCCGTCTTTGTCGGTGCACGACGGGATCGGCACCATCAGGTCGCGCGGGAACGAGATGACGGTGACCCGACGCGGTGCATCCGAGATGTGCACGAGCATGTTGACGTCGTTCAGGCTGTCGCCCGAGTCGGCGCCGGAGCACCGGTCGCCGAAGTACTGCGCGAAGTCGGGCTCGCACTCGTCGGTGCCGACGAGGAGCAGGTTCACACCACCCTTGAGTTCACCCAGGTCCGGCGGGACCGCCGGCTGGTTCTTCAGCTCGACCGCGTCGGCCGTGAAGCTACGCGACAGGTCGATCGCAATGTAGGCACCGATACCGGCGCCCGCCACGAGAAGAACGGCCACGACGATGGCGAGACCGCGGAACAGCTGCGAGAGCGGGCCCGGCGACGTCAGCCGGCCGTGGCGCGCAATGGTCCTCTGACCGCGCGGGGTCGTCTTGCTCACTCGGGTCCTTTCGAACGGATGCCACCGGCCCGGCGGCACGTCGCGACTCCGGTTCGGGGCCGGAGGTCGCAGTAATACTAGGGACGACCGGCTGTGAATGGCGTGAGGGTCGGCGCGTCCTGCGCGATCCACGCGCCCGATCTCATTCGGCCCCACGCGCACCGGCCGGTAGGTGTCCCGGCGGTGCACGAACCACGCGATCTCGATCGCCAGCTGCTGATCGACGATCCGGTAGAGGACGCGATGATCACCGCGACGGGCGCTCGCGCTCGCGCGCTCGAGCGCCCCACCGACCGATCAGCCGCCAATTCCCTCGCGCCTTATCGCTTCCGTGAGCAGTGCCGTCGCGTTGCGGGCGGTGTCGAGGAGACCGTACTCGTCCTGGGAAATGCCCGCGATGAGTTCGTTCATACCTCGGAGCTCCGAACGTTCCAGGAGCCGCTTCTCATTCGTGATCCACTCACCTCGGTGGGAAAGGATCGCGTGAGCGGTCCGGCACGCGGCTTCGCTGAGCAGCCCCGCGCATTGGGCCACTCGTCCCTGCGCGGCGTGCCCGACCGTGGCGTAATGGAGGGTGAGCTGAGCGCCGAACCACCAGATCGCAGGCGCGGTCTGCCTGAGCCGATCCGGATATGGCCATCGCGGAAGAAGGCCGGCGACACACGCACTCACGCCCCCCCCCGGTCACGCTGTGGGCGCGCGGACAACACTCTCGTCGATCGCGATGGCGCCTTCCACGGATGCGACCACAGCGGCGGCGCTTCGAGGCATCCGGCACCTCGGGCCGGGGTGGGCTGTAGCAAGGGGCGGCTCCGCGTGGAGCCACCCCTCAACTGGCGGAGGGTGTGGGATTCGAACCCACGGGACATTGCTGCCCACTGGTTTTCAAGACCAGGTCCATCGGCCGCTCGGACAACCCTCCTGAACGTCCCGAGTCTACCGACGACCCCGGGCTCCCGCGTCCAGCCCGCAGCGCACCCGGCGACTGGATAACGTCGACGCATGGCGATGACGGTCCGCGGCTCCTTGGCATCCTTCTTCCTGCGGCTCGGACGGCAGGTATGGGTGCGGGCGGCACTGTTCACGGTCATCGCCGTGATCGTCGCCCTGGCCGGGGGGTTTCTGGGCGCCCTGCTGCCCTTCGAGTTCGGGATCGACCTCGCGCAGAACTCCGTGGGGTCGCTGTTACAGATCATCGCGACCGCGATGCTGACGGTGAGCACGTTCTCGGTCACGGCGATGGTCACCGCGTTCTCGTCGGCGACGACGACCGCAACGCCCCGGTCGACGCCGCTACTGATCGCCGATCCCACCTCGCAGAACGCCGTGTCGACCTTCGTCGGTGCGTTCACCTTCTCGTTGGTGGGGCTCGTCGCCCTCTCGACCGGCTACTACCCCGCGCAGGGGCGCACCATCCTGTTCGTCGCCACGCTCGTGATCATCGGCATCGTGGTGTTCACTCTGCTGCGGTGGATCTCTCACCTGTCGACTTTCGGGCGCATGGCCGACGTGATCGACCGCGTCGAGAAGGCGGCGACCACCTCGTTCGAGTTGCACGCCGAGGCGCCCACGCTCGGCGCTCGAGCCGGCGGCACCGTGCCTTCGGATGCCGTGGCCGTCCACGCCGACGAGGTCGGATACGTCACGCACGTCGATATCGCCGGCCTCGACCGGGTGGCGCACCAGCACGACGTCGAGATCCACGTGCGTGCGACACCCGGGCGTATCGCCGATGCACGTGTACCGCTCGTGGCCGTGACCGGTACGGTCGACGACGACGTGCGTACCGGCATCCGGCGGGCGTTTCGCATCGAGCGTCACCGCACCTACGAGCAGGACCCGCGCTTCGGCGTGATCGCGCTGACCGAGATCGGCAGCCGTGCCCTGTCGGCTGCGACGAACGACCCCGGCACCGCCATCGAAGTGATCGCGGCTCTGCACCGCGTCTTCGCGCGGGGCCTCGCCGTCGAACGCCGCACCGAGGTCGACTACGACCGTGTGTACGTGCCGCCACCGCTGCTCGCCGACCTGGTCGACGACGCATTCCGTCCGCTCGCGCGCGACGGGGCGGCCGATATCGAGGTGCAGGTGCGCCTGCAGAAGTGTCTGGCGTCGCTCGCGGCGTCGGCCCCCGCGCACGCGGACGTGTTCCGGGATGCCGCACGCGCGGCGTTCGAGCGCAGCCGCCGTGAGCTCGACCGAGCCGATGGGCGCACGCTGCGCGCGGCGATGCGGGAGGCGTGGGCGCGCTGAAGAGCGCTACAGGGGCGCTAGAGGGCGCGCAGGACCGCCGCCACACCACCCTCGGTGACCGACAGCCCCACCTCGCCGGCGGCGGCGTGCACCTCGGGCGGACCCTGGTGCATCGCGATGGCGCGGCCGCCGTTGCGCACGGCCCACTGCATCATCTCGATGTCGTTGCGACCGTCGCCCATGACGAGCACCCGCTCCGCGGGGATGCCGAGCCACCCGCGCACGAGTTCGAGCGCAGTGGATTTGTCGACCCCCTGCGGGGCGATGTCGAGCCACGCCGTCCAGCCGATCGCGTACGACACCTGGCTGAGCCCGATGCGCTCGACGAGCTCGAGGAAGTCCTGGTCGGTCTGCTCAGGCGCCACGACGACGACACGGCAGACGGGCTGGTCCGACAGCCGCTCGAACGAGACCTTGTTGGCGCCCTGCAGATTCCAGTCGTCGAGGTAGTCGGTGAACAGGCGCGAACCGTCGGGCAGCTCGACGAGGAAGTGCGCCCCCGCGAGGTGCTCACCGAGCAGGGTCAGCACCTCGGTCGGGTCGAACGTCTCGACGTGCGCGCGCTCGTAGGTCGCGGCATCCCCCTCGCCGATGCGTCGCATGACGATCGCGCCATTCGAGCAGACGGCGTACTCGGGGCGGATGCCGAGGCGATCCATGATCGTGTGGGTGCTGTCCCAGCTGCGGCCGGTGGCGAGCATGACCTCGTGGCCCGCGTCGGCGGCACCCGTCACGGCCTCGACGACACCCGGGCTGAGCGTGTCGTCTTCGAGCAGAACCGTGCCGTCGACGTCGAGGGCGATGAGCATGCGCCCGGGGGCGTCGTCGGCGAGCGCGGCGACGACGTCGGCCGCTTCCTGCTTCGGGGCGCTCTCGACGGCGCCGGTGTCGGGCAGAGCGGCCTCGTCGCTCACGCGATCGGCTCCATGACCTCAAGGCCGCCGAGGTACGGCCGCAGGACCTCGGGGACGGTCACCGATCCGTCCTCGCGCTGGTGCGTCTCGAGGAGGGCGACGATCCAGCGGGTGGTGGCGAGCGTTCCGTTCAAGGTGGCGACCGGGGCGGTCTTGCTTCCCTCGGGGCGGAAACGCGTGTTGAGACGACGAGCCTGATAGGTCGTGCAGTTCGAGGTGCTCGTGAGCTCGCGGTAGGCGTCCTGCGTGGGCACCCAGGCCTCGATGTCGAACTTGCGCGCGGCGCTGGAGCCCAGATCGCCCGCTGCGACGTCGATCACGCGGTAGGCCAGGCCGAGGTCTTGCAGCATGCCCTCTTGCATGGCGACGAGACGGTCGTGCTCGGCCTCGGCGTCGGCGGGGTCGGTGTAGACGAACATCTCGAGCTTGTTGAACTGGTGCACGCGGATGATGCCGCGGGTGTCCTTGCCGTACGACCCGGCCTCGCTGCGGTAGCAGGTGGACCAGCCGGCGTAGCGCTTGGCGCCGCGCTCGAGGTCGAGGATCTCGTCCATGTGGTAGCCGGCGAGAGGGACTTCGCTCGTGCCGACGAGATAGAGGTCTTCCTTCGGCAGGTGGTAGACCTCGTCGGCGTGCTGGCCGAGGAACCCGGTGCCGCGCATGACCTCGGGGCGCACGAGCGTCGGCGGGATCATGGGCGTGAAGCCCGCCCGCAGGGCCCGGTCGAGGGCCAGGGTCATGAGCGCGAGCTCGAGGCGCGCACCGATGCCGGTGAGGAAGTAGAAGCGGCTGCCCGAGACCTTGGTGCCGCGCTCCATGTCGATCGCGCCGAGGAGTTCACCGATCTCCAGGTGGTCGCGCGGCTCGAAGTCGTACGTGGGGATGTCCCCGTGGGTGCGGAGGGTGACGAAGTCCTCCTCCCCGCCGGCCGGGACGCCCTCGAGCACGATGTTCTCGATGCGCGAGAGCGCGGCGTCGGCGGCGGCCTCGGCCTCGGCGACCGCGTGCTGTGCGGCCTTGACCTGCTCGCTGAGCTGCTTGGCCTCGGCGACCAGGGCGGCCTTCTCGTCTTTCGGTGCCTGCGCGACGCGCTTGCCGTGCGCGTTCTGCGCGGCGCGCAGCTCTTCGAAGGCGGTGATGGCGGCGCGGCGGTCGCGGTCGGCGGCGAGGGCCTCGTCCACCGAGTCCGGCGACTCCCCGCGGGCGATCTGGGAGCGCTTCACGAGCTCGGGATCATCACGCAGCAGAGTCAGGTCGATCACGCGTCCATCCTACGGTCGGCATCGGGCCGGTCCTCGCCTCGCCCAGCACTGCGCGAACCCGACGCGGCGGCGAACCCGAACCGCCCAATGGGCCACCGGCATCCCCCCGTCAACCCCGCCGATTCGTCCGGCGGGGGATGCGGCCGCGGTCCTAGGGTGGACCCATGGCCGCCCCTGACGAACCGCGCGACGACGCGGAGTCCCCCGAGACCGCCTCCGCCCGCGACGCCGACGCGCCCATCTCGACCGACGAGGACAACGGCATCGACGAGGACTCGCCGGCCGAGGTCGCCGCCGACGCGGCCGCCGCGGAGGGCTCGCACGACGACTTCCACGCGGCCCGACTCCGCGACGACACCAGCGATGCCCCCGGGCAGGGCAAGCCCGACCCGAAAGAGGCCGCCGAACCCGACGACGTCATCCACCAGCCCGAGGACGTCGCCCCCGACTCGTCGGAAGAGACGCCGGGAAAGACCCAGCGCGTCGACGCGGAGGGCGAAGAGGCGCCCATGGACGCCGAGCCGACGCAGAAGAAGCGCGCCGCCCTCGTCTACAACCCGACCAAGGTCGAGCCCGAGACGCTGCGTGCGCGCGTCGCCGAACTCGCCGCCGAGGCCGGCTGGGCCGAACCGCTCTTCTACGAGACGACGGTCGACGACCTGGGCGACGACGCGACGCGTGCCGCCCTCGACGAGAAGGTGGATGCCGTCCTCGCGGCCGGCGGCGACGGGACGGTGCGCGCGGTGGCCGAGGCGTTGACCTCCACGGATGTTCCCCTCACGATCGTGCCGAGCGGCACGGGGAACCTGCTGGCCCGCAACCTCAACCTTCCACTGACCGACACCGACGCGATGATCCGCGCGACCTTCGAGGGCGACGTCCACTCCATCGACACGGGGCTTGCCCGCATCCGCCGCGCCGACGGCGAGATCGAGGAGCACGGGTTCTCGGTCATGGCCGGAATCGGCCTGGATGCCGCGATGATCCAGAACACCCGTTCCGACCTCAAGAAGCAGGTCGGGTGGGTCGCCTATGTCGACGGAGCGGCGCGATCGCTCGTCTCGGCCAAGCCCTTCCGCGTCATGTATCAGCTCAACGGGCACCGCTTGCACTCCGCCAAGGTGCACAGCGTGCTCTTCGCGAACTGCGGCGCCCTGCAGGGGGGTGTGGCGCTGATCCCCGATGCCTCCGTCGCAGACGGTCGCCTCGATGTGGCCGTCCTTCAGCCGAGCGGCGTACTGGGCTGGCTGGGCGTCTGGCGGAGCATCGTGTGGGACAACTCCGTGCTGCGCCGCTTCCGCGCCGGTCGCCGCGTGCTCGAACGCCGCAAGGACACCTCCGTGCGCTACCTCCGGGGCACGGGCATCGAACTGGCCACGGCACCCGCGCAGCCGATCGAGCTGGACGGCGACGAGTTCGGTGAGGCGACGCGCATCTACACCCGCATCATCCCCGGCGGTCTGTCGGTCGCGCTGCCGAAGGGACACGACATCTCGACGCTCTGAGGCGCGCGCGGGACCGCGCGCCGTCAGGGTGAGTGGGGCGGCCGACGGGACGGGCGGGTGTCAAGCCCACCGACCGGGATGCCGCGGTGGATAGCGTCGGAGGATGCCATCACCCTCGATCGTGTGGTTCCGCGACGACCTTCGGCTCACCGACAACCCGGCTCTGCGCGCGGCGCTCGAGCGCGACGAGCCGATCGTCGGGCTGTACGTGCTGGACGAGGAGTCTGACGGGGTGCGCGAGATCGGCGGGGCGGCGCGCTGGTGGCTGCACGGGTCTCTGGCATCCCTCGGCGAACGCCTGAACGAGCGAGGATCGACGCTCATCCTGCGTCGGGGAGCGGCGTCGAAGGTCTTGCCCGCCGTCGTCGACGATCTGGGCGCGGGCGCCGTGTTCTGGAACCGCCGCTACGGCGGCGTCGAGCGCGAGATCGACGCCGGCATCAAAGAGAAGCTGCGCGATGACGGGCTGACGGTCGCCTCATTCGCCGCCAACCTCCTCTATGAGCCGTGGACCGTGCGCACCGGAGCCGACAAGCCCTACGGGATCTACAGCCCCTTCGCCCGCGCCGTGCAGAAGATGCCGGCACCGCGGCCCCCGATGCCGGAGGCGCGCAAGGTGCCCGGGGTGTCAGCATCCGTCGACTCCGACGACCTGTCGTCGTGGGGCCTGCTGCCGACGAAGCCCGACTGGGCCGGCGGCCTACGCGAGACGTGGGAGCCGGGCGAGCCCGCGGCGAAAGCGCGGCTGACGGAGTTCCTCGACGACGATCTCGGCGACTACGCGAAGTACCGCGACGAGTTCGCCGGGGGCGCCACCTCGAACCTCTCGCCGCGCCTGCGCTGGGGCGAACTGAGCCCGTACCAGGTGTGGCACGACACCCTGGAGCACAGAGGGTCGGGCGAGCATGCGAAAAGCGCGAGCGGCTTCCTGTCGGAGATCGTGTGGCGCGAGTTCGCCTGGCACGTGACTTACCACTCCCCCGACATCGCGACCGTCAACTGGCGACGGAATTTCGACGCGTTCCCCTGGCCGAAGCTCAACCGGGACCACCTCGAGACCTGGCAGCAGGGCAAGACCGGCGTCGCCGTCGTGGATGCCGGGATGCGACAACTCTGGCACACGGGCGTCATGCACAACCGCGTGCGGATGGTCACGGCATCCTTCCTCATCAAGAACCTGCTCATCGACTGGCGGCACGGCGAGCAGTGGTTCTGGGACTGCCTCGTCGACGCGGATGCCGCGAGCAACCCGTTCAACTGGCAGTGGGTCGCGGGCTCCGGTGCGGATGCCGCCCCCTACTTCCGCGTGTTCAATCCCGAGACGCAGCGGAAGAAGTTCGACCCACACGACGAGTACGTGCGGGAGTGGGCGCCGGAGTTCCTCGACGACGGCCCGCCCGAGCCGATGGTCGACCTGGGCGAGACGCGCAAGCGCGCGCTCGACGCCTACGCCGAGGTACGGCACGGCGGCTGATCGCGCCCCGAGCACCCCGCGGTGGGGGCGGTATCGTCGAGCGATGCGTGCCGTCCCCTCCTCTCTCGACCCAGCCGTCGTCGCCGAGATCGACCGCAGATTGGCTTCCGTCGAGGTCGAGCACGGCGTGCGGATCCCCTGGGCGATCGAGAGCGGAAGCCGCGCGTGGGGCTTCCCCTCGCCCGACAGCGACTACGACTGCCGCTTCCTCTACATCCGGCCGCCGGAGAGCTACCTCTCGCTGTGGCCCGAGCGCGACGTGATCGAGACGCCGCTCGACAAGACCTTCGACGTCAACGGGTGGGACCTCGCCAAGACCGTCGCCCTCATCGTGAAGGGCAACGCCACCGCCATCGAATGGCTCAACTCGCCGATCATCTACACGGGCGACGAGGACTTCCGTGCGGACCTGCTGGCTCTGGCCGAGGACACGGTGGAACGTGGAGCGATCGGCCGACACTATCTGCACGTCGCTCGTCAGCAGCGTGCAGGCTCGGCCACCCTCAAGAGGTTCTTCTACGTGCTACGGCCGGCCGCCGCCCTGCGCTGGCTCGCGACGCACCCCGACGCCGTGGTTCCACCGATGGACCTTCCACGTCTGCTCGCGGAGGGCGATGTCGCAGGCGACGTCCGAAACGCTGCGACCGAGCTGATCGCGCTGAAGGCGCAGACGCGCGAGGTGGGCACCGGGGCACCGCCGACCGTGCTCGAGCGGTTCGTCTCGAACGAACTCGAGGCGGCGGCTTCTTTCGAGGGCGCCGCACCGCAGAAGGATCCGGCGACGGTGCGCCGCGTCGCGGACGCGTTCTTCCGCTCGCAGATCGGCACCGCGTCGGGTGTACGGGCAGACGAGAGGGGCGCCACCTCGCGGTGACGCCCCTCTCGTGACGGATGTCAGTTGACGCGGGCCTCTTCGGCCTCGTCCTCGTCGTCGTCGCCCGGGATGTAGACGTCGACCACGGTCACGTTGATCTCGGCGACCTTCATGCCCACGAGCTCGGTGATGGCCTGTGCCACGGCCGAACGCACGTCGGAGGCCACCCGCTGCAGCTGCTCGGGGTAGTCGACCTGGATGGCGATGTCGGCGGCGACCTCGGTCTCGCCGACCTCGACGCTCACGCCCTGGGCGTGGTCCTTGGCGCCGACGGCCTGGCGGATGTTGCCGATCACGCGCGCGGCTCCGCCGCCGAGAGCGTGCACGCCGGGAACCTCGGCCGCAGCGATGCCGGCGACCTTGGCGACGACGGCGTCGACGATGACGGTCTTGCCGCCGTCGGTGGTGGTCGGCGTGGTGGCGGTGCTGGGGGTGGCCATGAGCGGTTCCTTTCGTCATACCCGGGACCGTGCGCCCCGTGATGTCACAGGGAAGACGCAACCGCCGACGGATTCGTCACGCCGTTTCGCTGAGAGAACGCTGGGGATGGATGCCGAGACCTCATTCGTCGAAGAAACCGCCGAATGGCGCGTCGGTGTCACCGGTGTCGCGGAGGTCTTCCTGCACCGTCTCGACCGCGAAGGCGACGCGGGATGTCGGCGTGAACAGCACCGACATCTCGCGGTTGCCCACCACGATGAAGCGTTCGAACCGACCGCCCGAACGCACGGCATCCTCGATTCGCCTCTGGAGCGTGTCGAGATCCTGCCCCTGGACCAGAAAGAAGGCGTGGTCGTCGAGAGAGATCTGTGTCCGCAACATCGTCCGCAAGCTACTCATACCGTGGACGCTGGAGACCGTCCCCGAGCCGATCGATGGGGTTGCGCAGGCCTGAAGAACGGAATATCGGCGTACGCAAAGAGGTTGGGATCGTCGTGAACGATGCCATCCCCTCCCTCTCCGTTCTCGATCTGGTACCCGTGCGCAGCGGCCAGACCAGCGCGCAGGCTGTCGCGTCGTCGCTCGACCTGGTCGAGCGCGCCGATCGCCTCGGCTACCGCCGCTACTGGTTCGCCGAGCACCACAACATGCCCGCCGTCGCCTCGACGACTCCCCCGGTGCTGATCGCGGCCGCAGCCGCCCGCACCTCCCGCATCCGCGTCGGATCGGGCGGGGTCATGCTGCCCAATCACTCGCCGCTCATCGTGGCCGAGCAGTTCGCCGCGCTCGAAGCGTTGGCCCCCGGCCGGATCGACCTCGGAATCGGGCGGGCCCCCGGCAGCGACCCGGTCATCACGCAGCTGCTGAACCGCTCGGGCACCACGAGCGACGTCTCGCGCTTCCCCGACCACGTCACCGACATCATGGCGCTCACCTCTCCCGAGGGGGCCACGGTGCGCTTCACCTCCGGCACGGAGTACCAGGTGAAGGCCACGCCCTCGGCATCCGGGATGCCGCAGGTGTGGCTGCTCGGATCGAGCGACTACTCCGCGCAGCTCGCCGCCGGCTTCGGGCTGCCGTACGTCTTCGCGAACCACTTCGCGGGCGAGGGACTCGACCGCGCCCTGCACCTGTACCGCGACCAGTTCCGACCGAACGAGTCGGGCGCGGGTCCGCGCACCTTCGTCACGGCCAACGTCGTCGCGGCACCGACCGCCGACGAGGCCGAGGAGCGCGCGCTGCCGCAACTGCGGATGATGGCGCGCCTGCGCACCAACAAGCCGCTCGTACCCCTCGAGACCGTCGAGCAGGCGAAGGCCGACCCGTTCGACGCGATGGCCGAGTCGATCATGGCTTCGACGCGGCAGAAGTGGTTCGTCGGCACCGGGTCGGACGTGCAGGGGCAGCTCGCCGCCTTCGCCGCGCAGCACGGCGTCGACGAGATCATGGTGTCGCCGGTCGCCGGGGCCTACGACGGCGAATCGCTCGACATCGCCGAGGGTCGTGCCCAGACGCTGGAGCTCATCGCGGCATCGGCAGCCGTGGCGGCGTGACCCCGCCCGGGGGCGCCCGGGTCGGGTCGGCGCCGACGCCGCAGGGCGGGTCGGCGCCGCAGGGCGGGTCGGCGCCGCGGGCCGTCGTGCGGATTCTGCGGGCGACACGCCGGCTCACGGCATCCTGAACCGGCATGTCGAGCGCCGACTCCGCATGACGGTACGCGGCGGTTCGGGCGTTACGCCCCGGGCTCGCCGCTCAGCAGGCCGCGGAGCCAGTCGCGCGCCTCGACGAAGACGTCGTCGCTGTAGCGCTGGGGGTAGCGCACGATGGCGCGATCCGCGCGGGCATACGAGCCGAGGAAGATGACCTTCGGGCTGAAACGACGAAGACCCAGCAGCGCGTCGGCCATGCGTTCGTCGTGCACGTGGCCGTCGGCGTCGATCACGAAGCGGTAGCGACCGAGGGCATCGCCGATGGGCCGGGATGCCAGAAGGCTCAGGTTGATACCGCGCGTCGCGAACTGTTCGAGCAGTTCCAGCAGCGCGCCGGGGTGGTCCTCGGGCAGCTCGACCACGAGGGACGTCTTGTCGGCGCCGGTGGGCGGAGCCGGTGCCACCGTGCGGCTGACGAGGACGAAGCGGGTCACCGCGTTGGGGTTGTCGCCGATCTTCTCGGCGAGCAC
This sequence comes from Microbacterium trichothecenolyticum, assembly GCF_030818955.1. Lineage (NCBI taxonomy): Bacteria > Bacillati > Actinomycetota > Actinomycetes > Micrococcales > Microbacteriaceae > Microbacterium > Microbacterium trichothecenolyticum. Next base: position 3,101,640 of record NZ_JAUTBF010000001.1, on the reverse strand, counting down.
CTCGACCTCGTGATGGTCGACGATGCCGGGCGCCGCGATCGCGGCATCCGCTCCGCTGGAACCGTCCAGGACGCCGAGCGCGCTGGCGACGTTGCTCGACGCGGGCAGGTGCGCGTGCGCGGGGACGTTCTCGCTCAGCCAGCCGAGGCACTGCCCGTACGCCACGGGGTGCGCGGCGATGAGCGAGACGTCGTCGAGGGTCGCGCCCGGGCGACCGACGAGCACGAAGTTCACCGGCACGAGGTACTCGCCCACGATCCGCAGACCCGGAACGGTCGCCAGGGCATCCTGCGCCGTCGAGACGCCGCCGTCGACCGAGTTCTCGATCGCGATCATCGCGGCATCGGACCGGCCCTCGACGACGTCGGCGAGCGCTTCGCCGACGTTGCGGACGGGGCGCCAGATCTGGTCGCGCGCCTCGGGCACCTGAGCCAGCGCGGCCTCGGTGAAGGTGCCGGCGGGGCCGAGGTAGCTGTAGGTACGGCGAGCCGGGGGAAGGTCTGTGTCGGGCAGCACCGGCTCAGCCTAGTGCGCCGGACCAGGGATGCGTCCCGGAGCGCTCGCGCCGAGGGTTCGCCCACCGATTCCGGTGGTTGTGCCGGGCGACGGCCGCGGGCTGCGGCATCTGCGCGCGAAAACCACCGATGTCGGTGGGCGGCGGAGCTTTTTCTGACACGCCCACCTCGGAAGGATGCGACGCAGGCACCGGCCTCAGCACCCGTCGCCCACCCCGGCGAGACACCACCCGCCGGGCAGCCATCCGAAAGCCGTCGACCATGCCCAAGAAGACTCCGAGCGTCCCCGCCCCGCGTCGCCAACGCGGCACCGACCGTGACGCCACCCCGCAACCTGTCACCCACCCGCGTCCCTCGGCCGGGCGCATCGCCCGCGCGCGTCTGGCCGTGGTGTTGTGCGCCCTGATGTGGGTGCTCTACTGCGCCACCGTCGTGGTCGCTCTCTCGCACGGCGGTGCTCTCGTCGATGCGGCGCAGCTGATCACGACCGCGGTGTTCCTGATCTCGGTGACGTTCCTCGCGCTCTCGGCGTGCATGAATCTGCTCGCGCGTTCGGGCGCCCTCCCGCGCTTCGCCGCGCACCGACGCACCCGCCGGATCGTGCTCGACGAGCATTTCGCCGACCGTGCGCCCCGGCTCACGGCGCTCCTGCCGTCACGTGCCGAGGACCCCGCACTGGTGCGCATGGCCCTGTGGTCCACGGCCCTGCAGGAGTTCCCCGACCTCGAAGTGGTGCTCCTGCTCGACGACGATCCCCGCCCGAGCGACGACGCGGCACGGGCAGGACTGGAGGGATGCCGCCGACTCACCGCCGATCTCGCCGCCACGCTGCAGCCGGTCTTCGACCGCGTGCACGCCGCGAGGGCACGCGTTCACGAGCACACGATCAGCCGCGTCGACGCGACCGAGACGGTGATGCGCGAGCACGCCGCCTGCGCCCAGTGGCTGCGCGCGCGAGCGGCCGAGGAGCCGACGACGACCCACGTGAACGTGTTCTTCGTCGAACAGGTGCTGCGCCGCCTCGCCGACGACCTGGATGCCACGGCCCGCGCCCTTCTCGACGCGGCCGAGGCCGGGGAACCGCCGCTGACCATTGATCGAGCGCGTCACCTGGCGGATCGGCTCGTGCGGATCTTCGGCGTACGGCTGAGCACGTTCGAGCGACGGCGCTACGCCGGGTTGTCGCACGCCGCCAACAAGGCGATGAACCTCAACGCGTACCTGGGCCTGCTCGGGGGGCGCTACCGCGAACAGGTGACCCCCGAGGGCCTCACCCTCGTGCGGGTCGACGAGGGTCCGGTCGACCTGAACGTCCGCGAGCCGGACTTCGTCCTCACCCTCGATGCCGACTCCATGCTGCTGCCGGAGTACTGCCTGCGTCTCGTGCATGTGCTCGACCAGCCCGAGAACGCGCGAGTGGCCATCGCGCAGACCCCCTACTCGGCGTACCGGGGCGCGCCCACGCGTCTCGAGCGCCTCGCGGGGGCGACGACCGACCTGCAGCACATCGTGCACCAGGGCCTGACCGCATTCGACGCGACGTTCTGGGTGGGCGCGAATGCGGTGCTGCGGTGGGACGCGGTCCGTCGACTGCGCCGCGAGAGAGACGAGGACGGCATCCGGGTGGTGCGATTCATCTCCGACCGCACCGCGATCGAGGACACCGAATCGTCGATCGACATCGCCGCGCACGGCTGGTCGCTGCTGAACTACCCGGAACGCCTCAGCTACAGCGCCACGCCCCCCGACTTCGGAACGCTCGTCATCCAGCGCCGACGGTGGGCAGACGGCGGTCTGCTGATCCTGCCGAACCTCTTCGACCTCGCCGGTCGACGCCGTCAGGAGGGGGTTCCGCTGCGGATGGCGGAACGTCTGCTCCGTCTGAACTACCTGGGTTCGGTGTCGTGGGTGACCCTCGGGCTTCTCGCCGTGCTGACGCTGTACCCCATGGACGGACAGCTGGTGACGGTGCTGCTGTTGCTCATCGCCGTGCCGTACTTCACCGAGATGGCCTCGGACCTGCACACCCTCGGCTACCGCCGTCGAGACGTGGCCGCCGTCTACGGACTGAACCTGCTGCTGCTGCCGGTGAACCTCGCGGGCGGCGTCGCCTCGATCGTGCAGGTGCTGAGCGGCCGGCGCGCGCGCTTCGCGCGGACGCCGAAGGTCTCGACGAGAACCCGGGTACCCGCGTTCTACCTCGTCGCACCGCTGGCGATCGCCACGATCGCGACCGTCGTCGCCGTGCGCTCGGTGTTCGCCCAGGCGTGGGGCACCACCGTGTTCGCCGCCTTCACCGCGCTGGCGATCGCCTGGGCCGTCCTCCGTCTGATCGGCGTTCGCCACACCGTCTCGGATCTGTGGTTCGCCTGGCTCGACTGGATCTGGGTCGCGCCCGCCGCGGCATCGGTTTCGCCCGACCATGGCGGTACCCGGTGGGTGAGCGTGCTCGACGACGGCCCCCGCGAGCCGGCGGAGGTCGCCGCGTGAGGCCCCTCGTCGCCCCGGCGCGCTCCCGTTTCGCGGGGCGCCGCCTGTCGTTCGCGCGCATCGCGCTGACCGTGGTCGCGGGGCTCGTCGTCGTCGGCGTCGGGGCCGCCGCCGCCGTGGTGCCCGTCTTCACGGCGCCTGCCGCCTCGTCGGGCACCGACCGCTGGTTCGCCGGATACTACGACGTCACGCTCGACAGCGGCGAGCAGCTCGCCCGCAGCACGATGGCGCAGGGTCCGGGCGGTGTCATCCTCGCCTTCGTGGTGGCAGCCGGCGACGACGAGTGCACCCCGACGTGGGGCAAGGCGTACACGCTCGACGACGCGGCATCCCGCTTCCACCTCGACCGACGCGTGGAGCGCCTGCGGCGGGAGGGGCGTCCGCTCGCGGTGTCGTTCGGCGGAGCGATCAACACCGAGCTGGCCGCCGCGTGCACCACCGTCGACGCCCTCGCCCAGGCCTACGGTCTCGTCCTCGACCGCTACGGCATCGACGTGATCGATCTCGACATCGAAGGCGACGCCCTGAACGATGCCGAGACGACCGCACGCCGGGCGGCGGCCGTGGCCCAGCTGCAACGCCAACGCACCGAGCAGGGCACCCCGCTCGACGTCTGGCTCACGCTGCCGGTGGCACCCGACGGCCTCACGGACGAAGGGCTCGGCCAGGTGTCGTCGATGCTGGATGCCGGCGTGCACCTCGCGGGGGTGAATGCGATGACCATGAACTTCAACGCCGACGACCGCTCCGTGTCGATGGCGGACCTCTCGATCGGCTCCCTGCGGGCGACCGCGTCCCAGATCGAGACGGCGTGGCAGGAGCACGACGTGCCGCCGCCGCCGGGAGGGGCCTGGTCGCTCATGGGGGCCACCCCCATGATCGGTCAGAACGATGTCGCGCACGACGTGTTCAGCCTCGACGATGCCCGCGCCCTCGCGCGCTTCGCCGACGAGGCGGGTCTCGAACGCGTGTCGATGTGGTCGCTCAACCGCGACCGCACCTGCGGCAGCAACTACCCGCACCCGCGTACGGTGTCGGTGTCGTGCAGCGGAGTCGAGCAGGCCGGCGAGACGTTCTCCGGGGTGCTCGGAGACGGGCGCGACGGCACCCCCTCCGGGCGGCCCGCGCCCACCGGCGACTCCCCGAGCATCGCGGACGACCCCGAGACGAGCCCCTTCCCGGTGTGGTCGTCGCAGTCGTTCTACTCCGCCGGCGTCTTCGTCGTCTGGCACGGATCGGTCTACGTGTCGAAATGGTGGAACGAAGACGGCGACGTGCCGGACGACCCGACCCTGGATGCCGACGCCTCGGCGTGGACGTATATCGGTCCTGTCCTCGCCGCGGATCGGCCGTTCGCGCTGCCGACGCTCCCGGCGGGCACTTATACCGAATGGGCGGCGAGCGAGCTGTACAACCAGGGCGACCGGGTGATGTACGACGGCACCGGCTACGAGGCGAAATGGTGGTCACGCGGACAGCGGCCCGACCGCTCCGTGACCGACCGCGACTACTCGCCGTGGAAACTGCTCTCTGAGCCCTGACGGGTCACGTCGTAGACGAGGGCACGGCCGTCGACGGTCACGCTCGCGGCGGTCGAGCGACCGGGCGGCAGCAGCCGGCCGACCACGCTGTGTCGCGCCTCGGCGACGGCGGCGACCATCCAGTCCGAGACCGCGCGCAGCTCGGCCTCGGAGAGAACACGATCACTGTCGTCGAGGAGGACGACGTCGACGCCGCGCCCTCGGGCCTGCGCGACGGCACGACGAAGCGGCTCGTGTGCCAGCGCTCCCGCGCGTAACCCGTCGCGCAGCGCTCCTTCGAGAGCCGCGTAGTCGCGTCGGTCGGCCTCGGACGCGACACGCCCCTCGGCGATGCGCGTCAGCAGGGGCACGACCGTGCGGGCGAGCTCATCGGTGCGTTCGCCGAGTTCCGCACGGGCCCCGAGCGACCAGCTCCGCTGCTCGGCAGCCGCCACGGCCTCCCGGTGCAGCGCGGCGATGCGTCCCTGCATCCGTCGCACCACGAGCAGCATCATGGTCGTGATGATGACGATGAGTGCCGGCCGGGCCGTGACGGTGACGATCTGGCCCGGCGCCGCGCCATCGACGACGCCCCCGACGACGACCGCCCCGACGACGACCGCCAGCGCCGCGAGCGCCGTGGCGGCGCGACCGCGCACCGCGAGCCCCACCAAGAGGAACGCGAGGGCCACCACCGGCCAGAGATCGCCGTACGTCGTCGGCGCCGCGACCACGGTCACGATGACTCCGACGACGACGGTGGCGACGATGAGGGCGGAACGGCCCCGCGAGGGGACCACCGCCGGGGAGCGCCGCAGCGCCTCGGCCGCGATGAGGACGAGGATCAGGATCGCGACCTGGCGCGGCCATGACGACGGCGTCCCGACCACGGCCGCGACGGCGCAGACGACCTGCAGCACGAGGAAAGCCGCCGTCACGACAGCCGCACCGCGGCTCAGAGATCGTCGATCCCCCACCGCGGTGACCTCCGCCGACGACTCGGCTGCCCACGACAGCACGACCCGCGTCCCCGCGCCCGGAGCGGAGTCCACGTGGGCGTGGCCACCCGGCACGCGCGACATGCGGCCGACGATGCTCTGGCGGATACCCAGCCGGTCATCGGCGATGCGGGAGGGATCGAAGCCCCCACCCTCGTCGGCGATCTCGACCTCGACCCCGGCGCCGACCACCCGCACGCTCACCGACCGGCGCGCATCCGGAGCGTGTCGCCGCGCGTTGTCGAGGGCCTGGCGGGTGGCGGCGAGCAGGGCCTCGCGAACGGCGGCGGGCATCGGCGGCACGCCCCGAGTCGGCGGGAGGAACGCGGCGGCGCCCCGGCGTGCCTCGGCCGCGACGGCCAGGTCGACGGGCACGGGCTCCCCAGCGTCGTCGTCGACGAGTCGCGTCACCATCGTCACTGCGCGACGCGCCTGCGCGGCCAGACGATCCACCGGCACGGGCAGTGGCGACGCGGCCAGTGCGAGCGTCGCCAGGACCTCGTCGTGCACGATCGCCGCCGTGCGCGTGTGGGCGGCCAGCCGGCCCCGCTCCGCGTACTCGCGAGAGCCGGCCTCGCGACGCGACGCGGCGGCGTCGTCGAGACCGCGCCCGACCGAGAGCACGTACCCGCCCAGCACGCAGATCACCGCGGCTGTCAGCACCGCGTGGGCGTCGTTGATGACACCGGCGACGTCGAAGCCGCCGAATCCGATCCGGTAGACCACCCCGGCGCAGGCGCCGAACAGCACCGTGGCCCAGCCCCACGGCGTGCCGCCGGCGACGAGGGCGGCGGCGACCGCCGCACTCGACGCGGTCAGCAGCCACGGCATCCGTTCGACGTGGCCGATGTGCGCGGCGAGCGGGAAGAACGCGACGAAGACGACGTACAGCGCCGCCGCCGCCCCCGCGCCGACACGCAGAGCAGCGGGGCGCAGCAGGGGAGCGATGACACCCACACCGAGGGTGATCGCGCCCGCGCCCCAGCCGATGACGTTGTACCAGACGGGGAAGCCCTGTTGATGGCCCTGGCTGAGGAACCCGGCGTTGACCGCGCCGACGATGGTGACCAGGAACGCGGCACTGCGGATGACGACGAGGCGCGCCGCCCGGACGCCCGACCGCTCGTCACCCATGACGAGGGCCGGGGACGAACCCGTCCTCGATGCCGCGCTGGTAGAGCTCGACCTTCGACGGAGCCGGCCGACCGAGCATCTGGTATACCGCGCGGATGCGCCGCAGATGGTCGTTGACGGTGTTCTCGGAGATGAAAAGCTGTGCCGCGACCTCACGAGCGCCCAGACCCGACGCGTAGAGAGCCAGCACCTCCCGTTCGCGCGCGGTCAGCGGCGCGCCCGGCAGCAGCGGATCCGCGTCGACGGCCGAGGCCCACTCGGTCGTGGCGACGTGCTCGCCGGCGGCCGCCGCCGTGATGGCGGCGAGAAGAGCGGTCGGTGGGGCGGACTTGCGGACGATGCCCGCGACGTCGGCGCGGGACGCGGCCCGCACGAGGAAGGGGTCCTCACCGGAGGTGAGGACGAGTACGTGCGCACCCCATCGGCGCAGTGAGGCGACATTCTCGGCGGGGGTGGACCCGTCGCGCAGGCTGAGATCCAGCAGGACCAGATCGGCGTCTCGCGCGCGGGAGACCAGTTCGGCGACGCCGTCGGCGTGGCGCGCGAACGTCAGGCCCTCGGCATCGGCGAGCAGGTTCTGCACCGCGAGGGCGACCAGTTCGTGATCGTCGACGATCGCGATCCGCACGCCACCCTGGGGCTCCATGGCCATGAGTATGACGTATTCGAGTGGATGGGGTGAAAAACCACGTCCTCCAGCCTGGCCGGTCAGCCCGCGCTGTATAGACCGCGTCTCGGCGGGCGACGGATTCACCCAGAATGCGTCACAGCGTGTGCGCATGTCGGAGGGAGCGGGCAGACTGGGCGCATGAGCAGTCGCGCAGGACAGCCCGCCGAGGCATCCGATCTCATCGACATCGACGACCTGATCGCCGCGTATTACGACCGCAAGCCGGATGCCACGGTGCCCGAGCAGCGCGTCGCCTTCGGCACCAGCGGTCACCGGGGCTCATCGTTGAGCACCAGCTTCAACGAGGACCACATCCTCGCCACCACGCAGGCCATCGTCGACTACCGGGCGGCGCAGGGCATCACCGGCCCGCTGTTCCTGGGCCGCGACACGCACGGGCTCTCGCTTCCCGCCGAGCGCAGCGCGATCGAGGTGCTCGTCGCGAACGGTGTGGACGTGCGCGTCGACGCGCGCGATTCGTGGGTGCCGACCCCCGCGCTCAGCCACGCGATCCTCACCTACAACAAGGGTCGCGCGAGCGATGACCCGGGCCGCGCCGACGGCATCGTCGTCACACCCTCGCACAACCCGCCGCGCGACGGCGGCTTCAAATACAACCCCCCGCACGGCGGCCCCGCCGACACCGACGCCACCGGCTGGATCGCCGACCGCGCGAACCAGCTCATCACCGCGGGCCTCGAGGGCGTCAAACGCACCCCGCACGCCGACATCGACCTCGACGGCCTCGGCCAGTACGACTTCCGCGACGCGTACGTGCGGGATCTGGCATCCATCATCGACATCGACGCGATCAAGAACGCGGGCGTACGCATCGGCGCCGACCCGCTGGGCGGGGCGTCGGTGGAGTACTGGGCGCTCATCGCCGAGGTCTACGGCCTCGACCTCACGGTCGTGAACCCCGAGGTCGACCCGACGTGGAAGTTCATGACGCTCGACTGGGACGAGAAGATCCGCATGGATCCGTCGTCGCCGTCGGCCATGGCATCCCTCGTCGCCGCCCGCGCCGAGTACGACATCCTCACCGGCAACGACGCCGACGCCGACCGGCACGGCATCGTCACCCCCGACGCCGGGCTGATGAACCCCAACCACTACCTGGCCGTCGCGATCGACTACGTCTTCTCGCACCGTCCGGGCTGGCCGACGGACGCCGCCGTGGGCAAGACGCTCGTGTCGTCGATGATCATCGACCGTGTCGCCGCCTCGCTCGGGCGGCAGCTGCTCGAGGTCCCGGTGGGCTTCAAGTGGTTCGTGCCGGGCCTGCTCGACGGCTCCGTCGCCTTCGGCGGTGAGGAATCTGCCGGAGCGTCCTTCCTCCGAAAAGACGGAACGGTCTGGACGACCGACAAGGACGGCATCCTGCTCTGCCTGCTCGCCGCCGAGATCCTCGCCGTCACCGGCAAGACGCCCTCGCAGCGCTACGCCGAGCTCGAGGCGGAGTTCGGCGCCTCGGCCTACCAGCGCGTCGACGCGCCCGCCTCGCCCGCGCAGAAGTCGGCGCTGTCGAAGCTGTCTCCGGATGCCGTGACCGCCACCGAGCTCGCCGGTGAGCCGATCACCGCGAAGCTGTCGCACGCCCCCGGCAACGGCGCGGCGATCGGCGGCCTCAAGGTGCAGACCGAGTCGGCGTGGTTCGCCGCCCGCCCCTCCGGCACGGAGGACGTCTACAAGCTGTACGCCGAGTCGCTCCGCGGTGAGGAGCACCTGCGCGATGTGCAGGAAGAGGCCCGCGCGGTCGTGTCGGCTGCGTTGGGCCAGGCCTGACGGTTTCGCCAAGCGGCGTCGCCCTCGGGGCGGCGCCGCTTTCGTGTGGGCGAGCGGGTCGGATGAGGCGGATCGGGTGGGTCGGATGGGTTGGGCCGTCACGCGGACTCGGTGGCAACACGTCGGCATCCGGGGCCTGTGAGCCGGCGTGTCACCGGCGAACTCCGCAAGACGGGCCAGGGCCTGCGGCGAATCGGGGGCGGGCGGGCCCGGGTGTGGGACGGGGCGGCCCGCGCCCGGGGCGCACGTATAAACGGCATCCGCGCGCATAAACACGAGGACAGCGCGTTTATGCGCGTGAATCGCGTTTATGCCGGGGAGTGACGCACGCCCCGCCCACGCCACGCCACACCCAGCCCACACCCCGCCCACGCCCCGCGCACACGACATGGCCCCGGCGCTCGGGAGAATGCCGGGGCCGGTGCAACCGCGGGTCAGGCCGGGGCGAAGGTCTTCGCGTCGATGACGAAGCGGTAGCGCACGTCGCTGTTGAGCACGCGCTCGTACGCCTCGTTGATCTTGTCGGCCGAGATCAGCTCGGTCTCGGGCGCGATGCCGTGCTCGGCGCAGAAGTCGAGCATCTCCTGGGTCTCCTGGATGCCGCCGATGCCGGAGCCTGCGAACGAGCGGCGGTTCGCGAACAGCGTGAACACCTCGATGGGCAACGGCTCGGGCGGGGCGCCGACGTTGACCATCGTGCCGTTGCGGGCGAGCAGGCCCAGGTACTGCTTGAGCTCGAGCGGGGCGCTGACGGTGTTGACGATGAGGTCGAACGTGTTCTTGAGCTTCGAGAAGGTCTCTTCGTCCTTCGTGGCGTAGTAGTGGTCGGCGCCCATCTTCAGGCCGTCGTCCTTCTTACTGAGCGTCTGCGACAGGACCGTCACCTCAGCGCCCATGGCGTGCGCGATCTTCACGGCCATGTGACCGAGACCGCCGAGGCCGACCACCGCGACCTTCTTACCGGGACCGGCGTTCCAGTGGTGCAGCGGCGAGTAGGTGGTGATGCCGGCGCACAGCAGCGGGGCGGCCTTGTCGTAGGGGATCGCCTCGGGAACGCGCAGCACGAAGTCCTCGTCGACGACGACCTTCTCGCTGTACCCGCCCTGCGTGATGGTGCCGTCGACGTCTTTCGCACCGTAGGTGCCGATGTTGCCCTTCAGGCAGTACTGCTCCTCGCCCGCCTGGCAGTTCTCGCACTCGCGGCACGAGTTGACCATGCAGCCGACGCCGACACGGTCGCCGACCTTGTGCTTCGTCACATCCGAGCCGACCTCGGCGACCGTTCCGACGATCTCGTGGCCGACGGTCAGGGGGTAGGGCACCTCGCCCCACTCGCCGCGGATGGTGTGGATGTCGGAGTGGCAGATGCCGGCGTAGGCGATGTCGATGAGGACGTCCTTCGGGCCGACCTCGCGGCGCTCGATGGTCGTGGGCTCGAGGGGGGAGGTCGCGGAGGACGCCGCGTAGGCATTGACGTGCATGGGTCTCCTCAGGAGGGTCGATGCGGATGCATCCATCCTCCCCCTGCCCGAGCGGGAAGGAGCGGGCTTGCACGGATGTGCGGGAGATGCCAGCGAAGACTTCGGCCGTCTCCGACGGGGTCGGGGCGCGCGTCGCGATGTGCGGTCCGCCGCGCTTCGGCAGCGGACCGCACAGGCTCACACCCGGGCCCGCCGCCGGGTGAGCACGACCAGGATCCCGCCGAGTGCCAGCAGCAGCGCGGCCGCACCGATGGGGACGATCATGCCCGTCACGTCCTGACCGGTGGATGCCAGGTTCCCGCGGTCAGAGCCCCGTCCCTGACCCGAGTCGGCGCCACCGCCGGACTGATCCGGACCTCCGGGCCGATTCGGCTCACCCGGGGTCCCCGGCTCACCCGGGGTCCCCGGCTCACCCGGGGTCCCCGGTTCGCCCGGCGCCGCGAGGGTCACAACGACCGTGTATACGCGCACCGTCCCGTCGGGAGCCGTGACCCGGACGGTGCCGGTGCCCGCGGCATCCTGGGGCTGCGTGATCTCGACGGCCGCGTCCTCGTCGACCGGGAGCGCGTACACCCGCGCAAGCGTGTCGCCCTCGAGCGCCACGGCGTACTCCGTGCTCGCCGGGTCGAAGTCGGCGACCGCGGCGTCGCCCACGGTCAGCCGCGCCAGGTCGGCGACACCGGCCGGCGCCGGCGCATCGGCGAGGATCTCGACCTCAGACACGATCATGTGCTGGTTCTCGCGCGCGGTGAGAACGACCCGCACCTCGTCGGCCCGCGCACCGTCGATCGGCACCTCGACCCGCGGCGCCCCCTGCGACGGCGTCGGCACCGTCACCGGCTCGCCCGCGATCCAGGCGCCTGCATCGAGGCGGTGGTCCACTCGCAGCGTGTCGGCCCAGCTCGGGCCACCGTCTCGGAAGAACTGCACCGCGACGCCGCGTACAGCCTCGGGTGCGGCGAGGGCGTAGGTGAGCGTGTCCTCGGCGTTCTTGGCATCCGGTCGCCAGTTCGACCAGCCCTTGTCGGACGTGCCGCCGTTGATCGTGCGCTCCACGCCGTAGCCGCTCTCGGTGTAACTGGCCGCGGGCGTGCTGTCGGGGGCGACGTTGCGGGCGACGGCGGCGGTGACGATGACGGCCAGTCGCGCGTCCAGTCCCCCCTCGGTCGTACCGGCCACCTCGACGGTGCCGGGCTCGGCGAAGGCCGCGTCGTCGATGTCGTTCCACGACCACGTGACCGGTACGGCATATCCCGCGCCCGAGGGGCGCAGCTCGGCGAGCACGGTGTCGTCGGCCTGGGCCTGCACCGCGGCGAGCGCGATCCCGGCGACGACGGTGACCGAGCGCGGCCGGGTGGCCGTGAACGTGCCCACCTCGACCTGAGCGGTGGCCGCGACGGTGGCGCCGAACACGTCGGCCGCTGTTCCCGGCACGGTCACCGTTCCCGCCGTGCCGACGTCGATGCCGTCGGTGTTCCACGCGACGGGCGCCGCACGGCCCACGCCGCCGGCGTAGCGCACGGTCACGGTGTCGGGCAGGACGGGTGCCGTTCCCACCGCCGTCGCGACCGAGACCGGATCGACCCCGACGGCGGTCGTGCTCACCAGGCGCCAGGTCTGGTTGCCGGCCCCGTTCGAGGTCCACAGTCCCACGCCCGCCCCGGCGTCGCGGCTCTCTCCGCCCACGTCGAGCACGCGCTCAGCGGCGACGTTCAGCACCGAGTACGTCGAGCCGTCGAGGGTCGAGGCCATCCACTGGGTCGCGGGGTCGTCCGCCGCGGCGGCGGCGTTCGTCTCGACGAGGGCGGTGCCGCCGTCTCTCGAGGCGAGGAACAGCCCGTCGCCGTTCTCGAGTGTGAAGCGGTGGCGGTTCGTGCCCGCGCCGTCGATGGTGCGCACGGTCCACCCCTGGGCCCGCGCGGCCCCGGGGGTGGTGGCATCCGCCTCGATCGTCAGGTCGGTGTCGCCGTTCAGCGCGAGGCCGCTCTGCACGCCGACGAGTTGCACCGTGTCACCGTCGCGGAACGCGGGGGCGTCGGCGGCGACGCCCGAGACGCCCTCGACCTCGAACGTGACGACGGACTTCGCGGGGATCGTGAGCCGGGCGACTCCGGATGCCGCATCCACCGCGACCGGTTCGCCGGCGCGCAGCGCGTTGACGGTGGGCTCTTCGGCGGTCGATTGGGTCGTGACGATCGGGGTGACCGTGGCACCCTCGGCGATCTCGCCGAAACGGCTGAGGTCGACGTCGACGATCTGCTCGGTATCGCCGGCATTGACGTGCACGATCGACGCGCCCTGCCCGTCGGCGTCGATCGCCGCGGTCGAGTTCGCATCGTTCGTCGCCATGAGCCGGTCACCCGGCTGGATGTAGTGCGTGAAGTTGCGCACGGTGTTGAACTTCTCGTTCGTCAGCACCTGGCAGCTCGGGTCGGCGTCGCCGTCGGCGATGCGGCGCTCCGAGAGCCCGTCGGCGTTGCAGTCGAAGTCGATGAAGACGCTGCCCCAGTTGAGGCGCTCGACCTTCTCCATGTTGTAGAGGTCTTCGACCGGCTGCCAGAACACCCAGGCCTCGGGCTCGAGCTCGCGCAGATCGCCGACGATGTGCGAGGCCATGCCGAGGCCGTTCTCGATGTCGTTCGTGACGAACCCGCGGCTGGTGTCGGTCCAGTTCCCCTCGACTTCGCTCATCCACAGGGGCTTGTCGGCGGCCTTGGCGATGTCGCGGACCACGGGGCGTCCGCCGGTGCCGTAGGTGTGCACGTTGAGCTGGTCGACCGCGTCCCTGGCGGCGTCGGACCAGGTGTTCCAGTTTCGGGCGAAGATGCCCGGGTTCGTCTCGTCCATGGCCGAGATCACGGCATCCGTCGTCGTGTCGTCGCGATCGAGGCGTGCGGAGAGGGCTCGGATCATCTCGTCCTGACGCTCGGGACCGACGTGCGCGCCCTCCTGCCGACCGCCCGACGGCCACTGCTGCCCGTCCTCGATGCGCGTCGACCAGTAGTTCGTGTTCGGCTCGTTGAACGGGTCGATCGTGTCGAAACGGATGCCGTGCGCCTTCTCGAGCTCGTCGACCACCGTCACCAGATACCCGGCGAACTTCTCCATGTCGGCCGAGGCGAGCTGCTCGCTCGTGGCGTCGTTGATGCCGCCCGAGACGAAGCCGCTGTCGGTGAGGAAGTACGGCGGGGAGTTGCTGAAGGCCTCCCAGTGCGTGACCTTGTCGGTGAGCGCGTCGAGCCACCATCTCTGGGCGGAGTCGGCGGCGAAGTCGTAGTGCGCCGGGTCGTCGGGATTCCACGCGTCGCGGTAGCGATCGCGGTCGGCGTACGTCGAGGTGATCTCGCCGTCGGCGTCGGTGGCGGGAAGGTCGGGGTTCCAGAAACCCGGCACCGCTCCCCCCGCACGCAGGTACGGCGGCACGTCGGTGGCGTTGCCGCCGCCGACGTTGTAGCGGGCGATGTTGAGGTTCAGCCCCTCGTCGCCGAAGACGGCGTCGAAGAGCTTCTGCCGTACGTCGGCGGGGTAGTTGCCGGTGGCGTTGGCGAACCACACCAGGCTCGTTCCCCATCCTTCGAAGGCCGCGGTGGCCGACGCGGGATTGGGCGTGATGCGCACGGCCTCCGGGGCGTCGGCCGCGCGTGCCGGCGGGGGCGCGGCGGCCGCCCCGGCGGTCAGTGCACCGGCGACGAGGGCCGCGGCGCAGGCGAAGGACAGGACACGAGACGTCATCGTCGTTTCCGTTCCGGCCGCTCCGGTGCGGCCTGTGGGGGGATGTTGACGTCAACATGTCGACGTCGACAGTGAGCCTAAGCGACCCGCCGCGCCGCGCGCAACGCTTCCTCGCCCCGACGAACGCGGCTCGACCGCCCCGTTCCGCGCGAACGGGGCGGCGCCGCAAAGGTGACACCGTGCCCGTTCCCGCCCTCCGCGCCGCGCGCGCGTGCGCCATTCTCGCGGTCGCCGCGGCGGCTCTGCTGGGCCTCACGGCCTGCGTTGCGGATGCCGCGCCCACGAACGGCGCGAACCCGACCGCCGACGCGTCGCCCACGCCCGCACCGAGCTCGACCCCGACTCCGTCGACCGACCCCCGCGCGACCGCACCCGCCGCCGCCCGCGTGGCCCCGACGTGCGACAACATCCTCGACCCGGCATCCGGCACGACCGTGGGGGAGGTCGTCCTCCCCGACGGGGCGGCGGCGACCCCGACCGTCCCCGTGCTCGCGCAGGGCCCGAACTGCGCCACCGACGGCGGCACGGGAGACTTCTACGCCTGGTCCCCGGCCTCGCGATCGGACTGGGACGCCCTCGTCGCGGAGTTCACCGCCGACAGCGCCTGGTTCGCCGAGGACGGCCCGCGCGGCACGTACCTGACCTACGAGATCGACGTGCGCTACGGGCAGACGTTCCTGTTCACCGGCGATGCCGTGATCCTCGCACCCACCAAGGCCGCGACCGACGTCGTGATCGGCCCGCCGATCGCCTGAGCCGCGCACCGCAGACGCCCTCGCCCGACGCGGCGGGGCCTCGCGCCGACGCGGGCGGGCGAACCGCCTCAGCCCCGCGGGCCGGAGCTCGCCCGCACCACGAGCGAAGTGGGCACGAGCGTGCGCGCGTGCTCGCCGCCGGTGCCCTCGATGTCGGCGATGAGCGCGCTCATCGCCTCTTCGCCCACCCGCTCGAAGCGCTGTCGCACCGTCGTGAGCGGGGGCCAGAAGTTCGCCGCCTCGGGCATGTCGTCGAAGCCGACGACGCTCACCTGGCCCGGCACGTCGCGACCGGCCTCGTGGAGGGCACGGATGACGCCGAGTGCCATCTGGTCGTTGGCGGCGAAGACCGCCGTGACGGCCGGATCGTTCGCGAGCGCGTCGCCGATACGATGCCCCGAGTCGGCGGTCCAGTCACCGATCTGCACCTCGGGGACGCGGCATCCACGGTCCTCCAGAGCGGCACGCCACGCATCGCGGCGACGCCCGGCGGCGAACGACTCGAGGGGTCCCGACACGTGCCACACCGTCTCGTGACCGAGGTCGAGCAGGTGTTCCGTCGCCAAGCGCGCCCCCTGCGCCTGATCGTTGTCGACCACCGCGTACGGGTAGTCCGCGCTGGAGTCGACGACGACCACGGGCAGCCCCGAGGGGATCGACAACTCGTTCTCGCCGAGCCGGTGCGTCTCGATCAGGATGACGATCCCGTCGACCGCGTGTTCGCGCAGACGCGAGAACGCCCCCGACACGTCGGACTGCGACGCGGACTGCACGGTGATGAGCGTGATGGAGTACCCGGATGCCGCAGCCATCGACGCCAGCGCGTCGAGCGTGCGCGTGTTGCCGTAGGAGCTCAACGAGAACATGATCACGCCGATGCTGCGGAAACGTCCGGAGCGCAGGGCACGGGCGGCGCTGTTCGGGCGGTAGCCGAGGGCGGCCATGGCGTCGAGCACGCGCTGACGCGTGTCGGGATCGACGTTGGTGCGGCCGTTGGCCACGCGCGAGACGGTCTGCCCCGAGACGCCGGCGGCCGCGGCCACGTCGGCCATCGAGACCTCGCGCCGTCTCCCGCGCGCCGGAATCACGGTCGACGTCGTCGTCTCGCTCATGGCTGCTCCCTTCGGGATGTTGACGTTGACACACTATCGGGGCGGCGGTATGTTTACGTCAACATCTCGACGACCCGGCCGAGATGCGCACCAATGATGAGGCACTGGACGATGACGACCACCGCGGCACCCCCGCCCGCGCTGCGCACTCCGCGGCGCAAACGGCGCGCACGAATCGATGACCGCGGCTGGCTGTTCGTCGCCCCGTTCGCCCTCGTCTTCGCGCTCGTCTTCCTGGCGCCCCTGGCGTACTCGATCTACCTGAGCCTCTTCCGCGACCAGCTCATCGGCGGTAACGCTTTCGTCGGGCTCTCCAACTACGTCACGGCCTTCAACGACCCGCAGTTCTGGGACGGCCTGATCCGCGTCGCGATCTTCCTCGTCGTGCAGGTGCCCATCATGCTGCTGCTCGCTCTGGCCGCAGCGCTCGCGATCGACAGCGCGCGCCTTCACGCCGCGGGCTTCTACCGCATCGTGATCTTCCTGCCCTACGCCGTGCCCGCCGTCGTGGCGGTGCTCATGTGGGGGTACATCTACGGCGATCAGTTCGGTCTCACCCGCAACCTGAACGACCTGCTCGGCGGAACCTTCGTGCAGCCCTTCGTGCCGGAGTGGATGCTCGTGTCGATCGGCAACATCGTCACGTGGCAGTTCGTGGGCTACAACATGCTGATCTTCTACTCCGCGCTGAAGACCATCCCCGGCGAGCTCTACGAAGCGGCATCCATCGACGGAGCCGGAGCCTGGCGCACCATCTTCTCGATCAAGATTCCCGCGGTGCGCGGCGCCATCGTCATCGCCACGATCTTCTCGATCATCGGCAGCTTCCAGCTCTTCAACGAGCCGAACATCCTCAAGCCCCTGGCTCCCAACACGATCTCGACGTACTTCACGCCGAACATGTACGCCTACAACCTGTCGTTCGCCGGCCAGCAGTACAACTACGCCGCCACGATCGCCATCATCATGGGCGTCATCACCGCCGTCATCGCCTACGTCGTGCAGCTGCGCGGCTCACGTCAGGAGGCGCGATGACCACCGCGACCGCACCCCGCACCGACACCGTCGCCGTGACGACCTCGCGCCCGCGCGCCCGCTTCGCCCACGCGTCTCCCACGCAGGGCAAGAAATCGGTCGTACTGAGCATCGTCATGGGCCTGTACCTGCTGTACACGCTCGTGCCGCTGGCCTGGCTCGTCATCAACGCCACCAAGACCCAGCCCGACCTTTTCACCACCTTCGGTCTCGGCCCCGGCAACAGCTTCGCGTTGTTCGACAACATCGCCCAGACCCTGACGTACCGCGACGGAATCTTCCTGCGCTGGCTCGGGAACACGCTGCTCTACGTCGTCGTCGGCGCCGGCGGGGCGACCCTGCTCGCGACCCTCGCGGGATACGGGTTGGCCAAGTACAACTTCCGCGGGCGCAAGGCGGTGTTCGCCGTCGTGCTCGGCGCGATCGCCGTCCCGGGTACGGCGCTCGCGGTGCCGACCTTCCTGCTGTTCAGCCAGCTGGGCCTCACCAACACCCCGTGGGCGATCATCATCCCCTCCCTCATCAGCCCCTTCGGCCTCTACCTCATCTGGGTGTACGCGACCGACGCCATCCCCACCGAACTGCTCGAGGCCGCGCGCATGGACGGTGCGGGCGAGTTCCGCACGTTCTTCACGATCTCGATCCGCCTGCTGACCCCCGGCATCGTCACCGTGCTGCTGTTCGCGGTGGTGGCGACGTGGAACAACTACTTCCTGCCGCTCATCATGCTGAGCGACCCGCAGTGGTACCCCCTCACGGTGGGCCTGAACCAGTGGAACGCGCAGGCGACCGGTGTTGCAGCGCAGCCCATCTACAACCTCGTGATCACCGGGGCGCTGCTGTCGATCATCCCGATCGTCGCCGCGTTCCTGCTGCTGCAGCGCTTCTGGCAGTCGGGCCTGAGCGCCGGCAGCGTCAAGCAGTGATCCGCTGACTCCCCTCCACCGGTGCGTCCTGCCCCGGAATCCACAACAACGAAGTGAAGGAATCCCGATGACATTCATCCGTAAGAGCACCGCCGCTCGGCGGGCCGTCTTCGCCGTGGCCGCCACCGCCCTGTCGGTGGGCGCGCTCACCGCGTGCTCGGGCGGCACCACCGGTGGCGGCGGCGCCGCCGGCTCGGCCGACGACATCGAGAAGGCCCTCGAGTCCGGCGGCGAGATCACGTACTGGTCGTGGACTCCCTCGGCCGAGGCGCAGGTCGCGGCGTTCCAGAAGAAGTACCCGAACGTCAAGGTGAACTACGTCAACGCGGGCACCAACAAGGACGAGTACGCCAAACTCCAGAACGCGATCAAGGCCGGTTCGGGCGCCCCCGACGTCGTGCAGATCGAGTACTACGCCTTCCCGCAGTTCGCCCTGTCGGACTCGCTGCTCGACCTGTCGTCGTACGGTTTCGCCGACCTCGAGGGCGACTACAGCTCCGGCACCTGGAACTCGGTCGACTTCGACGGCAGAATCTACGGTCTGCCGCAGGACTCCGGCCCCATGGCGCTGTTCTACAACAAGGCCGTGTTCGACCAGTTCGGCATCGCCGTCCCCACCACCTGGGACCAGTACTACGCCGCCGCGCAGAAGCTGCACGCGGCCGACCCGACCAAGTTCATCACCGCCGACACCGGCGACGCCGGCTTCACCACGAGCATGATCTGGCAGGCGGGCGGCACGCCGTTCACGACCTCGGGCACCGATGTCACGATCGACCTGCAGGACGACGGCTCGAAGACCTTCGCCGACAACTGGAACCGCCTCATCGAGGGCGGCCTGATCTCGGACACCCCGAGCTGGAGCGACGAGTGGTTCAAGGGCCTCGGTGACGGCTCGATCGCCTCGCTGGTCATCGGCGCGTGGATGCCGGGCGTGCTGGAGTCCTCGGTCCCCGACGGCGCCGGCAAGTGGGCTGTCGCTCCCATCCCGACCTACGACGGCAAGGCCGTCACGGCCGAGAACGGTGGCGGTGGCCAGGCCGTGACCAAGCAGAGCAAGAACCCCGCCCTCGCGGCCGGGTTCCTCAAGTGGCTGAACAACGACCCGGAGAGCTTGAAGATCTTCGCCGAGTCGGGCGGCTTCCCCTCGACCACCGCGCAGCTGAACGACCCGGCCTTCGTCGACCAGGCGTCGGACTACTTCGGTGGCCAGCAGATCAACCAGGTGCTCACGCAGGCGTCCAGCGAGGTGCGTGAGGGCTGGAGCTACCTGCCCTACCAGGTGTACGCGAACAGCATCTTCAACGACACCGTGGGCCAGGCCTACGCCACCAAGGGCGACCTGAACGCGGGCCTCACCGCGTGGCAGGACCAGCTCGTGCAGTACGGCAACGACCAGGGCTTCTCGGTCAACAAGTAAGCAGTTCCCGGGGCGGGTCGCGTGCGCCGCATGCGACCCGCCCCACCCGTTTCCGCGCCAGGAGAGCAATGACCACCCCCACCCGCATCACCGTCGACCGCGAAGCCGCCGGCGCCGAGGTGCCCCGCCGCCTGTTCGGCTCGTTCGTCGAGCACATGGGCCGTTGCGTGTACGACGGCATCCATTCCCCCGGTCACGAGACCGCCGACGCCGACGGCTTCCGCGCCGATGTGCTCGAGCTCGTGCGCGAGCTGGGCGCGACCGTCGTGCGCTACCCCGGCGGCAACTTCGTCTCGGGCTACCGCTGGGAGGACGGTGTCGGGCCCCGCGAGGAGCGTCCGGTGCGCCTGGATGCCGCGTGGCACAGCACCGAGACCAATCGGGTGGGCCTGCACGAGTTCGCGGACTGGGCGGATGCCGCCGGGTTCGAGGTCATGGAGGCGGTCAACCTCGGCACGCGTGGTGTGGCGGAGGCGGCCGACCTGCTCGAATACGCCAACCACCCCTCGGGCACCGCCCTGAGCGACCGGCGCCGCGCGAACGGGCGCGAGGAGCCCTTCGGCATCCGACTGTGGTGCCTCGGCAACGAGATGGACGGTCCGTGGCAGATCGGCCACAAGACCGCCGACGAGTACGGCCGTCTCGCCGCCGAGACCGCGCGCATGATGCGTTTCATCGATCCGAACGTCGAGCTCGTGGCCGCCGGCAGCTCCAATCACGAGATGCCGACCTTCGGCGAGTGGGAGCGTACGGTGCTGCGCCACACCGCCGGTCTCATCGACCACATCTCGGTGCACGCCTACTACGAGGAGGACCCGACCGACCCGGCCAGCTTCCTCGCCAGCGGGGCCGCGCTCGACCGCTACATCGCCGACGTGATCGACATCATCGACGAGGTCGGCGCGACGACCCCCGACGGCGGCACCATCGGCATCAGCGTCGACGAGTGGAACGTCTGGAACCAGACCCGCTGGAACGAGGTCGACAAGCCGCGCGTGTTCACCGGCGACTGGCCCGTCGCTCCCCGCCTCATCGAGGACGACTACACCGTCACCGACGCCGTGGTCGTCGGATCGCTCCTCATCACCCTCATCCGGCGCTCCGACCGCGTGTCGATGGCGAACCTCGCCCAGCTGGTGAACGTCATCGCGCCGATTCGCACCGAGCCCGGCGGCGGGCCGGCGTGGCGGCAGAGCACCTTCCACCCCTTCGCCCTCACCGCGCGCGCCGCGACGGGCCGCGTCGTGATCCCCCGCGTCGAAGGCGCGACGATCGACACCGCCCGCCACGGCGCGGTGGACGCGGTCGACACGGTCGCCACCGTCGACGGCGACGCCGTGTCGGTGTTCCTCGCGCACCGCGAGCTCGACGCCGCCACCGAGGTCGAGCTCGATCTCGGCGCGGTGACCGACGTCGAGGCCGTGGTCATCACCGTTCCCGCGGGCGGTGACCGCCACACCACCAACTCCGCCGACGCCGAGCCCGTCGCCCCCGCGACCCTCGACGTCCACGTCGGCGACGACGGCATCCTGCGTCTCACCCTCCCCGCCTTGGCCTGGGCGCGCGTGCGCGCGCGGCTGGCCTGACCTCGAAAGACACCGTGAGCACTTTCTCCATCGGCGAGACCGACTTCCTCCTCGACGACCAGCCATACCAGGTCATCTCGGGAACGCTGCACTACTTCCGCATCCACCCCGAGCACTGGGCCGACCGCATCCGCACGGCCAAGGCGATGGGCCTGAACACCATCGAGACCTACGTCGCGTGGAACGCCCACGAACCGGTGAAGGGCGAGTGGGATGCCACGGGCTGGAACGACCTCGGACGCTTCCTCGACCTGATCGCCGACGAGGGACTGCACGCGATCGTGCGCCCGGGGCCCTACATCTGCGCGGAGTGGCACAACGGCGGGCTGCCCGTGTGGCTGACCTCGACGCCGGGCATCGGCATCCGTCGCTCGGAGCCGCAGTTCGTCGCGGCCGTGTCGGAGTACCTGCGGCGCGTGTACGAGATCGTCGCGCCGCGGCAGATCGATCGCGGGGGCAACGTCGTGCTCGTGCAGATCGAGAACGAGTACGGCGCCTACGGCTCCGACAAGGAGTATCTGCGCGAGCTCGTGCGGGTGACGAAGGATGCCGGCATCACGGTGCCGCTGACCACCGTCGACCAACCCATGCCGTGGATGCTCGAGGCGGGGAGCCTGCCCGAGCTGCACCTCACCGGCTCGTTCGGCTCCCGTTCGGAGGAGCGCCTCGCGACCCTCCGCGAGCACCAGCCCACGGGCCCGCTCATGTGCAGCGAGTTCTGGGACGGCTGGTTCGACTGGTGGGGCAGCATCCACCACACGACCGACCCCGCCGCCTCCGCGCATGATCTCGACGTGCTGCTCGCGGCCGGGGCGTCGGTGAACATCTACATGGTCCACGGCGGCACGAACTTCGGCACGACCAACGGCGCGAACGACAAGGGCCGGTTCGACCCGATCGTCACGTCTTACGACTACGACGCGCCCATCGACGAGTGCGGGCACCCGACGGCGAAGTTCCACGCGTTCCGCGACGTGATCGCGAAGTACACCGCGGTTCCCGAGCTGGTTCCCACGCCGCGCCCCTCCGCGCCGGCGTTCGAGGTGGCCCTGACGGGCGAGGGCGAATGGATGCCGGCATCCACCGCCTCCGCCGTCACCGATGATCCGTCGACCTTCGAGGATCTCGGACACCTCGGCGCCCTCGTGCGCTATGACGTGGAGCTGCCGGCCTTCGAGGGCCGCGCCGCCCTCGTCTTCGGCGAGGTGCGCGACCTGGCCTGGGTCCACGTCGACGGCGCACCGGTGGGTCGTCTGTCGCGGACTCTTCACGAACGTGCCCTGAGCATCCCCTCGGGTGCGCGGCTGACGGTGCTCGTGGAGGACCAGGGACGGGTCAACTACGCGGACCGCCTCGGCGAGGCGAAGGGCCTCATCGGCGAGGTGACCCTGAACGGGGAACCGCTCACGGGCTGGTCGGCGACCGCGATCGACCTCGCCTCCGCCGTCGGCGTCGGCGAGGGAGCAACCGGTCGCGCACTGCTGCGGGGATCGTTTTCCCTCGACGCCCCGGTCGATCTGTTCCTCGACACCTCCTCCTGGGGCAAAGGCTTCGCTTTCGTGAACGGCTTCTTCCTGGGCCGGTACTGGAACAACGTGCCGCAGAACACGCTCTACGTACCCGCGCCCGCCACGCGCGCGGGCGCCAACGAGATCGTCGTCCTCGAGCTGGAGCACGCGGTCGCCGCGGTCGCCCGCTTCGTGGCCGCGCCCTCGCTGGGACAGCTCGAGGAGTAGGCGACTCCGGATCAGAGGAGAGCAGGCCGATCCCTTCGGGGGTCGGCCTGCTCTCATCTGATCCGCCTGCTGACGTGTAAGCGAAGAAAGGCCGCGAATTCGTCTCACCGGCCGCATTCCGCAGTATTTTCGGAGAGCGCGAATCGAAGGGCGCAGGAAAGACCAAGAAAGGGATCAGCGGTGCCGCTGTTCGAAACAAGGGCGAACGCACGCGGACGCATACGCGTCTTCGCGAGAGCGCAGCTCCCCTTTCTTCTGGCCGTCCTTTTCGTCGTGGGGGTCGTCGGTCTCGCCGAACCGTCGACGCTGTCGTTCGGAATCGTCACGGCCGGGCTTCTCCTCACCGTGATCGCCACGCTCGCCGCCCTCCTGGTGCCGTGGGAGCGCCTTCCGTTGCCGTGGACCATGAGCGTCGCGATCCTCGACCTGCTCGCGGTGGCACTGCTACGCGCAGCACTCCTGCCGTTCGTCCCCGCCGTGGCGATCCTCGCGATCTTCCCGGTTCTGTGGCTCTCGTACCGATTCCGCTGGTACGGCATGGTGGTGGCGGTCTTCGGGGCGGTGTTCATCACCTCCTTCCGTTTCGCCTACGCCGGAGCGTGGCCGGCGACCGCGCTCGAGTGGGCCAACGTGTTCGTCCTGCCCACGGTCATCGTGGGCGTCGCCGTCGTCGTCTTCCTCGCGGCCAGCAATCTGCGGCTGAAGTCCCTGCACCTGTCGCAGGCCAACCGCGCACAGGCCGACGCCCTCGCGGAGGCCCGGGATGCCGAGTCCCTGGCGCTGGGCATCGTGAACACCGTGAGCGCCGGGGTGGCCTTCTACGATGCGGCGGGGCGACTGCGCATCGCCAACTCCCGCGCGCACCGCTTCGCGGAGCTCGGCGGTTTCCGCCTGGACGCGCAGCCCTACGCCGGAGAAGAGGTGCTCCGCACGGACCGGACGAGCACCGTCCCCCACGACGACCAGGTCATCCCCCGCGCCCTCGCGGGCGAAACCGTGAGCGATCAGTTCCAGTGGTGGGGACCGGCGGAGTCGCAGGTCGCGGTGCTCGCCTCCTCGAGCCGGGTCCGTCGCAGCGAGGGCGACATACTCGGAACCGTCATCGTCATCCACGACGTCACCGAGCTCGCCGAGGCGATCGAGGTGCGCGAGCAGTTCCTGCGCACCGTCTCGCATGAACTGCGCACGCCCCTCACGAGCGTCACGGGCTTCCTGGAGTTGATCGAGGACGCGATCGCCCCCGGGGACGACAAGCTGCGGCAGTACATCGACATCGCGACCCGTCGAGCCGACGATCTCGCCCGACGCTTCCGTGATCTCTTCGCCGCCGGCGAGAGCGAGAAGACGGTGCAGCGGGATGCCGTCGACCTCGACGATCTCGTCCGCACCGCGGTCGATGCCGTCGCCTCCCTCGCCGCGACGCACGGCCACACCATCGAGACGGTGTCCGCTCCGTCACCGCCGGCGTTCGTCGATCGTTCGCAGTTGCTGGTCGCCGTCACCGAACTGCTCACGAACGCGGTGAAGTTCGGCATCCCGTGCGCCCCCATCACCCTCGTCTCCGGCGTGCACGACGGACGGGCCCAGATCTCGGTCACCGACGGAGGACCCGGGCTCGACAAGGCCGAGCAACGTCGCGCCTTCGACCGGTTCTATCGCGGGCCGTCCGCGCGCTCCCGGCAGATCCAGGGATTCGGGCTCGGTCTGACCACCGTGCGCGCGATCGCCGTCGCCCACGGCGGCACCGTGCGCATCGACAGCGTCCCCGGGGCACGAACGACGGTGGCGCTCGACCTGCCCGCGCATCTGCCGGAAGCCGCGGACCACACTCTCGGCACGTAGCCGCGTCGCAGCGATGCACTCCGGCGCCCCCTGCCTCGCGGAGCGGACGGAACGGCTCGCCGACAGGGGCGTCAGCTCGGGACGCTGCTCGCACGGACGACGAGACGGGTCGGCACCGCCTCGACGGACGGGGCGTTGCCCTCGATCGCGGAGATGAGGGCCGCGACCGCGCGTGCACCGAGCACATCGAAGTCCTGCCGCACGGTCGTCAGCGGCGGGCGGTACTCGGCGGCATCCACGATGTCGTCGAAACCCACCACGGCGACGTCTTCGGGGATACGGCGCCCCGCGTCGGCGAAGGCACGCAGGGCACCGAGGGCCATCTGATCGTTCGCGACGAAGACAGCGGACGCGCTCTGCAGAGCGTCCGCGGCACGGTGGCCGGATGCCGAGGTCCAGTCGCCGCGAACGGGTGCGGGCGCCTCGATCCCGGCGTCGGCGAGAGCCTCTCGCCAGCCGCGCTCGCGTTCGGCCGCGGCGAAAGAGCCCACGGGGCCCGCCAGGTGGTGGACGTGTTCGTGACCGAGCGACAGCAGGTGCGCCGTCGCCGCTCGAGCTCCGCCGGCGTGATCGGTCTGGACGATCGAGAAGCGCGCATCGGGGCGGGAGTCGACGACCACGAGGTGCAGATCGGCGGGGGGCGCGACATCGCGCGCGAGCTCGGTGGCCTCGTTCAGGACTACGGCACCGTCGACTCCCTGGGAGCGCAGGCGCGCGAAGGCGTCGCGGATGCCGCGCTCGCCCACCGTCACGACCGCCAACGCGTAGTCGCCCGCAGCGGCGGCCTCGGAGATGGCCTGCAGCATGCGGGAGTTGCCGACCGAGGCGAGGGTCGACACGACGAGACCGATGGTGGAGGTCTGCCCGGTACGCAGGGCGCGCGCGGCGCGGTGCATGCGGTAGCCGAGGTCGGCCATCGCCTGCTCGACGCGAGCCCGGGTGCCGGGGTCGACCCGCGGGCTGCCGTTCGCCACGCGCGACACCGTCTGCGCCGACACTCCGGCCCGCTCGGCCACGTCGGCCATCGATACACGCATATTGCTCCTCGTGTTGACGATATCACGGGCGCCCGCTAGCGTGTTATCGTGAACACGGACAGCCTCACCGCCGAGCCCCTGGGAGCCGGTGTCGTCAAGCGGCCGACGCGCCTCGCCGACGGCCGCGAGCTCATCTACTTCGACGACCCGGGCACCGCGCTCGGCGCCGAACGGGCCGTCGACGCCCGCACCCTCGACCCGCGCCCGACGACCGCGACGATGCGGCAGGACGTGCTGACCGGCGACTGGATCACCGTGGCATCCAATCGTCAGAACCGTGCGTTCCTTCCTCCCGCGCACCTCGACCCGCTGTCGCCGCAGACGCCGACGAATCCGTCGGAGATCCCGTCCCTGTACGACGTCGCGGTCTTCGAGAACAAGTCGCCGTCGTTCGGTCCGGCCCTCGACGTCGCGACCTCCGACGCCCCCGCCGCCGTCGACCCTCCGCAGAGCGACGACGACCTCGAGCACCTCGGCCTCGGTCGCACCCGCACCTCCGTCGGGCGCTGCGAGGTCGTGTGCTTCAGCCCGGCGCACGAGGGGTCGTTCGGGTCGCTCTCCCGCACCCGCGCACGCACCGTCATCGAAGCGTGGGCCGATCGCACGGCGGCGCTGTCGGCTCTGCCCGGCATCCGTCAGGTGTTCCCGTTCGAGAACCGCGGGCAGGAGATCGGCGTCACTCTCCCTCACCCGCACGGCCAGATCTACGCCTACCCGTACGTGACCCCGCGCACGCACCGCCTGCTCGACACGATCTCGCGCACCTCGAACGACCTGTTCGCCCGCATCCTGGCATTCGAGTCGGCCGGTGAGCGCGTGGTGCTCCGCGGCGAGCACTGGACGGCCTTCGTGCCGTTCGCTGCGCGCTGGCCCGTCGAGGTGCACGTGCTGCCCCACCGTCACGTCGCCGACCTCGCCCGAGACGACCGACGCCGAGCGCGACGAGCTCGCGCCGTTCTACCTGCGGCTGCTGCGCGGCATCGACGCACTGTATGACACCCCCACCCCCTATATCGCGGCGTGGCATCAGGCCCCGGTCGATCGCGCTCGGGATGCCGTGCGCCTGAATCTGCAGATCACCTCGCCCCGTCGTGCCGCCGACAAGCTCAAGTACCTCGCCGGAAGCGAGGCCGCCATGGGCGCCTGGATCGGCGACGTGACCCCCGAGTCGCAGGCCGAGCGCCTGCGCGCCGCCCTCGACACCGTTCCGGAGGTGACGGCATGACCGCCGTCGACGACGCCCGCGCCCTGCTCGCCGCTCCCGCCGTGGGGGTGTGGTCGGCCCCGGGTCGCGCCAACCTCATCGGCGAGCACACCGACTACAACGAAGGGTTCGTGTTCCCCTTCGCGATCGCGCAGCGCACCGCCGCCGCCGTCGCCGTCCGCTCCGACGACGTCATCCGCGTGCGCTCGACCTTCGCCCCCGACGCGGTCGAGGTGCCGCTCGCCGAGCTCGACGCCCGCATCGCGGCCGAAGGCCTCGACTGGGCGGGATACCCGCTCGGAGTCGCCTGGGCCCTCCTCCGGGAGGCTCCGGATGCCACGCCTCGCGGCGTCGACATCGCCCTGGCGTCGGAGGTCCCGGTGGGGGCAGGGCTGTCGTCGTCCGCCGCGATCGAGGGAGCCGTGGCATCCGCCCTCAACGACGTGTGGAACGCCGGCCTCGACAAGATCGCCCTGGCCCGCGTCGGCCGGATCGCCGAGAACGACGCCGTGGGTGCACCGACCGGGATCATGGACCAGATGGCGTCGATGCTGGGCGTCGCGGACGCTGCGACCTTCCTCGACTGCCGCACGCTCGAGACGCGACCGGTCACCCTGGGCTTCACGCCTGCGGGCCTGGCGATCCTCGTCGTCGACACGCTCGTCGAGCACGCGCACTCGACCGGTGGGTATCGCGAGCGGCGCGAGGCGTGCGAGCGGGGGGCCGCCGCCTTCGGCGTGCCGTCGCTGCGCGACCTCACGGTCGACGACCTCGCGCGCGCCGAAGAGATCCTGGATGACGTGACCTTCCGCCGCGTGCGCCACGTCGTGACCGAGAACCAGCGCGTGCTCGACACGGTGGCCGCCCTCGAGGCCGACGGGCCGCGCGCCATCGGCGACCTTCTCGTCGCCTCGCACGCCTCGATGCGCGACGACTTCGAGATCTCGGTCCCCGAGCTCGATCTCGCCGTCGAGACGACGCTCGCCGCGGGCGCGCTCGGCGCACGCATGACGGGCGGCGGGTTCGGCGGAGCGGCGATCGCGCTGATCCCCACCGACCTCGTGCCCACGGCGACCGACGCCGTGCGCGCCGCGTTCGCGGCATCCCGGTTCCGCACCCCGAACGTCTTCACGGTGGCACCGTCGGAGGGCGCGCGGCGCGACGCGTGACGGGGCGGTGGGGCGCGGCGCGGGCGCGGCGGTGCGGCGCGGCGCGGTGCGGCGATGCGGGACGCGGGATATGGGCGGGCGAATTCGCCGGCATAAACGCTTCCCGCATGCATAAACGCGCTGTCCCCGCGTTTCCGCGCGCCAAACGCGTTTATGCGTGCGACGACGCCCGGCAGCGGACACCTGGACTCAGCGCCTGAAGAGGCCCCGCCCCCCGCATCGGCGAGACCGAACCCGCGGCGCCCCGTCTCCCGATTTGGGGCGCGAGGTTCCGTTCGGGGCGCGAAAAAGCGCGCCCCAAACGCCGGAACGCGCCCCAAACCAGGCACCGCCTCAACGCGCGAACGCCTCCAGACGCTTGTGCATCACGGCCACGGCATCCGCGTTGTCGTCGATCAGCACGCTGTGCCGGCCCAGCGGGGCGGCGACCGCACCGAGCGTGCCACTGCCCGCGAACATGTCGAGCACGCGATCACCGGGCCGACTCGACGCCTGCACCATGCGCCGCAGCACACCTTCGGGCTTCTGCGTCGGATAGCCGGTCTTCTCGCGGCCCGTGGTCGGCACGATCGTGTGCCACCAGACGTCGGTGGGCATCTTGCCGCGCGCCGCCTTCTCGGCCGTCACCAGCCCCGGCGCCATGTACGGCTCGCGGTCGACGGCGTCGGAATCGAAGAAGTACGTCGACGGGTTCTTCACGTACACGAGGATCGTCTCGTGCTTGGTGGGCCAGCGGCGCTTGGTCTTCGCGCCGTAGTCGTACGCCCAGATCAGCTCGTTCAAGAACTTGTCGCGCCCGAACAGCGCGTCGCACATGACCTTGGCGTAGTGCACCTCGCGGTAGTCGAGATGCAGATACAGCGTGCCGTCGTCGGCCAGGAGCCGCCATGCCTCGATGAGACGGGGCTCGAGGAAGCCCCAGTAGTCGTCGAACCGGTCGTCGTAGGTGCGCAGGTCACCTCGCAGCCGCGAGTATTCGCGCCCGTGGAACCCGCGCTGCACCACCGGCGCGGGCTCGGGCGCGGTGTCGGGCTCATCGTCGGGGAACACGAGCATCGACGGATCGTGCGCGAGCGCGGCAGGGGACTCCACGACGGGCGTTTCGACGACGGGCACGGATGCCAGCGCCTCGGCATCCACGGCATCCGGGGTCTCATCGGCGGGCGCCGTCCACGTCGCCGACTCCACCGCCTTGGAGCGCGTGCGGCCGGTGTTGAACGGCGGGTCGAGGTAGACGAGTGCGAAGGACCCGTCCGGGAAGGCCGGGGTGACCGACATGTTGTCGGCGTGGTGGATCTCGACGCTGCCCTGGTCGAGCACGCCGGCGAGGGTCTCAGCGCTCACGGGACGCGCTGCAGCCACGCATCGGTGGCGAACTTGGTCTCGACGAGGGCCTCGGCCTCGGCATATTCCTGTTCGGTGATATGTCCGGGCGTGGCCCCGTAGAGGGTCGTGAAGGTCTGAATGAAACGGTCGATCACCTGGTCACGCGGCAAGCCGGTCTGACTCCGCAGCGGGTCGACCCGCTTGGCCGCCGAGACGGTGCCCTTGTCGCTGAGCTTCTCGCGGCCGATGCGGAGGACCTCGGTGAGCACCTGAGCGTCCATGTCGTAGCTGAGGGTCGCGTGGTGCAGCACCCCGCCGTTGGCGAGACGCTTCTGGGCGGCTCCGCCGATCTTGCCGTGGGGCCCTGCGATGTCGTTGAGCGGTTGGTACACGGCATCGATTCCGAGCGAGCGCAGCGCCTGCAGCACCCAGTCGTCGAGGAACGCGTAGGAGTCGGCGAACGTCATGCCCGCCACGAGCGCCGCCGGCACGTACAGCGAGTAGGTGACGATGGAGTTCGCGGCCATGAGCATGGCTCCGCCGCCCGAGATGCGGCGCACGACGTCGAACCCGTGCCTGGCGGCTCCCTCGGGATCGACCTCGTTGCGCAGGGACTGGAACGAGCCGATGACGACGGCGCTCTCGTTCCACTCCCACAGGCGCAACGTGGGCTTTCGGAGCCCCGCACCGACGCGCGCGGTGAGCACCTCGTCGAGGGCGAGGTTCATGCGCGGCGAGACGGGAGCGTCGTGCACGACCTCCCACTCGAAGTCGGCCCAGCCCGGGGCCGTCACGAGAGCGCGACGGATGGCGGTGGCGACCGACTCGGGCGTGAAGCCGAGCAGCTGCGCTCCCTCGGGGAGGGCGGCACGGATGGCCGCGGCGATCGTGGGGACGTCGGATTCGACGGGCAGCCCGTTCACGGCCGCGTCGATGTCGTCGAGGGCGTCGTCGGGCTCGAGGAAGAAGTCGCCGGCCAGGTGGAAGCCGTGGATGCGCCCCTCGCGCTCTTCGAGGTCGACGACGACCAGCTTCCCGCCGGGGACCTTGTACTCGCCGTGCATCCCCCCAGCCTACGGCGGTGGCGCGGCGACCAGCACGGAGTCGGACGACTGCCCGGCGTCGCGAGCCGCGAGCGCACGACGGTGACGGCGCTCGATGGCCTGGCCGGCATACGACGCGGCCACGATGAGAGCGGCACCCACAACGCCCGGCGCGCCGAGAACGTCGCCGCCGATGACCACGCCCACGACGACGGCCCACACCGGCTCGGTGCCCATGAGGATGCTCGCGCGCGTCGCCGAGGTGCGGCGAATCGCCCACAACTGCACGACGAACGCGAACACCGAGCACATCAGTCCGAGAAACAGCACGTTCACCCATCCGGATGCCGTGAGCCGGCCGACGGCGACGGGGAGGTCGGCACCGGCCACCGCCGCCGACGTGGCCGCGCACACGGCGAGCTGCACGAGCACCACCGCGAACGTGCTGTCATGCCGCCCGCGGGTGAGCCGCGCGCTCGCCGTCACGTGCACGGCGCGCACCGCGGCGGCAGCGATGACCAGGGCGTCGCCGATGGTCGGCAGGCGGAACCCGCCGCCCGACACCAGCAGCGCCACACCGACGACCGCGGCCACGGCGGCCACGAAGTAGGACCGCGGCAGCCACGTCCGCGACGCGATGCTCTCGAGCAGGGGCGTGAAGATCAGCGCCAGGCTGATGAGCAGTCCCGCGTTGGTCGCGGAGGTCAGGTGCACTCCCGCGGTCTCGAGCCCGATGATGGCGGCCTGCGAACAGCCGAGCAGCGCGGCGATCGCGAGGCCTCGGCCGCGCGGCATCCGTTCGCGACGCACGAGGCAGACGAGCCCGAGTGCGGTCGCGGCGACGAGGAAACGCAGGGCCACGGCGGGCGCGACCCCCACCTCGCCCGTGAGCTCTTTGGCGGCGAGGAAGCTCGCACCCCACACCGCGGCCACCGCCACGAGCAGACCATCGACGAGGATCTCGGAGGCGCGGCGGGTCATGGACCCAGCCTCGTGCGCGCAAACCGGAAGAACAAGCGCGAGGTTCTTCATCGTGACGTAAGTTCACACTTATGGATGCCGCACACCTCCGCCTGCTCCGCGAGCTCGCCGACCGCGGGAGCGTGGCCGCCGTCGCCCAGGCCCTGCGCGTCTCGCCGTCGGCGGTGTCGCAGCAGATCGCCAGCCTTCAGGCACGCGTGCCCGTGCCCCTCACGACACGACGGGGGCGGGTGCTCGTCCTGACTCCCGCGGGCGAGGCGCTGGCCGCGGCGGGCACCCGGGTCGACGAGGCGTTGACCGCCGCACGCGAGGCGGTGGGCGCGTTCCTCGACGACACCGATCGGCCGGTACGGGTCTCGGCATTCCACAGCGCCGGGCTCGCGCTGTTCGGTCCGCTGCTGCGCGAGCTCGACGGCATCCCTCCCCTGCACCTCGCCGATGCCGACGTCGCGCACCGCGACTTTCCCGGGTTGACGGCCGATCACGACCTCGTCGTCGCCCACCGGCTCGCCCACGACGCCCCCTGGCCGCGCGGACGCGTGGTGGCCACCGAACTGCTGACCGAGCCCCTCGACATCGCGCTGCCCGCGGCGCACCCGCTAGCAGCGCGGGAGCGGCTCGTCGCCCGCGACCTCGCCGAGGAGCGGTGGGTGTCGGTGCACCCGGGTTTCCCGCTCGCGGGCGTGCTCGACCACCTGGCCGCGCACGTCGGACGCCCGCTCGAGATCGCCCACCGCATCAACGAGTTCTCGGTCACCGCCGAGGTCGTGCGCGCGGGAGCCGCGATCGCCGTCATGCCGCGAACGACCGCGATCCCGCTCGCCGTCGACGGCCTCGTGCTGCGCCCACTGTCCGATCTGACGCTCGTACGACACGTCGATGCCCTCGCGCGCCCCGATGCCCTGGCCTACGCCGCGGTCCGCCGCGTGCTGCGAGCGTTGCAGATCGTGGCGGCGCGGGCGACGGATGCCGCGGGCTGACCCCCGCGCGACGCGGCGGCCACGGCGAGGGACCGCGCCCCTCCGGTGCGATGAGCGCGCCGCGTCAGAGACGCGCGGGCAGCCGCGCGTCGAGCCAGGCGAGCAGATCGGCGCGGACCTCGGCCTGGCACGCCTCGGCGAAGATCTCGTGGCGGGCACCCGGATACACCAGGGTCGTCACGTCGGTCAGCCCGGAGCGCTGCCGGTAGGCGTCAGCGAGACGGTGAACGCTTCGCGGACCTCCGACGGTGTCGTCGCGCCCCACCAGGAGGAGGAGGGGAACGTCGCGACCGAGATCGCGCCGGGGGCGCCCGAACAGCTTCGCCGCCTCGACCGGGCCGAACAGCGTGCGCAGCGGCACCGACGTCGTGAGCGGGTCGGCGACGAAGTCGCGTCCGATCTGCTCATCGCTCGAGAGCCACTCCATGCCCGAACCCCGCAGGTGCTTCCACGGGGCGTTGAGATCGCCCGCGTTCAGCGAACCGGGCCAGCGCAGGGCCGATCCGCTCAGTACGACCGCGTCGAAGGAATCCGGATGCCGGTTCAGCAGCATCTGCGCGAGGAACGACCCCCACGAGTGTCCGAGGAGCACGAGCGGAAGATCGGGGTGCTGCTCGCGGATGCGCTGGCAAAGGGTCCAGACGGCGTCGCGCGCCGCACCCAGGCCGCCGGGGCCGAGACGGCCCAGCTTGCCGTGATCGCCACCCCACTGACCGAGGCCCGTGCGCCCGTGACCGCGATGATCGTCGGCGTAGACGGTGTACCCCTCAGCCACGAGTGCGGCGACAAGGGCGGCGTACCGCCCCGCGTGCTCGCCGACACCGTGCAGCAGGTGCACGACCGCCCGGGGGCGTTCGGCCTCGTACGCGTCGTAGACGATCGTGATCCCGTAGGCGTCGACGAACTCGGGCATGGGCCGAGTCTAGGCAGGGGGCTCTTCGGGGTCACCAGCCGCGGTGTCGAGAGGCGACCTGCAGCGTATCGACCGGCCGCACAGCGGCGCTCGAGGCGTTCGGCGCAGCGTGCGACTCGTCGCGGTTCGGGCCCCGTGGGGGACGCGGTGGGCGCCGGAGACGGAGGGCACCCCAGACCACCGCGTAGAGCGAGGCGGATACGAGGCAGAGACCGGCCACCACCACGTGCGCGCAGGCCGCGGGCGGGTTCTGCGAGAGGTGGACGGCGAACAACACTCCGCCGGCCAGCACGAGACCGGACGCGCCGACCAGGAAGATCGACGACGACGGCGAGGGATGTGGCGACACGTTTCGCCTCCCGGCTGACTCGTTGATCACCGACGTGATCGTCCACGGCAGGGGAACGGGCGGCGAGAAACGACGTGGGCGCCCGTCGAACGACACGTCGCGGCCAGGTTACGCATCGGACCGGCCGGGAAAGGGGGGCTTTACACGGGCCTCTCCCGTGTGCATAAGGCGTTCGTGGCGACGTTCCACCCTCGCCGTCTTTTGTTAGCAACGCTAATGAGCTATGCTAACTATCACGAACATGAATGACAGCGTCGACGCATCCC